>NZ_JAENXS010000001.1:1327500-2059780 GCF_016612535.1 Bradyrhizobium diazoefficiens
TCATCCTTAGAAAGGAGGTGATCCAGCCGCAGGTTCCCCTACGGCTACCTTGTTACGACTTCACCCCAGTCGCTGACCCTACCGTGGCCGGCTGCCTCCATTGCTGGTTAGCGCACCGTCTTCAGGTAAAACCAACTCCCATGGTGTGACGGGCGGTGTGTACAAGGCCCGGGAACGTATTCACCGTGGCGTGCTGATCCACGATTACTAGCGATTCCAACTTCATGGGCTCGAGTTGCAGAGCCCAATCCGAACTGAGACGGCTTTTTGAGATTTGCGAAGGGTTGCCCCTTAGCGTCCCATTGTCACCGCCATTGTAGCACGTGTGTAGCCCAGCCCGTAAGGGCCATGAGGACTTGACGTCATCCCCACCTTCCTCGCGGCTTATCACCGGCAGTCTCCTTAGAGTGCTCAACTAAATGGTAGCAACTAAGGACGGGGGTTGCGCTCGTTGCGGGACTTAACCCAACATCTCACGACACGAGCTGACGACAGCCATGCAGCACCTGTGTTCCAGGCTCCGAAGAGAAGGTCACATCTCTGCGACCGGTCCTGGACATGTCAAGGGCTGGTAAGGTTCTGCGCGTTGCGTCGAATTAAACCACATGCTCCACCGCTTGTGCGGGCCCCCGTCAATTCCTTTGAGTTTTAATCTTGCGACCGTACTCCCCAGGCGGAATGCTTAAAGCGTTAGCTGCGCCACTAGTGAGTAAACCCACTAACGGCTGGCATTCATCGTTTACGGCGTGGACTACCAGGGTATCTAATCCTGTTTGCTCCCCACGCTTTCGTGCCTCAGCGTCAGTACCGGGCCAGTGAGCCGCCTTCGCCACTGGTGTTCTTGCGAATATCTACGAATTTCACCTCTACACTCGCAGTTCCACTCACCTCTCCCGGACTCAAGATCTTCAGTATCAAAGGCAGTTCTGGAGTTGAGCTCCAGGATTTCACCCCTGACTTAAAAACCCGCCTACGCACCCTTTACGCCCAGTGATTCCGAGCAACGCTAGCCCCCTTCGTATTACCGCGGCTGCTGGCACGAAGTTAGCCGGGGCTTATTCTTGCGGTACCGTCATTATCTTCCCGCACAAAAGAGCTTTACAACCCTAGGGCCTTCATCACTCACGCGGCATGGCTGGATCAGGGTTGCCCCCATTGTCCAATATTCCCCACTGCTGCCTCCCGTAGGAGTTTGGGCCGTGTCTCAGTCCCAATGTGGCTGATCATCCTCTCAGACCAGCTACTGATCGTCGCCTTGGTAGGCCATTACCCTACCAACTAGCTAATCAGACGCGGGCCAATCTTTCGGCGATAAATCTTTCCCCGTAAGGGCTTATTCGGTATTAGCACAAGTTTCCCTGTGTTGTTCCGAACCAAAAGGTATGTTCCCACGCGTTACTCACCCGTCTGCCGCTGACGTATTGCTACGCCCGCTCGACTTGCATGTGTTAAGCCTGCCGCCAGCGTTCGCTCTGAGCCAGGATCAAACTCTCAAGTTGGACTTGAACTTTGAACCGGCTGATCACAACGTTTGACGAGGTCCCACCATTTTTTCATCGACCGAAGTCGACGTTGCTGCCCGCGATTCACATCGCTGGCAACGATGGTGTTTCCTTGAAAACGTGTACCGCCGAAGTCTTTCGTCCGGTCCCGATCCAAAAAGCCGAAGCTTTCTAAATGCGAGACCCGCAAGGACTCCGCCGTCCACGTTTCTCTTTCTTCATCTTCACTTGTCAAACAGCCCGGGACCAGGAGGCCCCAACCTTCCAGACTGGAAGGGTTCCGACACCCTTACCGGCGACGAATGAACTCCAACCGATTTGTGTCGGCTGTTGTGCACTCAACGAGGTGAGGAGCATCAGTGGCGCGTTCGCTCGCCTTGGTCAGTGACCCGGCGGCGCCGCGCTCAGTGGTCGGGTTATAGGCCCCCCCGCCCGGGATTGTCAACGCCCATCGTCAACAAAACGTCGCACAGTGGATTGGCGTAAAAATTTCAATGATTCCAGTCGATTAGAGCGACGGTGATTGAGCGGGGCGAAACGGCGCGGCAAAAAATCTGAAAAAAATTTGGGCCTCAGTGCGCTCCAGAGGGGCTCCGGAAGCGGCTTGCGACGCCGCTCTGGCCAAGCCCTCTGCGCCCGGTCGTTCAGGAAACTTTTTCCATGTTAGGCGCCGTACTAGAGCCACAATCCCGCGGCGTTCTGATAAGACACAAGCTTGAATCGCGGGGATGCCAGTGGGGGCTGCCGGCGATTTTCATGGGGTTCAGAGAAGGCGATCTGATGATGACGCGGCCTTCTTCGGACATTCGAAACACATCGAGAGACCTTCACCTGCCTTGCTGTTCGTAATTTCGGCCGGGCCCTCATCCGGGGCCTACTGAGCGCGAGCACCTGTGCGGCACGGCTTTTTCCGCGATCCCCCTCAAGAGGGCGACCAGGGAGTGGCACGAAGCGAAGGGGTCTCGGGTCGTTGATTGGGGGACTTGGATTGAACCAGAGGACGTCACGCGGCGCTTACGGGCGTGAGACCGGGATCATCGATCTCGGCCACGAGCCGCCGCTGTCGGTCGATGGTTCCGAGGCCGCCGTCATCGATCGCCGTCGCGTCTCGGTGCAATGGTTCAGCGGCACAATTTTGACGGGACTCTGCGGCGCGGCCCTGATCGGCGGCGCCGTTTTCGCATCTCTCGATGGCGAAATGACCTTCGCCAAGGTTCCTGAGCGGGTCGAAGGCGCGCTGCGTGGTGCATTCGGCACCGCCGATCGCACCGCCACCCTGCACAAGAGCGACCGCCTGCCGCCGCCGAGCGACTCCACCGCCTCGCGCAACATCGTCCGCGTCTCGACGGTGGCGCGTGTCGGCAACCGCGACGTGATGCGCGTGCGCCCCTTCATCCGGATCGCCGGCAATCTGTCGATGACGACAAGCGACCTGTCGGCGAAGATCCCGCCGTTCAACGCGCAGCGTCTGCTCACCGACGTCGGCTCCGATCCGAAGACCGCCGCCGACGATCCGAACAATCCCGAGGCCGTCGAGCCCGACGCCGAGGTCTCCTTCGTCACCAAGGACCTCTCGCCGATACTGCCGAAGGCTAAGATATCCGCGGTGGTCGCGCTCGACGACATCCTGATGCGGGTGCGCGATGCCGCCAATTGGCGCGGCAATGGCGGGGTGCGCTACGCCTCGCTCGCCAATGCCGCAGCCGACGTCTCCGGCGCCACCGGTAAATCCGATATCAACAAGTCCGACATCAGAAGCGCCTACGCCAGCGAAGTGTCGCCGTCCGATCCCTATGCCGGCTTCGAGACCCGCGTGGTGCCGGAAAACGTCACGCTGCTGCCCAAGACCAAGGAGCAGATCACCGGGGGCAACCCCAACGGCGAGCGCATCCATGTCGTCAAGAAGGGCGACTCGGTCTCTTCCGTGCTGCGCGATCTCGGCGCCACGCCGGACGAAATCAAGGCAATCGCCGCCACGCTCGGCCCGCGCGGTCGCGACGGCGGCATCAAGGAAGGCGAGAAGCTTCGCATCCTGATGGCGCCCGCAAGCCCCGGCGCCAGGCTGCAGCCCTATCGCGTCGTCGTCGCCAACGACACCACGGTCGAGGCGATCGCAGCGCTGTCCGATCTCGGCAAATACGTCGCGGTCGACGTCTCCAGCATGAACACCGTCACTGAGGCCACGGCCAACGCCAACAGCGACGATGATGACGACGACGACGGCACCGGCGTGCGGCTCTACCAGAGCATTTACGAGACCGCGATGCGCAACAAAGTGCCGATGCCGGTCATCGACGACATGATCAAGATCTACTCCTACGACGTCGATTTCCAGCGCAAGGTCGCGCCGGGCGACTCGTTCGACGTGTTCTACGCCGGCGAGGACGAGGGCTCGGCGGCGGTCGACAAGAGCGAAGTGCTGTTCGCCTCGCTCACGGTCGGCGGCGAGACCAAGAAATATTATCGCTACCAGAGCCCGGACGACGGCGTCGTCGACTACTATGACGAGACCGGCAAGAGCGCGAAGAAGTTCCTGGTCCGCAAGCCCGTCAACAGCGCCATCATGCGCTCCGGCTTCGGCGGCCGCCGCCATCCGATCCTCGGCTACATCAAGATGCACACCGGCGTCGACTGGGCCACCGCCTACGGCACGCCGATCTTTGCCGCCGGCAACGGCGTGATCGAGAAGGCCCAGCTCGAAGGCGGCTACGGCAAATACGTCCGCATCAAGCATAACAACGGCTACGAGACCGCCTACGGCCACATGTCGGCCTTCGCCAAAGGCATGGAGCCCGGCAAGAAGGTGCGGCAGGGCCAGGTCATCGGCTTCGTCGGCTCAACCGGCCAGTCGACCGGCCCCCATGTGCACTACGAAATCCTCGTCAACGGCCGCTTCGTCGACCCGATGCGCGTGAAACTGCCGCGCGGCCGTTCGCTGGAAGGTCCGATGCTCGCCGGCTTCGAAAAGGAGCGCGACCGGCTCGACGGCATGATGAGCGGCCGCAACGGCGCGATTGCGCGAATGTCGGATGCGACAGGCGGGCCGTTGCAGGTGACGAACCGGTAAACCGGTAAGGGCTGGCCGCGATCGGCGCGGCACCTTCGGTCATCGCGACCAGCGCACCGCCCGCTCCTCTTCCGCTCAATTTTGCCGGAACTCCTGGGAACCCGACGGGGCGCCGCCCGGTTATTTGACCACGAGGCAGGGGCTTAACGGAGTCTGCCATGGAGAATTGGACGAACGCAAAATGGTGCGACGTCGCAAACCTGGTCCTCGGCGCATTCCTGTTCGCTTCGCCCTGGATGTTCGGTTTCGACGCCGGAGCAGCTTCCCGGAACGCCTATGTTGCGGGCATCGCAATCGCGATCCTGGCGATCGCGGCGCTTGCGGCCTTCGCGGTGTGGGAAGAATGGCTGAACCTGATCGTTGGCCTTTGGACGCTGATAGCGCCCTGGGTCCTCGGGTTCCAGGGTAACAGGACCGCGATGACGATCCACGTGGTGGTCGGCATTGCCGTCGCCGCACTCGCCGCCATCGAGCTCTGGATGATGTCCCAGAACCCGCCACGGCTGACCGCGAGCGGTTAGCAGATGGAGCAACTGGCCCTCGCGTGCGCTGCGCGGGCGGGGGCCAGATAGAACAAGATCGAACAAGTTTGTCGATCGCCCGACGAAGGCGCCGACGCCCGCACGATCAGAAAGGTCGCTCCGATCGATGGTCATCCCGATTGCCCTGGTCGATTCCAAGGTGAGCAGCCAAGAGGAGGCCGAACCATGAAGCGCATTTCACGCGACGACGTCATCAATGCGATCAGCGGCGCGGACGATGTCACGATCGCGAAGATCATCGGCACCGGCGCGACCGTCGATGAGCTTGCCGAGGCAAAGGCCTGGCTCGCCAATGACGAGCCGCTGATCAACGATCTCCGTCCGCTTGCGCACGGCCGGGCGCGCGACCTCGTGGATATCCTCTCGGAGTTCGAAGAGAACGGAGACGAGGACACCGACTCGAATCTGGCTCCCAAGGCGAGCTAGCTAGCCATATGGCCCGCGAACAGATTGCTCCGGAGGGACCCCTCCGGAGCAACTGATTGTCTGTAGCGGCTGCGAGATCAGTTCAGCTTGCGCTTCGACACCGGCGCCTCGAACTGGGCAATCTCCGCGGTCTGCGGCGCCTTGCCGTTGAAGGTCAGCACATTGCCTTCGGCCGAGATTGCGACCGCATCGCCGTCCTTGATGTCGCCGGCCAGAATCATCTCGGCGAGCGGATCCTGGACGTAACGCTGGATCACCCGCTTCAGCGGCCTTGCGCCGTAGGCGGGATCCCAGCCCTTGACGGCGAGCCAGTCGCGCGCAGCGGCATCGAGCGTCAGCACGATCTTGCGATCGGTCAGAAGCTTTTGGAGCCGCGCGAACTGGATCTCGACGATCCGCCCCATCTCGCTCCTCTGCAAACGATGGAACAGGATGATCTCGTCGACGCGGTTCAGGAACTCAGGCCTGAAATGTCCCCGCACCATCCCCATCACCTGCTCACGCACGGCGGACGTGTCTTCACCCTCCGGTTGATTCACCAAAAATTCCGAACCGAGGTTCGAGGTCATGATGATCAGCGTGTTGCGGAAATCGACGGTACGGCCCTGGCCGTCGGTCAGGCGGCCGTCGTCGAGCACCTGCAACAGGACGTTGAAGACGTCCGGATGCGCTTTCTCGATCTCGTCGAACAGCACCACCTGATAAGGCCGGCGCCGCACCGCTTCGGTGAGCGCACCGCCCTCGTCGTAACCGACATAGCCCGGAGGCGCGCCGATCAGCCGCGAGACCGAGTGCTTCTCCATGTACTCGGACATGTCGAGGCGAACCATCGCGGTCTCATCGTTGAAGAGGTACTCGGCGAGCGCTTTCGTCAGCTCGGTCTTGCCGACGCCAGTGGGGCCTAAGAACATGAACGAGCCGGTCGGCCGGTGCGGATCCTGCAGGCCTGCACGCGAACGGCGCACGGCGGTCGCGACCGCGCGCACGGCCTCGGCCTGGCCGACCACGCGCTGTCCGAGCTGCTCCTCCATCTTGAGGAGCTTCTCTTTCTCGCCCTCCAGCATCTTGTCGACGGGCACGCCGGTCCAGCGCGACACCACCTGCGCGATGTGGTTGGCGGTGACCGCCTCCTCCATCATCTCGCCGGAGCCTTCGCGCGCCTCGATGTCGGCCAGCTGCTTCTCGAGCTGCGGGATCCGGCCATAGGCCAGTTCGCCAGCTTTCTGGAATTCGCCGCGCCGCTGCGCGTCGGCGAGATCGACGCGCAGGGCGTCGAGCTCGGACTTCAGCTTCTGGGCGTTGGAGAGCTTGTTCTTCTCCGAACTCCAGCGCGCCGTCAGCGCCGCAGATTTCTCCTCGAGCTCGGCGAGTTCCTTCTGGAGCGTCTCGAGGCGGGATTTGGAGCCGAGGTCGCTCTCCTTCTTGAGCGCTTCCTGCTCGATCTTGAGCCGGATGATCTCGCGGTCGAGCGAATCCAGCTCTTCCGGCTTGGAATCCACCTGCATCTTCAGCCGCGCAGCCGCCTCGTCCATGAGGTCGATCGCCTTGTCCGGGAGAAAACGGTCGGTGATGTAGCGGTTGGACAGCGTCGTGGCCGCCACGAGCGCGGAATCGGTGATCCGCACACCATGGTGCTGCTCGTACTTGTCCTTCAGCCCGCGCAGGATCGAGATCGTGTCCTCGACCGAGGGCTCGCTGACGAAGATCGGCTGGAAGCGCCGCGCCAACGCCGCGTCCTTCTCGACGTGCTTGCGGTATTCGTCGAGCGTGGTGGCGCCGATGCAGTGCAGCTCGCCGCGGGCCAGCGCCGGCTTGAGCAGGTTGGAGGCGTCCATCGCGCCGTCGCCCTTGCCCGCGCCGATCAGCGTGTGCATCTCGTCGATGAACAGGATGAAATTGCCGTCGCTCGCGGTGACTTCCTGAAGCACGGCCTTCAGCCGCTCCTCGAACTCGCCACGGTATTTTGCACCCGCAATCAGCGCGCCGAGGTCGAGCGACAGCAGCTTCTTGTCCTGGAGGCTCTCGGGCACGTCGCCGTTGACGATGCGCAGAGCAAGTCCTTCGGCGATGGCAGTCTTGCCGACGCCGGGCTCACCGATCAGGACGGGGTTGTTCTTGGTCCGGCGCGACAGCACCTGGATGGTGCGGCGGATCTCCTCGTCGCGGCCGATGACCGGATCGAGCTTGCCGTCGCGCGCCGCCTGGGTCAGGTCGCGGGCATATTTCTTCAGCGCGTCATAGGCGTTTTCCGCGGTCGCGGAATCCGCGGTGCGGCCCTTGCGCAGCGCCTCGATGGCCGCGTTGAGATTTTGCGGAGTGACACCGCCCTTGGCCAGGATCGCGCCGGCGTCGCTGGTCTTCTCCAGCGTGAGGCCGAGCAGCAGCCGCTCGACCGTGACAAAGCTGTCACCGGCTTTCTCGCCGGCCTTCTCGGCGGCGTCGAAGGTACGGGCGAGCTCAGGCGCCAGATAGATCTGGCCGGCGCCACCGCCACTGACCTTCGGCACCTTGTTGAGGGCGTCCTCGGTCGCCTTCAGAATTGCGCGGGAATTGCCGCCGGCGCGGTCGATCAGGCCGGAAGCCAAGCCCTCGTTGTCGTCCAGCAGCACTTTCAGGACGTGCAGGGTCGAAAACTGCTGATGCCCCTCGCGCACCGCAAGCGACTGCGCGGACTGGACGAAGCCCCTGGATCGTTCGGTATATTTGTCGATGTTCATGTCTTTTCTTTCCCTCGGCCTGCCCCTGGAGCCCTCTCAGGCACTCCAAACGGCATCTTCATTGGGTTTCCGCTGGGTGCGTTGACTTTCGTCAACCAGCAACGGTCGTCATCAATCAGCCGGCGCTGACGCCGGCCCGAGCCAGATGTGGGAAGCGTGGCCTCGGATCGGAAGAGGTGAGTTCACAATTTCGTGCGTCAACTGACGCACTTGGCGCCGACCCGCCGAATCCCCTAAGGAGCAACTTATGACATCCAGTGCAACGACATCCAGCCAGACCGCCGAGATCACCGGCCTCTACCGCTACCCGATCAAGGGCCTGTCGCCGGAGCCCCTGCCCCGCGTCTCCTTGCGGCGAGGGGAGACCTTGCCCGCCGACCGCCGATACGCCATCGAGAACGGCCCGAGCGGGTTCGATCCCGAGGCGCCCTCATGGATGCCCAAGACCCAATTCCTGATGCTGATGCGCAATGAGCGGCTGGCGTCGCTCGAGAGCCGGTTCGAGGACCCCACCAATCTGCTGACCATCCGCAAGGGTGGCCAGGTCGTTGCCAGCGGCGATCTCGAGACCGCCGCCGGACGCTCCGCCATCGAGGATTACTTCACCGAAAACTTTCAGCCGGAGCTGACGGGGCCGCCTAAGCTGCTGTCCGGTCGCGACCACAGCTTTTCCGACGTCGCCAGCAAGGTCGTGTCCATCATCAATCTCGGCAGCGTCCGCGCGCTCGAGGCCCTGCTCGGCGGGGCGGCCGTCCATCCGTTGCGCTTCCGCGCCAATCTCTACGTCCAGGGCTGGCCGGCCTGGTCCGAGCTCGACCTCGTCGGCCAGACCCTCGCGATCGGGCAAGCCCGGCTGAAGGTGGTCAAGCGCATCAAGCGCTGCGCAGCCACGAACGTCGACCCCGAGACCGCCGCGCGCGATCTCGAAATCCCGCCCACGCTCTCGCGCCGTCTCGGCCACATGGATTGCGGCATCTATGCCGAGGTGATCGCCGACGGTGAGATCGGTGTCGGGGATGCGATTGCGGTGGACGCGCCGAAGCTGGTGTGAGCTTCGTCGGGTGAGTTAGCGGAACGGATGCGCAAGGCGCGATCCGCTCCGCGTAACCCACCACTTCTGCCACCGCGGCGACCAAAGAGGTGGGTTACGCCCACGGACCGCGCTTCGCGCGACCGCGAGCTAACCCACCCTACGCACCGCTACCCTAATTCGGCATCACATACGCATAGATCCGGCCGCGCGAGATCGGCGCCTCGCGGACGCGGTTGCCGTTGTTGCCGGAGATCATGATCGGATTACCCTGCGCGTCGATGCCGGTGATGATACCGACATGGCCGCCGCCGCGCCGTCCCATCACCGCGATGGCGCCGACCTGCGGACCGGAGACACGCGTGCCGTAACGTGCGAACGAGCTCGCCATGTCGGAGCCGGTGCCCTGATGGCCGGTGTGCTGCAGCACCATGTTCATGAAGCGCGCACACCACAGGCTGCCGCGGCCGGTCGGATTGCCGCCGAGATAGCGGCGCGCCTCTGAGACGAGACCAGATCCACCACCGAAGCCACCGCTTGCAGCCATGCCGCTATTGGCCATGCCACCGCTATTGGCGTTGGGATTGTAGCTCGCCTGCGTGTGGGCAAAGCCGCCCGCCTGCAACTGCGCCGCGCTGCGCTCGAAGCGCGATCCGCGTGCATGGTGGCGATAATGATGATGTCTGGCGTGATGCACGTAAGCGTGCCGCTCCGCGCTATGACGATGATGCGGCCGCGCTGAGGCCGGAGAAACCAACGCGGCAATCGCCGCGAAGAAGATCGCCAGCGCGATCACACGACGCGACAGGCGAGACGCAAACAACTCGAACATTCTTCATCCTTCGTTGACACCCCACTTCCCAGTCGGCCCGTGCGGTGGCCGACATCCGTCTGGCCGTTAAGCCGTCCGATGTGGCGAGAAAAAGACGCCGCGCCGGCGAATAGCTGCGATGATTTTGTGTTGATGCTGCCGCATTGCGGACAACAGCATTAACTGCGATCCTGAAGTCACGGCTTGAAGAGAGGGAAACAGTTAATGCCCCACGCCACGACCTGGGACGACGTCCGCATCTATTTCGAAGAGGCGGGTCAGGGAACGCCGATACTTTTTCTGCACGAGTTCGCGGCCGACTACACCAATTGGGAGCCGCAGATGCGCTACTTCTCGCGCGGCCACCGCTGCATCACTTATTCCGCACGCGGCTACACACCGTCGGACGTACC
The DNA here is from genome assembly GCF_016612535.1 of Bradyrhizobium diazoefficiens. Lineage (NCBI taxonomy): Bacteria > Pseudomonadati > Pseudomonadota > Alphaproteobacteria > Hyphomicrobiales > Nitrobacteraceae > Bradyrhizobium > Bradyrhizobium diazoefficiens. Next base: position 1,338,009 of record NZ_JAENXS010000001.1, read on the forward strand.
AGCGGGCGAGGTCTACACCTACCAACACTTCTACACCGACGCTCTCGCGGTGCTCGATCATCTCAAGATCGAGCGCGCGCATCTCGTCGGCCTCTCGATGGGCGCCTATTCATCGCTTCAGATCGGATTGAACGCGCCGCAGCGCGCACTGTCGATGACGCTCGCCGGCGTCGGCTCAGGTTCGGAGATCGAGAACCTCGACGCCTGGCGCAAGCAATGCCGCGCCAATGCCGAGCAGTTCGAGACCCTCGGCTCCGCCGAGGTCGCAAAAGTCACGCGCGAGGCGCCGAGCCGGATTCCGTTCATGGTCAAGGACCCGCGTGGTCACGCCGATTTCTACGCCGCGCTGTCGCGGCATGATGCAAAAGGCTCGGCCAATACCATGCGCGGCTTCCAGGGCGGCCGCCCGTCGATCTTTGCGATGACGGACGCGATCAAGCAGGTAGCAACGCCGGCGCTGATCATCTGCGGCGACGAGGACGATCCCTGCATCGCTCCGAGCCTGTTCCTGAAGAAGCATCTGCCAGCGGCGGGGCTCGCGATGTTTCCGAAGTCCGGCCACGTGCTCAATCTCGAAGAGCCGGCGCTGTTCAACGAGACGGTGGAGCGGTTCGTGAGGCTGGTCGAAGCGGGACGGTGGCCGGTGCGCGATCCGCGGTCGGTGGCGGCCAATTAGGTCACTTCCTCTTCCATCCCGATGGCCGCTTCGCCGTAGCCGGGACGCGGAAACGGACATCATGAGGTCCACGAAGGCCGGGCCGACAACCGGCGTCCAGGCCGACGAACCTATGCGAGCCGCAGAACGACGCCCGCGGACCTCACCCCGGCCCGGAAACCGACGACACTTATTTCGCACCGGTGCGGATTTTTCGGGATAAGATAACCTCAATATCATTGCTTCGATGAAAGTTTGTCCTTGGGAAAGCACGAGCACGTTGAGCGTAAACTTGCCGCGATTTTGGCGGCAGATATCGTCGGTTACAGCCGGCTGATGGGACTGGATGAAGTCGGCACTTTGCGTGCCATCAAGTCCGTCCGCAAGGACCTCGTCGACGCCACCATCGCCGCGCACGGCGGGCGCATCGTCAAGACCATGGGCGACGGCTTGCTGGTGGATTTTCCAAGCGTCGTCGATGCAGTGGCCTGCGCCGTCACGATTCAGCGCGGCATGATCCGGCGCAATGGTGACATCGGGGACGATAAGCGAATTGTTTTCCGCATTGGCATCAATATCGGCGATATCATCATCGACGAAAAGGACATCTTCGGCGACGGCGTGAATATCGCGGCCCGTCTGGAATCGATCTGCGAACCGGGTGGCCTGTGCGTCTCGGAGATTGCCTGCGATCAGGTCCGCGGCAAGCTGCCGCTGAGGTTTGTGGACGGCGGCGAGCAGCAGGTCAAGAACATTGCCCGCCCCGTGCGCGTCTTCGCCCTGTCACCACAGGCAATCGCCGAGGCTCCCGAACTGTCGGCCGGCCGCATTGCGTCGCCGAGGTCGCGCCGTGGCGCACTGGTGGCAGGCGCGCTGGTGCTACTGCTCGGCGTGGCCGCCACGACAGCCTGGTGGGCAATGCGCGCGCCGTCATCCGTGCAAGTCGCCAGCACGCTGATGCCATCGGCTGCGCGTCCATCGATCGCGGTGCTGCCCTTGGTGACGCTGGCGGATGCCGGCAAGGAGGACTATTTCGCCGATGGCCTGACCGAAGATTTGATCTCGGCACTCGGGCGATTTCCGGAATTCATCGTCCGCTCGCGCAATGCCACGTTCGCCTACAAAGGCAAGACGCCGCGCCCCGATGAAATCGGCCGCGATCTCGACGTGCGCTATATCGTGGAAGGCAGCGTCCGCCGCAGCCCCGAGCGCATGCGCATTTCGATTCGTCTGACCGACGCCAGAGGCGGCGCCCTGCTGTGGTCGGAGAATTACGATGTGGCGCCGAACGAGGTCTTCTCGGTGCAGGACGAGATCACGCGGCGCATCGCGGGAACGCTGGCAGGCAGATTGACCAACCTGGAGCTGGCCAAGGCTGCGACCAAGCCACCAAGCAATATGGAAGCTTACGATGCGGTTCTGCGCGGCCGCGATCTTCTCAGCCGCGTCAACCGCACGGCGAACTCGCAGGCGCGCGCGCTGTTCAAGCAGGCGATCGAGCTCGATGCCGGTTATGGCCCGGCTTACGTCGGCCTCGGCCGGGTCGAGCTGAACGCCGTCACGCAGGGATGGACCGCCGACCCTGATGCCGCCCTGCAGCGCGCCGCGAGTCTCGGCCAGAAGGCAACCGCGATCGACTCGACCAGCGCCGGCGCTCACTCGCTGCTTGGAAGCATCTACATCCGGTATGCGGATTACGACCGGGCGCTGGACGAGATGCGGCGCGCGGTCGAGTTGAACAGCAGCGATCCGGCCAGCTATGCCGGATTGGCGACGGCGCTGCTGTGGTCCGGCGATGTCGAGGGAGCGGTGAAAAACTTCGAGATCTCGGGCAAGCTGGGACTCATCGCCTCGGCGAACGACACGTTCATTCTCGGCACCGCGTATGTCCTGGCGGATCGCAATGACGACGCCATCCGCACGCTCGAAGGCTCGATCGAACGCAACAAGACCGATCCTTACACCAATGCGATCCTGGCGGCCGCCTACGCGCAAGCCGGGCGGCAGCCGGACGCCGCCCGGCAAGCCGAGACAGTGCGGCGGCTCGACGCGCGCTTCGACAGCGCCGAGTTCGGCACACTGCTCCGCAAACCGGAATTGCAGGGGAAACTCGTTGCCGCACTCAAGAAGGCGGGGCTCTAGTCTAAAGCGCGATGAGATCAGGATAGATCGTCATCGCGCTTTAGGTTGTCGTTTGAGCATGATCCGGAAAACCGCTTCACACCTTTCCGGATCATTCTCTAGCGAAGTTGTTTCAGATTTTCGCCGGCCCTTTGGGCTATATCGATCGGACGTTCGTTGAAGCTCAGCACTCCGCGTTTTCCGGAAAACACGTACAGCTTGCCATTGTTGATGGTCCAAGCTTCCGGGTCGGCTTCCACCTTGCGGCCGCGTGAGAGTAGCACGGCGCAGAAACCGTCAAACTGCGGTGCGTAATGCTCGGGGTCCGCCGCAAATGTGGTACGGTGTTCGGCACTCTTGAACCAATAGGTGGTGTCGTCAAAAGCGAACGTGAATTCGGCCGAGCCTTGTTGTGGTACGCCGTCCGTGAAATACGACACGGGATCGTACCCCTTGAGCGCGACGCGCGTGACGCCCCCCGCCGTCGTGTTCTGTGCCACGGCTGGGCCGCCAAAGAACACGGCCCCGAGGACCGCCGCGACAAAAGACCGACGTGCCAATTCGTCCATGCTTGCTCCCCCAAAAGCCCTGTCCACCTAACTCAACCTAGCACGGGCCGTGATCCTCTGTGAACTCCGGCAACCGGACCGGTTCGAGGCGGCTATGACTTCCTCCCGCCGCGGCTCAGCAGAAAAACGCCCTGCTCGCCGAACAGATTCCACACCCACCAGGGCAATCGCAGCCGCAGCGGACGGCCGTAGAGGTCGAGGGCTTCGGCGCGTTCCATCTTGACGCCGATGGCGTCGCAGAGCTCGACGAAGTCCTTGATGGTGCAGAAATGGATGTTGGCGGTGTCGTACCAGCTTGCCGGCAAATTCTCCGTGCGCGGCATGTGGCCGCCGACCAGGAGCTGGAGCCGCATCTTCCAGAAGCCGAAATTGGGGAACGACACGATGGCGCGGCGGCCGATGCGCAGGAGGTTCTCCAGCACGACCTTGGGCTGCCGCGTCGCCTGCAGCGTCTGCGACAGGATCACGTAATCGAAGGCGTCGTCGGGATAGTTGACGAGATCGGTGTCGGCGTCGCCCTGCACCACCGCGAGGCCTTTTGCCACGCAGCGGTTGACGCCCTCGCGCGACAATTCGATACCGCGACCATCGATGCCGCGGGTCTCCAGCAACTGAAGCAGATCGCCGTCACCGCAGCCGACGTCGAGCACTTTCGAGCCCGGCTTGACCATCTCGGCGACCAGCAGATGGTCGGCGCGAAATGGGCCGGATTGCTCCGAGGCGAGGCCATCGAGCGGCAGCATTTCCTGTACAGACATCGCTAGCCGTCCTTGTCAGCCGTTCTTGCCGGTGAGCCCGCGTGCCTTGCCCGCCGATTGCAGGAAGGCGCGGGAGATGTCGAAGAATTCGGGCACGTCGAGCAGGAACGCGTCATGGCCGCGATCGGTCTCGATCTCGGCGAACGACACTCGCGCGCTCGACGCGTTCAACGCATGGACCAGTGCGCGCGATTCAGAGGTCGGGAACAGCCAGTCGCTGGTGAAGGAGACCACGCAGAAGCGCGTCTCGATGCCTGCGAACGCTTTCGCCAGCACGCCGCCATGGTCGCCGGCGATGTCGAAATAGTCCATCGCGCGGGTCAGATAGAGATAGGAATTGGCGTCGAAGCGCTCGACAAAGGACGAGCCCTGGTAACGCAGATAGCTCTCGACCTGGAAGTCGGCGTCGAACGAGAAGGTCGGCAGCTCGCGGTCCTGCATGCGCCGTCCGAACTTGCGATGCAGTGCCGCGTCCGAAAGATAGGTGATATGCCCGGCCATCCGCGCCACCGCGAGGCCGCGATGCGGATGCGTTGCCTGATCGACATAGCGCCCACCGTGCCAATCCGGGTCGGCCATGACCGCCTGCCGGCCAAGCTCGTGGAACGCGATGTTCTGCGCCGAATGGCGCGTGCTGCACGCGGTCGGAAGTGCGGAGAACACGCGTTCCGGATAGGCCGCAGTCCATTGCAGCACCTGCATCCCGCCCATAGAGCCCCCGACAACACAGAGCAGCGTGTCGATGTCGAGGCGGTCGAGCAGCATGGCCTGCGCCCGCACCATGTCGGGAATCGTAATGATCGGGAAATCCAGCCCCCACACCTTGCCGGTCGCCGGATTGGTCGAGGCCGGGCCGGTCGAGCCCATACAGCCACCGATCACGTTCGAGCAGATGATGAAATACTTGTCGGTATCGAGCGGGCGGCCGGGGCCGACCATGATTTCCCACCAACCCGGCTTGCCGGTCAGCGGATGCACATTGGCGACGTGCTGATCGAGCGTCAGCGCATGGCAGATCAGGATCGCGTTGGAGCGATCCGCATTGAGCTCGCCATAGGTCTGGTAAGCGATCTGAAACGGCGAGAGATCGACGCCGCAATCGAGCCGCAGCGGCTGATCGGCACCGAAATGCGCTACCGGCGAGCTCGGATGATCCACCTCATGCGACCGATCGTCGGCACTGATCGCGGGACTCGGAATCGATTTGACGCCAACCATCTGACCATCGACCTCGTTTGCGATCGGACTTCAGACCGCTACTGACATCAGGCCATAAAAAACCCGGCCTGAACGATAGGTTCGGCCGGGATCGAAAGCGTCCCCGGCCTGTTTAGCGAGTTTTTTAACGTGGCTGCAAGCCGGCCGGCTCAAATGACCACGGAACGGGCGAATCCTATCGGCCTGGGCTGTTTTCGTCAAGCCGCGGTCCGGATTAACCAAATTCGTCTCTGCGCCCTCAGCGGAGAAGGGGCCAATTTCGCTCTGCATTTCTCTTTGCTTTCGCGGCCCCGACTGCCTAATCAGGACATCGATCGTAGCAACCCGTCTCCGGGTCGGTCCGCCCTGGAACGCCTCTCAACAGCCCTTATCAGATATGTCCCAACGTCCACCCGCGCCACCATCGCTCCAGGAATTGCGCAAGGAGATCGACGCGATCGACGAGGGCATGCATCGCCTGCTGATGCAGCGCGGCGACATCATCGACCGCCTGATCCAGGTGAAGCAGACCCAGGAGGTCGGCTCCGCGTTCCGTCCGGCGCGCGAGGCTTCCATGATGCGCGACATCGTGCAGCGTCATCGCGGCATCCTGCCGCTCGACACGGTCGAGAGCATCTGGCGCGTCATCATCTCGACCTTCACCTATGTCCAGGCGCCGTTCTCGGTGCATGCCGACATCTCTGTGAGCGAGCCGGCGATGCGCGATTCCGTGCGCTTCCATTTTGGCTTCACGGTTCCTTACGTCGCGCATTTCAGCGCGCAGGCCGCGGTCGAAGCCGTCGCGAAATCCAAGGGCGATCTGGCGCTGGTCTCGGCGACCTCGAGCCGCACGCCATGGTGGCTGGAGCTGGAAGCAGACGGCGCGCCGAAGATCATCGCGCGGCTGCCCTTCGTGGAGCGTGCCGACCATCCGGCCGCACTGCCGGTGTTCGCGATCTCGCGCGTCGCCGACAGCGCCGTGGTGACGGAGGTCGAAACCTTCAGCGTGCGCGTATCAGGGTGGAACGCCGACGTCGCACGCGCCCTGTCGCCGCTCGCCGAGATCGTGGCGGTGCCCGATACCGCCTTCGACGGCGCGGCCTTGCTGATCTCGGTGACGGGCGCCACCAGCATCGACAAAATCAAGGCTGCCCTGATCGAAGCGGGGGCCTCGGTGCGCTCCACGGCCCTCGTCGGCAGCCACGCAACGCGCTATACGGTGCCCCCGACCGGGTCGAAATCGTAGATCGCGAACCGCTTGAAGCCACTTTCGGAGTTGAAGATGTCCCGCCCCGTGCCGAATCCCGGCATTCTCGATATTGCGCCCTACACGCCCGGCAAGAGCCCGGTCGCGGAGCCGGGCCGCAAGGTGTTCAAGCTCTCGGCCAACGAGACGCCGTTCGGACCCTCGCCCAAGGCGATCGAGGCCTTCAAGCACGTCGCGGATCATCTGGAAGACTATCCCGAAGGAACCTCGCGCGTGCTGCGCGAGGCGATCGGCCGCTCCTTCGGGCTCGACCCCAACCGCATCATCTGCGGCGCCGGCTCCGACGAGATCCTCAATCTGCTCGCCCACACCTATCTCAGCCACGGCGACGAGGCGATCTCGACCACGCACGGCTTCCTGGTGTACCCGATCGCGACCATGGCGGTCGGCGCCAAGAACGTGATCGCGGCCGAGACAAACCTCACTTGCGACGTGGACGCCATCCTCAAGGCGGTGACGCCGCGGACAAAGCTGGTCTGGCTCGCCAACCCCAACAACCCGACCGGCACCTATATCCCGTTCGACGAGGTCAAGCGCCTGCGCGCCGGCCTGCCGTCGCATGTGCTGCTGGTGCTCGACGCCGCCTATTCCGACTACGTGTCTCGTAACGACTACGAGATGGGGATCGAGCTCGTCGCCACCACCGAGAATACGGTGGTGACGCACACCTTCTCCAAGATCCACGGTCTGGCCGCGCTGCGCGTCGGCTGGATGTTCGGCCCCGAGCACATAATCGACGCCGTCAACCGCATCCGCGGTCCCTTCAACGTGTCGACGCCGGCGATGTATGCCGCAGTCGCCGCGATCGAGGACACCGCGCACCAGGCGATGTCGAAGCAGTTCACCGAGACCTGGCGCAACTGGCTCACCGAGGAGATCGGCAAGCTCGGACTGAAGGTGACCCCGGGCGTCGCCAATTTCGTGCTGATCCACTTTCCGGAATCCGGCAAAACCGCGGATGCGGCCGACGCGTATCTCACCAAGCGAGGCCTCGTGCTGCGCGGGCTGAAGAATTACGGCCTCACGCATGCGCTGCGCATGACCATCGGCACCGAGGAGGCCAACCGCCTCGTCGTCGACGGCCTTCGCGACTTCATGGCCGGCAAATGAGTGTTGACCCGCACTTCCAGCGCGTCGCGCTGATCGGCTTCGGCCTGATCGGCGGCTCGATCGCGCGCGCTGCGAAGCTCCAGGGCTTGGCTGGCGAGATCGTCACCACCGCACGTTCGGAAAAGACGCGCGCGCGGGTGCTCGAGCTCGGCATCGTCGATCGGGTCCTGGCGACCAATGCGGAAGCGGTGAAGGATGCCGATCTCGTCATCCTCTGCATTCCCGTCGGCGCTTGCGGGCCCGTGGCGCAGGAGATCGCCGCGCATCTCAAGCCCGGCGCAATCGTCTCCGACGTCGGCTCGGTGAAGGGCGCGATCGTCAGGGACATGGCGCCGCATCTGCCGAAAACGGTTCATTTCGTACCGGCGCATCCGGTCGCGGGTACCGAACATTCGGGGCCGGATTCCGGCTTCGCCGAGCTCTTCATCAACCGCTGGTGCATCCTGACGCCGCCGGAAGGTGTCGATGCCGAAGCCACCGCGCACTTACGCGCCTTCTGGGCGGCGATGGGCGCCAAGGTCGAGGTGATGACGCCGGATCATCATGATCTCGTGCTCGCGATCACCAGCCATCTGCCGCATCTGATCGCCTATACGATCGTCGGCACCGCCGACGAGCTGCAGCAGGTGACGGAATCGGAGGTGATCAAATTCTCCGCCGGCGGTTTCCGCGACTTCACCCGCATCGCGGCCTCCGATCCGACGATGTGGCGCGACGTCTTCCTCGCCAACAAGGACGCCGTGCTGGAGATGCTCGGCACCTTCACCGAGGATCTCGCAAAGCTCACCCGCGCGATCCGCCGCGGCGACGGCGAAGCGCTGTTCGACCACTTCACCCGCACCCGCGCCATCCGCCGCGGCATCGTCGAGATCGGCCAGGATTCGGCGGCACCCGACTTTGGCCGGCCGCATGCGGCGCTGACGAAGCCATAGCTTCGCGAGCAGCCCGGATGGAGCGCAGCGAAATCCGGGACAGTGCGAGCTTGGCCAAGAACCCGGATTACGCTGCTCCATCCGGGCTACGGGAGCTAGTCTAGCTAATACAGCGGCGGAATCTGGCCGACCTTGACCGGGCCGAGCAGCACGGCGCCGTCGACGAACTTCAGCGGAAAGCTGCGGGCCTTCTTGCCTTCGAGCGTGCTCTCGGTGCCGATCGAATTGATGCCGGCGGCGACGCCGGCGTTGGCGTTCTGCTTGATGACCTTGCCGAGGCCGGGAACGGCGCGGTCGAGCGCGCCAAAGAGATTGTTGAGATCCTGCGACTTCACGCCGGGCGCGACGCGATCGAGCGTTGCCTGCGGCACGCCCTCCTCCAGCATCTTCTCGATGCCGAGCGCCGGGATCACGCGCTCGAGCCCAGTCACGGTCATCTGCAATTCGCCATCCAATCGACCATTGGCCGAGAGTCCGAGCGTGCCGGCGGCGACCGCGATCATCTCGCCCTGCTGGATCCGCGACTGTACGATCTCGATATGGCCGCCGGCGGCCTGGATCTCGCGAAAGCGCTGCGGCCAGGGCTTTGGGGTCAGGTCGGAGAGCCCGGTGATCTTCGCGCGCGTGTCGGCGTCGAACGGTTCGGCGAGCAGCGGATGAACGCCCTGGATGCTGCCCTGCGCGATCTGGAGCACGGTCTCGATCACGGGATGATCGGATGACGATCCGTCGGCGAGACGCCCGTGCAGCTCGATCTGCTTGGCGCGCGCGAGCGGCACCTGCACCGAGCCATCGACGCGATTGATGCTGGGATCGTCGAACACGATGGAGGCGCGCTCCGGGATGGCCGGCAACCCAATCACGCTGCTGCGGCCCTTGCTCCAGTTCACCACGAAGGTGTTTTGCGTGACGCCGTCGGTTAGCGTTGCCGGCGCGGAGAATTCGGCGATGACATGCCTGGGATCGTAGACCTGGGCGACGACCAGGATGTTGTCGAGCTTGGCGGTGAACGGCGTCTTGCTCGCATTCTGCGAAACCAGCGCGACGCTGGCCCCGGAACACTGGACCTCGAAGCGGAACGGGAATCCCGCGATCGAGCGCTTGGCGCAGTCATAGATGCGGCCGGATTTGGCTTCCTGCGCGCGCCAGGCGTCTGCGGCCACCTCGGCCTGCGACGCCGCATAGAACCAGAAGCCGCTCCAGGCGACCGCAAGGATCAGGAGGAGAACGGGTGCGATGAAAATGCCCCAACGGGAGCGGCGGCCTGTGGCAATGGTCATATCGGACATGCGGCGACCCTTTGACCCCAGATTTTGTCAAATGTAAGCGAGGTTCGCCTGCGACGAAAGGCGGAGAATTCGCTTCGCTTGCGCGCGCGGTTCTGCTAGCCGTGCCCGAAATGTCGGAAATCACCCTTCCCACTGTCACATCAGCCAAGGGCGACCTCTGGGTGTTCGGCTACGGCTCGCTGATGTGGCGGCCGGGCTTTGCGTTCGAGGAGCGCGTTCCTGCCCGGCTTGTCGGCGAGCACCGCGCGCTTTGCGTCTATTCCTTCGTGCATCGCGGCACGCCGGAGCAGCCGGGCCTGGTGCTGGGGCTCGACCGCGGCGGCGCCTGCCGCGGCATCGCCTTCCGCGTCGCTGAAAAGGACCGTGCCGACGTCGTCGCCTATTTGCGGGCCCGCGAGCAGGTGACGTCGGTCTATCGCGAGGTGATGCGCTCGGTGTGGCTGGAGAACGACGCGCGACAGCGCGTCTCCGCGCTCGCTTATGTCGTTGACCGCGGCCATGTGCAATATGCCGGCCGACTGTCGCTCGCCGACCAGCACCGCCATGTGCTCCAGGGCCACGGCCAATCCGGTGCCAACCGCGACTATGTGACGGCAACCGTGAAGGCGATCGAGGCCGAAGGTTTTCGCGACACGCAATTGCATCAGCTCGCCACGATGCTGCATGGCGACGCGCATTCGCTGCATGCGCCGGCTCCCGACGAAAATAGAGACAGCCGCTAACTGCCCGAGGCCGCGTAGCTCGGCGCGGCGCCGATCAACTGTTCCTGCTCTTTCCGTCCGGCCTCGACGAGGCGACCGGTCGCGTCCTCGATCGCGGTTTCGACCCGGGCCAGGAACTCGTCCTTCGGCAACCCCGGTGGCAGGAGATCCAGGAATTCCACCACTAGCGTGCCGGGATAACGCATGAAGGTACGCCGCGGCCAGAACAGGCCGGAGTTCAGGGCGATCGGCAGACAGGGTGCGCCGCAGGTGGAATAAATCTGCGCGAAACCGGTCTTGTAGTCGGGCGGCGCGCCGGGAGGACGTCGCGTGCCTTCGGGGAAGATCACCAACTGGCGGCCCGAGCGCACGGCCTCGCGGGCGCGCCGCGTCATGTCCAGCAGCGCCTTGACGCCGGCACCGCGGTCGATCGCGATCATGCCCGTCTTGATCAGGAACTGGCCGAACACAGGAATGTTCACGAGCTGCCGTTTGAGAATGAAGATCGGGCGATCGAAGAAAGGCAGCAGCGCGAAGGTCTCCCAGAACGACTGGTGCTTCGCCACGACCACCAGCGGCTCCTGCGGGATCTTGTCGACACCGCGAAATTCCACCTTGATGTTGCAGACCACGCGCATCAGGACCAGCGTCGCCTTCGCCCACCATCCGGCGATCGTCAACATGGCGCGCGGCGGCAACGCGAAGGTCGGCAATGCCACGATCGCGAGGCACACCAGCACGGCGTAGAACAGCACGTTGAAGACGAGCGAACGCAGAAAAATCAGGAACATCGACGATCCGATCAATTGCCGATCAATTGGCCTGTGCGGTGGCGGGCCGCCTGGATTGCAGGCCCGCAGGCTGCTCCGACACTTCGGGGGAAAGGTCAATCCCGAAATCTTCCAGCCGCACCCTGAGCTCGGCGGCGATGTACTTGACATATTCGGACATCAGCAACCGCAGCGTCGAGGCCGAGGTCCACCACGGCTCTTCACGCCATTTGTCGCCGACCACGGCGAACGGAATCAGTGCCGTCTCCGGCATCGCGTGCGAGAATTCCACCAGCGCGCGCGGCATGTGGTAGTTCGAGGTGACCACGATCAGTGATTTGAACCCGCGCCCCTCGGCCCAGCGCCGCGCCTCCGCCGCGTTGCCGCGGGTCGTGAGCGCGGTGCGATCGAGATCGACGCAGCAGGTCATGAAGGACTGGTTCTCCGGCAAGGTCCGGGAGATGTCGCTCGCCCTCGAGGTCGGGTGCACCCCCGAGATCAGCAGCCTCTTGCCATAGCCGGCCGCCAGGAGCTCCATCGCGTCCGATACGCGTGAGGAACCGCCGGTCAAGACCACGATGCCGTCAGCCTTGCGGTCCGGCGCGATCTCGGCGCCCCGCAATTGCGACAGGAATGCAATGAAGCCCGCCGCCGCGCCCACGAAAACGAACGCGACCGTCGACACTACGGTCGCGCGCAGCCAGCCGCGCGGCAGGTTCGGCGATTGATCGTCGGTCGGCGAGGTCATGCGATGTCGGCGATCCCTTCCCGGGATGATTTTAGGACGTTTTGAGGCGAAGTGGAGTCTGGTTTATCGGGCTTATCAACGCGACGGAATGCTACTCATCCGCGCCGGCAGTGCGCTCCCTCGCCCCGCTTGCGGCGAGAGGCGAAGAAACGCAAGCATGTGCATCTTCAATCGACGTCATTCAGCGTCGCGAACAGGGTCTGGCGCGAGGCCACCGCGGTGATCGCGCCGATCAGGACGGCCTGCACCGCGAGCACGACGTAGCCCGAGGGCCGCAGCGAGAAGGTGCCGAGCAGCGCCGCGAACTGGTCACCCACCGGGGTGCCGGAAAACCAGCCCGCGATCGACTCGGAGAAGCCGAACAGCAGCATTGCGACGCCGCCGCCGATGACGCCGCCTTCGAGGCCGAGCCTGAGGAAATGCCGCAGGAAGTGATTGGCAATGTAGCGGTCGCCGGCGCCGACGAAATGCAGGACTTCGACGATCGGTCGGTTCGCCGCCATCGCGCCGCGGGTCGCGAACGAGACCGAGATGATGGTCGCGACGATGACGAGCGCGAGGATGCCGATGCCGGCGAGCACGGTGGCATTGGTCATTGAGCGCATCCGTTCGATCCAGGCGCGGTGATCGTCGACACTGGCGCTTGGCGCCACCTGGGTCACACGGGCGCGCAGGGCACCGAGATCGAGCGCCGTGCCGGGCTGCACGCGCGCGATGATCATGCGCGGCACCGGCAAATCATCCATCGAGAGCCCGGTGCCGAGCCAGGGTTCGAGCAGCTTGCCGCTCTCCTCCTTGGTGAACGGCTTGACCTCGACGATGCCGGCCTGCGCGCGCACTGCCTCGGTGACCGCCGCAGTGTCGCGCTCGAGATCGCGCCCGGATTGCGGACGGACCTGGATGGTGATTTCGCTTGCGACGTCCGACTGCCATTCCGCGGCCGAGGCGCTGACCAGCAGCACCGCGCCCGTCGTCATCGAGGCGAGAAAGGTCATGATGGCGACGACCGCGACCAGCGCGCGGCCGTGGATAGAGGCGCGCGGCACGATCGGCGACATATTACGCGCCCGCGCGGGGAGCTGCGGACGCTCCTGTCCGAGGTCGACCAACACGCCGCGCTCGTCGCTCCTACTCATAGACGTGCAACCGTCCCTGGTGCAGCACGAAGCGGCGCGCTTCGTATTGGTCCATCAGCGCGATGTCGTGGGTCGCGATGATCACGGCCGTGCCTGATTTGTTGAGCTCGATGAACAGCCGCAGCAATCGTCGCCCGAGCGTGGGATCGACACTGCCGGTCGGCTCGTCCGCGAGCAGCAGTTGCGGCCGCGAGATCACGGCGCGCGCGATCGCCGCGCGCTGTTTCTCGCCGCCCGACAGGATCGGCGGCAGCGCGTCCATGCGCTCGCCGAGGCCGACCCAGCGCAGGAGATCGATGACCTCCTTGCGATAGCTCGATTCGCTGCGGCCCATGACGCGGAACGGCAGCGCCACATTCTCGTAGGTCGTCATGTGGTCGAGCAGGCGGAAATCCTGAAGCACGATGCCGATGCGCTTGCGCAAGTCCGCAATCTCGTCCTTGCCGAGTTGCGAGATATCGTGGCCGAACAGATTGACGAGGCCCCGCGTCGGCCGGTGCGACAGAAACAGCAGGCGCAGCAACGACGTCTTGCCGGCGCCCGACGGGCCGGTGAGGAACTGGAAGGAATGCGCAGGGATCTGGAAATTGAGGTCGCGCAGGATCTCCGGCCCCAGGCCATAACGCAATCCGACATTTTCGAACCGAACCAAGCTCAGCTCCGTTCGAGAGGGGACGATGGCCGGGCCGCGACGCACCGCCACAGATGTTCCACGAGTTTTGCGACCGTTATGGTTTCCGGTTCGTTAACGGTCGCTCTGTAGCATCCTGACCGCCCGGTTCCGCGCGACCGGGTCATCGTCGAGGCCCTCCATGCATATCGTCTGCCCCCATTGTACGACATCCTACGCCATCAAGCTTGCGAGCCTTGGGGCCAACGGACGGACGGTCCGCTGCTCCCGCTGCAAGGAAACCTGGATGGCGCATCCGGAGGATGCCATCGAGGAGGCGGCCGTGCCGGCCATGGCCGTGGCCAGCCAGGCTGACGACCAGTCCGACCTCGCCGAGCAGTGGAACTCCTACGCCAAGGACGACGGAGCCGACGAGACCCCGGTGGTCGAAAGCCCTTCGATCGCCAGCGACTGGCCGACCGAGGACACTGCAGAGACGGAGGACGAGTGGTCCGCGGCAGCCAGGGTCGCCGAGGACGAGGCCGTCGGCGCGCAGCACCAGTCCTGGTTCAGCAGCCTGTTCAGCCGCCGCGGGGCAAAGGTTAGCCGCCCAGCCCCCGTCGTGGCGCGACGAAAATCCTATTTCGGCCTCCCGACCGCCTGCGCCGCCATGGGCGCGCTGGTGCTGGCGCTGGTGATCTGGCGCGGCGACATGGTCCGGCTGCTGCCGCAGACCGCGGCGTTCTACAAGATGGTCGGGTTAGAGGTGAATCTGCGCGGGCTCGCCTTCAAGGACGTCAAGCTCTCCAGCGAGACCGTGGACGGCAAACAGGTGCTGGTGATCGAGGGCGTGATTGTCGGCCAGGGCAAGAAGCCGCTCGATATTCCGCGCTTGCGCTTTGCAGTGCGCGACGCGCAAGGCGCGGAGATCTACGCTTGGAATTCAGTGCTGGAGCAGACCGTGCTGCAACCCGGCGAGCGCGCCTTCTTCAGGTCGCGCCTGGCCTCGCCGCCGCCGGAAGGCCGCAATATCGATGTTCGCTTCTTCACCCGGCGCGACATTGCCGGCGGCAGCGTGTAATCAAGGCGCCGTCGAGTGCCGCACAGGAGGTTGGTCCCGAGGTTGGTGTCATGCCGAAAGTGTTGATTGCCGATGACGAGGATTCGATGCGCCAGCTGGTGGCGCGCGCCATCGCCATGGACGGCCACGAGATCGTCACCGCGCAAGACGGTGCCGAGGCGCTGGAGATCCTGATCCGCGAAGACGGCGCGTTCGACCTGCTGCTCACCGACATCCAGATGCCGGTGATGGACGGCATCGCGCTCGCGCTTTCCGCCGCCCGCGACTTTCCCGAGCTGACCATTTTGCTGATGACCGGCTTCGCCGACCAGCGCGAGCGCGCCTCGAACCTCAACGCGCTGGTGCATGACGTCGTGACCAAGCCGTTCTCGGTCGCGGACATCCGCACGGCGGTGGCGGACGCGCTTGCGGCGAAGAAGGGATAGCCCGAGACACTTTCGGTGTCGTCCCGGCGAAGGCCGGGACCCATACCGCGTGATCTATCTGTAGGGCTCGATAGCAATACCGGACAACGAGTCTTCGCCAAACATCTCCCTGGGTATGGGTCCCGGCCTTCGCCGGGACGACATCGGGGGGAGACAGCCCGCCCCTCTAAAAATCCTTCAGCAGCCGCTCGATATAATCGAGCTCGATCTGCGGGCGCGAGGGGTCGCCGAGGCGGCGGCGGAGTTCTTCGAGGATGCGGCGGACGCGCTGGACGTCGATCTCGCCGGGAATCTTGACCGTGTAATCGTCGCCGAATTCGCGACCGTGCAGCGGCCGGCCGAGCGGGTCGGTCTGGTTGCCGCCGCTCTGCTGACGGCCGGCGCGATTGCCGGGACCGTCGCCCTGGCCGTCGCCATCGCCCTGCTGCATTGCTTCGGCCATCTTCTGCGCACCCTTGCGCATCGCATCCAGCGCCTTGCCCTGGGAGTCCACCGCACCATCGGCATTGCCGTCGCCGAGCTTCGAGCCGGCATCGCCCATGGCGTTGTCTGCGGAATCGAGCCCGCCGTCATCATCACCCTGGTCGGCGTCCTGATCGCCATCCTGGCCGGGCTGGCCCTGGTCACCCTGCTGGCCCTTCTGCCCCTGTTGGCCTTTCTGCCCCTTCTGCGCGAGGCCGCGCTTGGCCATTTCGTCCTGGAGCTTCTTCAAGCGGTCGCGCAGCGACTGCTGGTCCTGCTGGAGGTCGGACATCGACTGGTCGCCCGGCTGCTGCTTGCCGCGCATGCGGTCACGCCGGGAGTCCTGGCCCTGCTTGTAGGTCTTGTCGCGCAATTGCTGCTGCTTGCGGATCATGTCGCCGAGCTCGTTCAGCGCCTGCTCCATGTCGCTCTCGCCGGACTGTCCCGGCTGCGCCATCTGAAGGCCCTCCAGCATCTGCTGGAGCTGGTCGAGCAACTGCTTGGCGGCGTCCTTGTCGCCCGAGCGCGACAGGCGCTCCATGCGGTCGATCATGTTCTGGAGGTCCTGTTGGCGCAGGATCTTGGTGTTGGGATCAAGCGGACGCGCGAGCTGCTGGGCGTCCTTGTTGTTGCGAAACTGCTCGGCGAGCTGGCGCATGAAATTGTCCAGCGCGGCCCGCAGGTCCTGCGTCAGCTTCTTGATTTCCTCGTCGCTGGCGCCACGCTCGAGCGCCTGCTTCAGCGCGTCCTGCGCCGCGCGCAGCGCCTTCTCGACGTCGGAGATGTTGCCATCCTCGATCGTCACCGCGAGCGCCCACAGGCTGGCCACGACCTCGCGCAGTGAATCATCGGTGCGTGCCGCCTCGAGCTGGCGCGCGACGTTGTAGAGGCCGAGATACTGCCCGGTTTCCTGCGTGAACAGTTCCGGCGCGATCATCAACGCGTCGAGCGCGGTGTAGACGTCGGAATTCTTGTTGGCGTCGAGCGCGAGGATGCGGCGCTGCTCGATCAGCGCGCGCGCGAGCGGCTTGGTGAAGAGCCGCTCGGGCAGGCGCATGTTGAACGGTTCGCTCTTCGCCTCGTTGCCGGCCTCGTCCTTGGCCGTGAGCGTGAGCGTGACATCGGCGCCGGCATAGGGATCCTCGCTGAGATCCTTCACGGTCTGGCCAACGCCGTTACGGGTGCGGGCGTTCGGCAGCACCAGCGGGAATTGCGGCGGCTGGAACAGTGGCCTCGCCGCGGTCTTGCTATCGGGCTTGCTATCGATCTTGCCGTTGCCGGCATCGGCGGAACGGGGGGCAATCTGCGCCTCGGCGCCGGTGACGCCGTAATCGTCCTCGATCTTGTAGACGAGCTGGAGTGCGCCGCGCGCCTGGCGCTCGGGATCCTTGGCGAGCGCAATCGTCGGCGGGTGGTCCGGCGTCGCCGCGAAGGCCCATTGCGGTTGGCCCGAGGGCGCGCGGACATGCGCAGTGCCGTCGCCGGTGATGGTGAAATGCTTCTCGTTGGTGCCCTTGGGCGTGGCTTCAGCGGGCGCGACTTCTTTGAGGCCGCCGGAGACGACGACATCCAGGTTGCCGCCGGAGGAGCGCACGATCAGGGTCGAACCGGAGGGAACGGCGAGCGGGCCGCTGGCAGGAAGTGCCGCAGCCTCCTTGTTCGCGGCCGACAGGATCACCGGCGGCCTTCCCGTGTAGAGCGGTGGCGCAATCCAGGCGTCGACGCGGATATTGGTCGGCGCCAGCACGCCATTCCAGTCGAAGGCAGCACCCAGCCGAAACGCGCGCTCGTCGCCGGCGGCAAAGAAGGTCGCGACCAGCATCACCATGACCAGCGCGCGCAGCGCCCAGGGATCGTGGATGGCGAGGCGTGGGTGCGGCAAACCGGCGCGGATCCGCTTGAGCGAAGCCAGGGTACGCTCGCGCTGCGCCTGCCACAGCGCCTGCGCAACGGGGTCTTGCGAGGTCAGCGTGTCCGTGAGCGTCGTGGCAGGGCGGTGCCGGATACCCGAACCGCGGTCGAGCCGGGCAAGCCCCTCCTCCCGGCTCGGCCAGCGAAACCGAATCAATGGGAACAGGGCGCCAGCCGCAAGCCCGGCGAAAATGACGAGGCCGATGGCGCGGGCAACAAAGGGCAGCGCCAGCCAGAGGCCGGCCCAGGACACCACCAGAAAAAGGCCGATAACGGTCAGAATGCGCGCCAGACTGGGCCAGGCACGCTCCCACGCGATGGCATAGGTGGACCGCGCGAGGGCCTGCGCCAGCTTCAACCGCGATAGAGTCTCGCCATCACGGATCGGGTCTGACGGGTCGGGGGTGACGCCGTTCAATCAACTCTCCAAGTTACCCGAAGTTACCCGGCAGAGTGGAGCGTATCACAACGGCAGCACTGAGGCATCCGTTCCTGTACGGGAGACACCCCTTTTCCCGCATAACACGAGGACGTGACTGGCCCCGCACAACCCCGTAGTTTCCGCGGCGCCATCCCAAGGGGAATGCAAGGAAAACAGAGGAACGCCATGGACAAGAAGATGCACGACAAAGGCCTGGAAGTCCGCAAAGCGGTACTGGGCGAAGCCTATGTCAACAACGCACTGAAGAACGTCGACGATTTCAACCGTCCGTTCCAGGAGATGCTCAACGAATATTGCTGGGGCACGGTGTGGGGCCGCGAGGAGCTGCCGCGCAAGACCCGCAGCATGCTCAACATCGCGATGATCGCGATCCTCAACCGCCAGCACGAGTTTCGCGCACACCTGAAAGGCGCGCTCACCAACGGCGTCAGCCGCGACGAGATCCGCGAGATCCTGATGCAGGTCGCGATCTATGGCGGCATGCCGGCCGCGGTCGACAGTTTCCGCATCGCGCGCGAGGTGTTCGCGGAGATCGACGGGAAGGCTTGAAGGGGCGGCAAGCCCTCTCAACGTCGTCCCGGCGAAGGCCGGGACCCATAACCACCGTCGGATGTGATTATGGGGACTCGGAGTTGCCGCCTTCGCACAACGACTCCTCCCTGGGGTGATGGGTCCCGGCCTTCGCCGGGACGACAGCGGAGGATTTGGCGCGCAGCTCGTCCAACAACGAAACGCTAAACAAGGAAACACCATGGACATCGGATTCATCGGCCTCGGAAACATGGGTTTCCCGATGGCGCGGCGCCTGGTCGAGGCCGGCAACAAGCTCGTCGTGTTCGACACCCGCAAGGAGGTCGTCGACAAACTTGTGGCGCGCGGCGCCACGGCTGCGACTTCGCCAAAGGACGTTGCCGATAAGGTCGAGACGGTGATGGCGAGCCTGCCCTCGCTGCAAGCCTCGCTCGAGGTCGCCACCGGCGCGAATGGCGTGATCGAAGGGAGCCGCGCAAAACGCTTCATCGATCTCTCCACTGTCGGCTCGGCGATGGCGACGAAGATTCACGGCCTCCTGGCCAAGCGCAACATCGTGCAGATCGATTGCCCGGTGTCCGGCGGCGTCGGCGGCGCAGAGAAAGGCACGCTGGCGGTGATGGTGTCGGGGCCGAAGGCCGAGTTCGAACTGCTCAAGCCGGCGCTCGACGTAATCGGAAAGGTGTTCTTCATCGCAGAGAAACCGGGTGCGGCGCAGACCATGAAGCTCGCCAACAATTTCCTGTCAGCCACCGCCATGGTGGCGACGTCGGAAGCGGTGGTGATGGGCGTGAAAGCCGGGCTCGATCCCGCCGTGATGATCGACGTCATCAATTCAGGCTCAGGCATGAACACCGCGAGCCGCGACAAGTTTCCGCGCTCGGTGCTGCCTCGCAGCTTCGACTTCGGCTTCGCCACCGGGTTGATGGTGAAGGACGTGCGACTGGCGCTGGAGGAGATGAAGCAGCTCGGCCTGTCGATGGAGGTCGCGGATGCGGTCGGGCGGCTGTGGGAGACCGTGATCAGCGCGGAAGGCGCCGAGTCCGACTTCACCGCGGCGATCAAGCCGATCGAGAAGAAGGCCGGCGTCGTGGTCGGCGGGAAGAGATAGCGCCAGTCTCGTCGCCCTCGCAACCAAGGCGCGAGCCGGCCTGCCAGTTCGCGATGCGCTGAATCATCCTTGAGTTGTAGTCTTTGTGAGTTATCCTGTCCTCCCTACACGACGACTGCAAAAAAATCAGGGAGGACGGAATGAAACGTCATCGACACTTACTTGTCGGTGCGACCACGGCCCTGTTTGCCTGTGTCGCACTCGGTGCTTCGCCCGCAATGGCGACGCCGTGCACCAATCTTCGATCCTTGCAACTGCAACACACGGTGATCAATTCGGCGGACGACAACACGACCGGCACCTTCGTCCCGCCTGGTTCGAGCCCGATCACTGGTCTTCCCGCTTTCTGCCGCGTCACCGCAACGCTAATTCCCAGCTCTGACTCCAGCATCAAGATCGAGGTCTGGCTGCCCGAGAGCACGTGGAACGGCAGGTTTCTCGGCACCGGCGGCGGCGGCTTTCAGGGCACCATCACCTACACTGAGCTCGCCATCGGCATTCAGGCCGGCTTTGCCGCGACCAACAGCGATCTCGGCACGGGGTCATCGGGTTGCAATCCGCTGTTCTGCGGCTCGGCCGGCAACATGGGCAATCCGCTCGCCATCGACTTCGGCGACCCGACGGCGCCATCGACGGGCCTGTTCGGGCATCCCGAGCGGATCAAGGATTTCGGCTACCGGGCGATCCATTTGATGACCGAGCACGGCAAGGAGATCGCCAACGCGTTTTACGGCCAGCGATCGCAGCGGGCCTATTTCGCCGGCTGCTCCACCGGCGGCCAGAACGCTTTGATGGAGGCGCAGCGCTTCCCCAACGATTATGACGGCATCCTTGCCGGCGCTGCCGCATTCAACCGCACCCATCTGCACATGGCGGGGCTCTATAGCTGGCAGAACACGCATGCGAGTCCCGGCCGGCTCATCCAGGCCGGCCAAATGACGCTGATCAACCAGGCCGTGCTCAAGCAATGCGTCGGCCAGGACGGCGGCGCCAGCACGGATCAGTTCCTGACCGATCCGCGCGATTGTCGTTTCGATCCGAAGGTCCTGCTCTGCAAAGGTGGCAGTGCGCCGCCGGCCTGCCTGACCTCCGATCAGGTCACGACCATGCAGCGCTATTACGGCGGCACGATCGACCCGGTGAACGGACAGCTCATCAATCCGGGCTCCGAGCGCGGCAACGAGACCGACGACATCCTCGCCCTCGGTCTTGCCCTCCAGGAGCAATTTCCGGAACCGGCGTTCGACGGCCTGTTCTACTGGGTGTTCGGCCCGAGCTTCGGCTACCCCTCGAGCCCGGTCAATTTTGCCAATTTTGATTTCCACCGCGACGTCGACAAGGTGGATGATCAGCTTGCGGCGGTGCTCAATGCGACCAGCACCGATCTCGGCGAGTTCAGGGGGCATGGCGGCAAGCTGCTGATGTATCACGGCTGGGCCGACCCGCTGATCCCGTCACAAAGCAGTATCAACTATTTCCTGGCCTTGGTGGGGAATGAGGGCCGGGGGGCCCAACCGGTTGCCTTCTTCGATCACGACAACGGACCTGGCAATCCGGCGCTGCGACGAACCCAGAGCTACGCGCGTCTGTTCATGGTGCCGGGGCTGTACCACTGCTCCGGCGGGCCCGGCCCCAACACCTTCGATGCGCTCACACCGCTCGTCAAATGGGTCGAGGCTGGCGTTGCGCCGGACACGATCCTCGCCACCAAGTTCGTGGCCGATACGCCGCCTGCGGTTCAGATGACCCGGCCGCTCTGCGTCTTCCCCAAAGTCGCGAAGTACAACGGCAGCGGCGACACCAACAACGCGGCGAACTTCACCTGCGTCACCGATGAGAACGATTTCAACCAGAAGCCGGCGCCCAAATACGGGCCGTGACGAACGCGCGGCGCCGGCGAGCATTGGCTCGCCGGCGTCCTGCTCATAGCCACGGCGCCGGCGTGTCCATCGCGATCAGCTGCTCGACCTCGATGCGCGGACGTACCACCGCGTATTGATCGCCCTTCACCAGCACCTCCGGCACCAGCGCCCGCGTGTTGTAGGTGCCGGCCTGCACCGCGCCATAGGCGCCGGCGGTCATGATGGCGATGAGATCGCCCGGCTTCGGGGTCGGCAGCGTGCGATCCAATGCGAGATAGTCGCCGGTCTCGCAGACGGGGCCGACGACGTCGGCCATGATGGTCGCTGCGTCTTTGGCCGGCTGCGCCACCGGCAGGATGTCGTGATGGGCCTCGTACAGCGTCGGGCGAATGAGGTCGTTCATGGCGGCGTCGATGATCACAAAATTCTTGCCGTCGCCGTGTTTCACATAGATCACCTTGGCGACCAGGATCCCGGCATTGCCGACGATCATGCGGCCCGGCTCGAACATCAGCGTGCAGCCGAGATTATGGCTGACGCGCTTGACCATGGCGGCATAGGCGTCCGGCGCCGGTGGTGCCTCGCGGTCCATGTAGTAGGGAATGCCGAGGCCGCCGCCGAAATCCACGTGGCTGATGTTGTGGCCGTCGGCGCGCAGCGTCTGCACGAATTCGGAGAGGATGCGGAACGCCGTCTCCATCTTCGAGAGATCAGTGATCTGGCTGCCGATATGCACGTCGGTGCCGGTCACTTCGATTCCCGGCAACTTCGCGGCACGCGCGTAGACCTCGCGGGCGTGGACGATCGGAATGCCGAACTTGTTCTCGGACTTGCCGGTGGAGATCTTTGCATGCGTACCGGCATCCACGTCCGGATTGACGCGGATGGAGATGCGCGCGGTCTTGCCCATTTCGGTCGCGAGCCGCGACAGCAATTCGAGCTCGGGCTCGGATTCGACGTTGAGACAGAAGATGTCGGCGGCGAGCGCAGCGCGCAGCTCGGTCTCGGTCTTGCCGACGCCGGAGAACAGGATCTTGCTTGCGGGAATGCCGGCGGCCAGCGCACGCTTCAACTCGCCGCCGGAGACGACGTCGGCGCCCGCACCAAGCTTGGCCAGCGTGCGCAGCACCGACTGGTTGGAGTTCGCCTTCATGGCGTAGCAGACCAGCACCTTCTCGCCGGCGAAGGCATCGGCGAAGACGCGGTAGTGCCGCTCCAGCGTCGCGGTCGAATAGCAATAGAACGGCGTGCCGACGGTTGCGGCCAGCTCGGACAGATTCACCGCCTCGGCGTGCAGCACGCCGTTGCGGTAGTCGAAATGGTTCATGGCGTTTGGCTCAGTTACCCCAGCCTATTTGCTGGGTCTTTCGTCCAGAAGCGGGTCGAGGATAAACGGTTTCTTCCGGCCCTTGGTCGCCGCTGGAGCTGCGTCCGCGCCATAGGTCGGATTGAACACGCTCGGCGTCTTCTGGGCTTCGGTCTCGGTGTCGGTCGGCGCGGCGATGTTGGCCGTGGATGCGTTGGAGGCGGTCGGCGGCAGATCGAGCGGACCCTTGCGGCCGCAGCCGGCGAGCGCAAGCGCGCTCAGGCTCAAGACAATGATGGCCCACCCCGATCCGGCCGGGCGAAACTTTGACGTCACGACGAAATCCCCACTACGCGGGCCGCACCATACAGAGATTGGCACGCTCTGGCGAGAGCCGGATGACCATGAAACATAAGCGAAATTTTGCCTTCAGCCCAACTTTCGCTCTTTTTCCAGCCGCTTCGCCCAAGCCTTGGCCTGCGACGCCACGTTCTTCGGCGCGGTACCACCGAAGCTGGTGCGGCTCTTCACCGACGATTCGACCGAGAGTACGCCGAGCACGTCCTTGGTGATTTTGGGCTCGATCGCCTGCATCTCTTTGAGCGGCAGCTCGTGCAGCGCCACACCGCCCTCGGCGGCC
Organism: Bradyrhizobium diazoefficiens; assembly: GCF_016612535.1. Lineage (NCBI taxonomy): Bacteria > Pseudomonadati > Pseudomonadota > Alphaproteobacteria > Hyphomicrobiales > Nitrobacteraceae > Bradyrhizobium > Bradyrhizobium diazoefficiens. The sequence continues at coordinate 1,361,643 of NZ_JAENXS010000001.1, forward strand.
TTGGCGACGATGCGGCCGGTGACGTGATGGGCGTCGCGGAACGGCATCTTCAGCGTCCGTACCAGCCAGTCGGCGAGGTCGGTTGCAGTGGCATAGCCCTCGCCTGCGGCGGCCTTCATCTTGGCCTCGTCGGGCACGAGGTCGCGGACCATGCCGGTCATGGCGCGGATCGCCAGCGACAGCGCGGCAAAGCCCTCCATCGCGCCCTGCTTGTCCTCCTGCATGTCCTTTTGATAGGCGAGCGGCAGGCCTTTCATCACGATCAGGAGACCATTGAGCGCGCCGATGACACGGCCGGTCTTGGCGCGCACGAGCTCGGCGGCATCGGGATTGCGCTTCTGCGGCATGATCGAGGATCCCGTGGTGAACTTGTCGCTGAGCCGGATCATGCCGACCAGCGGCGACGTCCAGATCACGATCTCCTCGGCAAAGCGCGACATGTGCACGGCGCAGATCGAGGCCGCCGACAGCGTCTCCAGCACGAAATCGCGGTCGGAGACGGCGTCGAGCGAGTTCGCCATCGGGCGATCGAAGCCGAGCGCCTTGGCGGTGGCGTGGCGATCGATCGGGAACGAAGTGCCGGCGAGCGCGGCGGCACCGAGCGGCGATTCGTTGAGCCGCTTGCGGGCGTCCTGGAAACGGCCGCGGTCGCGCCCGGCCATCTCGACATAGGCGAGCAGATGGTGGCCGAAGGTCACGGGCTGCGCGGTCTGCAGATGCGTGAAGCCGGGCATCACGGTCGCGGCATGTTCGAGAGCGCGATTGACCAGCGATGCCTGGAACGCGGCAAGCGCGGCGTCGGTCTCATCGAGAACATCGCGGACATAGAGACGGAAATCGGTCGCGACCTGGTCGTTGCGCGAGCGCGCGGTGTGCAGGCGGCCGGCGGCTGGGCCGATCAGCTCCGACAGACGGCTCTCGACATTCATATGGATATCTTCGAGCGCGCGCTTGAACGTGAAGTCGCCCGTGCCGATCTCTGACAAAATCGTGTCTAGACCCTTGCCGATATTTTTCGCATCAGAGGCCGTGATGATGCCTTGCTTGGCAAGCATCGCGGCGTGGGCCTTGGACGCGGCAATGTCCTGGGCAAAGAGGTGACGATCGACGTCGATGGAGACATTGATCTCTTCCATGATCTCATCGGGACGTTCCGAGAACCGGCCGCCCCACATCTTGTTGCTCATGATCCCCTGCTCACGCCTTGCTTCTTTGCCGCACGTTTGCTGGCTGGCGCCAGCCGTATTAAGAGGCCCCTGATAGCCATATCTGCGACCGGATGACAAACGATATGCTCGACAAGAAGCCCTCCGCCACGCACCGGATCCCGATCGTCATCGCCACCGTGGCGATCGGAGGACTGGCCGGCTTCGCCGCGCTGTACGGGCTGGGCCTGAGCCGGACCCCCGCCGGCGATCCGGCCTGCCGGGCTGCGGTAGCCACGGCCCAAAAGATCGCTCCGCTCGCCCATGGCGAGGTGGCGGCGCTGACCATGGCAAGCACGCCCCTGAGGCTGCCCGACCTCGCCTTCGAGGATTCCGACGGCAAGCCGAAGAAACTGTCCGACTTCCGCGGCAAGACCCTGCTGGTGAACCTCTGGGCCACCTGGTGCGTCCCCTGTCGCAAGGAAATGCCGGCACTGGACCAGCTCCAGGCCAAGCTTTCCGGCCCGAGTTTCGAGGTGGTGGCGATCAATATCGACACCCGCGACCCCGAAAAGCCCAAGAATTTCCTGAAGGACGCCAATTTGACCCGGCTCGGCTATTTCACCGACCAAAAAGCGAAGGTTTTCCAGGATCTTAAGTCGATAGGCCGGGCTTTGGGCATGCCGACCTCGGTGCTGGTCGACCCGCAGGGCTGCGAGATCGCGACGATCGCGGGGCCGGCGGAATGGGCGAGCGACGACGCGCTCAAGCTGATCCGGGCCGCGCTGGGGCCGGCCGCTGCATCGCTTTAAGCCGAAATATTGAGATTGCCGCCGACGCCCTGGCCGACATTCGCGAGCGAGGGCTGACCGGCACCGAGCAGCGTCAGGACAGCGGATTTCTCCGCATCCGCGTTCTGCTTGATCAGCGTCGCCGAAATGTTCGACTGCAGCGCGCCTTGCTGAGAGGCCAGCATGGTGCTGATCATCGCCATCGTGTCCATTACGCAAACCCTCGTACCGGCGAGAGCCTAGGCGGAGTGGGTTAACGCGACATGAATTGTCACGAAGCGGTCGTCCGACCGTAGGGGTCCCATACATCCGGATTGGTATCAGGTAAGCGCCGCAACCTCCGAGGGCCGCCGCCTTGCAGCTCGCCCTGCGGGAAGGTCACGTCCCAAAGCGTCCCGTTCGCGTCCTGGTACAGCACAGCCCAATTGCTGGTCTTGACCGGAACGAGCCTGCTCAACATCTCGTCGAAGTTGGGGTGCCCCTCGTCAATGACAATTGGGCCCTTTGGGGACACCAGACTAGCGCGTCGGAACCGGCTTGGCGCCGCGGTAGTCGTAGAAGCCGCGCTGGGTCTTGCGGCCGAGCCAGCCGGCCTCGACATATTTCACCAGCAGCGGGCACGGTCGGTATTTGGAATCGGCCAACCCTTCGTGCAGCACCTGCATGATCGACAGGCAGGTATCGAGCCCGATGAAATCGGCAAGCTCCAGCGGGCCCATCGGATGGTGCGCGCCGAGCTTCATCGCAGCGTCGATCGCCTCGACGTTGCCGACGCCTTCGTACAGCGTGTAGATCGCCTCGTTGATCATCGGCAGCAGGATGCGATTGACGATGAAGGCCGGGAAATCCTCGGAGACCGCGACCTGCTTGCCGAGCTTGGCGACGAATTCCTTGGATGCCTCGAAGGTCGAATCGTCCGTGGCGATGCCGCGGATCAGTTCGACCAATTCCATCAGCGGCACCGGATTCATGAAGTGAATGCCGATGAAGCGCTCGGGCCGGTCGGTGGCGGCCGCAAGCCGGGTGATCGAGATCGAGGAGGTATCGGAGGCGACGATCGCTTCCGGCTTCAACACCGCGCAGAGCTCGTGAAAGATCTTGCGCTTGACCTCTTCCTTCTCGACCGCGGTCTCGATCACGAGATCGCAGTCGGCGAGGCCGTCCAGCTGTTCGGCGAGCGTGATGCGCCCGATCGCCTTGGCCTTTTCTTCCTCGCTGACGGCCTGCTTGGAGACCTGTCGCGCCAGATTGCCGTTGATGGTGGCCATCCCTGACTTGAGGCGGTCGGCCGAGACATCGTTGAGCACCACGTCGAAGCCGGCCAAGGCCGCGACATGCGCGATGCCATTGCCCATCTGCCCCGCGCCGATCACGCCGACCTTCTTGATCACTGCCGCCATAATATCATCCACCGGAACGGCGCGCATGTCGCGCCAGCCTCATTCCCCGAGCCGGGAGATCCGATTTAATCAGAACCTTGGCTCGAAACCTAGATTGGATCGCTCCCCCGGCGTGCCCCGCGCCAAAGAAAACGCCTCGAAAAAGAAAAACCGGCCGGAGTTTATACCTCCGGCCGGTGTTTTGAACGTGTTTTACTTGCCGAGCTTGCCGAGTTCGGCTGTCAGCTCCGGAACCGCCTGATAGAGGTCGGCAACCAGGCCGTAATCGGCGACCTGGAAGATCGGCGCGTCCTCGTCCTTGTTGATCGCGACGATCACCTTGGAGTCCTTCATGCCGGCCAGATGCTGGATCGCGCCGGAAATGCCGACGGCGACATAGAGCTCGGGGGCCACGACCTTGCCGGTCTGGCCGACCTGCCAGTCGTTCGGCGCATAGCCGGCGTCGACCGCCGCGCGCGAGGCACCGACACCGGCGCCGAGCTTGTCGGCGAGCGGCTCGATGTACTTGGCGAAATTCTCGCGGCTCTGCATGGCGCGGCCACCGGAGACGATGATCTTGGCCGAGGTCAGCTCGGGACGGTCGCTCCTGGCGACTTCCTCGCTGACGAAGGACGACAGGCCCGGATCGGCCGCAACCTGAACGCTCTCGACCGGCGCGCTGCCGCCGGCAGCTGCCGCCGCGAAAGTCGAGGTGCGGACCGTGATGACCTTCTTGGCGTCCTTCGACTTCACCGTCTGGATGGCGTTGCCTGCATAGATCGGACGCTCATAGGTATCGGGCGCCACCACCTTGGTGATCTCCGAGACCTGCATGACGTCGAGCAGCGCGGCGACACGCGGCATCACGTTCTTGAAGCGCGAGGTCGCGGGCGCGACGATCGCGTCATAGGACGGCGCCAGCGAGACGATCAGCGCGGCCAGCGGTTCGGCGAGATCGTGCGCGTAGGGCTCGCCCTCGGCGACCAGCACCTTGGCGACACCGGCAAGCTTCGAGGCCGCCTCGGCCGCAACCTTGGTGCCCTGGCCGCCGCCGGCGACCAGCACATGGACATCGCCACCGAGCTGGGAGGCTGCAGTCAGCGCCTTGTTGGTGGAATCCTTGAGGACCTCGTGTTCGTGTTCGGCAATCAGCAGCGTCGTCATCAGAGCACCCCGGCTTCGTTCTTGAGCTTCGACACCAGCTCGGCGACGTCCTTGACCTTGACGCCGGCCTTGCGGTCCGCGGGCTCCGTCGTCTTCAGAACTTCGAGGCGCGCGGTGACATCGACGCCGTAATCGGCGACGGTCTTGTCCGCGATCGGCTTCTTCTTGGCCTTCATGATGTTGGGCAGCGAGGCATAGCGCGGCTCGTTGAGACGCAGATCGGTGGTGACGATCGCCGGTCCCTTCAGCTTGACGGTCTGCAAGCCGCCGTCGACTTCGCGGGTGACCTTGAAGTCGGAGCCTTCGACTTCGAGCTTGGAAGCGAAGGTCGCCTGCGACCAGCCGAGCAGCGCGGCCAACATCTGGCCGGTCTGATTGCTGTCGTCGTCGATCGCCTGCTTGCCGAGGATGATCAGGCCGGGCTGCTCTTCGTCAGCGACCTTCTTCAGGATCTTGGCGACAGCGAGCGGCTCGACAATGCCGTCGGCCTTCACCAGGATGCCGCGATCGGCGCCCATGGCAAGACCAGTGCGGATCGTCTCCGACGCCTGCGCCGGTCCGATGGAGACCACGACGACTTCGGTCGCCTTGCCGGCTTCCTTCAGACGCAGCGCTTCCTCGACCGCGATTTCGTCGAACGGGTTCATCGACATTTTGACGTTGGCGAGTTCAACGCCCGATCCATCGCTCTTGACGCGGACCTTGACGTTGTAATCGACCACCCGCTTTACCGGCACCAAGACCTTCATCGATCCTCTTTCACTCAATTTGGGAGGGGGTATCAACTGGCGCGGAACCTAAAGGCCTGATCCGGCCCGGTCAACGCGCGAAGGGGCCTAATTTTAGACCTCAGAAATGCTGACCTCAATGGGTCAGCGATTCTGGCCCGGAACCCAGAGCACGTCACCGGCGCCGTTATGGTTGGCGGCACGGCTGGCCACAAACAGGAAGTCCGACAGGCGATTCATATACTGGATGCCAGCTGGGCCGACCGTCTCATTGGGCTGGGCTGCCAGTTCCACCATCACCCGTTCCGCCCTACGGCAAATCGTGCGGGCGACGTGGAGGTAGGCGGCGGCCGGCGTGCCACCCGGGAGCACGAAGGAGGTGAGCGGTGCAAGCTTGTCGTTGAGTGCGTCAATGTCGCGCTCGAGCCGCTCGACCTGGCTCGCCACCACCCGCAGCCGCTCCGCCTTTTTAGTTTCTTTGTTAGTTTCCTTGCCTTCGCGCTCAGGCACCGCGAGATCGGCGCCGAGATCGAACAGATCGTTCTGGATTCGGCCGAGCATCGCATCGAGCTCCGGGGCATCCATGGTGTGAAGGCGCACCACGCCGATCGCGGCATTGGTCTCATCGACCGTGCCGTAGGCCGCGATGCGCAGATCATATTTTGGACGGCGCTCGCCGGTTCCGAGCGCTGTCGTGCCGTCGTCACCGGTCTTCGTATAGATGCGGTTGAGCACGACCATGTTTAACGCCCCATCGCCCAGACCGCGAGCATGGCCACGACGATCGCCACGAACTGAAGCAGCACGCGCAAGCGCATCAGCTTCTGCGAGGTGTTGGGCGAGCCGCCGCGCATCATGTTGACGAGACCGAGCAGCAGCACCAAAGCCACGGCGCCGGCTGCCACCGGCAGGATGAAGGTACTCAAAAGGGATGCCATCAGGGGTAGATAACACCGTGTGCGGCGCTCCGCTATGGCGTTCCCAATCTGGCTTTTAAGCCAATAATATCAGAAGCTGGGTCGATGATTTTCGATTTGCGCCCGTCGCCGGCCTTCTTCGCCTCTCCCCGCCTGCGGGGAGAGGCCGGAATGCGCGCGCAGCGCGGATTCCGGGTGAGGGGGAGTCTCCGCGAGCCCCTCTGTCACCGTCTCCGCGGAGAGCCCCCCTCACCCCAACCCTCTCCCCGCAAGCGGGGAGAAGGGGCAGCCCGGGGCAAGCCGTGAAGGCAATCCGCACCATCTACATCGTCGCGATGGATGCGTTCTACACGTTCCTGGCGGACGACGGCTGGGCGATCGCGAGCCACATTGCGCTGTCGACGCTGATGGCACTGTTCCCGTTCCTGATCGTGCTGACCTCGCTCGCCGGCTTCTTCGGCTCCAAGGAGCTCGCCGACCAGGCGGCCGGGCTGATGCTCCAGGTCTGGCCTAAGCAGGTTGCCGATTCGATCTCGGGCGAAGTCCACGACGTCCTGACCACCACCCGATCCGGCGTGCTCACAATCGGCGCGGTGCTGTCGGTTTACTTCGCCTCCAATGGCGTCGAGGCACTGCGGGTCGCACTCAACCGCGCCTATGCGGTGGTGGAGATGCGGCGCTGGTACTGGCTGCGGCTGGAATCGATCGGCTACACGCTGGTCGCGGCGTTCACCGCGCTGGCCATGGCGTTCCTGATCGTGCTCGGGCCGCTCTTCATCGAGGCGGCGCGGCGCTATGTTCCGCTGGTCGTTGAATCCAACGAGAGCATCCTGACCTGGCTGCGCTACGGCATCACCATCGGCGCGCTGGTGGTGGCGCTGCTGATCCTGCACGCCTGGCTGCCGGCGGGACGGCGCGGCTTTCTCCAGATCCTGCCCGGCATCGTCTTCACCATGGTGGCCTCGCTGATCTCGGGCATCGTGTTTGGACAATATCTGGCGCGCTTCGCCAACAATTACGTGACGATGTATGCGGGGCTCGCCTCGGTGATCATCGCCCTGGTGTTTCTGTATTTCATCGCCGCGATCTTCGTTTACGGCGGCGAACTCAACGCCGCGATTATCAAGTTGCGGCTTCCTCACGGCGTGTCGCTTCAAGCAGCGCAGTCGCTAAAGCCCGCGGAGACACAGGTTTGACCAGGAAGGCGTCGGCGCCGGCCTCGCGCGAAGCCGCCTCGTCTTCGCCGCGGCCCGAGACTCCGATGATGGGGATTTGAGCGAGTGGCGTCTGCATCTTGCGGATCTGCCTGATCGCCTCGACGCCGTCGATGCCCGGCAAAACCATGTCCATCAGCACCGCGTCGAAGGCGCCTTGCGCGAGCCGATTCACCGCCTCCTCGCCGCGCCCGATGAACTCGGCGTGATGGCCGAGCTCGGTCAAAATGGTGTTGAGCACGACGCGGCCGAACGGATTGTCCTCGACGCTGAGCACGCGCAACGTCGCCAGCGTATCCGCCTCGCCGCCAGACTTGCGCGACTTCGCCGGTCCCGCGCCATCGAGAGAGACCGTCAGCGTGAAGGTGGCACCGCCCCCGCGCCGCGGAGAGACCGTGATGTCACCGCCCATCGCGCGCGCCAGCTGCTTTACCGAGGACAGCCCGAGGCCGGCGCCGCCGAAGCGCGAGGCGATGGTGACGTTGGCCTGGGTGAAGGGGCGGAACAGCCGCTTGATTTCGGCCATGGTCAGGCCGATGCCGCTGTCCGACACCGCGAAGGCAACGCCGACCCGGCGCTTGTCCTTGGCCGATGCCTTTCCTTTGCCTTTGGCCGGATGCCAAGGCATGGCCGAGATCGCCACACCACCCTGGTCGGTAAACTTCACCGCATTGTCGATCAGGTTTTCGAGCGCGGCACGCAGGCGGACGGGATCGCCGACCACCAAGCCCGCAAGTTTCTCGGATATCTCGACTTGGGCCTGGAGACCCTTGGCCGCGGCGCGGCCGGCGAGCGAATCGCCGGTACTGCGGGCGAGCGCCCGCAGGTCGAACAAATCCTGCCGCAGGGAGCTTCCGCCCTTCCCGGCCCCCCTCCCGGTTTTGGCGGCGTCGACGAACAGAGTGGCAAGGTTCGCCAGATGCTCGGCGCCAGCCTTAATGGTGTCGGCCCAGCGCCGTTCCCGCTCGCCGAGATCGGAGGTCGCAAGCAGGTCGCTGATCGCCAGAATGCCGGTCAGGGGCGTGCGGACCTCGTGGGCGAAGGCGGCAAGCGCAGCCTGAACCACGTCCGTCCCGGCGGGCTTTACGCCGACCTTGGTGCTGCGCTTGCGCGCCTTGCTATCCGCCCCGGATCGCTTCCGAGGCGGTTGCCTGGACTTTCGCGTGGTGCGCGCTGCCCGCGTTTTCGCCGCCATAACTCCCCTTCGAAGTATCCCTTCGAACCCCGGGCTCCTGGCCCAAGCATGACACGGCGGAACCCCTGGAGTCACGGCGGCGTTTGGCTAACCCCCAGAGAAACTTAGCCTAATCCCACCAACTGGCGGATAGCGGCGGGCGAGGTGCCGGCCGCGCGCAACTCCCGCAGGCCGGTCGCGCGGTCCGATTTCGACAGCTTGCGGCCGGCCGCGTCGCGAATTAGGGCGTGGTGGCGATAGACGGGCTGGGGCAGGTCGAGCAACGCCTGGAGCAGGCGATGCACCGAGGTGGCATGAAACAGGTCCCGGCCGCGCACGATCTCGCTGACACCCTGATGCGCGTCGTCGACCACCACGGACAGATGGTAGCTGGTCGGCGTCTCCTTGCGGGCCAGGATCACGTCGCCCCAAGCCTCGGGCCGCGCAGCGACCATGCCGTGCTCGCCGTCGGGGCCCGCACCCAACTCGTTCCAGGTCAGGCCGGAGACCCGCCGACAGGCCGCAGTCGTGTCGAGGCGCAACGCGTAGGGCGCGCCCGAGTCGATCAGCCGTGCTCGCTCTTCGCCATGCAATGATTTCGCGTCGCCGGGATAGAGCGGCGCACCGTCGGGATCCCGCGGCCATGATCCATCGGCGTCGCGCGCGGCCACTAGCTTTGCGATCTCGGCGCGGCTTTCGAAGGCGGGATAGACGAGCCCGAGCGCAGTCAGCCTCTCCAGCGCGGCGCGATAGTCGGCAAGATGCTCAGACTGCCGCCGCACCGGCGTTTCCCAGACGATCCCCAGCCAGGCGAGGTCCTCATAGATTGCCGCCTCATATTCCGGCCGGCAGCGCGTCGCGTCGATGTCTTCGATCCGTAGCAACAGCCGCCCACCGGCTTCGTGCACGCGGTCGAAATTGAGCAGTGCCGAATAGGCGTGGCCGAGATGCAGGAGGCCGTTGGGGCTCGGGGCAAATCGGAAAACGGGTGTTGCCATCAGACGGATCTCGTCATGGCCGGGCTTGTCCCGGCCATCCACGTTCTTCGGTGCCATTCGGTGATCGTGTCAAGGTCGCGGATAAATACGACGTCCGTCGCTCATGCTAGACAGTAATCTGCGGTTAGAAAGACGTGGATGGCCGGGACAGGACGGCCATGACGCCGGAGAGAGTTGCCGAGCCACAAATGACCATCCACCTCGAAACCCAGTCCGATCTCGAAGAAGCCATCCACGCGCTGGTCAAGCGGGACCCGCGGCTCAAGCCCGTGTTCGAGATCGCGGGCATGCCCGCCTTGCGGCGGCGCGAGCCGGGGTTTGCGGGGCTTGCCCATATCGTCTGCGGACAGCAGCTCTCGACCGCGAGCGCAGCGGCGATCTGGGGACGGCTGTCCGCCGCCTTCGATCCGTTCGACCATGACGCGGTGCGCCGCGCCCGCACCGACCGACTGGGGCGGCTCGGCCTCTCCGCCGCCAAGATCAAGACGCTGAAACATCTCGCGCGCGAGATCACCGCAGCGCGGCTGAACCTCGACGTGCTCGCGGAAGAGGACGCCGAGGCCGCGCACCACACGCTGATCGCGCTGCCGGGCATCGGACCGTGGACAGCCGACGTCTATCTGCTGTTCTGCCTCGGCCATGGCGATGCCTGGCCGGCCGGCGACATCGCCGTGCAGGAGGGGATCAAGGTTGGCCTCGGGCTGAAGACGCGGCCAACTGAAAAACAGATGGCGCCGCTTGCAGAACCGTGGCGGCCCCTGCGCGGCGCCGCAGCGCACTTGTGGTGGAGCTACTATCGCGCGATCAAGAACCGCGAAGGCGTGATCCCGGGTAAGCCGACGAACAACGTTTAAAACTATGTTGCTGTTGCAAACGACACACGGGTGCTTGATGAGATGCCGGCGCGGGCACAAGCCGGGATCAACGTCATGACATCCTCAGACTTCATCGTTGCGCGAGACGATTTTGAGCAGTGCAAGACGATCGCAACCGAACTTCCGGCGGTGGACGCGCTGCCGCAGGATGCCCTGCTGGTGAAGGTCGACCGCTTTGCGCTGACCGCCAACAACATCACCTATGCCGTGCTCGGCGACGAGCTGAAATATTGGCAGCTGTTTCCGGCGCCGCAGGGCTTCGGCAACATTCCGGTGTGGGGGTTTGGCGAGGCCATCGCCTCTACGCATCCGAATGTGCCCGTCGGCGAACGCCTGTTCGGCTATTTCCCGATGGCGACACATCTCATCATCGAAGCGACTGACGTCAGCAAACGCAGCCTGCGCGATGGCGCCGCGCATCGGCAGGGCGTGGCACCGGTCTACAATGCCTATGCGCGCGTCGGCGGCGATCCCACTTATGCGGGACGGCAGGGCGACTACCAGGCGCTGCTGCGGCCGCTGTTCATGCTGTCGTTCCTGGTCGATGATGTCCTGGCCGAGAACGACGATTTTGGCGCACGCACCGTGCTGCTGTCGAGCGCCTCGAGCAAGACCGCGTTCGGGCTCGCCCATCTGCTGCACGCGCGCGGACGCAAGGTGATCGGACTGACATCAGCGGGCAATACCGGCTTCGTCACGTCACTCGGCTGCTATGACGAGGTCGTCACCTATGACCGCGCGACGTCAATGCCTGCGGACGCACCGGTCGCTTTCGTCGACATGGCCGGCAACAGCGCGCTGCGCGCCGGACTGCACCGGCATTTTGGCGACCAGATGAAATGCTCGGTGCGCGTCGGTTTGACGCATCGCGCCACCGACGCCGATGAAGGCGAGCTGCCCGGCGCAAAGCCGCGCTGGTTCTTCGCGCCCGATCAGATCCGCAAGCGCGCCAAGGAATGGGGTCCGGGCGGCATCGAACAACGCTTTGGCGCGGCATGGTCTGGATTTGCGCCGACGCTGGACAAGCGTCTGACCGTGGTCGAGAGCCGCGGGCCCGAGGCAGTACGACAGGTCTATCTCGACACGCTGAAGGGGCGCATTCCGCCTGAGCAGGGCCACATGCTCTCGCTGCTCGGGTAAAGCGCTTTTGACGTCCGTCGATCCAGTATAGCGTTTCGATCTCAGAGGAAACGCCGCGAAGACGGCCCGAGGTCGCGCATGCTGGACAAGACGCAGGATATTTCCGTCGCCGTGCAGGCGTGGCTCGACGAATTCGAGCGCACGCTGGGTAAGCCCGAGCCAACCGCGCTCAACCGCCTGTTCGTCGCAGAAGGGTTCTGGCGCGACGTACTGGCGCTGAGCTGGAACCTGCAAACCGTCGCCGGTCGCGACGACATTGTACAAGCGCTGGCAGCGCTTGCACCCAAGGCTACTCCAACGAGCTTCAGGATCGCGCCGAACCGCGCCCCGCCGCGCGGGGTGATGCGCGCCGGCACCAACTCTGTTGAGGCGATCTTCGATTTCGAGACCACGTTCGGCCGCGGCGGCGGCATCGTGCGGCTCGTGCCCGATGCCGCCGACCGCGACTGCCTGAAGGCGTGGACGCTGCTCACCGCGCTCGACGAGCTCAAGGGATTTGAGGAACGGCTCGGCACATCGCGGCCACGTGGCCAGGCGTACTCGCGCGATTTCCGCGGGCCGAACTGGCTCGATCTGCGCAACGCATCGCGCGACTATTCCGACCGCGACCCCACCGTGCTGGTGGTCGGCGGCGGCCAGGCCGGGCTTGCGATTGCGGCGCGGCTGAAGCAGTTGCAGATCGACACGCTGATCGTCGATCGCGGGACGCGGGTCGGCGACGTCTGGCGCAAGCGCTATCACGCGCTCACCCTGCACAATCAGGTGCAGGTCAATCACATGCCCTACATGCCGTTCCCGCCGAGCTGGCCGACCTATATTCCCAAGGACAAGCTCGCCAACTGGTTCGAGGCTTACGTCGATGCAATGGAGCTGAATTTCTGGACCGGCATCGAGTTCGAAGGCGGCACCTATGACGAGGCCGAGGGCCACTGGACCGTGACGCTGCGGCGCGCCGATGGCAGCAAGCGCACCATGCATCCGCGCCATGTGGTGATGGCGACCGGCGTCAGCGGCATCGCCAACATGCCTGATATTGCGACGCTGGAGAATTTCAAGGGCACGCTGCTGCATTCCAGCCGCTACGAGGACGGCGAAAGCTGGCAGGGCAAGCGCGCCGTCGTCATCGGCACCGGCAACAGCGGCCACGACATCGCGCAGGATCTTTATTCGAGCGGCGCCGAGGTGACGCTGGTGCAGCGCTCAGCCACGCTGGTCACCAATATCGAGCCGTCGGCACAGCTGGCTTACGCGACCTACAATGAGGGCACGCTCGAGGACAACGATTTGATCGCGACCTCGATACCGACGCCGCTCGCGAAGAAGACCCATGTGATGCTGACCGCGCAGTCGAAGGAGCTCGACAAGGAGCTGCTCGACGGCCTCCGCCGCGTCGGCTTCAAGCTCGACTTCGGCGAGGCCGGCACCGGCTGGCAGTTCAAATACCTCACCCGTGGCGGCGGTTATTATTTCAACGTCGGCTGCTCCAACCTGATCGTCGAGGGCGCCATCAAACTCAAGCAGTTCGAGGACATCGAAGGCTTCACGGCCGATGGCGCGCGGATGACGGACGGCTCGACCATCGCTGCCGATCTGATCGTGCTGTCGACCGGCTACAAGCCGCAGGAATATCTGGTGCGGAAATTGTTCGGCGACGGCATCGCCGACCGCGTCGGCCCGGTCTGGGGCTTTGGCGACGGGCTCGAGCTGCGCAACATGTATGCCCGCACCAAGCAGCCCGGCCTGTGGTTCATCGCCGGCAGCCTGGCGCAGTGCCGGATCAACTCGAAATATCTTGCACTCCAGATCAAGGCGATCGAGGAAGGGATATTGGAGCGAGCCCCGGAATGACGAGAGGGGAAGAACCAATGCCAGCCATTCTCGGCACCGGCGAGCACCGCTACCGCGTCATCGAAAACTTTGCGAAGCTTCCCGATGGCTGGCAGCTCACCGACGTCGCTTCCGTCGCGGTCGACAGCAAGGACCGCCTCTACGTCTTCAACCGCGGCGTCCATCCGATGGTGGTGCTCGATCGCGAAGGCAATTTCCTGCGCAGTTTCGGCGAGGGCCTGTTCTCGCGCGCGCACGGCCTGCATATCGATGCCGATGACAATCTCTATTGCACCGATGACGGCGACCACACCGTGCGCAAATGTACCACCGACGGCAACGTGCTGCTGACGATCGGCATCCCGACAAAACCCGCGCCGTTCATGAGTGGCGAGCCCTTTCATCGTTGTACCCACACCGCGCTGTCGCCGCAGGGCGAGATCTACGTCTCCGACGGCTATGGCAATGCGCGCGTGCACAAATACACGCCCGACGGCAAGCTGATGAACAGCTGGGGCGAGCCCGGCACCGACCCCGGCCAGTTCAACATCGTGCACAACATCGCCACTGATGCCGACGGCTGGGTCTATGTCGCCGACCGCGAGAATCACCGCGTACAGGTGTTCAACGGCGAGGGCAAATACGAGACGCAGTGGAACAATCTGCACCGTCCTTGCGCTCTGTGCTATTGCGGCGGGGCCAAGAGCCCGACCTTCGTCATCGGCGAACTCGGCCCCGGCCTCGACATCAACCGCAAGGTGCCCAACCTCGGCCCGCGGCTCTCGATCGTCGACGCGCAGGGCAAACGCATCGCGCGGCTCGGCGGCGAAGCAGGCCCCGGCGTTGCGAGTGGCAAATTCCTGGCACCGCACGGCGTCGCGCTGGATTCACGCGGCGACATCTACGTCGGCGAAGTCGGCGTCACCAATTGGACGACCAGCTTCCCGAACGAGGAGATGCCGGCCGCAGTCCGCGCGACGCGGTGTTTGCAGAAGCTGGAGCGGGTAAGGGAGTAGCTGTCACGGCAAAGCCGCCATACACAGCCAAAAGGTAGTTCCGCGCCGGCTCCCCGCCCCCCAAATCGCGGCGTTTTTGCGCGTTTGCCACCCGGCCGCCGCATTGCCTGCGCCTGAATAAGTCGCTCAACGGGCTTCACAATCCCGTCACGCTGCATGTAGTATGTCAATACATGCTGCTTCGCAGCGTATATTGGAGGCCGGGAGCGTTACTTGAACGCACATGTCTCGCAAGGCAGTTGGCCGGTGCTGGTCCTGAACGCGGACTTCCGGCCGCTGAGTTACTACCCACTGTCTCTGTGGTCGTGGCAGGACGCGATCAAGGCGGTGTTTCTCGACCGCGTCAACATCGTCGCGCATTACGATCAGGCGGTTCACAGCCCCACGCTGCAAATGCAGCTGCCGAGCGTGGTCTCGCTCAAATCCTTCGTCAAGCCGACCACCCATCCCGCCTTCACCCGATTCAATGTCTTCCTGCGCGATCGGTTCGCCTGCCAATATTGCGGCTCGCCGGAAGACCTCACCTTCGATCACATCATCCCGCGCAGCAAAGGCGGCCAGACCACCTGGGAAAACGTGGTCGCGGCGTGCTCGCCCTGTAATCTGCGCAAGGGCAATTTGACGCCGGTGCAAGCCAAGATGTTTCCGCGCCAGCACGCCTTCGCCCCGACCGTGCACCAGCTCCATCGCAACGGCCGCCTGTTCCCGCCGAATTATCTGCACGACAGTTGGCTCGACTATCTCTACTGGGATACCGAGCTGGATCCGTAGGGGCTGATAAGCCCGAGGCTGATCACGATCGGCTGCGGTCAGAACGGTTTTCTAGCCGAGCCCCAGCGGGGTGATTGCCGTGACATCCGGATGTTCGAAGAGAACGCCGAGGATCAGCATGACGACGCAGCCGAGGCCGACCTGCCAGGCGACGACGACGAGCGGCGGCATCGGCAGCGGCTTGCGGTTGAGCACGTTGCCGAGCGCAAACAGGATGGCGCAGGACAGTGCGAGTCCAATGCCGAGCAGCTTGTCGGCGCCGAACGCAAAGCCATTGCCACTCAGCAGCAGCACCACGCCGGCGACGCCGAGGACGAGGACGAGTCCAAAAATGTCCCGGACGGTCGGGCGCGTATGCAGCACCGGCCAAGCGAACAGCATGGCCCAGATCGGCATCGTGTAGGCGAGCAGGGCGCCTTCACCTACGCTGACATATTTCATGGCGACGGTGCCGAGGCCCATCCAGGCAAACACGTTTGTCAGAGTTGCAAACAGCAGCCGCGCGATCGCTTCGCGCGGAACGGCAAGATGCTCTTTTCGGGCGAGCGCCAGGGTGGCGAGGATGAGCAAGGCACAGATGCCGGCGAGGCCGCGCGCGAACAGCGGCGGCCATTGCTGGAGCAACAGCTTCATCAGCGGCCAGTTCAGCGCCCAGCCGACCGCCGTCACAGCAAGACAGAGAAAGCCGATCGTCCTGTCGCCGCCGCGCCGAATCCATGGACAGCGCTTAACAGGCGGACGGCGTCCGCTCCACCGCGGCTGACGTATGATGGGTATGGTGCACAACGGAACCGGATAGGCAGGCCGCCCGTTCAAGTGGAAGTCCACGCGGCGGCAGGTGCCGCGGCACATGCAAGGGAGGCCCGCCATGCCGACAGCCGAGAAGGACCACGTCTACAAGATCCTGGAACTGGTCGGATCGTCCGAGACCTCGATCGAGGATGCGATCAAGAACGCGGTCAGCCGCGCCGCCAAGACCGTTCGCGACATGAAATGGTTCGAGGTGGTGCAAACCCGCGGCCACATCGAGGGCAACGCGGTGCGGCACTACCAGGTGACATTGCGCGTCGGGTTCACGCTGGAGGGGTGAGCCCGCTCACTCGCCGCAGCCTCACGCCAGATGACACGCCACGAAGTGGCTGCCCGCGCCTTCCTTCAGCTCCGGCGCGCTCTCCGAGCAGCGCGGCTGGGCGATCGGGCAGCGGGTGTGGAAGTGACAGCCTGACGGCGGCTTCATCGGGCTCGGCACGTCGCCCTTGAGGCGGATGCGATTGCGCTTGAGCTTGGGATCCGGCACCGGCACGGCGGAGAGCAACGCCTTGGTATACGGATGCTGCGGATTGCGATAGAGGTCGCTTGCCTTCGCAAGCTCGACGATGCGACCTAGATACATCACCGCGACACGGTCGGAGATGTGCTCGACCACCGAGAGGTCGTGCGCAACGAAGAGATAGGTGAGGTTCAGCTCGGCCTGCAGATCTTCCAGCAGATTAATGACCTGCGCCTGGATCGAGACGTCGAGCGCGGACACCGGCTCGTCGCAGACGATCAGCTTCGGCTCGACCGCGAGCGCGCGCGCGATCACGATACGCTGACGCTGGCCGCCGGAGAACTCGTGCGGGTAGCGGCGCATGTGCTCGGCCTTGAGGCCGACCTTCACGAGCAGGCTTGCGACGCGATCCTCACGCTCCTTGGCCGATGACCCAAGCTTGTGAATAATGAGGGCTTCGCCGAGGATGGAGCCGACCGTCATGCGCGGATTGAGCGAGGCGAACGGATCCTGGAACACCAGTTGCATGTTCCGCCGCATCGCGCGCAGATCGGTGCCGCTGAGCTGGCGCACGTCCTGGCCGTCGAAGGTGACCTCGCCGTCGGTCGGCTCGATCAGGCGCAGCACGCAGCGCCCCGTCGTCGACTTGCCGCAACCCGATTCGCCAACGAGACCGAGCGTCTCGCCGCGATTGACCGAGAATGACACGCCATCGACCGCGTAGACACTGCCGAGTTGGCGCGACAACAGGCCGCCGAGTACCGGAAAATATTTCTTCAGGCCGGAGACGCGCAGCAGGGGTTCACTCATGCCGCGTCTCCCAGATGCGAATCTCCCAAGTGACAGGCCATGCGGTGACCCGGTGCGATCTCGCGCAGCAGCGGCTCCTTCTCGGTGCAGACGTTCATGGCGAACTTGCAGCGCGGCGCGAAGCGGCAACCGACTGGCGGATTGATCAGGATCGGCACCGAGCCGCCAATCGCCTCGAGCCGCGTCTTGTGCTCACTATCGAGATCAATGCGCGGGATCGAGCGAATGAGGCCTTGCGTGTAGGGATGGCCCGGATCGGCGAAGAGATCGTCGACGCCGGCCTCCTCCACGACCTTGCCGGCATACATCACGACGACGCGCTGCGCGGTTTCGGCGACGACGCCCATGGCATGGGTGATCAGCATCACCGCCATGCCGAAGCGTTCCTTCATGTCCTGCAACAGATCGAGGATCTGCGCCTGGATGGTGACGTCGAGCGCGGTGGTCGGCTCGTCGGCGATGATCAGCTTGGGCTTGCAGGCGAGCGCCATCGCGATCATCACGCGCTGGCGCATGCCGCCGGAGAACTGGTGCGGATAATTGTGCACGCGTCCCTCGGCATTGGGGATCTGGACCAGCTTCAGCATCTCGATGGTACGTTCGAGCGCCTGCTTCCTGGTCACCGCCTCGTGCCGGCGCAGGCTCTCGGCGATCTGCTCGCCGACCGTGAGCACCGGATTGAGCGAGGTCATCGGCTCCTGGAAGATGAAGCCGATCTCCTTGGCCCGGATTTCGTCGAGCTGGTTGCTGGTCAGCGGCACCAGATCGCGGCCCTCGAAGATGATCTCGCCCGCAGCGATCCGGCCCGGTGGCATCGCGATCAGCTTCAGGATCGACATCGCGGTCACGGTCTTGCCGCAGCCGGATTCGCCGACGAGGCAGAGCGTCTCGCCCTTGTTGATGGTGATGTCGACGCCGTCGACGGCCTGCAGAATGCCGTCATCGGTGGAGAAGTGAGTCTTGAGTCCCTTGATCTGTAGCAGCGGCGCCATCAGATCACCCGTCGCGCATCGAGCGCGTCACGCAGACCATCGCCGATGAAGTTGATGGCGACCACCGCGACGAAGATCGCGCCGCCCGGAAACAGCGCCCAGTGCGGGCCGATGTCGAGAAAATCCTTGGCGTCATACAGCAACCGCCCCCAGGTCGGGGTATCAGGCGGAAAGCCGAGGCCGAGGAAAGACAGCGTCGATTCCGCGATGATCGCAGCGGCGACGTCGATGGTGCCGGCGATGATCACCGGACCGAGCGCGTTGGGCAGGATATGCTTCACCACCTGCCGCACCGGGCTGGCGCCAAGCGCCCGCGCGGCCTCGACGAACTCCTTCTCGCGGATCGACAGGAACTGCGCGCGGACGAGGCGCGCCACCGGCATCCAGCGCAAGCCGCCGATCACGAGAACGATCAGGATGAAGATGCCGCCCTCGGGGCCGAACACCTGCTTCAGCCCGTCGCGGAAGAGATAGATGAGCAACAGCAGCAGCGGCAGCTGCGGCAGCGACAAAAAGAGATCGGTGAGCCACATCAGTCCGTGCCCGACCGCACCGCGCGACATGCCGGCGAGCGAACCAATCAGCGTGCCTATGAACACCGAAACCAGCATCGCGGCGAGCCCGACCGCGAGCGAGATGCGGCCACCATAGATCATACGGGCGAGGATGTCCTGCCCGAGATCGTCGGTGCCGAAGGGATGGGCGAGCGACGGCCCCTGGAGACCGGCCACGATATCGATGTCGTCGATCTTGACCCGCCAGACGAAGGGACCGACCACCACCGCCAGAATCAGGATCAGGAGCAGGAATGCACTGACCACGGCAAGCTTGTGGCGGCTGAAGCGCCGCCACGTCTCGCGCCAGGGCGAGTAGACGCGCCGCTCAGCGGAGGGAGATGCGAGGGTCAAGCCAGCCATACAGCACATCCGCGACGAGATTGAAGAGCACCACCAGACAGGCGAACACAAAGGTCACGGCCATCACGACCGGGGTGTCATTGGAAAGGATGGAGGAGATCAGCAGCGAGCCGATGCCGGGAATACGGAAGATCTGCTCGGTGACGATCGCGCCGCCGAACACGGCAGGCAACTGCAGCGCGATCAGCGTGACGACCGGGATCATGGCGTTGCGCATCACATGCTTGACGATGACCTTGGCCTGTCCAAGGCCCTTGGCACGCGCCGTGGTCACATAGTCGAGCCGGATCACGTCGAGCATCGCCGAGCGCACGAAGCGCGTCATCGACGCGGCCTGGAACAGGCCAAGCACCGCCACCGGCATAATCGCCTGCCGGATCATTTCCAGCGCATAGTGGATGCCGGTGGCTTTGATGTCGGTGGTGTAGACGAAGGGAAGCCAATCCAGCGTGACCGAGAAGATCAGGATGAACAGGATACCGGTGAAGAAGGTCGGCAGCGAGAAGCCGACGAAGGCGAGCGTATTCGCGATTCGGTCGAATAGGGAATAGGGCCTCGTCGCCGCATAAACGCCGACGGGAATCGCGATCAGGAGCGCCAGGATCTGCGCCGAGCCGATCACGTAGAGCGTGGTCGGCAGGCGCTGGAGGATGAGCTTGTCGACGTCCATGCGGCTGACGAAGGAGAAGCCCCAATCACCATGCGCCATGGCCGAAAGCCAGTGCAGGTAACGAAGATAGATCGGATCATCGAGGCCGAACTTGGCCCGAAGTGCAGCCTGCACTTCGGGTGGAACGTTCGGATTGGTCGCCAAATCCGAAAAAGGATCGCCGGGCGCGAGCGCCAGCACGAAGAACAGCACCGCCGAGATGCCGAGTAGGCTCGGAATGGCGATCAGGAGGCGACGCAGGACATACTGGCTCATGGGGAAGAATCCCGTCTATGCCCGCGCGATCATGCCTCCCGGTACCAATCCTGAATGTTATCGGTCTCGTTCGCCCAGCCGCTGAGCGCCGGACGCAACGTATTGGCGGCGGCTTCCACCTTCAGTCGGTGCATCACCGGAATGAACACGGTGTCCTGCCATAAGAGGTCGTTGCACTTGATGTAGAGCGTAGCGCGTTTGACGGGATCGGTCTCGGTCTCGGCCGCGGCAATGGCCGCATCATAGTCCTTGTTGACATAGCGCGGGAAGTTCGGGCCCTGCCACTTGTTCTCCTTGGTGGCCACATTGGCCGAGATGTAGCGGCGCATATGCAGCGCCGGGTCCGGCTGCGTCATCGGGATCTGGAATTCCTCGATGTCGGCATAGAACTTGGGGTAGGTGTCGGGGTTGGCAACGTCCGACGAGAAGAACACAGAGGCGACCACTGACTTCAGCTCCACCTCGATTCCGGCCTTCTGGCAGGCCTGCTTGACGATCGCCTGGGTCTTCTGGCGCGGACCGTTGGTCGAGGTCTGGTACAGGAGCTTGAACTTCTTTCCGTCTTTCTCGCGGATGCCGTCCGCGCCGACTTTCCATCCGGCGTCGTCCAGCATCTTCGACGCCTTCTCGATGTTGAACTCCCACGACGTGTTCTTCGAAACGAATTTTTCGGGGCCGTTGAGGTAGTTGGCCGTAGTGCGGCCGGCGCGACCGTAAATCGCCTTCTTGACGGACTCGCGGTCGACGAGCAGGGCGAGTGCCTTGCGCACGTTCGGATCCGAGAGGATCGGGTGCTTGGTCTTCATCGAGGAGCGCTCGCCATCGATCTCGGTGTTCGGATCGGTGAAGTTGATCGCGATGAACTCGATGTCGCCGCCGGTCGCGTAGACCGTCTTGCCCTTGCCGCCCTTCTCCAGACGCAACAGGATGTCATCTTCGACCTGCATGTTCCAGGCAAAATCGAACTCGCCGGTCTGGATCACGGCCCGTGCGGCAGAGACGGCATCGCCGCCGCCCTTCATATCGATCGTGTCGAAATGCGGACGGTTGGGCATGTGGTAGTCGGGATTGAGCGCGCCGCGGACCAGATCGCCCGGCTTGAACTCGACGAATTTGTAGGGGCCCGTTCCCACCGGGGCGAGATTGGCCGGCGCCTCTCGGGATTTCGATCCCTTGTAGTCAGCAAACAGATGTTTCGGGATGACGCATCCGTAGGCGCCGACGAACGCATTGGCCCAGAACGGCGTCGGGCTCTTGAACAGGATGCGGATGGTGAGGTCGTCCACCTTCTCGACCGTCATGTCGGCGTAGGTGCTGATGGAAACGGCCGCCGTGGCGGGATCGCTGGCATATGCCCAGGTGAACACGAAATCGTCGGCTGTCAGGAGTTTGCCATCATGCCATTTGACGCCGGGCTTGATCTTCCAGGTGACCGACTTGCCGTCAGCAGCGAGGCCGCCATTTGCGGTCGACGGAATTTCAGCGGCGAGAATCGGGTTGAGATTGCCGTTGGCGTCCCAGCTTGCAAGCGGCTCGTAGAACAGGCGCGAGCCGTCCTGGTCCTTGGTGCCGGTGGCAAAATGTGGGTTGAGCAGGGTCGGCCCTTGCCACCACAACAGCTTGAGCGGGCCGCCGCCGCCGCGCTTGGTTGGCGGATAGGGGGACGGGCTCTGAGCCATGGCGACGCCGCCGATGGCGAGAATCTGATTCGCCAGGGGAGCGGTGAGGCCGACGGCGGCCAGACGCTGGATGAAGGCGCGGCGATCCATCCGCCCGTCCTTCACATCACCGATCATCGAACGCAGTTCTTTGTCCAGCATGGTTGTCCCCCGTCTGGTTCCCGTATGGATGCGGGCGACCGCGAGAAACGGCCGCCGAGCTTGGCTGGCGGTAGATGGCACACTGAATAGGCCGCGCGTCAACTGCGACCGTGTGTATGCAGACGGTCTGTTGGCTGTCCGTTGGGCAAAACGCGTTCCGTTAGCCCAAGCATTCGGCAATCCGGCGTCAAAACACGCCGGAAATCGCGCTGCACTGCAGAAAATTTGTTCGCCGGATCAGACGAAGTATCGAGACGGAATTTCTACACCACGGACATGGTCAGCGGCGGCGCGACGTGATCCGGCAGTGGGCAGACGTAAGGTGTCTTCGCCGTCCGCTTCTTGAGGTCCGCGTTCGCGGCCTTGATCAGCTCCGGTTCCGTCAACGCCTTGATGCCGAGGCCGGCCATGGCCTTGGCCGCCTGCACCATGGCCTTGTGGGCATGCGGGCTCTTGCCCTGCGCGACCACCTGCCAAGTGTGGAAAGGCGTACCAATTGCAACCGTCGGTGAGTGAACCTGTACGGTCGGCACCACCCAGCTCACGTCGCCCACGTCGGTCGAGCCGACTTGCGGGTTACGCTTGGCATCGAGCGGCACCAGGAAGTCGGCCAGCGGCCGATCGGTCGGCTCCATGCCGATCGCATAATACACCGCGGCGATATCCTTGTCGGTCAGCGTCGCGCGTATCTGGGTCGCGAAGCTCTTGTCAGCGTCGTCGAAATGCGGCGGGCCGAGCTCTTCCATGACCCGGTGCAGCGCCTGCTCCAAGGGAGCATTGGGCAGGATGTTGGAGACCGCGGAGATGATCTTCATCTCCATCTTGGTCTCGGTCATCAGCGCTGCGCCCTGCGCGATCTTGTTCACGCGCCCGACCAGTTCGTTCATGCCGGGCAGATCACGGGCGCGGATCGAGTAGCGTACGCGCGCATGCGCTTGCACCACGTTGGGCGCGATTCCGCCGGTATCGAGCAGCGCGTAATGCACACGCGCGTCGCTCGGCATGTGCTCGCGCATATAGTTCACGCCGACATTCATCAGCTCCACCGCATCGAGCGCGGAGCGGCCGAGATGCGGAGAGGCCGCCGCATGCGAGGTGCGGCCAGTAAAGATGAAATCGGCGCGGGTGTTGGCGAGCGACGGCGTCACCGCCACTTCCCATAAGCTGCTCGGGTGCCAAGTGATGGCGATATCGGCATCCTCGAACGCACCGGAGCGCACCATGAAGGCCTTCGCCGCGCCACCCTCTTCCGCCGGGCAGCCGTAATAGCGCACGCGGCCGGGGACCTTGTTCTCGGCGAGCCAGTCCTTGACAGCCGTGGCGGCCAGCAGCGCTGCGGAGCCGAGCAGATTGTGACCGCAGCCATGACCGTGGCCGCCGGTCTCGACCGGACGGTGCTCGGCGATTCCGGCCTCCTGACTGAGGCCCGGCAGCGCGTCATATTCACCCATGAAGGCGATGACCGGGCCGCCCTCGCCCCATTCGCCCATCACAGCGGTCGGAATGCCGGCCACCTTCTCGGTGACGCGGAAACCCTGGTGGCGCAGCTCAGTGAGATGCTCCGCCGCGGACCGAGCCTCGGTGTAGCACACTTCGGGCATGCCCCAGACCTTGTCGCTGAGGTCGATGAAACGTCCCTTGATCGTGTCGATGCCACGCCAGATGTCGCTGCGATTGTCCATGCTTCGGCCCGTGATCTCTTGGTCAAACGCAATGGTTAGCAGCTTCACCTAGCAACGACCAGCGGCTCACCGGACATCAGCCATGCGGTTGATGCCGAGTCGATGGCGGCAGCTGCCGGTCTCACCTGCCGTTCCTGTCTTTTCTGACAGTTTCATACGACGGCATCCGGAATAGTTGGGGGTCAAGGCTTTCAAGACGGCTGCCTCCGGCATAAATTATGCGTGCTTCGCGCGTCGTTCCGCAGCAATGGCGGAGCAATGCTCTCAGCCAGGAGAACTCCATGCCCGCCTTAACCGAATGGAGAGTGCCGCCGGCCAACCAGCCGCGTGCGAGCGATTACGGCTTTGACCTCGACCGTGCGCTCGCCTCCGTCGTCGGCCTGCACGCGATCATCCCGCCGGACGCCTTCAGCGCCGAAACGCTGGGTACCGAGCGCGCAGGCAACGGCGTCGTGATCGACGACGGGCTGGTGCTGACCATCGGCTACCTCATCACCGAGGCGGAATCCGTCTGGCTGCATCTCGGTGACGGGCGCGTGATGGAGGGTCATGTGCTCGGTTTCGATGCCGTCACCGGCTTCGGCCTGGTGCAGGCGCTCGGCCGGCTCGACATCGAACCGCTGCCGCTCGGCTCGTCGGCCGAGACCCGGCTCGGCGATCGCGTCGTGGTCGGCGGCGCCGGCGGGCGGACGCGATCGGTCGCGAGCCAGATCGTCGCCAAGCAGGAATTCGCCGGCTACTGGGAGTATCTGCTCGACGAGGCATTGTTCACCTATCCCGCCCATCCAAATTGGGGCGGCACGGGACTGATCAACGCGCGCGGTGAACTGATCGGCATCGGTTCGCTCCAGCTCGAGCGCGAACGCGACGGTAAGGCCGAGCACGTCAACATGATCGTGCCGATCGACCTGTTGAAGCCGATCCTCGACGATCTCCGCAAGTTTGGTCGCGTCAACAAGCCGGCGCGGCCGTGGCTCGGACTCTATTCGACCGAGATCGACAACCGCGTGGTGGTGATCGGAATCTCCGCCAATGGTCCCGCCGCCCGCGCCGAGCTCAAGACCGGCGATGTGATCCTTGCCGTGGACGGCGACAAGGTCACGAGCCAGACGGGATTCTACAAGAAGATGTGGGGGCTCGGCGCCGCCGGCGTCGACGTGCCGCTCACCGTGCATCATCAAGGCACCGCGCATCATGAGGGCGTCACCTTCGACGTCACGGTGACGTCGACCGATCGCTTCAAGCTGTTAAAAGCGCCGAAGCTGCACTGAGTCCACGCAGAGGAAGCGGCAATGACGGAGGCCGTCGTCGACGACATCGTGGCCGTGCTGCCGCCATTGCTCAACGCGCTGGAGGCGCTCGGCTTCTTCGCCCGGCATCTGCATCCACCGGCTTTTGCCTCGGTGATGAACACAATCGGCGCGCCGGACAATGCGCTACAGTCGGCACATGCAGCGATCAGCGCGTGGCCGGAGCAGTTCGCCGGATTGCGCGAGCGGCTCGATCACGCCTGCAACGAAACGCTCGCCGCCTTCGCCGGCATCCGCGAGGTCGAGCGCGGCAAGGGCGATCTGATCGCAATCTTCCGTGCACTGCGCCATCTGCCGCGCGCGCAGGAAGCCTTGTATCCGCTGTCGACCCAGTTTCCGCCCGTGAGCAACTTCTTCCTCAACGCCGCCAATCGCGAGAATGACGCCCTGCTCTCGCGGCTGGAAGTTGGCGGAAGCGAGCACACCGGCATCTTCCATGATCGCAACGAGCCCGGCAGCCGCGGCGGCTTCTCGGTCTACGTGCCCGAATATTACAGGCACGATCGTGCCATGCCTCTGGTGATGGCGCTGCATGGTGGCAGCGGCAACGGACGCGGCTTTCTGTGGAACTGGCTGCGCGATGCCCGCAGCATTGGCGCGATCCTGGTGGCGCCGACTGCGACCGGCCAAACCTGGGCGCTGATGGGCGACGACACCGACACGCCCAACCTCATGCGCATCCTGGAGACGGTGCGCAACCGCTGGACCATCGACGCCTCACGCCTGCTGCTGACCGGCATGAGCGACGGCGGCACCTTCAGCTACGTCACCGGCCTCGATGGCGCCTCGCCCTTCACCCACCTTGCACCGGTGTCGGCGACGTTCCATCCGCTGATGGCGGAGATGGCCGACGCCACGCGCCTGCAGGGCCTGCCGATTTTCATCACCCACGGCAAGCTTGACTGGATGTTTCCGGTGCAGACCGCGCGACAGACGCAGGCTGCACTTTCGGCCGCGGGCGCCGACGTCATTTATCGCGAGATCGACGACCTCAGTCATACCTATCCGCGCGAGATCAATGCGGAGCTGCTGCAATGGCTGAATGGGGGGTGAACGAACCGTCCTTACCTGCGCCGCACTGCCGCGGAACCATCACTCCGGGCCGACGTTATCCGCCGGTCACCGGAGGTTCGCCATGCAGACTTTTTTCGGGATGATTTTGGGCGCGCTGCTGCTCGGCTGCGGCGTGTATGTTTATGACTCCATGCACACGTCGTCCGTCGCCAATGGCGAGGTCGCAACCACCAATCGCACCATCGTGAACTGGGATGTCGCGAAGGCCGACTGGAACGCGCTGCAGGATCGCGCGCACAAGGACTGGGTCCGGATTTCGTCGAAATAATCTCGGCCGAAAATGAATAAGGCGCCGTCGCGATCCGCGGCGGCGCCTTTGTGCTGGCTGAGGTCAGGGCAGCTCGTGCGTCAGTTCATCTTGGCCTTGCGGGCATCGGCGATGACCTGCTCGAATTCGGCCATGCTGAGCACGCCCGGAACACGGTACTTGCCGACGATGAATGACGGCGTGCCTCGGAAGCCGAAGGCTTCGGCCTGCTCGTTGTTGCGCTTCAGGATGACGTCGATGTCCTTGCCGTGTGCCGTAAGATCGCTCTTGAGGCGATCCATGTCGACGCCGGCAGCGGCCAGAAGCTCATTGATCCGCGACTCGGTCAGGCGCGAGCTGACGCCCATCATGGCGTCATGGGCCTGATGGTACTTGTCCTGATATTTAGCTGCGAGCGCAATCCGCGCCGCCGTAACCGACACCGGACCGAGGATCGGCCAGTCCTTCAGCACCAGCCGCACCTTGCCGTCATCCTTGATGACCTGGCGCAACTCGGGTTCGAGCTTGCGGCAATACGGACAATTGTAATCGGACCATTCGATGATGCTGATGTTGCCGTCGGGATTGCCGGCGACGGGAACGTCGGGATCGCGCAGCACCTTGGCTTCGGTCAGGACCTCGTCATCGTCGGTGGCCGCGCGGGCCAAAGTCATACCGCCAGCCGCGAAGGCACCCGCGCCGATCAACGTCAGCGCCGCACGGCGCGTCGGCACAAGGCCCTTAGTCCTGAATCCAGCCATATCTTGTCCCGTTTCGGTCCCATCTCTGCGAGTACGCTTCGGAACCTGGAATTGTTACGCCTCATATAGAGTGTCGCGGAGACGATGTCATCGCACCAGCAACGTGACCACCAAGGGCACCAGGAACGAGGTCACCAGAGCGTTCAGGCTCATGGCGATGCCTGAGAACACGCCGGCGATCTCGTCGACCTGGAAGGCGCGGGCCGTGCCGATGCCGTGGGCGGCAAGACCTGCGGCAAAGCCGCGGGCCCGGAAATCGGTGACGCCGGTGCGGTTCATCAGCGGCGTGACGATGATCGCGCCCATGATGCCGGTAAGGATGACCGCCACCGCCGCCAGCGAAGGATCTGCATGCAGCGATTCGGCGATCCCCATGGCAACACCAGCCGTGACCGATTTCGGCGCCAGCGACAGCACCACGTCGCGCGGCAAGCCGGCGAGCTCCGCCAGCAGCACGACCGAGACCACCGCCGTAACTGAACCTGCGACCAGTGCGACCAGCATCGGAACGATGGACGACACCACGCGGTCGCGGTTCTCATAGAGCGGCACGGCCAACGCGACGGTGGCCGGCCCGAGCAGGAAGTGCACGAACTGGGCGCCGGCGAAATAGGTGGTGTAGGACGTGCCGGTCGCGAGCAGAAACGCACCGATGATCCACATCGCATGCAGCACGGGATTGGCGAGCGGATGGCGCCGTGTCGCCAGCGACACCGCATCCGTGGTTGCATAGACCAAGAGCGTCACGGTGAGCCAGAGCAGCGGTGATTGCGAGAGATAGACCCAGAGCGAGAACGGATTGTCCTTCATCGCGCGTCCTGTTGCCGCAAGAGGCGGCTGACCAGGCGGAAGGTCAGGACGGTTGCGAGTAGCGTGACGACAACCGAAAGCGCAAGCACCAGGACGATGGCGATGCCGTGAGAGGCCAGCAGATCGAGTTTTTGCACAACGCCGACGCCGGCGGGCACGAACAGCAGCGAGAGATGAGCCAGCAGGCCCTTGCTCGCCGTCTCCACGCCGTCGTTACGCAACGGCCCCTGCGCGAGCAGCGCAAAGCGGTCGCGGGCGAGCAGGAGGATCAGAAGCAGCAGCAGACCGAGCACAGGTCCCGGCAGCGGCAGGCCGAGACCGCGGACCACGGCCTCGCCGATCAATTGGCAGAGCAGGATGAGACCGAGACTAGCAAGCATGATGCATCAAGGAATGCGCCGCAGGGCTTGTCAATTGCCGCTATACCCTGGACGCACGCGCTCCGTGCGAAGCCGCAACGCGGGGCAGCATCGCCATCAGCGTTCCGGTCATGGTGGCGATGAGCGTGGTCTTGCCCCCGCGCTCGGCAAAAGCTTTGGCCTCGCAGAAGGCGAAGGACGCTCGGCATCAATTGCGCAGCAGACCAGCCTCGACGGCGAGCCACCCCGCGAGCGGCTGAAGGCGGTGATCCAGCTCTATTCGGAGCGACTCAATCCGGACGGCATGGCGATCGAGCTCGCGATCCGGCAGTGGGCGCGCTCCGACGGGACCGCCGCGGCGGCGGTCGCGAGCGTGGACGCGGCGCGGCTCAAGCACGTCGCCGAGCTTTATCGCGCAACGGGCCTCGACGCCGAAGAAGCTGAGGCTCAAGCTTTCCTGTTCTATTGCTTCATCTTCGGCCAGAGTCTGTTGTTCGACGAGCGCGGCCCGCGCAAGCGCTCGCAGCTCGTCGCGAAGCCTGCCGAGAAATTGCTGAACTAGGGTCTGTTGAGATTCAGGATTCACAGAACGGAATGTCCGTGATTCAAGCTCCGAGAGGAGTTTGGCATGCCCCGATTCGTTCTGACAGATGCTCAATGGGCGAAGATGGAGCCGGTTTGTTTGGGCAAGCCGAGGGACCCCGGCCGCAGTGGAAGCGATAACCGTCTGTTTCTGGAAGCTGTACTGTGGATCGCCCGCACGGGCAGCCCATGGCGGGATCTGCCGCCGACGTTCGGCAACTGGAATACCGTGTTCAAACGCTATCGCGACTGGGTGAAAGCCGGTGTTTTCAAGCGGATCTTCGATGCCGTATCGGATGATCCGGACATGGAGTTCGCCATGGTCGACGCGACCATCGTCAAGGTTCACCGCCACGGGCAGGGAGCAAAAGGGGGACCAAAAATCAGGCCATCGGCAAGTCAAAAGGCGGCTGGACCACCAAAATCCTCGCGCTGACTGACGCGCTCGGGAATCTGGTGCGGTTCATCCTGCTCCCCGGCCATCGCTTTGACACCGTCGGCGTCGTGCCCCTGATCAAGGATATCGAGTTCGGTGGCTTGATCGCCGACAAGGCTTTTGATTCCAACTGGATCATCGAAGACTTGAACGAACGCAAGGCCAAGATCGTCATCTCGCAACATCAAAGGCGCGCTCAGCCTCTCGACATCGACAAAGACATTTACAAATGGCGTCACTTGATCGAAAATTTCTTCGGCAAGCTCAAGGAATTCAAACGCATAGCAATGCGTTGCGACAAGACAGACAGCAGTTTCGAGGCCATGATTTACCTCGCCACCGCTGTAATCCATTCCAGATGAATCTCAACAGACCCTTAAAGCAAGAGGCCGGAGCTTGGCTCCGGCCTCGGCCTCAGCTTGAAGCCTCAGGTAGCGCCCTTCAGCTTCTTGTTGCATTCGCTGTAATAGCCGCCGCCCTTCTCGATCCACTTCATGCCGCCATTACCGTTGGTGGTCTTGTTGGCATTGTACTGGTCGACACAGGTGTGCAGGCGCGCCTTGCCGGCACTCTCCTTGGCGTATTTCGCATCGACCGCGCTCGGGAAGACGGCGTTGCCCATCGGCATCGTCGGTCCCGGAGCAGCAGCGGGGGCAGCCTCCTTCTTCGCCGCCGTCTTGGGCTCGGCAGCAGGCGGAGGCGCAGCCGGGGCGGCCGCGGTCGGTGCAGCTGCGGGCGTTGCATCGGCGCCGCACTGGGCCTTGCGGAAGTCATTCCACTTCATGGTACCGAGCGAGCCGTCCTTCTTGGCGGCCTGATATTTCGCGCTGCACTCCTGCGAGGTCAGCGCCTGGGCCGGCGCGCTCGCCACCAGCACGGCAACGCCCGACACCGCAATTGCACACAACAATTTGGCTTGAATGGTCATCCTTGGTCTCCCTCAGGGAAGCAAAACGAGGACTGCTATCCTAGCGTGCCGGGGACGTCCGACAAGGAAGCGATGGCGTTCGGCGCTAAAATATAGTGACCACAATGTTCAGGTTTATTCATGTCGCGTTCAGCAACGCAGGCCGAGGTTCGCGGCCCTCCGCAACTCTCGCAAGAAGAGCAACATCATGACCCTCGCCTCCCGCCTCGCCATCGTTGCGATCGCCTCCCTGTTCGCCACCGGCACCGCCTTCGCGCAGACCGCGGCGCCGGCCGCGAAGACCGATGCCACCACGACCACCGACAAGAAGGCACCGAAGGAGCACTCGGCCGAGTCGCTCGAATGCTCCAAGCAGGCGGACGCCAAGGGCCTGCATGGCAAGGAGCGCAAGAAATTCCGTTCCGAGTGCATCAAGACGGCCAAGGGCGGAATGGCTGCACCGGCTGCCGCCGACAAGAAGTAAATCCGTCACAATCTTTCCCTCGCCTTTGACGGGAGGCGCGCGCATTGCGGCATGACGTAGCCGCAATTGTGCGCCTCTCGCCGATTTGCAATAAGGTGGTGTGAAGCAAATCACCGCCTCCCTGCCGTTCGAATGGCCAAGCCGCGCCAAGCTCTTGCGCACGGCGGAGACGCTCGTCATCGGCGCCGCCGGCGGCCTTACGTTCCTGGCTGCGGGCCTTCCGGGCGGCTTGATCTCGGGATCGATGATCGCGGTCGGGATAGCCGCCATCGCCGGGCGCCAGCTTTCGGTGCCGCCGCTCCTGACCCAGACAGTGCTGGTGCTGCTCGGCATTTCGCTGGGCTCCGTCGTGTCGCGCCATTTGATTGAGCAGGTCAGTGCCTATCCGCTGACCATCGGACTATTAGCGCTCGCCACCTTCTGCTCCACTTTCGGCTCGAGCTATTACCTCCAGCGCGCCCATGGCTGGGACCGCACCTCGGCCTTCCTCGCCGGCAGCCCGGGGGCGCTGTCGCAGATCACGATCCTGGCGGTCGAGCGCGGCGCCGATCTGCCGGGCATCGCGGTGGTACAGACCATGCGTGTCATCATCCTCACCGCGGCACTGCCGATGGTGCTGGCGATTGCGGGCGTCGCGCCCTCCGTCGCGCCGTCGCTCACGACGGCGATTGCCTCGCCACTCGATCTTCTCGAACTGGTTGCCGCTTCGCTGGCGGCTTCGCTCCTGCTGCGGCTGATCAAATTTCCGGCGAGTTGGATGTTCGGCGCGATGATCGGCTCCAGCGTGCTGCACGGCGCAGGCTGGGTCGAGGGCGGCCTGCCGAACTGGGTGCGCGGCGTCGCGCTGGTCGGCATCGGCGCACTGATCGGCAGCCGCTTCGCCCGGATGCGGATCAAGACGCTGGCTGGCCACATCAACGCAGCGCTGGGCTCGTTTGCGGTCGCCATCGCCGTTTCCGCGATCTTCGTCGGCATCGCCGCGCTCACCACGCAGGTGAAATTTTCCGACGTCGTCGTCGCCTTCGCGCCCGGCGCGATGGACGCGATGCTGGCGCTGGCCCTCACGCTGCATATCGACCCGATCTTCGTCGGCGCCCACCACCTCTCACGCTTCGTGTTCGTGACGATCGCCACCCCGGGCATCGTGCACCTGTTCGGCCGCACGCAGGACGACGTGGACGATTAGCCCTCCTCTCGCGTCGCTTGCCCTTTCAGCGCCGCAACCTGCGCCTCGAGCTCCGCAATCCGTTGATCCCGCGCCGCTAACGCCGCCGCCACATCGGGGGCGTCGAACTTCTGCGGAATGTGCTGCGGGCAGTTGGTGTCCCACGCCGCGATCTTGAACACGATCACCTGCTCGGGCCGTGCCCTATATCCTTTCGGCATCAGGGAGTCCGTCAGCGCATCGTCGTCCTCGACCACACGCGCCTCGCCCCAGATCTTCACCCGGCGGCGATGGGCGTAGTCCATCATGAAGATGTAGGCCTTGGGGTTCTCAGAGAGGTTTCCCTGAGTCAGGTATTGCTGGTTGCCGGCATAGTCGGCAAAGGCGAGCGTCTGCTTGTCCAGCACCTTCAGAAAACCCTTCGGGCCGCCGCGATGCTGGATGTAAGGCTGGCCGTCCGCTGAGGCAGTGGCGAAATAGAAGCTGTTGGCATCGGAGAGGAAGGTCGCCAGGCTCTCGTCGACCTCGGTGCGCCAGCCGCGCTGCTCGGCGCAGGCATATCCCTCGCGCGAACCTTTGCGGGTCTGGATCGATTTGACGGCCGGCGTGAAGGCGACATCGCTCGCATAAACGTGTGCTGCTGCTGTCATCGGAACATCTCCTGAGAATTCCTGCGCATGTCTGCGTCTTTCGAGGACTAAAGTGGATCTTCCGGCTATCAAAACAATCAGTCCACTTGACACTTCATCATTGCGTTATATGCAATAGTTGCCATGGACCGCCTCGAAGCCATGCATGTCTTCGTCACCGTCGCCGATCTGCGCGGCTTTGCGCCGGCGGCTCGAAAACTGAGGCTGTCGCCCTCGGCCGTGACAAGGCTGATCGCGGCACTTGAGGAGCATCTTGGTGCGCGGCTGCTGCAGCGAACCACCCGGCAGGTGAGATTGACCGACGTCGGCACGCGCTATCTGGAACGCGCGCGGCGGATCCTGGCCGACGTCGAGGAGGCCGACGGCTCGGCGCGGGAGGAGCGCAACCGGCCGAGCGGACGGCTCGTGGTATCGGCACCGGTCGGCTTCGGCCGGCTTCATGTCGGCCCAGTCATGACCGCCTATCTCAAGCGGTATCCAGAGGTGGCCAGCGAACTCAGGCTGTCGGATAACCTCGTCAATCTCGTGGAAGACGCCGTCGACGCCGCAGTACGGATCGGCCATCTCGCCGACTCCTCGCTGGTCGCGCGCCAGGTCGGCGAGATGCGGCGGATCACGGTGGCCACGCCAGGCTATCTGAAGCGCCACGGCGAGCCGAAGACGCCGGAAGCGCTGCTCGCGCATCAGACCATCCGGTTCGGCCCCGCGCCGGCGTGGCGTTTCGCGCAGGATGGCCGCGATATCGAGGTGACACCGTCTCCACGCTTCACCAGCAACAGTGCCGACGCTGCCCTGCAATATGCCGAGGCCGGCGGCGGTGTGACGCGCGTGCTGGCCTATCAAGCCGCCGATGGCTTGAAACGTGGGCGGCTGAAGATCCTGCTGGCGAAATACGAGCAGCCGGCGCTGCCGATCCACATCGTCTATCCAACCTCGCGCCTGCTCTCGGCCAAGGTGCGCGCGTTCATCGATCTCGTGGTGGAGACGGCGGATTGGAGGTTCGGGTAAGCGCTCGCGTCCCGGGCACGAGAGACTACGTTCTCTTCGGCACCACCCGGAACGTCCCGCTCGCCCGCGCGATGACGGCATCGTCGGCCATCGCCAGGCACTGCGCGAAGCAGATCGTGCTGCCCGTCCTGATGACGTCGCTTTCGACCGCGAGCCACTGGCCAATTTCGGCGGAGCCGACGAAATCCACCGAAAGCGAGATCGTCACGAACGATGTGGTCCAGTTCGTCGCCTGCGCGCAGCTATAGCCCATGGCATTGTCGGCGAGCGCGGCGATCAGGCCTCCGTGGATCAGGCCGCGGCCGTTGGTGTGCGGTCTTGCGAGCCGCAGGCCAATGATGACGGCCTTGTCGGTTTTCTTCGCGTAGAGCGGCTTCCACGGCTCGGTGAGCGGGCTCTCGCGCAGATGCGGCTGGAAGCCTTCGGGAACGTCGGTGTCGGTCATGGCATTCTCGCGTCACTGAGGGGTCGTCAGCATTGAACGCGATGTGGATGGCAGTTTCACCGCCTACAAAGTTTTAAACGGAATTTGCGTGGATGTTTGAAACGGGCACTCTCGCGAGTAGCGCAACGGCCATGGGGTAGGTTAGCCGAAGGCGTAACCCACCGCTGTCCGTCACCGCAGAAACAAAAGATGGTGGGTTACGCTGCGCTAACCCACCCTACAGCACCGACGCCACCGTCCTCAGAACGCCAGTCCCACATAATTCTCCGACAGCGAGGTCATCGCCGCCTGCGATTGCGTGACGTAGTCGAGCTCGGCGAGCTGGATGCGTGCGCCGATGGTGCCTGTATCGGGGAATTTGTGCAGCATCGAGGTCATCCACCAGGAGAAGCGCACCGCCTTCCAGACCCGCGCCAGCGCCTTGGCGGAATAGGCATCGATCCCGGCGCTGGATTTCTCGTCGTAGAACTCGCGGAGGGCGCTCGACAGATAATGCGCATCGCTAGCCGCGAGGTTCAGTCCCTTGGCGCCGGTCGGCGGCACGATGTGCGCGGCATCGCCGCACAAAAACATCTTGCCGAAGCGCATCGGCTCGGCGACGAAGCTGCGCAAGGGCGCGATGCTCTTCTCGATCGAGGGGCCGGTGATCAGGTTATCGGCCGCCTCCTGATCGAGCCGGCGTTTGAGCTCGTCCCAGAAGCGATCGTCGGGCCATTGATCGACATGGTCGTCGAGCGAGCACTGCAGGTAATGCCGGCTGCGTTTCATCGAGCGCATGGTGCAGAGTGCGAAGCCGCGGGCATGGTTGGAATAGATCAACTCGTGGCTGACCGGCGGCGTCTCGGACAGGATGCCGAGCCAGCCGAACGGATAGACCCGCTCGAACTCCTCGATCGCCGAGGCCGGGACGCTGGCGCGGCTGACGCCGTGAAAACCGTCGCAGCCGGCGATGAAATCGCAATCGAGCGTGTGGGTAACGCCGTCCGTGGCCCAGGTTACGCGCGGGTGACTGCCGTCGAAATCGTGCGGCTGCACATTCCTGGCCTCGTAGACTGTCGTGAGGC
Organism: Bradyrhizobium diazoefficiens; assembly: GCF_016612535.1. Taxonomy (NCBI): domain Bacteria; kingdom Pseudomonadati; phylum Pseudomonadota; class Alphaproteobacteria; order Hyphomicrobiales; family Nitrobacteraceae; genus Bradyrhizobium; species Bradyrhizobium diazoefficiens. Next base: position 1,396,500 of record NZ_JAENXS010000001.1, read on the forward strand.
CGGCAGCCTTGCGCGCATTCATCAGGTCGAGCGTGACCTCGGTCTGGCCGTAGATCATGACCGTCTTGCCGGTCGCGCCCTTCATGTCGATGCGATGACGGCGGCCGGAAAAGGCGAGCTCGATGCCCTCATGCACCAGCCCCTCCGCATGCGCCCGCACGCCGGCGCCGACCTGGTCGAGCAGACCGACAGTCCCCTCCTCCAGCAGGCCGGCGCGGATGCGGCCCAGCACGTAGTCCGGGCTTTGCCGCTCAAGAATGAGATTCTCGATGCCGTATTGGTGCAGAAGTTGACCAAGCAACAATCCCGCCGGGCCGGCCCCGATGATTGCGACTTTTGTCCGCAATACTTGCTCCTCCCGATCCTGTAGGGTTTCGTCGCAGTTCGCTTGTCGCGTTGATCCGCGCACGATAATTATATCATATAACGGTTGGGCCAAAAGGGGAGTGCGCGTCGCCGGTAGCTGCGACAAATCCATGCAACATCGCTGACATAGATGTCGCGCCGGTTCCGGCTTGAACGCGCCGGTCAATTAGATAACATGTTAATTAACGAGACCGGGCCATCGAAGTCCGCCGTCACAACGAGGGAGAGACACGTGATGAGGAAAGCTTGTCTGGCTTTGCTGCTGGCAGCAAGCGTGACGCCTGCACTCGCGCAGGACAAGACCGTCGACCTGAAGGTCTCGCACTGGGTGCCGGCGTCCCACCCGCTACAGAAATCTTTGGAAGACTGGGTCGCCGCGGTGAACAAGGATTCTGGCGGCACCATCACTGGTAAAGTGTTTCCGGCCCAGCAGCTCGGCAAGGCGTTCGATCATTACGACATGGCGCGCGACGGCATTGCCGACGTCACCTACGTCAATCCCGGCTACCAGCCCGGACGCTTTCCGATCATCGGTGCCGGCGAATTGCCGTTCCTGATCTCGGACGCCAAGGGCGGTTCGGAGGGCCTGGACGCCTGGTATCGCAAATATGCCGAGAAGGAGATGAAGGACGTCAAATACTGCCTCGCTTTCGTCCACTCGCCCTCCTCGTTCCACTCCCGCACCAAGAAGATCGTGATGCCGGAGGACGTGAAGGGGATGAAGATCCGTCCCGCACACGCCACCATGGCGAATTTCGTCACCTCGCTTGGCGGCACCAACGTGCAGTCGTCTGCACCCGAAGTGCGCGACATCATCGAGCGCGGCGTCGCCGACGCCGTCACTTTCCCGTGGGGCTCGCTGGTGCTGTTCGGCATCGACAAGGTGACCAAGTACGACATGGACGCGCCGCTCTACACCACGACCTTCGTGTTCGTAATGAACAAGGACAAATACAATGCGATGTCCGACAAGCAGAAGGCCGCGATCGACAAGAACTGCTCGACCGAGATGGCCGGCGTGGTCGGCGAGCATTGGGGCAAGTTCGAGGACGCCGGCATCGACAAGGTGAAGGCGGAAGCAGGTCACGAGGTCTACAAGCTGACCCCCGACCAGACCGCCGCCTGGAAGAAGGCCGCCGAGCCGCTGGTCAGGACCTGGGCCGACGGCGCCAAGAAGGCCGGCGCCGATCCAGATGCCGCACTTGCGGACCTCAAGGCGTCGCTGAAGAAGTACAACGCGCTGGCGGAGTAGTTTTCACTGAAACAGAAGCGGCGGCGGGAATCCTCTCGCCGCCGCTTTCCTGCAAATTTGAGGACCCTCCACCCATGAAGCGCTGGATGGATCGCGTCATCGACTCGATCGAATGGATCGCGGCAGCCTTCGTCGGCATCGTCGCGCTCGACATCTTCCTGTCGGTGCTGCTGCGCAACACGCTGAACTATTCGATCCCCGACAGCTTCGACATCGGCCGCATGCTGCTCGGTATCCTCATTTTCTGGGGCATCGCCGCGACCTCCTATCGCGGCACCCACATCACGGTCGACCTGGTCTGGGGCAATGTCGGCCCGCGCCATCAGCGTTGGATCGACGTGTTCGCGACGCTGGTGCTGCTGTTCGTCGTCAGCGTGCAGACCTGGACGCTGTTCGACAAGGTCCGCGGCACCTACAATGACAACGTTGAGACCTTCGACATGCACATGCCGACCTGGCCGTTCTTCGCGATTGCCTGGATCGGCGATGTCTCCGCCGTGCTGCTGATCGCGATCCGCACTTACCGGCTGATCTTCCATCCCGAAGAGATGCACGACCCCAAGCTGAAGGCGACGGAGTAATCATGAGCACCGATGCCGTCGCCGTCCTCGGCTTCGTTTCCCTGTTCGCATTGATGCTGCTGCGCGTGCCGGTCGGCATGGCCATGGGCCTCGTCGGTGTGTCCGGCTTCACCTATCTCGTCGGCGCGACGCCGGCGCTGAAACTGGTCGGCCAGACCTCGATGCGCACGGTCACCGACTACACCTTCGGCGTCATCCCGATGTTCCTGCTGATGGGCTCCTTCGTCAGCAATTCCGGCATGAGCCGCGAGTTGTTCCGCGCCGCCAACGGCTTTGTCGGGCACTTGCGCGGGGGCCTCGGCATTGCCACCATCGGCGCCTGCGGCGGTTTTGCCGCGATCTGCGGGTCGTCGGTGGCAACCGCCGCAACCTTCTCCGCCGTCGCCTACCCCGAGATGCGCCGCTTCGGCTATCCGCAATCCTTCGCCACCGGAGTGATTGCGGCGGGCGGCACGCTGGGCGCGATGCTGCCGCCCTCTACCGTGCTTGCGGTCTACGGCATCATCACCGAGCAGGACATCGGCAAGCTTTTCATCGCCGGCATCATTCCAGGCTTGCTGGCGATGACCATGTACATGATCACGATCTTCCTGATCGGATATTTCCGTCCCGACTTCCTGCCCAAGGGCAAGGTGCTGCCCTGGCGCGAGCGCTTCGCCGGATTGAAGGAGATCTGGGCGCCGGTGCTGCTGTTCGTGTTCGTCATCGGCGGCCTCTACGGCCTGCCCTTCCTGCCGCGCTTCACCCCGACCGAAGCCGGCGGCGTCGGCGCCACCGGCGCCTTCATTATCGGCGTGCTGACCGGCCGGCTCGACCGGGAGAAGGTGCTGGCCTCACTGCTCCAGGCGACGCGCACGGCGGCAGCAGTGTTCACCGTGCTGATCGGTGCGCTGATCTTCGGCTATTTCCTCACGGTGACGCAGACCCCGCAGAAGGTGACGGAATTCCTCACCGGCCTCGGCCTCGGTCCCTACGGCGTGCTCGCGCTGATCATGTTGATGTATCTGGTGCTCGGCTGCCTGATGGACGCGATGGCGATGATCATCCTCACCGTGCCGATCATCTTCCCCGTCATCACGCATCTCGGTTTCGATCCGATCTGGTTCGGCGTCATCATCGTGATGACGGTCGAGCTCGGCCTGATTCATCCGCCGGTCGGCATGAACGTCTTTGTCATCAAGAGCGTGGTGAAGGATGTGTCGTTCTCCACCATCTTCAAGGGCGTGATCCCGTTCGTTGCGACGGATCTGGTACGGCTCGTGATCCTGATCGTCTTCCCGCTGCTGGCGACGTGGCTGCCGACCAGGATGATGGCGCATTGAGAGGCCAGGCAATGACCCCACCGACGCTCGAAACCAGATACGTCTTCACCATCACGGCAAAAATCGGCAATGTCGTCACCGCCGGCGAGACCGGCATCGGCATCCGCCGCATCATCCCGATCATCGGCGGCGAGGTGAAAGGTGCGATCACCGGCAAGGTGCTGCCGTTCGGGGCGGACTTCCAGACCATCCGCTCCAACGAACTGATCGACCTCGAGGCCAAATACGCCTTCGAGACCGACGATGGTGCCGTCGTCTATGTCGAGAACAAGGGCATGCGCTTCGGCCCGGTTGAGCTGTTGCAAAAGCTCAAGCGCGGTGAGCCGGTCGATCCGAAGCTGATCTACTTCCGCACCGTGCCGCGGTTCGAGACCGGGCACGAGAAGTATCGCTGGTTGATGGAGCACATCTTTGTCGGCTCGGCGGCCCGACATGCAGACCGGGTGGTGATCGACGTGCATGAAGTCATGTGACCCATTTTGTTGACGGGCCTCTATAAATGTGTATAAATACACACCATGGATAGCCGAGAAACTATCTCGGCCCTTCAAAGCGACGGATGGTTTCAAGTGGCTCAGAAGGGCAGCCACATCCAGTTCAAGCACCCGACGAGAAAGGGTCGCGTTACTGTCCCCCATCCGAAGCGGGACGTCCCGCTCGGGACCCTGAAGAGTATTGAACGCCAATCCGGCCTGAAGCTGAGGTGAGCGCCATGCGTCATTACATTGGTCTGATCCATAAGGATGCCCACAGCGATTTCGGCGTGTCGTTTCCCGATTTGCCAGGCCTCGTGACCGCAGGGACCACGCTCGACGAAGCGCGGGACATGGCTGAGGAAGCGCTGGCGTTTCACCTCGAAGGCATCGCGGAAGACGGAGAAGCAATCCCAGACCCTTCTTCGCTGGAAGAGATCATGTCGGATCGTGAGAACCGCTCCGGCGTCGCCATACTGGTGTCGGTCAAGGCCGACCAGCCAAAGGTCGTGCGCGTCAACGTCACCTTGCCCGGCGATGTCCTGGAGCAAATCGACAAATATGCCGAGGCGCATGGCTACACGCGATCAGGCCTGCTTGCTCAGGCCGCGAAGAAACTGATGACCGAAGCCGCCTGAGGCGCTTCCGCGCATTGCGCGCCACGCGGCGCTCATTTGCCTGGAAACAGTCCCGTCCAGAGAAACCTTCTCAACGGCAATTGCAGAGATTGCCCTCCTTGTTGACTCCCCGAAAATTCGTTATACAACATAACTATTCTGACAAGGACGCAAATGACACAGGGAAACGCCGAAACCGCAGACGCGGGCGCCTCTGGGCTGTTGAGGATCGAGCGGGCGGACCGGGTTCTGACCGTGGGTCTGAACCGGCCGGCCAAGCGCAATGCGCTCAACGACGGCATCATCCTGGAAATCGGCGAGTGTTTTGCGTCGCTGCCCGAGGATGTCGGCGCGGTCGTGATCCACGGCATCGGCGATCATTTCTCCTCCGGCCTCGATCTCTCCGAACTCCAGGACCATGACGCAACCGGCGGGCTGCTGCATTCGCAGATGTGGCACCGGGTGTTCGATCGCATCCAGTACAGCCGCGTGCCCGTCATCGCCGCGCTGAAGGGCGCGGTGATCGGCGGCGGGCTGGAGCTTGCATGCTCCGCTCATATCCGCGTGGCCGAGCCTTCGACCTATTTCGCGCTGCCTGAGGGGCAGCGCGGCATCTTCGTCGGCGGCGGCGGCTCGGTGCGGCTGCCGCGGCTGATCGGCGTGGCGCGGATGGTGGACATGATGCTGACGGGCCGCGTCTATTCCGCGACCGAAGGCGCTTCGTACGGCTTTGCGCAATATGTCACGGACGCCGGCAGCGGCCTCACCAAGGCACTGGAGCTTGCGGCCAAGGTCGCCTCCAACGCGCCGCTGACGAATTTCGCCGTGCTCCAGGCGCTGCCGATGATCGCGGAGGCCAATCCGCAGACCGGCCTGTTGATGGAATCGCTGATGGCTACCGTCGCGCAGAGCGACAAAGAGGCAAAACGCAGGATTCGCGAATTCCTCGAGCACAAGACCGCCAAGGTGAAGCCGAAATCATGAGCGCCCAGCCGTCCTCTTCCAGCACAGAGCGCGGCGCGAGCACTTCTCCGCTGCGGCCGATCTCATTCGGCGATCCCGCCATCAATATCGAACGGCGCGACGACGGCACGATTTATTTGCGGCCGAAGCAGCCGCTCGGCGATTACCCCATCCGCATCACCGACCGCCTGCAACACTGGGCGACGACGACGCCGGACCGCGTGTTCATGGCGGAACGCGACGGCGGCCGCGGCTGGCGCAAGATCACTTATGCCGAGTTGCTCACGGCAAGCCGGCACATTGCGTCCGCGCTGATCCAACGTGGCCTATCGGCGGAGCGGCCGGTCGTGATTCTCTCCGGCAATTCGATCGACCACGCATTGCTCGCGTTCGGCGCCTTTTATGCCGGCGTTCCGTTCTGTCCGGTGTCGCCGGCCTATTCGCTGGTGTCGAAGGATTACAGCAAGCTCTCATATCTGATGAAGCTGCTGACGCCAGGCCTGGTGTTCGCCGAGGACGCCGACAAGTTCGCGGACGCGCTCACTGCCAATGTCTCGCTCGGCACCGAGATTGCCGCGTCCTACGGCCATGTGCCGGGCCGCGACGTCACCCTGCTCGCCGACCTCATGGCAACGCCGGTCCGCGGCGATCTCGGCGCGGTGCACGAAAAGATCGGTCCCGACACGATCGCAAAATTCCTGCTGACGTCGGGCTCGACCGGCAACCCCAAGGCCGTCATCAACACCCAGCGCATGATCTGCGCCAACCAGGTAATGCTGCGCGAGACGCTCGCCTTCCTCAAGGACGAGCCGCCGGTCATCATCGACTGGTTGCCCTGGAATCACACTTTTGGCGGCAACCACAATATCGGGCTGACGCTCTATAACGGCGGCTCGATGTATCTCGACGCCGGCAAGCCGATGCCGGGCGGGATCGAGGAGACAGTACGCAATCTCCAGGAGATCTCGCCGACGGTCTATTTCAACGTGCCCAAGGGCTATGAATCGCTGCTGCCCTATTTGCGCGACGACCATGGCCTGCGCGCAAAGTTCTTTGACCGGCTGCACGCGATGTTCTTCTCGGGCGCGGCGCTCTCGCCCTTCGTCTGGAACAGCCTCGACGAGCTCGCTGTGAAAGAAAAAGGCTATCGCGTGCCGATGCTGACCGGCCTCGGCGCCACCGAAACAGCGCCATTCTTCATGTCGGTCAATCCGCGCACCAGCCGCTCCGGCCACGTCGGACTGCCGGTGTCAGGCAACGACGCCAAGCTGGTGCCGAACAACGGCAAGATGGAAGTGCGCTGCAAGGGGCCGAACGTGATGCCCGGCTACTGGCGTCAACCCGACATCACCGCGAAATCCTTCGACGAAGAAGGGTTTTACAAGCTCGGCGATGCGCTCAAGCCCACCGACCCCGACGATCTCAACGCCGGCTTCGATTTCGACGGCCGTATTGGCGAGGATTTCAAGCTCGGCAGCGGCACCTGGGTGAGCGTTGGTCCCTTGCGGGCGCGCTTTGTTGCGGCCTGCGCGCCGCTGGTGCGCGACGTCATCATCGCCGGCATCAACCGCGACGAGATCTCTGCGCTGGTGCTGCTCGATCTCGACGGCTGCCGGCTGATCAACCCGACGCTCCCCGCCGACAATCTCACCGTCACTGCCCGCGACCGGCTGGTGCGCGAAGCTTTCCGCGTGCGCCTGTCCCAGTTCCTCTCTTCAGCGACGGGATCCTCGACGCGGATCACCCGCGCGATCCTGCTGGATACGCCGCTGTCGATCGACAAGGGCGAGGTGACCGACAAGGGCTCGGTCAACCAGCGCGCTGTGCTCGAGCATCGCGGCGCGTTGATCGAGGAGCTCTACGCTGCCAATCCATCGGACCGTGTGATAACGGTCGGCTAAGAAATCAGGGAGAACGCCATGTTGTTAAAAGATCAGCCAGCCATCGTCACCGGCGGCGCATCGGGACTGGGCGCGGCCACTGCGCGAAAGCTGGCGGCGCAGGGCGCCAAGGTCGCGGTGTTCGATCTCAACGCCAAGCTCGCGGAAACCGTCGCCGCCGAGATCAAGGGCGTGGCCGTGACCTGCGACGTCTCCGACGCCGCCTCGGCTGAGGCCGCGATTGCGCAGGCCACCAAGGCCCATGGTCCGGCGCGCGTGCTGGTCAACTGCGCCGGCATCGGCGTCGCAAAACGCGTCGTCGGTCGCGACGGGCCGATGGCGCTTGCCGATTTCGACAAGGTCATCAAGGTCAATTTGATCGGCACGTTCAACATGCTGCGCCTCGCGGCCACCGAGATGTCGAAGCTCGAGCCGCAGGCGACCGGCGAGCGCGGCGTCATCATCAACACCGCCTCCGTCGCCGCCTACGACGGCCAGATCGGACAGTCGGCCTATTCCGCTTCCAAGGGCGGCATCGTCGGCATGACGCTGCCGATCGCGCGCGAGCTGGCGCAGTTCGGCGTCCGCGTGCTGACCATAGCGCCCGGCCTATTCCTCACCCCGCTGCTCGCCAATTTACCGCAGGAAGCCCAGGACTCGCTGGCCGCCGCGATCCCCTTCCCGCGCCGGCTCGGCCATGCCGACGAGTTCGCCGCACTTGCCCTGCACATGGTCGAGAATTCCTATCTCAATGGCGAGGTCGTGCGCCTCGACGGCTCGCTGCGTATGGCGCCGAAGTAAGACGAGAACCGCATGTTCGTGAACCGGCGCGACGTCCAGATCCAGTGGGGTGATTGCGACCCCGCCAACATCGTCTACTACCCGCGCTATTTCGCGATGTTCGACGATTCGACGTCGACCCTGTTCGAGGTCGCCGGGTTCTCCAAGCAGGATTTGGTCCGCAAATACGGCTTCGTGGGTATTCCCATGGTCGATACGCGGGCCAAGTTCTACATCCCCTCGACCTATGGCGACTGGGTCACCATCGAGACGAAGATCGAGAGCATCAAGCGCTCGAGCTTCGAGGTGAAGCACAACATCTACAAGGGCGAGGCGCTGGCGATCGAAGGTTTCGAGACCCGCGTCCTGGTCGGCCGCGATCCCGTTAACCCCGACAAGCTGAAATCCGCGCCGTTTCCGCCGGAAATGGTAGCGAAATTCGTAGGCAATTAGATTCCGGAGCTAAATCGCCGCATCACCAAAAGACGGGGCTGAATTCACCGCCGATTTCTGCTTTCAAAGAAACACGTAAAGGGAGGAACAAATGAAACGCTTTTACCTGACCGCCGCCATCGCCGCGGCTACACTCAGCTTGCCGGCGCTGCCCGCGCTCGCCCAGACCAACGCAATTACCATCGGCATCACCACCACGACGACCGGCCCCGGCGCCGCTCTCGGCATTCCCGAGCGCAACGCGCTGGAATTCGTGCCGAAGGAGATCGGCGGCGTGCCGCTGAAGGTGATCGTGCTTGACGACGGCGGCGATCCCACCACCGCCACCACCAACGCCCGCCGTTTCGTCACCGAATCCAAGGCCGACATCATCATGGGCTCGGCCCTGACACCGTCGACCATTGCAGTCTCGAACGTCGCCAACGAAGCCGGCATTCCGCATTTCGGCCTCGCGCCATTCCCGATCACCCCGGAACGCATGAAGTGGTCGGTGGCGATGCCGCAGCCGATCCCGATCATGGGCAAGGTGCTCTACCAGCACATGAAGGCGCACAACGTGAAGACGGTCGGCTATATCGGCTATTCCGATAGCTACGGCGACCTCTGGTTCAACGACTTCAAGGCCCAGGGCGTGCCGATGGGCATGACCCTGGCCGACGAGGAGCGCTTTGCGCGTCCCGACACGTCGGTGACCGGACAGGTGCTGAAGCTCGTCGCCGCCAATCCCGATGCAATCCTGATCGGCGCCTCCGGCACCGCGGCGGCATTGCCGCAGACCGAGTTGCGCGAGCGCGGCTATCAGGGTCTGATCTACCAGACCCATGGCGCGGCAAGCATGGACTTCATCCGCATCGCGGGTAAGGCCGCGGAAGGCGTCCTGATGGCCTCGGGCCCGGTGATGGACCCCGAGGATCAGCCGGACGAGGCGGCGACCAAGAAGCCGGGCCTTGCGCTCAACACGGCATACGAGGCCAAGTACGGCCCGCACAGCCGCAGCCAGTTCGCCGGCCACTCCTACGACGCCTTCGAGGTTCTGAAGCGGGTCATCCCGGTGGCGCTGAAGACAGCAAAACCCGGCACGCCGGAATTCCGCGAGGCGATCCGCCAGGCTTTGCTGTCGGAGCGAGAAATCGCCGCGAGCCAGGGCGTCTACAATTTCACCGAAAAGGATCGCTACGGCCTCGACGACCGCTCGCGCATCCTGCTCACGGTCAAGGATGGCAAATACACGCTCGTGAAGTAAGCGCGGCGTCAGTCTTGAGATGACGAGAGCCGGCCCGTGGGGCCGGCTCTTTTGTTTTGCGATCGACTTGAGCGACGTCAGGCCGCCTGCCGCAGCGGCGTCCAGGCGAATTCGGGATAATACGCGTCCATCATGCGATCGACATAGGCGGTGAGATTCGGAAATCCTTCGGCGCGCTCGCGCAAGCGGGAGTCGAAGAACGGCGTCAAAATTCCGGCGAGCGCGCCGAAGGCGGTCGCGTCGACACCGCAGGGCTTGCCGCCCATCAGATAGGACTTGTCACCGAGCTGCACCGACAGCGCGAACAGCGAACGCACGGCGAGATCGACGTCGTCATCGGGCCCATGGCGACCAAGACCTGACAGTAGATAGTTCTCGGCGACGCGAAATTGCGCGTCCTCGCGCAGCTTCTCGCGATTGTGCTCCGGCGCGCCGTCGAAGAAATGCGCCGGGCCTTTGGCGAAATTGACCGGATCAACCCAGCGCGCACCGACCAGCGACCAGTAGACGTGATGCTCGATCATGCGCTCGAACGCCCATGCCTGTGCGCGCTCCTGAAGGTTGAGGCCGGCGTCGAAATCAAACCCGTAACAGCGCTCGATATGGGCGCGGATGAAGGTGGAATCGGCCACCGCCTCGCCGCCGTCGTCGATGAACGGCAACTGTCCCTTCGGAGAAGCCGGCGGCATCGCACGCTCCTTCCGGTACGGCAGTCCTGCCATCTTGAGCTGCACCTCCGTCTTGGTGACGAAGGGGCTGATTTCCGGCAGGCCAAAGCCCGTGCCAAAGCCGTAAAGCGTGATCATGAAAGCTCTCCTGAACGACCGAAAGAGTTGACGGAACCTACCTGTCGGCTGCTGCCAGCATGGTGGCAGCAGCCGTGATATGTTGTGCAAAACGGGCCCCTCGCCAGGCGCGGCCCATGAAACTACGGACGACATGGCGGACCAGCGCGTCCGCGGCCTGGACCAGCGAGCGTGTCACCATGGTCGCGAGCGCAATGCGGAGGTCGACGACGGTGAGATCGAAAGACACGAGACGGTTGAAGGCGCGAGCATACAGCAGGGTGTGCAGCGAGGTCTGGGCCCGCCACAACGGACCCGCGGGACCAAAATGGGTCGGAATGATCATGGACAAATCCTCTTCAGTCGATGTGTTGTCCCGGTATAGAACCTCCCTGCTGCCAACATCCTGTCAGCATCCACGCGCCGTTGTCTGACCCGCCACCGATAAGAGAACTGTCATGAGACGCGCCGACCGGCTGTTTCAGATCATCCAGGTGCTGAGGCGCACTCGTAAACCGCTGACGGCGGATGCAATTGCGGCCGAGCTCGAAACTTCGAAGCGCACGATCTACCGCGACATCGCAACGCTGATCGGCCAGCGCGTGCCGATCCGCGGCGAAGCCGGCATGGGCTACATCCTGGAGAAGGGTTTCGACCTGCCGCCCTTGATGCTGACACCCGACGAAATCGAGGCGGCGGTGCTGGGCGCGCAATGGGTCGCAGGCCATGCCGACTCCACACTGGCGCGCGCGGCCGAAGATTTGATGGCCAAGATCGCCGACACCGTCCCCGAGCGCCTGCGCCCGTTCGTGCTGGAGCCGGCGAGCCGCGCGCGGCCAAGCTGGAACCGGGAGCCGGACCGCCTGGACATGGCGCGCACGCGCACCCAGATCCACGAAGGCAAGAAGATCATGCTGCGCTATCGCGACGAGCAGGGTCGCCCCAGCGAGCGCATGGTCTGGCCGATCTCGGTCGGCTATCTCGAAGCGGTCCGCCTGCTCGCGGCTTGGTGCGAGCTGCGCAGCGACTTCCGCAGCTTCCGCACCGACAGGGTGGTGGATGCGACGTATCTCGACGAAAGATATCCGGAGCGGCGCGACGTGCTGCGCGCGAGATGGCGGCAGAGCCTGGTCTGGGGCCCGCCCAAGGATACGTGAAGGACACGTGACGACGATGGAAGAGATTGATCTGTCGAGCTGTTGCCAGAGCTGCGGCGCCTGCTGCGGTTATTCGCAAAACTGGCCGCGCTTCTCGATCGAGAGCGACGAGGAGCTTGCGTCGATCCCGGAGACTCTCGTCAACGCGCGCCAATCCGGCATGCGCTGCGAGGGCGATCGCTGTTCGGCCTTGCAGGGCGAGATCGGGAAGGCAACGGCCTGCGGCGTCTATTCGGTGCGACCGGAGGTGTGCCGCACCTGCATGCCGGGCGACGCCGAATGCGCGATGGCGCGGCGGAAGTTCGGGCTGCCGCTGATAGGCGCCGTTTAGGCGGGGACAGCTTCGCTGATTTCGTCGTCGAGCTCGTCGTCCAGCGGTGCAAGCACCGAGAGCGGCTTGGTCGACAGTGTGATCGGCTTGCGGCCGCTCGAGTGCGACGGCGTCGATTTGGCCGAGCCCGCGCGCGACAGCGCGTAGAGCGTCGAGCCGACACGGCCGCCGTTCTCGATTAGATCGCGCTCGCTGCAGCTCGCCGCGATCGCAACCGCCAGCGAATGCAAATGGCTGCGGCGATAGCAGAACAGCGCCAGCATGGCGCGGGCGTCAGGGGAAACACTCTCAACCAACCGCGGCAGGCCACTCTCACTGGCGCGATACATTTCGCCAAGGAGTTCGTCGCGAACCGGGCAGAAATCGCTTTCAAAAGCGTCACGGCTTGAAAACATTGCAATTCTCCCTCGTGTGGGGAAGATGCAGCGCAATTCTCTAATGAAAGGTTAACCACACTGGGCGGTAGTCACCCGGGGTCCTTGCGCGCCATCCGCGAATCAGCCGGCCCCGGCGGGCCGAGGACCGCAGACGCAGACAGCCAGCCTCAGTTCGCCCCCATGAAGATGGAAAGGCCGAAGCCGGTGAGGTGGTGCAGCGCCTGGTCGACGCCGATCAGGGTCCAGAACCAGGGGTGCTCCTGGTTGACGCCGAAGTTGGCCGAGACGAGTCCCTTGGCGCGATCAATCGTGATGTGGATGACGAAATCGATCAGCGCCACGAACCAGAATCGCGGCGCCACGATCAGGATCAGCGGCAGCGCAACCGCAAGATGAATCAGGCAATGCACCAGAAGCGGCAAAGCCCAGCCGTGCTTCTGGTCCTTGCCTTGCGCCATCCAGGCGGTTTGCAAAACGAAATCGGCGATGATGTGCTTGAAGGTGAGCAGCAACATCCAGCCAATGAGCGCTTCGACCGGAACCGCCGATGACAGGGGTGGAAACGACAAAACTGACGCCCTCGTTGACTTGATAAGAAAAAATGGAGCGTTCAGCGCAACTTCTTCTTGGACCCGTCAGATCATCGGGACGGATGATTTATGACATCTCCCGCGACGGAATGCAGCCGGGGGAACTGGAAAATCGCCAACTGTGGCTAAACGGTGATAGCATGACCAAACGGCGCGGATCGGTCGAGTAAGGTTACCTTCGGCGCAGAATTTGCATTCTCTCGTTGGAGCGCTATCATCCTCAGGTAGAGGATTATCGTTCTTTTTTCAGACGCTTACGAAATTTTCGAGCGTGCCGCCGGCGATCACCGTGCCGCCCGCAATATCAGAATAAGGCCAGAGTGCTGCCATGAGTGCTGAAGGCCCTACCTCGTCGAGAGAAGCGCCGCCCCGGCGTCCCAAGGTGATCAAGACCAATCAGCAGCAGGTTCTGCTGTATGTCGTGCTGACCCTGCTGCTGTCGCTTGCCACCGTCTGGGCCGGCCGCGCGTGGTTGCACAATTCAGAGACGCTGACCTTTGCCGTCGGCGCTCCCACCAGCGACGAAGCACTGTTCGCGACCAAGCTCGCCACACTGCTGAAGAACAACGCCTCGCGTTTCCGGATCAAGATCGTCAACAATGCCGACAATGCCAAGGCGCTCGCCCAGTTCGATCACAAGCAGGCCGATCTTGCAGTCCTGCGCACCGACGCCAAGGTGCCGCTGCGGGCGCGCACGCTCGCGATCCTGGAGCACGATCTCGTGCTCCTGCTCGGCCCCGGCAACAAGAAGATCAAGTCGCTGGCCGAGCTGAAGAAGAAGAAGGTCGCGGTTCTCGCCGAGAACGAATCCTCGCTCGCCTTCGTCCGCAACATCCTCGACATCCCCGACGGACCGGACGCTGTGAAGATTCAAATGGCGCCGCAAGGCGCGACGCTGGACAAGCTGTTTGCACCGGCAAGTGGCTTCAGCGCGGTGATCGCCATCGTCCACACCTCGAAGGCGGTGCGGGACAAGGCCTATGAACAAGTCGCCAAGCGCGGCGGCTTCACGCTGAACGCGATCGACGAAGCCAAGGCGCTGGCGCGCAAATTCCCCGGCATTTCCGACGAAACGCTGACCGCCGGCACGCTGTCCGTTTCGCCGGAGATTCCCGACGACGACCTCGACACGATCGGGCTCGAATGGTTGCTGGTCGCGCAATCCAAGATGTCGGCGACCATTGCCGGCGACATCGCGCGCATCGTCTACGAGAACAAGTCCGCACTCGGGCTCGACAGCGGCTTCGCGACCCACATCGAGCCGGCCTCCGTCGAGAAGGACGCCTTCGTGATGGCGCATCAGGGGGCAGCCGACTACATCAACGACGACACCAAGTCGTTCATGGATAAGTACAGCGACCTGATGTATCTGGGCGCCGCCGCGCTCAGCGTCATCGGCTCGATCTTCGCCGCGATCTACGCCAAGATTACCCGGATCGCGCCGGAGAAGGCTGGCCAGCTCTCCACCGCCGTCCTCGATATCGGCGAGCGTATCGAGCACGCCCATTCGCTGGACCAGCTCGAATGTCTCCAGGACGAACTCGAGAGCATCCTGCGCGGCGCCGTCATCGGCCTGCGTGACGGCACGATCAGTACCGACGGGCTCGATACCTTCAAGCTCGGCTACGAATTCGTCCGCGACGAGATCGGCATGCGCCGTGACTACCTGAAGCGCCACGCCGGCGAGGTCGAGAAGATCGCCGCCCCCCTCCCCCCACCCGAAGACAGCAATGTCGTGGTGGTGAAGACAGCTCAGAGCGCCTGACCTATCGATTCGCGACTCAGGACCGGCTCGTTCAGCTTTTTAGCGCGAATCGCAGCGCCGACCCTGGAACCGTTTCCCCGGTGCAACCGTTGGTTCTCCTAGCACAACCGGAGAACGCACCATGCGTATGCTCCTTCTCATCATCATGCTGGGAATGCTGGTTGCGGTTGGTTACTTCGCCTACTCGGCCATGGCGGTCGGGGGCGACCCGATCCCGACGGAAGGTTACGTGGCGCTGGCGTTGGGCGCGGGGTTCTCCGTCGTCGTTGGCATCGGCTTGATGATGCTGCTGTTTTTGAGCAGCCGGCGCGGCTACGACGAGCCGCCGCACTTCAAATAGCCGCTGAGTCTGGTCCTGCGTCGGACGCCGTGCTGAGTGCTCCTGTTGCCCCTGCCGTCGTTGACGGCCTCGGTGCGGGCAGGCACTTTGACGCCGAAGTCCCAGCCGGGACGCAAGCACCAGACTGAGCCGCCATCCCGCATGCCCAAGCCGATGTTTCCCGCTCTGGCCCAGTTCGTGGCCGCTACGGCCGGCCGCAACATGACCAAGGCCGCCTATGTGGCCGTGACCGTCGGTGTGCTCAGCATGGTGCTGTTGACTGTCGATCCAGCCTACGAGACGGCGCACCGATGGGTCGACCTGCTGCTATGGGCCTGCCTCGCCTATTTCGTGTTTGAATGGGTGGTCCGGTTGCGCCACATGGCGCTGCAGCACCGACTGGCACTCTACATGTCCTCCTCCGCCGGCCTGGTCGATGCCGTCGGGGCGCTGGCGGTGCCGGCCGCGCTGATTCTGGGCGCCGAACCCAAGACGGCCTGGTTGTTCAGCGTGCTCTGGGTGCTGAAGGTGGTGCCCGGCATTCCTGGCCTGCGCCAGCTTCGCCGGGTACTGGCGTTCGAATGGGGCCCGCTGCTCAGCGTGCTCGTGATCTTCCTGATGGTGGTGTTCCTCGCCTCCGTCGCCGAATATTTTCTCGAGCGGGACGTGCAGCCGCAGACCTTCGGCAGCGTGCCGGCCGCGCTGTGGTGGGCGGTGGTGACCTTGACGACGACCGGCTACGGCGACGCCGTGCCGGTCACACCGCTCGGGCGTATTGTGGCCGCGCTGGTGATGATCTCCGGCCTCGGCGTGTTCGGCCTCTGGACCGGTATCCTGGCGACCGGCTTCGCCGCCGAGACCCGACGCGACAATTTCCTCAAGACTTGGGAATCCGTCAGCAAGGTGCCGTTCTTCGCAGCGCTTGGGCCTGCGGCCATTGCCGACGTCACGCACATGCTCCGCACCATGGAACTGCCCGCGCGCACCATGATCATCCGGAAGGGCCAGCAGGGCGACTGCATGTATTTCATCGCCGCCGGCGAGGTCGCGGTCGACTTGCCCGGCAAGAAGGTGCATCTCGGCGAGGGTGCTTTCTTCGGCGAGATGGCGCTGCTCGGCAACAACATGCGCGGCGCCAATGTCTCGACCACGAAGGTGTCGCGGCTGCTGGTGCTCGATCTCGTCGACTTCCGCGTGCTGATGGCGCGGCACCCCGATCTCGCCGAGACCATCGACGCGGAAGCCAGGCGGCGCACGCTCGAAAACAGATAAATGGAGACAACAATGTCGGAGACCACTGAGGCGGCCAGTGGCCCCGTGCTCGAAATCAATGGTGCACGCGCCACCATCCGCTTGAACCGGCCAAAGCATCTGAACCGGCTCCAGGCGGAGGATCTCGGCGAACTGGTAAAGCTGTTCGACCGGGTGGAGGCCGATCCCGCGATCCGCGTGCTGGTGCTGACGGGTACGGGCCGCGCATTCTCGGCAGGCTACGATTTGAATTCGGTCGCCGAGCGGGCAGTGAGCGCCAACGAGCAGCAGAGCGCGGGCTCGGCCTTCGAAGTCGTCGTCAACCGGCTGGAGGACCTCGGCCTGCCGACGATCTGCCGGCTCAATGGCGGCGTCTATGGCGGCTCGACCGACCTCGCACTCGCCTGCGATTTCCGCATCGGAATCGACACCGCCGAGATGTTCATGCCGGCGGCGCGACTCGGGCTGCATTATTACAGGAGCGGCATCAAGCGCTACGTGACGCGGCTCGGCGTCGACAATGCGAAGAAGCTGTTCCTGACAGCGCAGAAGATCACCGCCTCGGAGATGCTGCGTATCGGCTATCTCACCGCCATGGTGGCGGTGGAATTTCTGGACGAGGAAGTCGACAAGCTCGCCAACATTCTCGCCGGCAATGCTCCGAACGCGATGCGCGGCATGAAGCGTGCGATCAACGAATTCGCCCGCGGCGAGCTGGACGAGCAGGCCACCGACCAGCGTCACCGCGACAGCATGCGCGGCGACGAAATCAAGGAAGGCATCGAAGCGTTCGGGGAGAAGAGGGCTCCAAGATTCTGATCACGCCCGCTTCGACCGCATCGCGCGCACCTGCGTGAGCTTGGGATCGCGGGCGAGCGACTGGTAGCGCTTGCTGTCGATGGCGTAGATCGCGATCCGGCCCTCACTGTCGGCATGAACGCCCCAGCCGAAGCGCTTGCCCAGGCTCGACGCCCTCATGCACGCCTGCCCGCGGGAGAAGAACGCTTCACGGGCCGCATGCTTCTCCGTTTTCGTCGCCTTCACATCGAGCTCGCGTCCCGACGCAGAGGTCGCGAAGATCACGTCGTCGGACGTGTATTTGTACGGTGCCTTGGCGATCATCCCGTATTGCAGGCACGCCACCGTCGGCTTTCCCGCGCGCAGCGGGGGCTCCTCGCCAGTACGCGCAGGACAGTCTTCGGCAACCCGGATGAAGGTGTTGAAGCAGTTGGTCGTATGCATCGGCTTCGTCATCTGCAACCCCGGATCATTCACCCGCCAGCCGCCGCGGCATGCTGCGCGGCCATCTCGGCGTCGGCCGCAGTGATCCGCTGGAACGCCGGCCGCGAGGTCATGCGGTCGGCGTAGCGGGCAAAAACGTCCTTCTTCGGCACGATCCCGAACATCATGGTCCAGCTGAACGCGATACCCCACAGCACATCGGCGGCGGTCATGCGCTCGCCGAGCAGATACGGTCCCTCCGACAATTGCGTCTCGAGCGCGCCGAGCATCGTGTCGTAGTCGGCATAGGGCGACTGCGTGATCGGCGCCGGCTCGCGCTGCATGAACTTGTCGATCAGGGCGGGCTCGAACGAGGAGCCGTAATAGGCGGTCCAGCGCAAATAGGGGCCGCGCAGCGGATCGCTCAGCGCGGGCGTCAGCCCCGCCTGGGGAAACAGATCGGCGAGATAGATGGTGATCGCGACCTGCTCGGTCACGAGCGCCTCGCCATGGCGGATCGCCGGCACCTTGCCGAGCGGATTGATGGCGAGATAGGCGGGCTGGCGCTGCTCGCTTGCCTTCATGTTGAGAACGTGGAGATCGTAGGGCGCCCCCAGCTCCTCCAGCAGCACCCGCGTGCCAGTGGCGCGGCTCTGCGGCGAATAATACAGCGTGATGCGGTTCGGATCGGTCATGGCGGTCTCCCTCGGGCGGGCTTGCAATGGCACATCTTGTAGCGGCGGATACCTGACATCTTGTGTCAGGTATGGTTTAAGGGATCATGCGCGCGAGCCGGATGCTGTCGATCCTCACCACCCTCCAAGCCAAGGGGCAGGTCACCGCGCCCGAGCTTGCCGAGGCCTGCGAGGTGTCGGTGCGCACAATCTATCGCGACATCGACGCGCTCGCAGCATCCGGTGTCCCCGTCTATGCCGATCGCGGCGCGGAAGGCGGTTATCGGCTGCTCGACGGCTATCGCGTGCGCCTGAATGGGTTGTCGCAGAGCGAAGCGGGCGCGCTGTTCCTCGCGGGCCTCCCGGGCCCGGCAGCGGCGCTCGGGCTGGATGCCGCGATGATCGCCGCGCGGAACAAGCTGATGGCGGCGCTGCCCGCGAACTTGCGCGAAGATGCCGGGCGCATGCAGGAACGTTTTCACCTGGACGCGCCGGGCTGGTTCGGCGAAGCGGAAGAACCCAAACATCTGCGCGCGATTGCCGGCGCAGCTCTCCGCGGAACGCTCATCAAAATCCGCTACCAGAGCTGGCGCGCCGAGAAGCAGCGCCGTGTCGCGCCGCTCGGCCTCGTGCTGAAGGGCGGCAGCTGGTATCTCGCGGGGCAAGTCGACGGCAGCGTGCGCACCTATCGCGTCGCGCGCGTGCTCGACTGCACGGCACTCGACGAGCGCATCGATCGTCCCGCCGATTTCGATCTCGCCACCTATTGGCAGAACGCGACGCTGCGGCTCGAAGCCGAGATGCATCCGAACGTCGCGATCGTGCGGCTGTCGCCAATCGGCGTCAAGCTGCTCGATGCGCTGAGCCAGCCTTATGTCAGGGCGCGCACGCAGATCGACGAGACCACCGATGCCGACGGCTGGCGCATCGCCAGAGTACCGACCGGCAAGACCTCATGGCATGCCGCGGCCGAGTTGCTGCGGCTCGGGGCCGAGGCCGAAGTGCTGGAACCCGCGGACCTCCGCGAGAAGATGGCCGAGATGACGCAGGCGATGGCCGCGCGCTATCGCGCGGCGCGGAAAGCCTGACGGCGGCGCATTCCGCCGCAGACCGCGAAACGATCCTGAAACACGATTCTCGCCTCACCATGTGAACGCGTTCGCGCGTCGCCTCGACCGAGAAGCAGGGACACAACAACGGCTTCGCGCCACACTGGAGAATGAGAATGTTTCGTAAGCTTGCACTTGGTCTGATCGCCGCCGGTTCGCTCGGCGCCGCCGCACTCGCGCCCACCGCCGCATCGGCCCACGGCTTCCACCACTGGGGCCCCGGCTGGGGCTTCGGCGGCGTCTACGTCAACACCAGCGTCAGCAACTGCTACCAGGAGCGCGTCATCCAGACCCGCCACGGCGCACGCGTGCGCGTCGTGAATGTCTGCGCCTACGGGATCTATTGATATCCTGCCTTCACGACAAAGCTCCGGTCGCGCTGCGGCCGGAGTTTTGCATTTGGCTAGACTAAGCACTCTTCCGCTGCCGGCGAAACCAGGCCCAGGTCTCGCGCGTCGTTCTGATGTAGCCGCGGCCGCGATAGACGATCTCGCCGTCGACGATTCCGTTCAGCTTCGGTAGCGCGTGAAACGGGATCGAGGGATAGGCGTGGTGCTCGACGTGATAGGGCATGTTCCACGCAAACCATTTGACGAGCGCACCGGTATAGGTGGTGCGGGTGTTCTGGAACGCGCTGCGGGTCCGCTCGCAGCCGGTGTGCTCGGCATAGAGATAGGGCCTCAGGAAGAACTGCCCGACGATCAGCGGGACGATCCAGACCCAGAGCAGCAGCGCTGACGAGAACCACAGCGAGAGCGCAAGCAGCAGGGCATAAAGTGCGGCATAGGTGCGAGCTTCGGTCACGATAATGGCGCGCTTGTTCTCGGGGATCCAGCGCACGACGACCTGGCCTGTGACGGCATGGCCGAGCATCAGCCAGAGACGGCCGGCGACCTGGAGCAGGCCGCTATAAGCGATCGCGAGTTGCGTGTCGGATTTAGGCTTCACGCCGACGATCAGCTCCGGGTCGTTGTCCGGATCCTGGGTGTAGCGGTGGTGGTCCCAGTGAAACAGGCAGTAATATTCGTAAGGCAGTCCGATGATGAAGGCTGAGGGATAGCCGACCGCGAGGTTGAGGCCGCGGCTTTTGAACGCCGTCTTGTGCGCAGTCTCGTGCACCGCCATGAACAGGAAGGCGACGAAATAGCCCTGCACCACCATTAACGGCAACGCCCAGAGCACACTCCAGGTCGATGAGACCTTCCAGATCAGCGCGCCGACCAGCACGACCAGACCGTAATGACTGAAGCTTTGCGCGGCGCCCTTGAGGTTGGATCGCACGGACAAGTCGCGCAGCATCGCCGGCGTCAACGGCTTCAGGCGATGGCCCGGCTCTGAAACGGTAGCGTCAGTCATGGCGGGGCCTACCCTATTTGCTGAGGAGTGCGGCGATCTCGGCCTTGAGGAAGGCGTGATCGGGCGGGTTGTTGACGGGGTTGCCGGCGCGGTGGCCGTGCACCGAGGGAATCGGATGGAGCATGGCGGATTTCGCGTTGGTCAGCTTGCCGACTTCGTCTTCGTTGTCACGAACATCGAAATAGCGGT
The DNA here is from genome assembly GCF_016612535.1 of Bradyrhizobium diazoefficiens. Lineage (NCBI taxonomy): Bacteria > Pseudomonadati > Pseudomonadota > Alphaproteobacteria > Hyphomicrobiales > Nitrobacteraceae > Bradyrhizobium > Bradyrhizobium diazoefficiens. The sequence continues at coordinate 1,417,554 of NZ_JAENXS010000001.1, forward strand.
CGGTGGCACCCGGCATCAGCAGCATGTGGGCCTTGATCGCGCCAAGCGCCCGATCGAAATCGTCGCTAAACGTCGCGCAGCGGCTGATGTTGCCACGCTGCCAGATGCCGACCTGCGCCAGGAGATCATTGGCGTCGCGCCGGGCGAAGGTCGCATCCCAGGCGCGGGCGAGATAATCCTCGAGGGAGGTGAAGCCCGCCTCGCGCCAGACCTCGTCGCGATAAAAGGCATGCGACATCGCCCAGCCGGCATAGACGCGCCCCATCGCGCGATATCCGGCGGCAGGCTTTTCGACGAAACGTCCGTCGCGGAACGCGGGATCGCCGGTTAACGCGGCCTTTACGCCTTCGAGGAAAACGTAATTGTATGGCGCGCAGCGCGCGCTGCCGCAGACCACCGCAGCGCGCTCGACCATATCGGGATGGAGGGCCGCCCAGTGATAGGCCTGCATGCCGCCCATCGACCAGCCATAGACCAGCGCAAGCTTTGAGATGCCGAAGCACTCAGTGAGCAGCCTGTGCTGAACCGCGATAGCGTCGTGATAAGTCATTTGCGGGAACGGAGCGACGGTATTCGACGGCGAGGACGAAAGACCGTTGCCGAACAGGTTCGGGATAACGATGAAGTAGCGCTCGGGATCGAGCACGCCGCCGGACTGGATCAGCCACTCGGTGTCATAGTGCTGCGCGCTGAACGAGGTCGGATAGAGGATGACGTTGTCCTTGGCCGGGTTCAGCGTACCGAAGGTTTTGTAAGCGAGCTTCAGCGCAGGAAAGACGGCGCCGGATTGGAGCGCAACATCGCCAGCCTCGAAGATCTCGTAATCTCGCTGCTCCGTCATGCCCAACTCCCGCTCATGCGGCCGCAGAGCGCGCCGCTGAAACAACGATGCATCGATCGTGCCGGGCGGGCAAACGCATCGTTGCGTCGCGCTCAATAACTGGACGTTTAGTACAGTTATTAGATGAAGGCAAGGAAGTTTCGGGGACGTCGCTCAGATCAGGCGATGGCCGCGATATATCGCCCCACCGACGCCGCGAAGGCGGCCTTGGCGCCTGAGGCGATGTTGCGGCCCCACCAGGCGCCATAGATGCGATCGAAGGCGAGCGGCTCGACGGCCGCCGCGATCCGCCGTACCGCTGCCGCGCTCAACGGCATGTAATTCGGATAGGAGTACATGAAGCTGACGAAGCGGCGGTCCATCGTCACCTGTGCGATATCGCCAGTCAGCAGCGCGCCCTTGCCGTCGGCACCGTGCGCATCGTGCAACATGGTGGCACCCGCGAAATGACCGCCCGTGCGGAGCAGCAGGACGTCGGCCGAGATGCGATGATGATCGCCGGTCCAATACACGATCGGGGAGTGCTGCCGCGTCACCCATTGGCGGTCATCGGCGTGAAGATAGACCGGCACACCGCCGAAAGCGTCGCTCCAGTCTGCGAGCGCGCCATAATAATGCGGATGCGAGATCGCGATCGCTGTCAGGCCGCCGAGCGATTTGACATAAGTGATAGCTTCCGGTGTTGCCAGCGGAATGCAGTCCCACATCGCGCATCCCTTGCCATCGGGGACCAGCAGCGCGCGCTGCCCGATCGCAAAGCTCGGCTCGAGCGCGATACCGGTGAGACCGAGATCGTCGCGCCAGACGAGCCGGCAGCGTCCGGCGAGCGCCTCGCGAGCCAGGAACGTCTGCCCTTTCCAGTTCACATATTGCCGCTCGTCCTCGCAGATCGGACAGGATACGGGCGGCTTTCCGCTGTCTGAAAATTGGGCGCCGCAGGTTTCGCAGGTCCAGAGGGGCATGGCCTTGATCCAGAAATGAGACGGTCGCAAAGAAGAAATGACATCGCGGTCCCGCGATCGCAAGTCCGATCGGAACCAAGGCGGTTAGCGCAGGTTACTTTCCGGTCCGCCCCGGCACAAACGGCCGGCCATGTCCGCCTGCGCGCGAGACCACAGTCGACCGGCAGCATCACGTTTAGCGTCTCGATGACATCGCGCCCGCCCTCCCCCCGTCTCTGGCCCCTGTACGCCATCAACTTCTTCATGGCCGACATGCAGTCGGGCATCGGGCCCTTCGTCGGCGTGTTCCTGCAGGAACGCGGCTGGGCGAGCGGGTTGATCGGCACCGCCATGACCATCGGCAATGTCGCGGGCATGCTGGTCACGACGCCAATCGGCGGCTTCATCGATTCCAGCCGCAACAAGCGGCTGTGGGTCGTCATCCCCGGTATTTGCGTGGTGCTGGCCTCCGCCATCATCCTGATCTCGCAAAATTTCTGGGCGGTGACGTTCTCGCAAGTGGCGCAATCGCTGGCGAGCGCCGCGATCGTGCCGGCGGTCACCGGCATCTCGCTCGGCATCGCCAAGCAAAAGGGGTTCAATGCGCTGAACGGGCGCAATCAGGCTTTCAACCATGCGGGCAACATGGTCGGCGCGGCGCTATCGGGCTATCTCGGCTACAAATTCGGCTACGTCTGGGTATTCGTTTTGGCTGCCGTGTTCGGCGCCGTCGCGGTGGCTTGCGTCTTGATGATTCCGGCCAAGGCCATCGATGACCGCCAGGCCCGCGGCAGCAAGGAAGATGAGAGCAAAAACCCGCCGGCAGGTCTCTCCGTTCTCTTCAGGCACAAGCCGCTGCTGGTGCTGGCGCTGGCATTGGCCATCTTTCATCTCGGCAACGCCGCCATCGTGCCGCTCTATGGCCTTGCCGCGGTGAGCGCGGGTCAGGCCAACGGCCCAAGCTTCGTTGCGACCATTGTCATCATTGCGCAGGGCGTGATGGTCGTGACGTCCCTGATCGGCATGCAGGTCGCGGGGAAACGCAACTATTGGCCGGTGATCCTGGTTTCCTTCATGTTCCTGCCCGTCCGCGGTGTGCTGGCGTATTTTCTCAGCGGCTGGTGGGGTGTTGTGCCCGTACAAGTGCTCGACGGCATCGGCACCGGGCTCCAAACGGTCGCCGTCCCCGGCATGGTTGCCCGCTCGCTTGACGGCACCGGCCGCATCAATCTCGGCCAGGGTGCCGTCATCACCGTGCAAGGCGTCGGGGCAAGCCTCAGTCCAGCACTCGGCGGCTGGATCGCGGAATGGATCGGCTACGGCCCGACCTTCCTGCTGCTTGGCGGCTTTGGCCTTGCATCGGTGGCGCTCTGGTTGGCGTTCGGCATGCACGTGAAGAAGTATTGAGCTAGTCTAGAATTCCTCTCTCCTCCTGCTTGCCGGAAGAGGCGAAGAGCACTCAGGGCCCAAAGTTCTTCTGGACCGCCTTGTCGAGCGCCTCGCCGCCGACGAAGCGCTGGCGCAGTTCGCGCTTGAGCAGCTTGCCACTCGGGTTCTTCGGCAGGCTGTCGACGAAGATCACGCGCTTCGGCACCTTGAAATGCGCCATCTGGCCGGCGCAATGTTCCACCACGGCGTCCTCGTCGAGCGTCGCGCCAGTCTTGACTACGACGATGGCTGTGACCGCCTCAATCCAGCGCGGGTCGGGCAGGCCGACCACGGCGACCTCGGAGACCGCAGGGATGCGATAGACCATCTCCTCGACCTCGCGGCTCGCGACATTCTCGCCGCCGGTCTTGATCATGTCCTTGACCCGGTCGACTACGGTGATGTGGCCCTCGTCATCGACGGTGGCGAGATCGCCGGAGTGAAACCAGCCGCCGGCAAACGCCGCCGCGGTCTTGACGGAATCGTTGTAATAGCCGGACAACAGATGCGGCGAGCGGTGGACGATCTCGCCGACCTCGCCCACTTTCACATCCTCCATCGCCGTATTGACCACGCGCGTCTCGACATTGAGCACCGGCTTGCCGGCCGAGCCGGCCTTGCGCAGCTGGTCCTCGGGCCGCAGCACCGTCGCGAGCGGCGCGATCTCGGTCTGGCCGTAGAAGTTCCAGAATTTTACGGCGGGCAGGCGACGCTGGAGCTCGAGCAGAACTTCCACCGGCATGATCGAGGCGCCGTAATAGCCCTTCTGCAGCGTCGACAGGTCTGTCTTGTCGAGATTCGGCGAGCGCAGCATCGCGATCCAGATCGTTGGCGGCGCAAAGAACGAGGTGATCCTGTGCGCATGGATCAGCGCCAGGATGTTGTCGGCGGTCGGCTTGCCCGTGATGACGCCGGAGGCACCAAGATAGAGCTGCGGCCCCAGGAACACGTCGAGCTGGGCACAGTGATAGAGCGGCAATGCGTGCAGGAATTTGTCGTCCACGCTCATGCCGCCGTCGATGATGCAGCTGACATACTGCCACATCACGGCTTCATGGGTCAGCATCGCGCCCTTGGGCAGGGATTCCGTGCCGCTGGTGTAGACGATCTGCGCGAGGTCGCGGCTGTCGACGGAGGCCTCGAGGCACGAGCCGTCGGCATGAAGGAGAGCGTCGAAGCTGGTGAGGCCGGCGGGCGCGGTGGCGGGATCTTCGCCCGGCAGCCAGATCATCTTCTCGACCGCGCAATCCTTGGCGCTTGCGGCCTTGGCCGGCTCGACGAAATCCGGCCCCGTCGCAAGGAGCTTTGCGCCTGAGCTCTTGAGGATAAAATTGATCTCGTCCGGATTGAGCATGAAGTTGATCGGCACCAGCACCGCGCCAATCCGCGCCAACGCGAAGCGCAGCACGGCAAAGGCGTGCGAATTGCGCGAGAGCACCGCAACGCGATCGCCCTTCTTCACCCCGAGGCCGAGCAGGCCGCGGCCGAGCCGGTTGCAGATGGCGTCCATCTCGGCAAAGGTCCAGCTCACATTGCCGCAGCTCACCGCAAGCTTGCTCGGCTCGCGGCTGCCTGCGCGGCGCAGGAGATCGCCGATGGAATGCTCGCGCGCTTTCGAGATGGTGGCTGCGATGTCGCTCGACATTTCCGTCCCCCGGGAATTGGCGATTTGCGTGAAGATCGGCCCGGGCACTGATCAGGCTATCGCTCTCACGCATTTTCGAGTTTACACAAAGCGTAATCGGCGCAACCTGCCACGTCAAATCCAGTTGGGACCGTGGCGCCGTCACGCAAGAATTGACGCTTCAGAGAAGCAAATCTAGGCTGGCGCACAACATCGCCCGAAAATAAGAGCGAGCGCTCTCTCAGAAAATTCTGGCCGCCCCCTGTCCGGCAGCCACTCTCTGCGCTACGAATGACGAACAAGGGCGCAAAGCCCACGCCCGGACCATAACAACGCAAAAAGGTCCGGGACGAAATTTGGGGAGGCAGCGTGAATCTCGCGCGCCGGCGACTGTGGACGAACGCATTCCCGATGGAAGCGCTGCGCACGCGCATCGAATGCCATCGTGCCTCCACCATCGCACAGAGGCAGCCCCCCGGCCTCGACGATTTCGATGTACCGTTCGATAGCAAGCTCCCGGTTGCTACTGATCATTCTCTTCGCGGCGGCGGCGCCCGGTGTGCTTACGGCACTCTCCCAGGCCCAATCAACGCCACGACAAATGGCGCGCCCATGATTTGCAGGAAGGACCGCGATGAAGCATTTCCGATTTAACCAACAGGAGATCGTCTTCGCCGTCTTCGCGCTGCTGTTCCTCGTGTTCTCGATCTTCCTGAACGGCTTCCTGACGGCGGACAACATGCTGACACTGCTCCAGAACGTGGCGGTGCTCGGCATCCTCGGCCTGGCCATGGCGATCGTCGTGATCGGCCGCGGCATCGACATCTCGCTGATCGCGGCGCTCGCGGTGCCCCCGGGACTCGTGCTTCAGATGGTGCAGAACGGTCATTCGCTGCCGTTATCGCTGCTGACCGCCGTGCTGCTCACGATCGCCTTCGGCCTCGTCAATGGCTGGCTGATCGCCTATGCCGAGGTGCCCTCGCTGTTTGCGACGCTGGCGACAGGCCTGTTGCTTGCCGGGCTTGGGCAAGCCGCCCTGTTCCAGCTCGACGTCGTACAATGGAGTCCGGGCATGAACGGCTTCGAGCGGCTCGGACAGGGCACGATTCTCGGCATTCCCACCTCGATCGTGATGTTCGCGATCGCCTGTATCGTGGTCGCGTTCCTGCTGCGCCAGACCCGCTGGGGCGCCTATATCTACGCGATCGGGGATAATCCTTACGCCGCGCGTGTCACCGGCATTCCGTCCCGCCCGATCATCGTGCTGCAATATGTGGTCGCCGCCCTGATCGGCTGCTTCGCCGGCCTGGTGATGGCCGCATCCGTCAATTCCATGCCGACCCGCGTCTTCAACTCGACGCTGATCTACGATGTGATCCTCGTCGTCGTGCTGGGTGGCATCGGGCTCTCAGGCGGTCGTGGCGGCGTGCTGAACGTGATCATCGGCACGCTGCTGATCGGTACCATGCTCAACGGCATGACCATCATGGACATCTCCTACGCCGGACAAAATCTCATCAAGGGCGTGGTCCTGCTGCTCGCCGTCCTCACGGATTCCTTCCTGAATCCGCGCAACGAAGAAACGGCACAGCAGGGCGATATCTGAACGACGGACAAGAACGACAATTACAACCAAGGAGGAAGCAATGACGACCTTTGGCAACACGACAAGGGTGACCCTCGCCGCACTGACTCTCGTGGCACTGACCGGACCGGCTCTCGCCCAGCAGGGTCTGGACGAGCCGTTCCAGAAGCCGTTCAAGGAAGCGCTCGCCGGCAAGACCGTGGCCTACGTGCCGGTCGCGATGAACTTCGACCTAACCGAGGGCTGGTATGCCGGGCTGAAAAAAGAACTCGAGCCATTCGGCGTCAAGTTCGTCATCCGCGACGCCAACTGGAACACCAATGCTGGCGCGCAGGCCGTCACCTCGCTCATCTCCGAGAAACCGGCCGTGATGGTGGTCCACAATCCGGACGTGCAGACCTATGCCAAGCTGCTGCAGCGGGCCGAGAACGAGGGCATCTACGTCATCCAAATCAACATGGGTTCTGCCTATCGCAGCTCCGCCTTCGTCGGCGCCAACTGGGTCGAGATCGGCGAACGTCAGACCGAAGCCGTGGTCAAGGCCTGCGAGGGCAAGTCGAACAAGATCGCGATCATCCAGGGCGCACTGTCGGCGGCCGCGAGCGCCTATACGCTCAAAGGCGTCGAGAACGTGCTCGCCAAGCACCCCGAGATCAAGGTGGTGTCGAGCCAGGCGGCCGATTGGGACGCCGCCAAGGCCAAGGCGATCACGCAAACCGTCCTGAAACAGAATCCCGACCTCTGCGGCATCGTCGGCTTCTGGGACGGCATGGACATCGGCACGGCAGCAGCCGTCAAGGAAGCCGGCCTCACCGGCAAGGTGTTCCTCACAACATCCGGCGGCGGCGAGCGCAAGGGCGCCTGCGAATTGGTGAAGTCCGGCGCCTTCGATCTCAACATGAGTTACGACGTGCCGACTCAGGCGGCGCAGATGGCGGGCACGATCAAATGGCTGCTGTCGTCGGGCGTCAAGCCCGGCTCGGTCAAGGGCTCGGAGTACACGACGTTGATTCCGATCACCAAGGAGAACGCCGACAGCCAGACGGCCTGCTGGAATCTCAGCGACCTCAAGAAATAATCCGACGACGACGCGTGCGGTCCTCGGGACACTCCGGTCTCGGGGACCTCGTTCCCAACATTGTCCATGCACTGCTGGAATGCCGATGCGCGATACCCTGACAAGCCTGCGTTACCGCTACTGGCCTGATCATCTGCTCGGCGAAATCCTGTCCAAGCGATGGACCGAGACAGCCATTCCGGTCATCCTTCTCCTGATCGTCGGCTTTGCGTTCAGCCGATCCATCGACAACTTCCTGTCGCCGGCGAGCCTCGCCGACACCGCGCGTCAGGCCGGAGAGATCGGCTTCATTGCGCTCGGGCTGGCGCTGGTCGTCATCGTTGGCGGCATCGATCTGTCCGTCGGTTCGATCTTTGCACTGACGGATTTTTGCGCCCTCTATTTGCTCGACGTGCTGGGCTGGCCGGTACCCGCGGTGGTCGTCGCCACGCTGCTCTGCGGCGCGCTGCTCGGCGCCGTCAACGGCGTCCTGGTCGGATATCTGCGGCTGCGCGCCTTCATCACCACGCTGATCACCCTGATCATCTACCGCTCGGCCTACGATCTCCTGATCCAGCGTTACTCCAACGCCATCGCCTCGGCCTTCCCCGACATCCCGTCATGGGATTTCATCGGCGCCGGCTCTGTCTTCGGCGTTCCGACGGTGGCGCTCGTCTATATCGTCATCGCCATCTTCGGCCATATCTTCCTGACGCGGCTGCGCCCAGGCTGGCATATCACCGCAATCGGCGGTTCGCGCCGCTCGGCGTACAATTCGGGCATTCCCGTTCGTCGTACGATCGCGCTCTGCTACGTCGCAAGCGGCGTGCTGACCAGCATCGGCGCGCTGTTCTTCGCCTCTCGTCTTGGAACCGTCGGCGGCGACATCGGTGTCGGACTTGAGGTGATCGTGCTGACCGCGACGGTGCTGGGCGGCATCACGCTCGGCGGCGGCAAGGGCTCGGTCGCCAAATCGGCGGTCGGGGTGCTGATTGTCCTGCTGATCACCAACGGCCTGACGACGATGAACGCACGCGGCGGCGTCAACCGCATGGCGCTCGCCGGCATTCTGCTGGTCGCTGCGATGGTCGATATCCGCTGGCAGAAGAACCGAACCCGCATCATCAGCAAGGTCTATGTCGCGCCGACCTACCACGCGCTGCCGCCACCTCCGCCAACAGAAATCGGGCAAGGCGGGCCATTCGAGCAGAACGACAAGCTGCGCAACGTCGAGTCGATCGGTCTCGGACGGATCGAGGCGCCGGAAGACGTCATCCTAGATCGTCACGACAATCTCTATGCAGGCTCGCGTCACGGCGACATCATCCGCTTCCTTGCGCCCGACTACCAGAAGATGGAAGTGTTCGCTCATATCGGCGGCCAGCCGCTCGGCATGGCCTTCGACCGCGAGGACAATCTCTACGTCTGCATCGGCGGTATGGGGCTCTATCGTATCAAGCCTGATGGCACGGTTGAGAAAGCCACCGACGAGACCAACCGCAGCATGCGTTCGGTCAACGACGACAGCCGCCTGCGACTCGCCGATGACCTCGACATCACCGACGACGGGCTGATCTTCTTCTCCGAAGCGACCGTGCGTTACGAGATGGACGAGTGGCCGATCGACGGACTGGAAGCGCGCGGCAACGGCCGCATCATCTCCTACGACACCAAGACCGGCGCGACGCGCACAGAATTGCGCGGGCTCAAATTCCCCAACGGCATCTGCGTCGCCAGCGATGGTCACTCGATCCTGTTCGCCGAGACGTTTGGCTGCTCGATCAAGCGCTATTGGTTCGCTGGCGCGAAGAAGGGCGCGATCGAGATCGTGATGGATAATCTGCCGGGCTACCCTGACAACATCAACCTCGCCTCCGACGGCAACTACTGGCTGGCACTGGTCGGCATGCGCAGTCCCTCACTCGACCTCGCCTGGAAGATGCCGGGCTTCCGCCGTCGCATGGCCAAGCGTGTCCCGGTCGACGAGTGGCTGTTCCCTAACATCAACACCGGCTGCGTGGTCAAGTTCAACGAGCAGGGCAAGATCGTCGAATCGTTCTGGGATCTGCACGGCGAGAACCATCCGATGATCACCTCGATGCGCGAGCATCGCGGCTATCTCTATCTGGGCGGCATCCTCAACAACCGGATCGGCCGCTATAAGCTCGACAACGCCGATCCGAACTTCGTCCAGTATGACAAGCGATGGGGGAAGCTGTCGTGATCGCGGCCGTCAGGGAGTTCGCCAACCGCTTTCTCGGGCGCGGCGATGCCACCATCACCGTGCCGTCGTTCGACGGCGCATTGAAACCGAACCAGAGGCTGGAATCGGCCGAGACCTTGCTGACATGCGAGGCGCCGGAAGACGTTGCCACCGACGGAAGCAACCTCTTCATCGCGGATGGCCAGCGACTGATGTGCCTGAACGGCGGCATGGCATCTGAAGTGCGCAGCTTCGAGCGGCCCATATCGGCGCTATGTGCCCTGCCTGGCGGCGGCCTTGCCGTCGCGCTGGGGGGACGCGAGGTGCGTGTTTACGCAAGCCCCTCGGCCGAGCAGCCGAGCGTGACGTTTTCCGATGCGGCGTTCAACGCCGTCAACGCGCTGGCGCTGGCGGACGACAACACCTTGATTGCGACGGACGGCTCGGCGACAAGCGGGGTCGACGATTGGGCGCGCGACCTCCTCGAGCTCAATCGGACCGGACGGGTATTCAAGCTGGATCCCGGTAGCAAAACCGTGACACGATTGGGCCAGGGACTCGGTTACGCTTTCGGCGCCTGCGCACATCGTAACGGCATGCTGGTCAGCGAGAGCTGGCGCCACCGCCTCGTTCTCGTGGCATCAGGCGCATCGCCAAAGATCGTACTTGCTCACCTCCCGGTCTATCCATCGCGACTGTCGAAGGCGTCCGGCGGCGGTTACTGGCTCACCGCCTTCACCGCGCGGACCCAACTCGTCGAGTTCGTGTTGCGCGAGCCCGGCTATCGGCGGCGCATGATGGCCGAGATCGATCCGGCCTATTGGGTTGCGCCGCGCCTGCGCTCCGGGCGATCGTTCAAGGAGCCGATGCAGGGCGCACACATCAAGACCATGGGCGTCATCAAGCCCTGGGCGCCACCACGTTCCTATGGCCTCGTCATCCGTCTCGATGCCGACAGCCAGCCGCTGTATTCACTGCACAGCCGGGTCGACGGCATCAATCACGGAATCGTCGCCGCCATCGAAGTGGGCAACGATCTCGTCCTGATCGCGAAGGGGCCGGGCCGTGTCCTGAAGCTGCCCCTTGCTGGCCTTGCCGAGGAGTTTCGGACATGAGCGACATCGCACTCTCGCTGCGCAAGGCCACAAAACTCTACGCGGGCGTGCCGGCTATCGACGGGGTCGACTTCGACCTCCGCCGCGGCGAGATCCACGCACTGGTCGGCGAGAACGGTGCCGGCAAGTCGACCCTGACCAAGGTGATGGCGGGCGTCGTGACGCTGACCTCGGGGACCATGAGTGTCGACGGCGTCGATGTCGCGCCGAAGACGCCGCTGGAGGCGCGTAATCTCGGTATCGCCATGGTGTTCCAGGAGAACAGCCTGGTACCGACCATGACGGTGGCGCAGAATTTGTTTCTCGGGCAGGAGAAGTTTTACAACCGTCTGCGCGGCATCTACATCGCTGCGCAGCAGTTTTTGCAGTCGCTCAATTTCGACGTCACGCCGACCGCAACCGTCAGCGGCCTTGGCGCGGCCAAGAAACAGATGGTGGAGATCGCGCGCGCGGTCCTGCACCGCGCCAAGGTCATCATCTTCGACGAACCGACCGCATCGCTGACGCCGGAGGAGAAGAAGTACTTCTTCGACCTCGTCCGCGACCTCAAGAAGCGCGGCGTCTCGATCGTCTTCATTTCGCACGCCCTGGAGGAGGCCCTACTGCTCGCCGACCGCATCACGGTGCTGCGCGACGGCAAGCATGTCGTGACCGACGACGTCGCCAAATTCGACCGCACCGCGATCGTGCAGGCCATGGTCGGTCGTGATCTCTCCAATACGCTCTACGGTGCGCGGAAGAGCAGCGTGCGGCCGGTCGGCGCGCGCGTTCTCACGGTGCAGAATTTGAAGATGGCGCCGATGGTGAAGAACAATTCGCTGTCGGTCTTCGCGGGGCAAATCACCGGCGTGTTCGGCCTCGTCGGCGCGGGCCGCACCGAAACCTTCAAGATCGTCGCCGGCGTGCTCAAGCGCGACTTCTTCCATGGCGGCGAGATCCTGCTGCACGACCAGCCGGTGCGCTACCGGGTGCCGGCACCGGCGGTCAAGGCCGGCATCGCCTATGTCACCGAGGACCGCAAGGTCGAGGGCTTCTTCGAGACCTCCTCGATCGCGCGCAACATCTACCTCGGCCTGCTGTCGAAATTTCCCAGGGGACGGATGATGCTGTCGCGGCGGGAGGCCGATGCGGTCGGCAAGACCTGGATCGAGAAGCTCAAGGTTCGCGCCATCGGCGACAACGGCAAGGTGGTCGAGCTGTCCGGCGGCAATCAGCAGAAGGTCGTGATCGCCAAGTCGCTGGTGCAGGAGCCCGACCTGATCATCTTCGACGAGCCGACCCGCGGCGTCGACGTCGGCGCCATCGTCGAGATCCACGAGCTGATCAACCGGCTCGCCGACGAGGGCAAGGCGGTCGTGGTCATCTCGTCCTATCTGCCCGAGATCATGGCGCTGTCCGACCGCATCCTGGTCTCGCGCCAGGGCAAGGTCGTGGAGGAATTCTCTGCACTTGAGGCGACGGAGGAGAAGATCATGTACGCAGCGATCCACTAAGGACGACCGCTACAGCTTGTGCCCTTTCTGGCGCAGCGCTTCGATCAGGCGCTGCTTCAATTGGTCGGCGGCCTTCTGGCCGACATCCTGGCCGATCTGCGTGCTCGCCTGCGCCAGTGCATCCGACTGCGCCAGAAGCTTCTGCCCGGCTGGCTGGGCGTAGAATGCCTCGATCTGGCGCAGTTCGTCCAGGGTGAAGCTCGCGGCATAGACGGCGGCGATCTGGTCGACCATCGCGGTAAAGAACGGGGCGTAGATCTCGGCGCCGGGCGCCGTCATCGCGTCATAATCGTGCTCAATCTCCGGCCTGTCCTGCGCCACCACCGGCCGCAGCTTGAGCAGGAGCTGCGGCAGCAGCGCGCGATACTGATCGGCGATCTTCAGCGTGACGACGAGCTTGCGGGCCGCATTCAGAGCCTCCGGCGACGGCACCTGTGCGGACGCGCCATAAGCGAGGAGCAGGAGAATGCCGGCGATCGTCAACAACCGTCTGGACATGGACCTCTCCACTCAATGGCCCGCAGGCGCGATCTCGATGGCGGCTTCGGGCTCCTCGACCTCCGTCACCTTAACGAACAGGTTCGGCACCCGCTCGGCGCGATCGAGCAACCATGCGGCACCGATCATGATGACGATGCCGAGGAGCGAGACGGCGAGCTGCTCCCAGACGCCCTTGGTGTATTGCGTCAGGATCCAGTGCGCCGAGAACGACAGGAAGACGCCGAGGCAGAAGATTGGCAGCGAATGCTGGCCGCAGAGAATGACGGGACGCAGCCATGCGGTATGCAGCGCCCGCCATTTGCGCGACACGAAATGCGGCACCCAGAGGGCCAGCGCCAGGAAGTGCGTGAAGCGCAGCATGTCGAGGTCGGTCTTGTCGATCGGGTAGATCGCCTTGATCGTCCATTTCGGGATCAGGGCCTCGAGGGCGGGGACATGCCAGGTCATGACGATCACGAGGGCGAAGACGAGCCAGGCCGCGGCCACCGCCATCGTCGCCTTCGACCACACCCATTGGCCGATCTTGTCGATCTGGCCGATGCCGCACCAGGCGGCGAACACGAACATCAGCTGCCAGCAGAACGGGTTGAAGTACCAGGTCGTACCGGGCGGATAGGAGGCGACGTTCCAGTCGAACCAGCGCGACAGCACATAGAGCACCACGGACGCGGCGAGCGTCAGGTTCGGCCGGCGCACCAGGCACCAGACGATGAAGGGCGCGGCGAACACCAGCGTGATGTAGAGCGGCAGCACGTCGAGATTGACCGGTTTGTATTTCAGCAGGATCGCCTGCCCGATCAGCTCGTCCGGATGCGCGAGAAAATTGAACACGTTGAACTCGTGCTCGTACATCGGATTATCGAAGCGGCGCGCGGTGCGGGCGATCTGCGCCGTGAACAGCAGGAACAGCATGATGTGCGCGACATACATTTCCGCCGCCCGCCGCCACAGCCGCTTCAGCGCGGCGAGAAACCAGCCGCCGGCGACGATCGGCCCGTAGATCCAGCCGACCAGATAGCCGGAGATGAAGACGAAGAACTCGGCGGCATCGCTGAAGCCGCAATTGCGCAAGGTCAGCCAGGCCACGACGTCGTGCGGGATATGGTCGAGGAAGATCATCCACAGCCCGATCCCGCGGAAGAGGTCGAGCCGCAAATCGCGCTCGACCGGCGCCAACAGTGCTGCCTGGTCTCGTATGATCATGGCCCCCGCCTCGTCCGGTGGGCGTCGCGCCGTCGCGGCGCCGATGAAATCGGATGCCAAAAAAGATCAAACAAATCGTCACCTGCCCCAACGGCTGGCAGGCCGACGGTAGCCGACCTCGGCGCCCGCGCAAGGGACTTGTCATCACGACGCAACGCGGCCTCGCGCAAAGCGGCGAAAACAACCCCATGCACAGTAGCCAAGCCCTTGCATTCCCTGAGAAATTCACTTGCCCCGTCGGGCAATATCCCGGCTGACGCAGCCTCGTCTCAAGCGAACTCGTGGCCCTCAGCAAGCATCCCGTTCAGCATCGCCTCGGCCTTCTGCAGCAGCGGCTTCGCGCCGCTCTCGGAGGCGATCGCGATCGCGGCGCGCAAGGCGGAGAGGATGATGGTCCGGTTCTCCTCGCTCGATGGCGGCGTCACCACGGCCTCGCCGAACAGGGCCTCGGCCTCGAGGCCGGAAAAGCCCTGCTGGCGCGCGGTATTGCGCGCCTCGCGCAACATGTTCTGGGCCGCCTGGACATCGCCGAGCCGGTTGGTCGCCAGCGCAAGGTAGATCGACGAGCGCAGCACCGCGGAGGTGTAGCCGACGGCGCGCGCCTCTTCGCGCGCCTCGGCCAGCATGCCGCACGCCCGATCGTACAGCCCCTGCTCCAGATAGGCGATGCCGAGATGGCAGGCGAGCACCGGCACGAACAGCCGGATGCCGTGTTTCTGCGCCAGCACGAAACCGCCCTCGAGAATGGATGCGGCCACGGCCGGATCGCCCCGGCCAAGCATCAGCCAGCCGCCGCTATAGGCAGCGGCAACGCGGTCATAGGGACGGCTGGTCTCGTCCGCAATCGCAGCGGCCTCCCGCTGGAGCTGCTCGGCGGCGTCGAGCTCACCCATGACGGTATGATTGATGCTGCCCATCATGCAGCAAAGCAGCAACGCGAATTTCGGTGTCGTCCCGAAGGGCGCACTCGCCTCCGGTCCCATCAATTGGGCGCAGGCCCGCGCAAACAACCCATCGGCTTCACGATAGCGGCCAGAAAGGAAATACACCTGACCGAGACCGTATTGCGCAGCGTTGAGCCAACCCGAATTGTCTGATTGCTCAGCGAGGCCCACGACCTCTTCATTGAGCGTGATCGCCTCCACCGGCGCACCATAGAAGTTCTGCGCCGCCGCCACGACCGTCATGGCAGCCACCTTCCGCCCGATGTCGTTGATCGCGTCGGCGCGACGCTGGGCCTCCTTGCCGAGGTTCAGCCATTCGGAAATATGGCCGGACCCGATGAACGCCGCGCGCGCCTCGATGCGAATATCGACGGCCTTGGCTTCCCGCACAGGATTTTCCGGCGTCTTATCCAGCGATCGCATCGCGGCCTCGAAATAATCCGCGGCATCGGTAAAGGCGGACCGCGCCAGGCATTTCCGCGCCGAGGCCCGACCGTAACCGAACGCCTTGTCCCAGTCCTTCGCCCGCGTGGCGTGATAGCAGAGCTTGTCGGGATCCTCAGCCTCGCTGCGTTCGAGTGCTGCCAGAATGCGCGCATGGATGTCCTCGCGCACCTTCTCGACCATCGAATCGTAGGTCACCTGGCGAACCATCTCGTGCCGAAACTCCAGCGAATCCTCCAATTCGCTGTCGATCCGAACCAGCAGCTCGGCGCGATCGAGCGAGACGAGGCAGCCGCGCAGGGCATCTTCCGGCTGAATCGCAATCTTCCGCAGCAAGGCCTCGCTCGAACGCGCCCCCAAGGCCGCTGCGACCTGCAAGACAGAGCGTTCCTGCTTTGACACACGGTCGAGGCGCGCAGCGATCACGCCCTGAATGCTGGTGGGAATACCGAGCTCGTCAATCGGGCGCACCAGAGCAAGGTCGCCCCACTCGCCGCGCAGGGTGCCGCTCTCCTTCAAGCCGCGGCAGACCTCCTCGATGAACAGCGGCACGTTGGCCGTATGGGAGATGATCCGGCTCTTCAGATCGGCATTGGTCTCGGACGATCCGAGCATGTCGGACAGCATTTCCAGCCCCGAATCGTCGTCGAGCGGCCGCATCGCGACGACCTCCGCGTGGCAGCGCGCGATCCAGACCGGCATGCCGTTCGGGCGGGAAGTCAGCAGCACCAGGAGATCGGGCACCGCCAGCGAGGCAATGGCGGCCACGACGACGTCGCTGGCCCGGTCGATCCAGTGCAGGTCCTCCAACAGGAGGACCGTCCGCTGGCGGCTGGCCAGGCTCTGGATGACGGCGCAGCTCGCATCGGAGATGACGCGTCCGCGGGCATGAGGCTCGAGCTCGTCCCATTGCGGGTTCGCGATCGGTACATCGAGCACCGCGTCGAGGGCGCTCTGCTGGATCGCGGACAGGTCCTTCAGAGGGTCGCCGGGGTCCCTCGCGGCTGTGTCCATGCCCGACAGCAGGATTCGCTTGAGCGTGCTGAAGGGCGCTCCTTGCAGATTCGGGCTGCACTCGGCGTCGATCAGCCGCCAGCCCTCGGCCCTGAGCTTCTGGGCAAACTCATGCGCCAGCCGTGATTTGCCGATGCCGGCATCCCCGAGCAGCAGGACGGTCTGTCGGCTGGCCCTGGCCTGCCCGGCCGCGCGATCCAGCAAGTCCCGCTCGGTGGTGCGATCGACGAACCGGGAGACGCTGCGGGCGCGTCGCACACGCCAGCTCGACAGGTCGCTGGCACCGACGATCCGGTAGACCGGCACGGGCTGACTGAAGCCGCGCAGGGATTTGTCGCCGAGGTGCTCGAACCGGACATGCCCGTCGGCGAGATTGTGACAGGCCTCCGAGACGTAGATCTGATTCGCCTCGGCCTCCTGCTCCAGCCGCGCGGCCAGATGCTGGGCGGCGCCGCCGATCTCGTAGACCTTGGAGAATTCGCTGGCGACCATGTAGGCGACGACATGGCCGGAGTGCAGTCCGACCCGGACCTGAAGCCCGGGATCACCGAGGCTTGCGACGCGCCGGACCAGCTCGATCGCGGCATGACACGCCAGCGGCGCGTGGTTGTCGTCCGCGATCGGGGCGCCGAACACAGCGGAGAGCCCGTCGCCCAGCTCCTTGCTGACAATACCGCTGAACTGACGGACGGAGGCCCTCATGGCGGCCAGCGCCGGCTCGAGGCGCGAGACCGCCTCCTCTGGATCCAATTCAGCAACAAGACCCGTGGAGTCGATGACGTCAGCACGAAGAATCGTCACAAAGCGACGTTCGCTGTCGGGGTCGGACCGCCGGACGGCCGCGCCGCATTTGCGGCACCGGCTGTCGCCTGGGTCGATCGGCGACTGACATGCAGCGCAATGCATTCCCGTGCTCTCAAGTGATTCCAAAGGCACTGTCGATCGGGCCCCCGCGCGCGGATCGCAACAAGATCGCTTATCGAACCTTGCTTAGCAACGCCTAGTAACAGGGCAGGCGATCCATCCCCGGCGGAGTGCCGCCAACGCGGTTGCTGATCTGGACGATTCACAGTCTCTGGTGGTAGCCTTATTAATGTCGCGCGAGAAAGAGGCTTCGAATCGAGAGCTGCCAGGCTTTCGTTCCGGCCTGCGAGTTTCGCAGAGCGGCATATTTCCCGGGGACGCCAAGGGACTCATTGAGGGGCAAACATATGGGCATGCGAGTTTATACGGGCCGACCATTTAAGGACCTGATGAATGCGAACTACTTTCCTTTGGAGAACATGAAGAAGAGCGTCAAGAAGCTCAAAGCGTCGGAAAACATTCACCTGCCGACGCTGGAATACGGCCAGTATCACCTGATTTTGACTCCGAAGAGCAAGTGGCCGCAGGGCAGCGCGAAGCACTGGCAGAAGGAGAAGGGCCGTGCTCGCCTCGATCTCACCACCCAGCCGAACACCACCCCGCTGTCCAGGGACGAGCCCAAAGTCGTTCCGCTGACCCGATGCGCGCTGCTCGACGCTTGCGTGCGGAAATGCTTCAACGCGGAGCCGCCGATCCCGATGAAGACCAACATCATCACGCATGAGCCGACCGACCGTAACGCCGACCGGCATGAGATCCGGCTGGAGTGGGAGTACGACGGCGACAGCAAGACGCCGAAGCTGCTCAACCTGACGATGGTCTGCCCGCACAAGCCCGCGAAAGGCTGAGCCCGAGCAAGATCGCAACTGCATCATCTGATCTGAACGACGCGGGCCGGCACTTTGCCAGCCCGCTTTTTTTCGGCGTGTGGTGGACGCGCAGCAAACCCGCACTGCGGCGGTGTGTCTCCACACCTTCTCCCGTCATGGGCCTGTCGTACGAAGATGGTCCGCTGCCTTCGATTGCGTGTGCGAGTCGCCTTGTCGAAGCGGCCGCCAACTCATGTGGAGGAGCGACCCATGCCCGTTGGATTGCTGGAGGTCGAAGGCACCATCGAGGTCAGCCAGTTCTGGCCGGAGGGACGCTCGGACGCCGACACCACGAAGGTCGTGGTGAACGTCGCCTCTGACGCTATCCGCTTCCGCAAGAACGATTCATCGCCCTCCCAGCCGACCCACGTTTTCGACAATGCCAAGGTCAAGGGACGAACCAATACCGCGCCGATCAAGAACGGCAAGCTCACCATCCGCCTCCAGGGCATCGACGCCCCCGAGCTGCACTATCAGCCCTCGCCGCTCTCGGCCGCCGAGAAGAAGGGGCTGACGGACGCCAAGCGGCAGGCCTATCACGAGGTCACGCATTCCTATCGGCAGTTCCTCGGCGCAACCTCGACCAAGGCGCTGCATGATCTCCTCAGCAGCACCGGCGAGGCAACGCTCGCCTGCCGGGTGTTCACCCATGTCGATGCGCCGAACGAGGTGTTCGACACCTATGGACGGCTGGTCGGCGACATCGAGGTGACGGTCGCGAACCAGACGGTCGACATCAACCATTGGCTGGTCGAGCAGGGCTTTGCCTATCCGACGTTCTACTCCTCGATGAACGACGACGAAATCCAGGCCTTGCTGGCGCTGACCAAGACCGCGCGAACGAAGAAGCTGCCGGTCTGGAAGAACCTCGCCAAAACCATTCCCGCCTTCGACTTCGACCTGCGCGAGCCCAAAAAGAACGAGACCGACGTGCTCGCGACCGACAACGGCCCGGTGATCCTGCCAAAGCTCTTCCGCCGCTATACCAACTGGTCGGCGCGCAAGAAAGCGAAGATCACGAGCCAGAACTTCCAGAAGTTTTTGGGCGAAGGCTCCGGCGGCAAGCCTGACACCTGTTACGAGATCGACGACTTCCTCGCCAACGGCGTGCACTCGGCGACGCCGCGCAATTTCGCGGAGTTCGTCGAGGGCGGGAAGACGATCAAGTTTCAGCCGGATGGGCTGGTGTTCGGGGAAGCGCCGTCGACGCTGGTGGGGGCGGATGGGAAGGTGATTACGGCGTTTTGAGAGTTACGGTGGACAGAGAGTTACAGTGCAATGAATTTGGCACGAATATTTAGTGCACTGTCACCGTAACAAGAGGTCACGTCGACGTGGCCGACGGCTACGAGAAAGCCACTGCCATCGCACAAGAGAAGGCAGGCAGGTTCAACCGCTCTGCATTCGTCGGAGATACCAGACACCCATACTGGTGGGGCCACGATACGGACGCACCGGAAATACATCGATATGTGATCCAGGCCTCATAGAACTCCGCTCAGTCCAGAGTACACAGACTCGCCAACATTGTATTGGGCTTGTCTTACGCGCCGCCTATCCAATAAGGTACTCCAAACCAAAGGAGACGCGACATTGAGATGGCACGCTTACGTGATATTCGTCGGTCTTGCTGTCGGGACGACGAATTCCGCTTTCGGACAACAAATCAATTGTGGACCGCCTCCTACGCTTGACCAAAAGCTGCAAAATGATGAGTCCATCAAAGGCAATTTGCAGGGTAAAGCACAGTTGCTATCGAAATATGTTGGACAGGCAGATCTTGGCGGTCAGATCGATGCGGTTAAAAAAGAGATCTATACTCAATCCAAGGACTATTATCCTGCACAGCAGGAAGCCTATTTGAACTATCTCTTCTGTTCGATTATCAGCGCTGACACCAAACTCAGCACGCTCGAAAAGCTCGATGCGCTTGCGAAATTCAAGGCAACTCGTCAGCAAGGCTCATCAAATGACCAGCAGCCCTGCGTGCCTACGGTCCTGAAAAACATCCCGCTGCCGAATGTGCCAACCCTGGACGGAACCGGCAATCATGTTGGCGATCTATCTGGCATCGCTGTGAGTGTTATTCAGGAATGCCAGACGCCCACGGTACCTAAACAGCGTGTGCATCTAACATTTGCCTATTATAATGGATCAGGAACGTGGAGAGGCGAACAGCATTTAATATTGGTACTAAAGTCAAGCGAAGGAGCCGTCCTGAAGTCGCCAACGTTCTCCCTCGACCGTTCTCGCTGCATTTACGGCCACACAGAACAACGCAACGCGGACGACATGCTTGAGGGTGGCATAGGCTATCTCGTGAGTACGGCTGAACTAACTGTGTCGCGCGTCTCCGGCACTCAAACCCCTTGTTAGAGTTACTCCGCGTAGCCGTCATCTTAGAGTCTTAGACTTCTACACCCGTTCCCGATTTCACGTTCGAATATGCTCAGACGGACTTTCATTTCAGATTATCGCTATTCAAGGGACATTGCGGATGGCTGGCCCACGGCGCCGAGACGGTAGACCTCAGTGGATCAACGGCGAGATTAGCACTGCAAGCACGTTGGCGCGCATTGACCTCAGTGGCAAGGCGGGATCTCGGTTCGATGAGGCCTGGCTACAGGAGCTTCTCTATCGACGACCAGAGCTCTTCCCTATCGAGCAAATCGAGCCAGGTTTCGGCGATCTTGTTCCTGTGTGCCGGGAATTGCCTGTCACGTTCGGCGGCGGTCGCTCCGGAGCGTTGGACAATCTCTATGTAACGAGTACCGGCGGCCTGATCTTGGTCGAAACGAAGCTGTGGCGTAATCCGGAAGCGCGCCGTTCAGCCGTCGCGCAGGCGATGGAGTATGCGGCTGCGATCTTCGCGATGTCATATGACGAACTGGATGCGGCCGCGGTCAGATCACGAACGAAATCTGAGAAACCGGTCCGTTCGATGGCGGACTTGTTCATTGCCGATCCCGAGTTCGATGAAGCAGAATTTGTTGATGCGCTAACCCGCAATCTTTTGCGCGGGAGGGCGATTATTGCGATCGTCGGTGACGGCATTCGCGAGGATATCTTGCCTCTGACCGAATTGCTGCAATCGCATGCCGGACATCGCTTTACGTTCGCTCTTGTAGAGTTGGCCGTTTACGAAGCGCCAATTGAAGGGATCAAGCTGGTCATACCGTCGGTATTGGCCAAGACCGTTCTGATTGAGCGTGGAGTCGTGCAGATCGACCAAAAAAATCAAGCGCTTGTAATTGATGTCCCCACCGGCAGCGCGGGCGGATCAGCTCTTTCTTCGCCAAAGCGAGGGGTGAGCATTAGTGAAGACGAGTTTTACGACGTGCTTGCCCGAAAAGATCAACGTTGGCCAGTCTTATTGAAGGGCTTGCTTGCCGAGGCGGAGAAACTGGGCCTCTACGTCGAGCGAAAGGGCGGGCTTAATCTTAAGCATCCTTCCCCCGAGGGGCAGCCATTAAATCTCGGAACAATCTCTAAAGATGGCTTGGTAGAAACCAGTCCCTCGACATGGTGGGGGCGCACCGAAGTTGGACGCAAGTACAACGAAACCTTAGCGAGAGCCATCGGGGGGCAGGTGGGAGAGATTAAGCAGGGCACTGAATCCGCGCTGCGAACGTCCACCGGAAATATGCCTCGCATCTCGGACCTGCTTCCTGCCCACCAACAAGAATGGTTAGATGCCATTCAGGAGTATGTAGAGTCCATGTTCAAAAGGGCCGAAGGCAGAACGGACAAGTCTTGATCCGCTGTTCACTATTCGGCGTGTGACAGCAACGCGCGCCTCGGCAGAACCGGGCACAAAGAGAAGACATCTTGTAGTGCGGCTTGTCTGACTGAAGGGAAATTGGGACGACGCTACGGCCAAGCGTCCGCGATGTTTGGCGTTTCGATGTCTTCAAAGGTCACGGGCTTGCCGGCATCAAGGAGCGCCTTGGCTTTCTGCACGGCCTGAGCGGTAAGAGGCCAGTAGCCGAGGTTGGACACTATGCGGGGGACGCGAACCCGCGTCACGACCGTCAGAGGCTCTTTGGTCTGAAGGTGCGACAAAGCGTCCTCTGAAGTGACGAGCTGGAGCGTCAAAGGACCTTTGATCTCATCGAACTTCGCTGAGATGTGCAGACGATCAATTTCGCCCGTTCCCGTATCCTTCAAGATGCTGCGGGTAAACGTGCCGGGCACGGACGCGGTCCAGCCGGTCACGCTCGCATCAGCGATCACACGCCATGTCGCTTCGGGGTTCTTCGGCCTGAGAAGGATGTGATGTTCGTCGATCTTGGCTGGAATAACGTCAGATACCCATAATTCCCACAAACGAGTCATAATCTGTGTGAACGATGGCTCGTTCTCAGAGTCTAGCACCGCATTGATGAACCGGGGGTCACCACCGCCAGCATCTGGAACATAGGGAAACCTGCTGAGATTGGATTGCGAGACCAGTAAATAAACGATGGACTGGAGGGCCGCGTTTATCTCGTGGCCGAGGCGATCGGCACTGAGGCCTTCGAAGACGAGCGTTCGCATCCCACGCCAGTCGGCGGCGTCCTGAGAGTCTCGCGTATATCCCTTGACACTGACGAGAATTCCTTGCTGCCAAGGGATGCCCACTTCGGTCAGGATGCCAGCGAAGATGTCGACGTCCGTCGTGCCGAGTGTCTTGGCTTCGTTCTTACATCCGAGCACGATTTGTACAGGATAGCCCGCGACGTCGGACGCGATCAGAATGTCAACTTCGCGGCTGCGCTTTACCTTGCCTTTGACGACGGGAAGCTTCTTCCGCGTTTCGACACGAAGGCCGGGTACCTTATGCATCATCGCTACGAGGTCTTCTAGGATGTTTCCCTTAGCTTTCGCGGTCATCTTGCCGCCTGGTCCTTGATTAGCGCCAATGGCCGTAGGTGCGGCCCTCAATCAAGCTAGGGAGCCGATGGGGGTCGAATCTGCGACGGTCCACTGACGTTATTGTACCATGGGTGCGCGACGGATCTATCTCGTATTACGGTGTACTCAATTGGAATCCGCCGATTGCGGTGAGATCTCGCTCGACCGCGGGGGAACGCGACATGTGCCACACCTCAGCCTAACTCTCAAAGAAGCCGGGATGCTTCTCCACGAAGGCATGCAGCTCGCGCGCGACGCGGTCGAGATGGTTGGTCATCTCGCCCTTGGCCCGGTCCGGATCGCGATCTGCAATCCCGCGGTAGATCGCCTCGTGCTCCATGTAAGTTCCTTTGGGCCGGCCCGGCTCGGGCAGCAGCGTGCGGCGAACGCGTTCAAGGTGAGTTCGGATCGTGTCGAGAGATTCACCAACGCGCGTGAGGCCCAGGCTCTCGGTCATCTGGCGATGAAACCTGGTATCGAGCTCGTGGAATCCTTCGAGGTCTCCGCTCGCAATCGCGACCTTTTGATAGGCGAGATTCTGGCTGAGCGCAGTGATCGCATCGTCCGACATGCTGGCCGCGCAGACGCCGACGACCTCGACCTCCAGCGCGCGACGCATCAGCATCCACTGCCGGACGTCCTCGAGATGAATCCTGGCGACGTAGGAGCCGCGCTGGGGCTCGACCACGACGAGTCCTTCAAAGGCGAGCCTGTTGATTGCCGTCGTAATCGACAGCTTCGACACTTCAAAGCGCGCGCACCACCCGTTCTTGTCGATCGGAGTTTCGGGCGCGAGCGTGCCTGAGACGATGGCGCGCTTCAGAGCAAGGTAGGCCTGATCGACTTTCGACCCGCCTGCGCTGCGCCCGCGCGCTGGCCTCGCGCCGCCACTGAACCCGCCGACTGAATGCATGCTGTGTTCCCCCGGCCGATCTACACATTTCGATGCCGCGACGCCAATGGCGCGGCCAAAAGGCTTGACGAGCGTCAGCTGATATAACTAGCATATCAGTCAATCAATAGACGGTCACCTGCGGCTCGATGTCTTCAAGGACTGACGGCACGCCGGGAGGAAAACCCAATGGAGACACGCTACGGAGCGCTCGGGGCGGACGACGAGCGCGATGCGCCGCGCGCCTCTCGCGTGGTCGAACTTGGCAGCCGTGCCGGCGTGCCGGGCGGACAGGCCGTCCTCTGCGCGGAGCGGGTCTCCAAATCCTTTGCCGGGGTGAAGGCGCTCCACGACGTCGACTTCGAACTTCGCTACGGCGAAGTGCATGCGCTGATGGGCGAGAACGGTGCCGGCAAGAGCACCCTGATGAAGATCCTTGCCGGCGTGCACACGAGCTACGACGGCACCATTCTGGTCGAGGGCCAAGCAGCGTCATTCAGCGGCGTGCGCGACGCTGAAGAGGCCGGCGTCGCCATCATCCACCAGGAGCTGAACCTCGTTCCCGAGCTGAGCGTCGCCGACAATATCTTCCTTGGCCGAGAGCCGCTGATCGGCGGCGTATTGATCGACCGGCGCCGGATGGCCAGAGCCGCCGAGCGCCTGCTGGCCCGCCTCGGCGTAACGATCGCGCCTGACACCAGGATTGCCGGCCTGCGCGTCGGCGAGCAGCAGCTCGTCGAGATCGCCAAGGCGCTATCACTCAATGCGCGCATCCTCATCATGGACGAGCCGACCTCGGCGCTGTCGTCGTCGGAGTGTGACACGCTGTTCAAGATCGTGCGCCAGCTCGCGAGCGAGGGCGTCGCCATCATCTACACGTCGCATCGCATCGAGGAGGTGCTGGAGCTTGCCGACCGCGTCACCGTGCTGCGCGATGGCCGGCGCGTGGTGACGGCGCGAATCGACGAACTCTCGCGCGCAGCCATCATCTCGGCGATGGTCGGCCGCGAGATGGCCGCGAACGCGCGCGGCGCAACCGCGCAGGACGGCGCGGCCGTCCTCTCGGTGCAGGACCTGACGCTGGATACGCTCGGTCCGCACGGATGGCGGCGGACGCTGCACGGCGTGAGTTTCGAGCTGAAGCGCGGCGAGATCCTCGGTATCGGCGGCCTGCTCGGGTCCGGCCGGACGGAGATCCTGGAGTCGATCTTCGGTGTGGCGCGTGGCTGGCGGACCGGCAGCATCGCGATCGACGGTGCTGCGGTCGACATCAACTCTCCCTCCGACGCCTATCATCTCGGCGTCGCGCTCGTCAGCGAGGACCGCAAGGAGCGCGGCCTGCATCTGGCGGCCTCGATCTGCGACAATGTCGCGCTGCCCTCGATCGGCGCGCTCTCGCGATTTGGCCTGCGCGCTTTCACCCGCGAACGCGCACTCGCCGCCGACATGGTCAAGCGGCTCTCGGTTCGCTGCACCGGCATCGGCCAAGAGACCGCTGCGCTGTCCGGCGGCAACCAGCAAAAGGTCGTGATCGGCAAATGGCTGGCGACCGAGCCGCGCATCCTGCTGCTCGACGAGCCAACCCGCGGCATCGACATCGGCGCCAAACTGGAGATCTACCGATTGATCTTCGATCTCGCCGCGCAGGGGCTCGGCATCATCGTGGTCACCTCGGAAATGCCCGAACTCCTGCTGTTGTCCGACCGCATCCTCGTCATGTGCGAGGGACGCCAGACCGGCATCCTCGCACGCGAGAACGCGACGCAGGAGACGGTGATGCGCCTTGCGGCACCAGGGATGGCGAAATGGTCGCAGGAAGCGGCATCATGAAAGCCCTGTTCCGCCTGCTCTCCCGCACCAAGCTCTATTGGGGGCTCCTGCTGATCTGCCTGATCGGCGCTGTTGTTTCGCCGCATACGTCATCGGGCCACAACATCTTCCTGTCCTACGGCAATTTGACCGACGTGCTGCGCCAGGTCTCGATCACCGGACTGGTCGCGACCGGAATGACCATGGTCATCCTGCTCGGCGGCATCGACCTGTCGGTCGGCTCGGTGATGGGCTTCTCGACGGTGATCTGCGCCATGCTGTTGACCAAGCCCGGCTGGACCTCGGCGTCTGTCCTGGGCGTCCCGGCGGCAATCCTCGTCAGCGGCGCTGCCGTGGCGCTGGCTGCACGCTTCGTGTTCGCCGGCCTCGCGCGTGGCCGCGATGTCAGTGCCGGACGACGACGAGAGATCTCGCTGACGCACTGGCAGCGCACGGGCATACCGGGATTGCTGGGCCTCGCCGCCGCCATCGCAATCGGGTGGTGGACGATGGGCCAGGTGCCGGCCAAATTCGGCGTTCTCGGTGTCCTGGTGATCGCGCCCTGCCTCGCGATGGTGCTTGGCGGCATCAACGGGCTCTTGATCGTCGCCGGTCGGCTGCAGCCCTTCATCGCGACGCTCGCGATGATGGTCAGCGCACTCGGCATCGCGCGATTGACGGCCGGGTCCGACAATGCCGTGGTACCGGTCTACACCGGCACCAATGCGACCGAGGCCTTCGAGCTGCTGCGTTCGATGCTGTGGGGCGTGCTGCCTGTGCCAAGTGTCTTCTTCCTCGCGGCGATCTGCCTGTTCGGCGCGATCCTGCGCTTCACCACCTTCGGGCGCTATGCTTACGCGATCGGCGGCAACATCGAGGCCGCGAAGCTTTCCGGCATCAAGGTCGCGCAGGTGCAGCTCACGGCCTACCTGCTGTCGAGCCTTCTCGCGGGGATCGCCGGCGTGCTGTTCGTCGCGCAGTACCGCCAGGGCAAGCCCGACGCGGGCACCGGCCTCGAGCTCGACGCGATCGCCGCCGTCGTGATCGGCGGCACCAGCCTGATGGGCGGTCGCGGCGGCCTCGCCGGCACATTCGTTGGCGTCCTGATCTTCGGCCTGCTCTCCGACATTCTTCAGCTTCAGAACATCGACTCCAATGTCCAGCTCGTGATGAAGGGGCTGATCATCGTCTGCACCGTGCTGGTGCAGGAACAGAATCTCGGCCAGCTCGTCGCGCGATGGCGGTTCCGCCGATCGGGCGAAGCACAGGCCGATCCGAGAACGGCCGAACCCCATCGGCCGCCAAGCGCCGCAAAGGCAGAATTCGCAAGGGAGGATCTCGATGAAGCGTCGTGAATTCTTGAAGTTGTCGACCACCGCGGCGGGTGCCGCAATGACCATCTATCTGCCGGCCGGTTGGACGCCTGCAAGGGCCGCGGGCAGGTCGAAAGTCGGCTTCAGCCAGTGCACCACGCTGGAGCCGTGGCGCGTGCAGTTCAACAAGGACATCCAGGCCGAGGCGAAGAACCATCCGGATATCGACCTCATCATTACGGACGGCCAGGACAAGACCGAGAAGCAGGTCGCCGATTGCGACAATTTGATCGTACAGCAGGTCAACGTGCTCCTTGTCTCGCCCAAGGAATCGGCCGGCCTGACCGGCGTGGTCGAAAAGGCGATCGACGCCAAGATTCCCGTCATCGTGCTCGACCGCAACGTCGACACCAAGCGCATCACCCAGTTCATCGGTGGCGACAACGTTGCGATCGGCAAGGCGGCCGGCGAGCACGCGGTGAAGCTGCTCGGCGGTCCGGGCAAGGCGGCCGGCAACGTCGTCGAAATCTGGGGCGGCATGGGCACTCAACCCGCGCACGACCGGCACGACGGCTTCCATGCCTTCACCGACAAGGAGCCCGGCATCAAGTACCTGCTCAACAACCAGTCGGGCGACTGGAAGCAGGACAAGGCCTACGACATCATGACAACGGCGCTTCG
Source organism: Bradyrhizobium diazoefficiens (assembly GCF_016612535.1). Taxonomy (NCBI): domain Bacteria; kingdom Pseudomonadati; phylum Pseudomonadota; class Alphaproteobacteria; order Hyphomicrobiales; family Nitrobacteraceae; genus Bradyrhizobium; species Bradyrhizobium diazoefficiens. The sequence goes on from NZ_JAENXS010000001.1 coordinate 1,445,268, forward strand.
CAACAACGAGAAGATCGACATGGTCTACGGTCATAACGATCCGATGGCCTATGGCGCATATCTCGCCGCCAAGGACGCCGGCCGCGACAAGGATATCAAGTTCATCATCGGCATCGACGGATTGCCGGACGAAGGCGTCACCTGGGTCTCCAAGGGCCAGCTTACCGCGACGTTCCTCTACGCAACGCCCGGCGCCGAAGGATTGAGGCAGGCGGCAAAGCTGCTCAAGGGCGAGAAGCTCAAGCCAGTCATCACCTTGCCAACAATGCTGATCACCAAGGAGAATGCGTCGGAGATCCTGAAGAAGAACGGATAGCCTTGATCTGGCTTCACCGATGTAGCGCCCACGAGAGCCAGGTGCGTCAAATCCCGCACCGGGCTCTCCGTTCGCGGCGCGGCTGCCTATTGCGCCAGATCGAGATCCGGCGGAATCGGCAACTTTCTTTGAGGTTTGACATGAGCGCTGCCGTCTTCGCCAGGCAGGATGGTGTCTGGCTGAACGAACCGGAACGATGGACCACCGCACAGGACGACAGCCTCGAGATCGTCACCGACCAGGCCACCGATTTCTGGCAGAAAACTCACTACGGGTTCCACCGCGACAGCGGCCACTTTCTGGGTTTTCGGACCGCAGAGGCTTTTACTGCCGAGTTGCGCGTCCAGTGCGATTTTCGAGAACTCTACGATCAAGCCGGCATCATGGTGCGCGTCGACGCGGAGCATTGGGTCAAAGCCGGAATCGAATTTTCGGACGGGCGCGCCATGCTCTCGAGCGTATTGACCAACGGGCAGTCGGATTGGGCAACAGCCCCCTATGAGCACGATGCCGGCGATTTCCGGATGCGCGTCACGATCGCGGGCGGCGTTCTGCGATTGCAGGCCTCGGCTGATGGCAAAATCTGGCCACTCGTCCGATTGGCTCCTTTCACCACGGCGCAATCCTACCGGGTCGGACCAATGGCTTGCACACCCGAACGAGGGGGATTGCCGGTCACGTTCACGAGATTTTCCCTGAAACCGCCGCTCGGCAAGGATCTGCACGATCTCAGTTAGAGCTGATGCACGCCATGGCTCAGCAGAGGCGGAAATTTGGCTCTGACGCCATTCGGACCAGGGGCGCGAACTTTGAATTTGAGTAAGGAGGCGATCGCAGTCCGTCTGTCGTCACCTTTCGAAGGGGCGAGGCGGCTTTCCGTCGGCTTTGCGCGCTACCGCCACGTTGAATCTCGGCCCGGCCGGGTGACGCATCTGCGCGAGTTGAGTCGCATGCGGACATGCCGACGCCTAATCAAGCTTCAGCTCGATCGCTCTTATTACCGGCGTCCAGCGTGCAACCGCTTCTTCAATTGCTTGCGCCGTCTTTTGCGGATTGGAATCAAGTTCAGGTTCCATCCCGTCGGCCATCAGCATCTCGCGGAAATTCGGGTCAGCCATCACGTCGCGTGTCGCATCCGCAATGTGCTCTATTGCGGCACCCGGTGTCCCCTTCGGAGCAAGCAGCGCCAGCCAACTTTCGGCTTTCAAATCCGGCAGGCCGGACTGAATGGCCGTTGGCACATCGGGCGCGCCTGGAAGACGATGCTGGCTGGTCATCGCCAGAATTCTGATCTTTCCGGCCCTGTGCAATTCGAGCAGCTGGCCCGTGCAGGACATAAACATGATTGGAATATGCCCGCCGATCAGGTCGTTGGTAGCCGGCGCAGCACCGCGATAGGGCACATGCCTCAGATCCTTGATGCCGCTCTGCAGTTTGAACATTTCGCCGGCGAGATGGTTCATGGTGCCCACGCCGGCTGAGGCATATGAAAGCTGGCCTGGATGTTCCTTGGCATAGGCAACGAGCTCGCCCAGATTGGTGACCGGCAGCGCAGGGTGCACGACTATGGCGAGCGCCGTGCTCACCAGCCGATAGATCGGCTCGAAATCGGCCGCCCCGTACAATGGATGCGCAGATGCGATCGGCGTGATGATGAGGTTACCGACGTTCCCCATCACGATGGTGTAGCCGTCGGCTTGCGCATGAGCTGCCATATCGAGACCCAACGCTCCACCGGCACCACCCACATTCTGGATCACGACACCACCAAGCAGCGGTCGCACCCTTTCCGCCCATGGACGGCCAACCGCATCGTTGATGCCGCCGGCGGCATAGGGGATGACAAGGTGGATCGGTCGCGTGGAAGGGGTTTCCGACCGCGCCGCGCGCGGCAATGTCGCAGACACGGCTGCACTGCCTGCGATCTGAAGAAAATGACGACGAGAAACCGACATTTCGCGCTCCATCCGTCGAAGTTCGCAAGGACGATATCGCCGACCGAAACAGACCGCCTCACCCGATATGGTGACCGACGCCGCGATTTTTCAAATCTGCTGCGACGGATGGCAAGCAAAAGTGGTTCATGGCGAGAGCCGTGAGCAACATCGCCAACTGGACCTGGCCTGAGGTCCCGGTCTTTACGAAGATACGTCGCATATGGGTTTTGATGGTATTCGGCGACAGCCCAAGATCGCGAGCGGTCCGCGTCATCGGCAATCCGTGGGTGACGGCGATCGCGATTCTTGCTTCCGCCTCCGTCAAGCCATAGGCATCGATCAGGCTTTTGACCGAAACCGAGGTGCCGATCCTCGGATCGCTTATGTGCAGAATGGCCGCAACGGAGTCCGTGTGCGGGCTTGAAAAAGCAGAGATATCCTTGCCCCGCACGGAGCTGATACGAATATGCAAGGAGCGACTGTCGCCGCTCAGCGGGAGCAACAAGTGGTTCGAGACCACACCGGCTGCGGCCCTCCGGATGAGCCGCCCGAGCAGCGCCGTGTGCGGCGGCGAGTTTGTCTTGATCTCGGCGCCGCTGATGCGCAATGGGCTTCGGTCCTGCGCGAGCATTCGGGCCGCCGCGTTCGCAAACAAAACCTTTCCTTCGCGATCAACCAGAATGACGCCATTTGCGAAGCGGTCGAGAATTTCATGCTCGACGCGCTGCAGCGAGCGATTTTGGTCGATGTTCGGCACGATCGCTCTGATCACGGGTGCCCAGCGCGCAATATCGCCCTTGAGGATGCGGAGCATCTGCTCCGGGCTTGAACGCAGATCGGGCTCCATGCCCGCGGTGAGCAGCGTCTGTAGAAACGCCGGATCATCCATGCCCTCGCTCGTCGCATGCGCGATGTGGTCGATGATCGTGCGAGGCGTTGCTTTTGGTGCGAACAGCCCAAGCCAGCTTTGCGCGTTGAGTTCGGGCATCCTCGATTCGATTGCCGTCGGAATATCGCGCGCCGCGTCGAGCCGGGTTGGCGTCGTGACGGCAAGAATCCTGATCTTGCCGGCTCTGTGAAGATCGATGAGTTGTCCGGTCGCGACCGCTACCAGCAATTGGGCCTCGCCCGCAACAAGATCGGCCGTCGCAGGCCCCGCTCCGAAATATGGCACGTGCCGGAGGTCCGGCAGGCCGGCCTGCAGCTTCAATGTCTCGACCACCAGGTGATTGATGGTACCAACTCCTGCCGTCGCACAGGAAACCCCGCTGGGACGGGTCCGCGCGTACGCCACAAGCTCGCTCAAGTTGCCAACAGGCAGCGCCGGATGAACAGCAATGAAGAAGCCGGTCATCGCCAGGCGACGGATTGGCTCGAAATCGTGAAGCCGATCGTAGAGCGGTGATGTCGCAGCCATGGGGGCGACAATCTGATTGCCGACGTTTCCGAGCAGGATGGTGTAGCCATCAGGCCGCGCCCTCGCCGCGGCGCTGACGCCAACCGCTCCGCCCGCGCCGCCGATATTGTCGATGATGATCGTAGCGAGCATCGAGCGCATCTTGTCCGCCCATGGACGGGCCAAAGCATCGTTCGAACCGCCCGGTGCGTAGGGAATCACAAGATGGATCGGCCTGGTCGCAAAACCACGCGGTGGCGCCGGGCGCGAGAGGCCGGTTGCACCAATTCCAGCTCCAACAGGCTGAGACAGATGAGACTGTGAAACTGCCATTTTCGCCTCGCTACAACTTGTGAAAATTTGCGCGCAGCCACCAATAGCCGCGCTCGGCGCCTCGACCCAAGAATAGCCGACCTTGTCGGATTGCAAATTCTAGCGTGCGCCCGCAGGCGCAGCCTCACCCGATCGGGTGAGGCAGGGACATGGCCGCCAGCGCGCGGCCCATGGCGACTGTCAGGGAAGGACCCACGAGCTTTGCTGGGCACGGCCGCCCGTGCCGGACCGCCGAAGGCCTGTCAAGCCGCCAGCCGCGAAGGTTTAATGATGACCAGAGATCGCAAATCGCCTGTGCCAAACGGCGCCGTCCGCTCGGTTCGTCGTGGCCGGAGATGGTCGGCAAGCATCTCACAAATCAAAAATGGCCCGCGCGATGCGGGCCATTTCGTATCGGAACTGGTGAAGTCCGAATTTGGTTGCGGGGACACGCAACACCCGATCCCGGCGAAATGGAACGCCTGTTCCTGGGACCGGGGTTTCGCAAGTATCGTTGGTGGCGGGGGCTCGCAACGCCCGATTCTTGCGATTGGTAGAGAGGACCGTACCAAAGCTAGCCGCATAACTGCTTGCCACCGAATGCAGTATGGCAGGTTTGGGAATCCACTTGCAGTCGTGAGGTATGCCGCTCCCGCATGGGCCGATCCATGCGAGGGGTACCTACAGATCCAACCGGGCGTCCGACCTCGTGGTGGCTCACTGCAAGATCAAATCAAGGAGCACCGGCCACCTCCTTCGCATGCCCGGGAACGCTGAAGGGGGCAATTGATGCTGGCCTCATCACCCTTGACCGAACATAGCTTGGAAGCTATATGAGTTGGGATGTCAGACTTCACAACGCCTTCGGGGCGGAGTTTCTGGCTTTCGAGCGCGGTGTTCAGACCGAACTTCTGGCCGTCGCGGTGCTGCTTGCCGAATTCGGCTTGCAGCTCGGTCGCCCCTACGTCGGCACGCTTAAAGGCTAGAAACACGCCAACATGAAGGAGATGCGTTTCTCCGCTGCGGACGGCGAATGGCGTGCAGCCTTCGCGTTCGATCCGGAGAGGAACGCCATCGTTCTGGTCGCGGGCGACAAGTCGGGCGGTAGCCAAAAGCGCTTCTACAAGCAGCTTATTGCCAAGGCGGACAGCCGGTTTTCCGACCATCTGGAAAATCTGAAATCCGTAAAGAAGGGATGATCCTATGGGACGGAGCATCGATCAGGTCATAGCTTCCCTGCCCCGCGACCAGCAGGAGCAGATCGAAGCGCGCTATGACGAACTCCGGCAGGAGGTCGAAGGGCTGCGCGAGCTGCGCCAGATCGCCGGCAAGGCCCAGGAAGATGTCGCGGCCGCCCTGAACATTAAGCAACCGTCAGTTTCCAAGATCGAGAACCAGGCGGACATGTATCTCTCGACACTCCGCGGCTATGTCGAAGCGATCGGTGGCAAACTCGAACTGACGGTGAAGCTGCCGGCCCGGCCGCCTGTGAGGATCGAACATCTCGGCGACTCAACTCAGCCGGCGGCGAAACCGCCAGGTCGGCGAGCTGGTTCTCGGCGGAGGCTTGCTTGACGCCTGAGACAATCACTCGACTGCTAGCCTCTATTAACGCCGGCCGCCTTCTGGTGGTCTGCGGCGCCGGGCTGTCGATGGCGCCACCCAGTAGCCTGCCGTCGGCCCGTGCGGTCACCGAGCGGTGCTTCGACAAATACCGTCTCGAATCTGACCCGAACTGCGACGTCGGTCTTCGGGACAATCTCGAGGCACTCGCCGAGCACTTTGCAGGCCTCAACACCCTGCAATCGGTCTTCATCGAACATCTCGTGCCTTGGCCCGCTTTTGTGCGACCGTCGAACACGGGGCATGCTGCGATAGCGGATTTCCTCATCACTCGCGCCGCCGTTGCCGGCATATCGAGCAACTACGATACGCTCATCGAGAGACGCGCTTGGGATTATGGGGCGGACTTCCGCGGTTCGCTCGATGGAGATGAAGCAACCGTCGATTCAGTGCGCCAAGCACCTTTGCTGAAATTCCATGGCTGCTCTCACCGCGATCGGCCATCCACGGTCTGGGCGCCTTCGCAGCTCCACGATCCGACCATCTCAGCTCGAATTGCGCGAAGCAAAGTGTGGATGGCTGCCAACCTTCGGCAAAAGGACCTGCTCGTCGTCGGCTTCTGGTCGGATTGGGAATACCTCAACGCCGTGATCGGCGAAGCGCTGATCGATGTGCAGCCGCTGTCCGTGACCGTGATTGACCTCTCGCCGACAAACGGGCTCGAGCAGAAAGCCCCGCAGCTCTGGGAGATAGCGCACGCACAAAACGTGACGTTCGAACATGTCCAAGAGTCCGGGGCTGCGGCGCTCGACGAGCTTCGTCGCGCGTTCTCATCGAACTACCTTCGTCAGGTCTTGGACGCCGGACGGGCCGCCTTTGAACACGCCATCGGAGTCCAGTGCGACCCAGCTTGGCTCAACGTCGGCAACTTCGACAGCGAAGCTCTGTATGGTCTGAGGCGCGATGCCGAAGGCGTCTCAGCGGCAGAGCCGGCCAAACTCCTGCGCCCTGCAAATCCGGAAGCCCTCGGCTTTTTCCACTTGCTGCTCCGTCAGGCTGGGGCTGTTGAACGGGCTGACGGTTATGATCTGAACGGCCGGACCATCCGCGTCCTCAACGGAGCTCAATCCGTCCTCGGAACGCTTCGTGGGAAGTTCGTCGAGCCGCCTGCCGCGATGCAGTCTGACATCGTTGTAGCAGTGGGCGCGACAGACCTGGGCGTCCCGGACAACGTCGTGCGCAGCGGACGCGCCGGCGACGTCATTCGTCCTGATCCAGCGGGCGAATGGTACGACCTCCCTGGGGCAAGAGCGGCGTTGGGCATCTGATGGACATCTTCACACAAGCCGAAATCCTCCTTCGCGACGCCCAGTATGAGACCTGGACGTGGACTGGCTCAGCCGGCCCCGTGACCTGTTTCGAAAACGCGGCGCTCATGGGATTCGTCCACGTCTTCGACACCGCCCTATCTGCTGCCCGACGATCTTCGAGAAACCATCACCGTCACCGTTTCGTTCGTCGACGACAGCGGTGCTCCCGCCGGCCAGCGAAGCCGCGCGGACGCGAGAATCCGGGCGGGCCATCGAGGGCGGCCGAAATCGACGAGGTCCTGCCCGAACACGTGCCGAAGAGCGGGCCCTGAAATCGTCGATGTGCGAAGCGGTGGCCCATGACCGGGATTTCACAATCGACGAGCGGGCGAACCAGCGGCGAGCCCTGGCCATCAGCCATGCCCGCCTCATCGAATTCCGCGGTCGGCGGCGGCTTCCGAACCTTCCAATGCACCGAGCGCGCCACCGCCCCAAATTCGTGCGCGGGTCAAAGAGAAATCCTCTTCGAGGCGGCGCTCGAGCATGGCGCGGTTGTGGCGTCCGGATCAACTTCGGACGCGGCCACGAGCGGCACCTTCCAGGGCGAGGAGATCCTGCCTTCCAGGACCAACGCAAAGCAGCCGGCCTCTTCAGGGGAGGTGGCGAAGGTGGAGGCGCTGGCCGCGGCGCGGCGACGGATTACATCATTGGCGTCGGGCCGCCGCGCTCAGCCTGGATCTCACCGGCGCCTTGCGGCTGCTCGGGGACGCGTCGCTGCTTCAAACAGAGCGGCTGCGTCACGCGTTCAACAGCCTGTTCTGAACTGTGTCGTTTCGAAGTTGGACGCGCCGAGCAGCGCATCGTCGGAACAAATCCGACTCGCTTGCCAGTGGCTCATCGGAGATCCCCTTCCCGCATCGGCGGCGGCGTGCGCGCCGCCCATTTCGGTCCGGACCAAACCGGGGGCCGGTATTCCCACCAGCACGCCGTCGCCAGCCCATTCGCGCGAGAGCTCCGCATGCCGCTTGTTGAGCGCTGCCTTCGAGGCCCGATACGCATATCTATTGATGTCGGCGCTGGCGGCGCCGATATAACCGAGACTGGTGGAGCCCAAGCCGCTGCTGCACCCAGCTTCTTCTCGGAGCCACGCCTCGAGTTCTCCTTCAGCGCCTCGACAATGAGTACGGGACCAAGGGCGTTGACACGCAGGGTAGTCATCCAGCCCTCGGCTTCGATGCAGGCGGCCGACTGGCCGATCGGGCCGATGATTCCCGCGTTGTTGATGATGATGTCGATCGGTTGATCGACAAGAGCGTGCTTGAGGCGCGCGATGGAGGCTTGGTCAGCTGCATCGAGCGCCATGCACCGACGCCGGATACTTCTACGTTACATAGTTGCGCCTCCAAGCCGTCGCATCGGCCGCATCGCGGATTGCGCCGTAGATCTCATCAAGATCTGATGCCGTGACACAATATGGCGGCATGACATAAATCGTGTTGCCAAGCGGTCGCAGAAGTAGATTTCGTTCGATAAAGAATGCCTGAAGTTCGGGACCGATCTTCGCAAGATAGCCCGCTTCGCTCGTTCTTAGATCGAGTGCTGTGACGGTACCGGTCCGACGGACGTTTGCAAAGCGTGGATCAGTACGGAATGGCTCAATCGCCCGCTCCTGCATCCTGGCTACCGATGCCACGCGCTGATGAGACTGCTGATCCTGCCAAATTTCCAGATTGGCCTTCGCCGCGGCGCAGGCTATTGGGTTTGCGGTATACGAACTCGAATGAAAAAACGTCCGGGCGCGATCCTTCGAATAGTGCGCATCAAAGATGTCTGAGCGGCAGAGTGTTACTGCGAGCGGAAGCGCTCCTCCGGTCAGTCCCTTCGAATAGCAGGCGATATCGGGCGTGACGTTGGCCTGCTGACAAGCAAACAATGTACCAGTGCGGCCCCACCCCGTCATGACCTCGTCAGCAATGAACAAGACGCCCGACGCCTCGCAGATCCGCTTCATCTCCTTCAACACCCAGGCGGGGTACATCAGCATTCCGCCGGCCCCAAGTATCAGGGGCTCGACAATGAAGGCGGCCGGACTATCCTTTTGACATGCAGTCTCAAGCGCATCGAGCGTTATCTGCTCACGGCCGCTGGCCGGAAACGGGACTGATATCACGTCGAACAGCAACGGCCCGTATGGCGCATTGAATACGGATCTGGCACCCACTGACATCGCACCGATCGTATCGCCGTGGTAGGAGTGTTGCATCACAACGATGCGCGTTCGCTGCTTCCCGAGATGACGCCAATAGCCAAGCGCCATCTTCAAGGCGACTTCCACGCTTGTGGAGCCACTATCGGAGAAGAAGACATGATCGAGGCCGGGCGGCGCGAGTTCCAACACAAGCGCTGCAACCTCCTCGGCCGGGTCATGCGTGTAGCCGGCGAAAATGATCTGGTTGAGCTTGGCTGCCTGGTCTTGAATGGCGTTCACAATACGGGGATGGCAATGGCCGTGGGTTACGACCCACCAGGATGAAATCGCATCCAGGATACGACGTCCATCAGACGTGCTGAGGTAAGCACCATCCCCACGCACAACCCTCGTCATCTCGTCTTGAAGCGCGTGTTGCGTGAATGGATGCCAGATTGGCGAGTTCTTCTTTGGCATCATGGATTCAAGAAATGAGCAGGGATGAATGCGTTCTGGAACACGGTCTGCAGCGTGTCTGCCGCAAGTGGCGAAAGCCAGGGCAATCGGCCCAGCCAACGAACGCGCCCGATCTCGCAAATCGCACTCTCGGTTTCGGGACTTCTTTCCCCGATGAACGCGATCCCAAGAATGCGAATCTGCCGCTTTCGAAGCGCCTCTATCGAAAGCAGCGAGTGATTGATCGTACCAAGCTGCGTTCTTGCGCAAAGCACGACAGGAAGGTCCCACCGCTCGAAGACGTCAATGTAGAGCATGCCAGAATTCAGCGGCACCATCAGCCCACCGGCGCCCTCGATCACCAGAGGCCGCTGCCCGGCCTCAGGCAGATGCAGGGACTCCACGTCAATGCGCACTCCATCGATTTCCGCCGAATGATGGGGGGATGCAGGCGTTCGGAGTCGGTAAAGTTCCGGCATAATGCGATCCGCGGAGAGACCGCCCAATCGTGCGACCACGTCTGTGTCGGTCTCTTCTTCGAGACCCGCCTGAATCGGCTTCCAATAGCTCGCACCCAGGAGATGAGCGAGTCCTGCTGAAAACACGGTTTTTCCGATGCCGGTATCGGTCCCCGTCACCACGATCCGCTGGCTCATCGAACCCAGTCCCTCGTCTCCTCGGTGAGCGCATCGAGCATCGCAAGCACGTCGCTCTTCTCCACGTTGAGTGTCAGTGAAATTCGCAAGCGCGCTGTTCCCGCCGGGACGGTTGGTGGCCGGATTCCGCGGACGTCGAAGCCATGGCCCTGCAATGCAGAGGCAAGGCGCATTGCACGTGCGTTGTCCCCGACGATAAATGGCACGATCTGAGAGTCCGAAGGGCTCTCCAGACGCCGTTTGCGGATCTCCTGATGGGAGAACGCGACCAGATCGGCTAGACGCTGCTGGCGGTCCGGTTCGTCTCGGAGGATCAATAATGCCTCCCGTACGGCGATCGCCATCAATGGCGACGGGGCGGTCGCGAAGATGAACGGACGGCAGCGATTGACCAGAAAATCACGCAGCACGCGTGGCCCGGTCACGAGTGCGCCGGCAGCCCCCAGAGCCTTGCCGCAGGTATGAACCACCAGGACGTTTTCATGCCTCTCATAGGGTGCGGTCAGTCCTCGCCCGTGGTCGCCGAACACGCCCGTGGCATGGGCCTCGTCCACCATGAGGAACGCATCATACCGGTCGGCTATTGCTACGAGATCCTTCAGTGGCGCGAAATCGCCATCCATGCTGTAGAGGCTTTCGACCACGATCCAGACCCGGCCGATCCCGCCATTCGCATGCCACTCACGAATTGTGCTTTCGACCGCGTCAGGATCGTTGTGGGCGCTTATCCGGAAGTCGGCCCGGCCCGCCCTTGCGCCCTCATGGATACTCGCGTGCACGAGCGAATCGAGAACGAGCAAATCATCACGTTGCGGCAGCGTCGTCAGGACGGCAAAGTTTGCAACATACCCCCCGCCAAAGAAGAGAGCGGTCTCCGCTCCAAAGAACTGAGCCGCCTCCATTTCGAGGCGCTCGTGCTCGTCGCAATTGCCTCGCAAAAGCCGGGAGCCGCCGGCCCCGATCGGCGTCCCCGCCTCCAGCGCGCCCGTTATAGCCTTCTTCATGCGCGGTGCGCTTGCCAGCGCCAGGTAGTCGTTCGATGTAAAATCGATTCCCGAGCGCGGTTTGAGGCCACGCAGCCGGTTGTCTTCTTTCAGCGCGTGCAGCGCGGCGGCATACTGCGCACCTTTGGTTGGCGGGACTGTAGACATTCTTCACTCTCGAACTCGTCGCCAATTGCGCAAGAGCACCATTGGCCTGTTAGAACAGCACTTCTAACGTCAAGCATGCGGCGGTTTAACCGGCGAGGCTGCGATTTTCGCGGTCAACCCGCACAATGCGGGGTGCGAATGATTTCGCTTCGGTCTCGTCAAAGCAGGCATATGCAACGATCATGACCTTATCTCCGGGCACCGCGAGGCGCGCGGCCGCACCATTCAGGCTGATCGTGCCGGAGCCTTGGGGCGCCTCGACAACGCAGGTTGCAAAGCGCGCTCCGGTTTCGACGTTGTAGATGTCGACGCGTTCGTTGACGATAATTCCCACGGCGTCCAACAGCGCACGATCAATCCATATCGAGCCTTCATGGTGAAGATCGGCCTCCGTCACCGACGCGCGATGAATTTTGCCTTTCATCAAGGTCACTTGCATTTCTCACCTCAAATTGGACTGGCGTACCACATGCGCCTTTGGTGAGCCATTTTGCTCAGTCGAACCCGGACGTCATGCCGAGCCGAGCCAGCAAATTGGCGTCGCGCTCGGCTCCCGGATTGGCTGTGGTCAGGAGCACATCGCCGATAAAGATTGAATTCGCGCCGGCCAGGAAGCACAGCGCCTGCAGTTCATCGCTCATATGCCGCCGTCCGGCGGACAGGCGCACCACGCTCTTCGGCATCATGATGCGGGCCGTCGCGACCAGGCGCACCAGGGCGATGGGGTCGGGACGGTCCGCTGTGTCGTTGACCGGCACAGCTTTGACCTCGTTCCACAGGTTGATCGGCACGCTTTCCGGATGCGAAGGGAGATTGGCGAGCAGGACGAGCATGGCAAGGCGATCCTCGACGCCCTCGCCCATTCCAATGATGCCACCGCAGCACACTTTGATGCCGGCGTCGCGTACATGCGCAAGTGTATTGATGCGATCCTGCAAGATCCGGGTCGTGATGATCTTGCCGTAAAAGTCGGGCGAGGTGTCGACGTTATGGTTGTAGAAGTCGAGCCCGGCATCGGCGAGTCTTGCGGCCTGTTCTGGTTTGAGCATGCCAAGCGTGACGCAGGTTTCCATGCCCAGAGACTTGACTGCACTGACCATGTCACAGACCTGATCAAGGTCACGGTCTTTCGGACTGCGCCACGCCGCAGCCATACAGAAGCGGGTCGCGCCGGCGTCCTTCGCGCGTTGTGCGGTCGCAACCACATCGGCGCGATCCATCAGGGGGGTGGCCTTCAGGCCAGTGTCATAATGCGCGCTCTGCGAACAGTAGCCGCAATCCTCAGGGCAGCCGCCCGTCTTGATACTGAGCAGGCTCGCGGTTTCGACATGGTTCGGATCGAAGTTCTCACGATGAACGCTTTGCGCCTCAAGCATCACGTCGGCAAATGGCAGGCCATAGAGGGCATTTACCTCGGGACGATTCCAATCCCTGCGAAGCAGCGCGAGAGCGCCCGCCTTCTCCCATTGTGCTCCAGCACCAGCATCCATATGCTCACTCCTGCAAATCATAGATAATCGTGTGAATTATCTATAGTCATCATGCTCGAATGGATGCTAATCGAGCCTCCTCGCCGATGCACCCGTTTTTGCGATAGATAATCTATGATCGCTGATGAGAACACGACGGTCGTCGCGCGCATTGCGGACTCAATCGCTGAGCGCATCATCAGCGGGACACTGCAGCCAGGCGCTCCCCTCCGGCAGGATCACATCGCGCGGGAATTCAATTCCAGTCACGTCCCGGTGCGCGAAGCCTTTCGGCAATTGCAGGCCCAACATCTTGTGGTAGCTGTACCGCGTCGCGGTGTCCGGGTTGCACCGCTTGATACACATGCAGTGAAGGAGATCGCCGAGATGCGTGCCGCGCTCGAAGTGGTCGCGTTGCGCAATTCGGCGCCAAGACTCACATCGGTTCATTTGGCACGGATCGAACTCGCCCTGATTGAAAGCGACAATGCCCAGACTATCGAGGAGTTTGAGAGGACCAACCGCGCTTTTCACCAGGCGCTGGTGATGCCGTGCGCCATGCCGCGCCTTCTCGCGAGCCTCGACGGACTCCAGCTTGCAAACTCTCGATTGGTGTTCGCGATGGCGAGGACTGCCGGCTGGCGACCGCGGTCTAACCAGGATCACCGCCTGATTCTGCAAGCGTTGCGCGCTCGCAACTTCGACCACGCTTGTAACCTGCTCGCGCGTCACATTCAAACCATAGAACGGCTTACCCTTCCCGCCTCATGAGCCGACAAGATTTCGCCTGGTTGCCTCGATCCTCCGAAACGTCTCAACAGAGCCAGATCATCGATCCTCTCACTGCGCGAGGCGACAAGCTGAGCGAGAGGTTGCGGCGAGCTGCGTCCGACGATAGTTATGAATTCCTTGCGACATCACTCCACGGCTTCCATGATCCGTCACATCGTTCTATTCACCGCCAAAGATAAGTCCCACATTGACCAAATCGTCGATGGCCTGTTGGTTCTCACCACGATCCCGCATGCACAACGGCTCGAGGTCGCTCGTAACCGCAAGACTGATCAGCTCGGCAATGACATCGATATCGTGGTTTATGGGGAGTTCGACAACGAGATGGAACTTGCAGCTTACAAAGCGCACGATCTCTATCAGGAAGCAATCAGACGAGTTCGACCGCTCCGGGAGCTGCGGTTCGCAGCCGATTACATTGTCCCTTCCGATTTGCCCGAAGATGGACCATAGGCTGTCCACATCGCCAATGTACCCATAGCAGAAGTTGACCTGATGATCGGCCTCTTGAGTGGGTGGAGCGATCGCCGCTCGCCTGGCAGTCGGTGTCACATTGGCGGCGCCGGTCCAGGCGCGTCAGCATTCCGAAACTGATCAGTCGGATGCATGTTCGCGAGCTGCCCTGGATTGAGCCAATCACAGCAATGCAAAAGCTGGCGCATCGCGCCAACCTTACGTTCTTCGATAGCGCAGCAAGCAATGAGTTGCTCGGGCGCTATTCGTATCTGTCTTGCGATCCCTTCAGCACCTACAAGGTCGTGGACGGGCGAGCGTTCTGGAACGATGAGGCTCTCGACGGCGATCCATGGGAACTGCTTCGGGCACGGCTTGCGAACTATCCGCAAGAGTATCGACCCGATCTTCCACCGTTCCAGGGAGGCGCCGCCGGATTCTTCGGTTATGATCTAAGCCGGACATTGGAGCGCTTGCCGGCGCAACGTACCGACCTCGGTCTGCCGCAATCCATCCTGCATTTCTATGACGTTGTCGTCAGCTTCGACCACCCTCATCGCAGATGCTGGATCGTGTCAACGGGATGGCCGGAGCAGGATCCCGCCCGCCGAAGGGAGCGAGCACGCGGTCGCGCCAAGGAGTTTGCCGCACTCCTTGCGAAGCCAAAACCGCCCGCCGCCGAACACACCGTTGCAGTGGGGACATGGCACTCGAACTTCCATCGTGAGGATTACGTTGCGGCCGTACGGCGTGTCATCAACCTGATTCTGGCTGGAGAGGTCTTCCAAGCCAATATCGCGCAGCGCTTCAGCGCCCGCTTGCCGACATTATTTGACCCGGTTGGCTTCTATTGTCGGCTCCGATCCTTGAACCCGGCCCCCTTCGCTGCCCTTCTGCGCTACGGCATGCTGACGGTCGCCTCGAGCTCTCCGGAACGATTCGTCAAGCTCGACGGGCGGCAGGTCGAAACGCGCCCGATCAAGGGGACGATCGCGCGTTCGGCTGATTTCGAGGAAGACCATCGCCGCGCCGAAACCCTTCTTAATTCCGAGAAGGATCGTGCCGAGAACACGATGATCGTCGATCTCTTGCGCAATGATCTGTCACGTGTTTGCACGCTACATTCCGTTGCGGTTCCAGTGCTGTGCAAGCTCGAATCCTATGCTTCGGTGCACCACCTCGTTTCGGTCGTGACCGGTGAGCTTGAAACAGATGGAGACGCCCTCAGCCTGCTTCGCGCCAGCTTTCCCGGCGGCTCCATTACGGGAGCACCAAAGGTTCGATCGATGGAAATCATCGCTGAAATTGAGGGGATCGCAAGGGACGTCTATTGTGGGGCGATTGGCTACATCGGCTTCAACGGGTACATGGACACAAATATTGCGATTCGTACGGTGACGATTGAAGGGGATCGCGCGGTCTTCCATGCGGGTAGCGGGATCACGGCCTTGTCGGACCCAGACGCCGAATACGAGGAGACGCTTGCCAAGGCGGCACGGATCTTCGATGCATTTCGTGCACCGGGCGCGTCGTGATTATCATTATCGACAACTACGATTCGTTTGTCTTCAATATTGCTCGCTACTTCCGCAGGCTCGGTGAGGCAACCGAGGTGATCCGCAACGACGCGGTCGGCGTCAGCGACCTTGTTGGCCTCAAGCCGCGCGCCCTGGTTATCTCCCCGGGGCCATGCACTCCAAACGAGGCCGGAATATCCACCGCCGCCGTTCGTGAACTTTCCGGTAGGATCCCAATTCTCGGAATCTGTCTAGGACATCAATGCATCGGGAGTGTTTTCGGCGGACGGGTAACTCGTGCACGCCGCCCTATGCATGGCCGATCTTCTCGCATATCGCATAACGCTCGCGGCCTCTTCGAAGGACTTCCGTCTCCGCTTCGCGTCGGGCGCTACCATTCTCTTGTCGTCGAGCTCGACAAGTTGTGCGCGCCGGAGCTCACAGTGACCGGGCGTTGCGAAGAAGGCGAGATCATGGCCCTTGCCCATCGCCATCAGCCGACTTATGGCGTGCAGTTCCATCCGGAGTCGATACTGACCCAACACGGCGACGAGCTGCTTTCAAACTTCTTGCGACTGGCAGATGCGGTCCGATCGTCGCCGTCGGACCATCTGGCGAGCCGTTCGCTGCCCTAGTGGTGGGCTTCTGCTTCACTCGTTTGATCGTTCCGGAAAACGTGAGCAGCAGCCGTTCGCCAGATTGCGCGCTCCTGGTACAAGCCTTCCCCACGGTCCTGCTTTCACGAGTGCGATTTGATTATGCCCTGCTGACACCGCATGCGCTCAGCGACGGAGAGCAACTCACTGCGGAAATCGTTCTCGCAGCTTCGCTTTCCAGAACTTGCCGGTCGACGTTCGCGGAACTGAGTCGATGAACTCGTAGCGATCGGGCAACTGCCATTTTGCGAAACTGCGCGCCAGGAGGTGCGCACTGAGCTCCTTCGTGTCCGCCTGCTTGCCAGGCTTGAGTACGATGCAAGCGAGCGGCCTCTCGCTCCATTTCTCGTTTGGGATCGCGATCACCGCTGCTTCGGCGACCGCGGGGTGCTCCATCAATGCATTCTCGAGATCGGCCGAGCTGATCCATTCGCCGCCGGATTTGATGAGGTCCTTTGTCCGGTCGGTGATCCGCACGAAACCGAGCGGATCGATTGAGGCGACGTCGCCGGTGCGTAGCCAGCCATCCTCGGTGAACTTGTCGCTCGAAACGGGCGTATCGTGATAGGATCCCGTAATGAACGGCCCACGCACCTGAATCTCGCCTACACTCTTGCCGTCCCACGGCTGCTCGCCTTCGTCACCGCACAGCCGCAGCTCCACCAGTGGCACAGGCACGCCGGCCATGGCGGCGCGACGGTACTTCTCCTCATTGCCTGCATCGCGCAGTTCCGCCCGCCGGTACGATCTGGTGCAGAGAGGAGACGTTTCGGTCATGCCCCATCCCTGCTCGA
Organism: Bradyrhizobium diazoefficiens; assembly: GCF_016612535.1. Lineage (NCBI taxonomy): Bacteria > Pseudomonadati > Pseudomonadota > Alphaproteobacteria > Hyphomicrobiales > Nitrobacteraceae > Bradyrhizobium > Bradyrhizobium diazoefficiens. Next base: position 1,462,234 of record NZ_JAENXS010000001.1, read on the forward strand.
TCCACACGCCATGCCTGTCGAGCGCGCGAATCAAAGACTCGGGCACGGTTGCGCCGCCGGTCACGGCGCGCAGCGGTTTCGGCAACTTCCATCGGCCGCGGTCGGGCGAACCTTCGGCCTGCGCCGCCTCGAAGGTCTGCAACAAGGTCATCCAGATTGTCGGCACTCCGAAGGCCATCGTCGGCGGCTCGATCTGCATCAGGTCGAGGATGTCGTCGGAATGCAGGTGCGGTCCGGGGAACACGAGCTTCGCACCCAGGTTCACTGCACCGTAGGGAATACCCCAGGCGTTCACGTGGAACATCGGCGTGATGGGCAGCAGTACGTCGGTGCTGCGCAGCGCCCAGAACTCGCCCAGGCTTCCGACCAGCATGTGCAGGATGGTCGAACGGTGGGAGTACACCACGCCTTTCGGACGGCCGGTCGTACCGGACGTGTAGCACATTGCAACCGGGTCGGTTTCCTCGTGCGCCTCATATTCGAAAGCTTCGGGATCGGCGCGATTTAGCAGGATTTCGTAATCTTCCGTGTCCGGCGGAACCCGCGCCCCCGAGAACGGGAAGACGATCACGCGCTCAAACTGGTGCAAATGCGCGAATTGCTTGTACAGGGGCAAGAGGATATCGTCGACGATCAGGAAGCGGTCGCCAGCGTTTGCCGCAATCCAGCCGATCTCGTCGGGCGTCAGTCGCAGGTTCAGCGTGTGCATCACACCGCCCGCCGCTGGGATGCCGAAATAGCACTCCAGGTGAGCGTGATGATTCCAGCACAGCGTGGCAACGCGGTCACCTTTCTTAAGACCGAGCCGCTGCAGCGCCGACGCGAGCGAGCGCGTGCGCCGATAGAATTCACCGTAGGTGTGCCGGCGAAGGCTCTTGTCAGGCAGCCGTGAGACGATCTCGTTAGAGGCAAAAATCTTGCCCGCGCGCTCCAGCAGATGATTAAGCGAGAGTGGCACGTCCATCATCGTGCTTTGGAACACTTGTCTTCCTTTCGAACGAATTGAGGTCTGGCCAAGCGGCGGCTAGCCGCCAGCCTTGGGAATTTAGCAGATCGAGGATGTCTCCGACGGCGAGCTCGGTCGTCGGGATCATGAGATCATCGGAGGCTCCGAATGTCGGCGTGTGCAGATAGCCATTCTGCTCTAATCCGGCGAAGTCCATGCCAGAGCCTCACAGATGGGCCCCTGCGATACACCGTCGATCAAGATCTCAGCGGTCATGAGCCTTCGTCGTGGATCGGCCCGGGACGGTGCGATCGCACTGAACAATATTTCGCCTCGCTCGCCAGGCTCAAGCGGAATGCTTTCCAGGCCTCCATGCGAGGTCCATCCAAATGCCGGTAGCAGCCGGGCGCTGAAGACGGCCGAGCGCTCAAGATTGTTACGAATCTTGACCGCGTATGCGACTTCGCTGTTCGGGCGCGCCTCTAAAAGATAGGGCAGCATCCGCGCCCAGAACAGATCGATGAAATGGTTTGCGGGTTCATTGACGACTTCGCGGAAGGCTGTCTCCTTGCGGTCGATATAGTCGGTATACTCTGCGACGCGCGATTGAGTCATGGGGATCAATTCTCCATGCCCGGGGCATAAAAGATCGGGTTTCATCACGCGCATCACATTCGCGCAGCGGCGATGCATGTCCAACTGAAAACTGTTACGCATGACTGTCGACTGGATGGCAATGTCGCGATCAATCTCCCCCGCCTGAGGATTGAACAGGAAGAGATTATCCCCGCCGAACACGATCCGCTTGCCATCGATCTCGCCTAAGATCATCGCATGGTATTCGGTCTGACCTGGAGCGTGATGGATCTCGAAATCGAATCCTCTCCAATGAAACTCTTCGCCATCTCGCAGTGTGCGTTGCACCTGTATAGGCCGGTGGAAACAACAAGGGGTACTCGCCCACGCATCGGGTGCCGTAATGACCTCGGCGACACAATCAAGAGCCCAGCACTGAGTACCGAAATGCCGCTGGAGAAACGGTATGCCACAGACATGGTCGTCGTGAATGTGGGTGGGAATGACGAGTTCAATCTCCCGCACCCCGTAGTCGTCGCGCAGCTGCTCGAGGTGATGCTGAACGAAACGCAGGGCCTGATAGCTACCATGATCATTGGAAATATGGAGATGGGCCAAAGAAGTCAGCCCGTAGTCAATCAGCATGGCGTGGCCGCTACCACTCAGCACGACATAGAAATTGGAGCAGGTGTATGGTCCTGCCCACAGCAGGTGCTGGGTGATCGGCTGAAGTTTGCTCTCGCGTATAGTCTGCCAGTCCTTGAAGAAAATACTACTGAAGCCCGACGTAGAAAGCCTGCCTAAATCCGCAAGCGCCTCAAGTCTCGATTCGAGCTTGCGAATGTCCCCTGCTACTTCTCGTATCGGCGTCCCATGTGATGGGTATGCAGTCGCCACATTCTCTCGTTTCAAGGCGAGAATCGACTGCATTGTAAATTCAACGCCAACCAGGCTGCCGTAGCTATATTCCATTGCATGAAGTTGATAGAGCTTACCGCCGCTCGTCATCAGATCGCCGGTAAACGCGACCTTTCGGCCGTCCACTTCGGCGATGAGGCTAACCATGCCGTACGTATGTCCCTTCGCCGGCAGCACACGAAACTCGTACTCCTTCCAGACAAAAGTGGCGTAATCTTCGAGGATTGCATCGACAGGAACGTTGGTTCCTAGTGAGAAGAATGTGTTGGTGTCATTGTAGTTGCCGTAGATGCGCTTCGCTTGCCAATAGGCCTCTACATTGTCAAACAGGTGTCGCTCGTATTCAGGTACGGCAATTTTCGCTCCGGCCTTCTGGACGACAGACGTTCCCCAGCATTGATCGCGGTGGTGATGGGTGTGAAGAACCCAGGCGACCCGCTCGATGCCGATACCGGGGAGATGCTGCATAACCGCCCCGGATCCTGTATCGATCAGCAGGCATTCGGCGCCACTCTTCAGGATGTAAACGTTACAAGTGTCTCGAAACTCAAAGAGGTTCTCGGAGTGTTTAATCAGAGACATTCAGCGCGCTCCCTGCACACGGTAGACTTGGAAGACCTCGGTATGACTGTCGCCCTGTGGATGGGACAGGACGCCGCGATGGCGCTTCGGGTAGAGCAGCCGATCTCTGTCCATCCCCAGGATCTGCAGGTGATCGCCAACCTGCGCGAATAGTCGCGTGGCCGCCTCGAATACGGGACCGCTTCAGCTTGATCTGGCATTGCCGGTCGTCCAAACTCATCCAAGTGTAAAGTCAAGAGCTCACGCGGAAGAAAAATGGCCGCCCCAAGGAGGGGCGGCCAGTGATGGTCCGTCGCGGGAGGAAGTTGCGACGAACAACCTCAAAAGATCGCCAGCAGAGGAATTGCCCTGAATCCTTGTTCGGCGGCTCTGTTACAGCCGCGCGAGCAATCACCGTCTTCACGTTGTGCAATCCGCCCAATAGTTTCCTTGTGGCTTAGTCTCCATGCCTTGCCTTGGTCGATACTATCGACTTCCGGTCTGCTGAGATCTCGACGCCATAAACCGCCAGAGCAGTTTCTGGCGAAACGAGTTCATCACGGACATCGCGCAGGACTGCGCCTGCATCGCGCTTGTGAGGATGGCCCCAACCGCCCCCCGCGGACGATTCGATAACGATACGAAACGGCTTGACCTGCTGAACACCGTATTGCGGGCAGTAGAATTCATCTCCCGTCGCCAAATCGAAGGCTTTCAGCGAGCCTTTGGCGCCCCAAAGCCCGCCATTGACGCCCGCGCCCGTCGGTTTGCGGGCGCCCTCACCACGCAGTGAGTGCTCTCCGCCGGCCAGGATATCGGCAACATAGTCGACGCCCGTTCCGCCCCGGTATTGGCCGGCGCCCGCGGACTCGGAGCGCATCTGGTAACGATGGATGCGGATCGGATAACTCTGCTCATAGGTTTCCACATTCGGGATGAACATTCCGCCCAGCGTCATCTGATGGCTGCTGGTCGGGAAACCATCGCGCCCGTTCACCGCTCCGCCACCTGCGCTGCCATGCCAATGGTAGAGGACGAAAACCTCACCAGAGGCCTTCTTTCCGGCCGAGCTGCTATGGACGGACTTGCCCCAGCCCGCGCACGCGCGACCTGGCTCTGCTTGCGCTAACGCTCGCCAGCATGCATTCATGATATCGATCGCTGGAAACACGGTATTCATCGTCATGGGAGCCGGCGGCAGCGCATTTACGATCGTACCTTCCGGAGCAATGATCTTGACGCAACGATAGACACCCTCATTACGGGGAATATCGGGATCCAGGAACGAAGAAAGGGCGCAGTAGACGGACGAGTGCGTGTTGGCGATGCCGCTGTTTTTAAACCCTTTGATTTGCGGCGACGTACCGGTGAAATCGAACGTGATTTTGTCGCCGGAGATCGTCACCTTCACTCGCGTCTCAACATCAACGCTTTCGAAGCAATCCGTGTCGCTAACATCGAAACCTTCCCAGGTGCCGTCCGGGAGTGCCGAGATCGCTTGGCGCATTCTCCGCTCGCCGTAGTCCAGCAGAGAGGTCAGATATGATTTTCCCCTCTCGACACCGAGCTGGCCGACGATCTCGGCCGTCCGATTAGCACCGATGCGCGTGGAGCCCAGCATCGCCCCGACATCACCCTCCATCAGATCGGGGCAACGGGAATTCAGCAGCAGCAGTCGCCAGAGGTCGTCCCGTCGCTTGCCCCTTTCGATCAGTTTGAGAACGGGCAGCCGAATTCCCTCATGAAAAATCTCAGTGGCAGCCGCATTGTAGGTTCCTGCGGCGCCGCCACCAATGTCGGATTGATGAGCCCGGTTGCTGCAGAATCCCACCAACTCGTCGCCGACAAATACCGGACGGATGAGGGTCCAATCGGGCAGATGGTTGCCGCCCGCAACATAGGGATCGCTGAGAATGAAGACGTCGCCATCGTCGATCTGGTCCGCAAAATCCCTAAGTACGGCGCGAACAGCGAAACCGCCGCCGCCGGAATGGACCGGCAGTCCGTCGGCCTGTGCGATTGTCTCGCCCGCTGCGCTGCTTATGAAACAAGAAAAATCGTGGCTCTGGCTAAAGATGGGGCTGCGTGCCGTGCGGGTCATAATCGCGCCCATCTGCACACTGATGTGGTCAAGCTGCTTCTGCAGAATGGCCAACAGAACAGGATCGTAACTCACCGCGGTGCTCATGGTTTCACCTATCATTCTTGCGCCAACCGGCGGACGAGCCCATCTGCATTCACATCCGATACGCCATTCGGTCCGCCGGCCATAACCTGGCCAGTCACAGCCCTTCGCCTTATGCTCCAGCTCCGGCGTGAGCGATGGACACGCGATAATTGCCCGCATCAGTTATCGCGAGCCGATCGCCTGGCCCGACGAAGATCGTGGTGGTGGCCTCCTCGATGACCGCGGGGCCGACCAGTTGCTGACGCGGCGTAAGGATTGTGCCGTCATAGACAGGAATGGTGGCAAACCCAGTCTCTCTGTCGATCCACACGCGCCGTTGCGATTGCGGCACCGGATCTGCACCAACGGGGAGAGCGCCAGTGATCTCGAGCGGATCCAGCCTGCCGATCGCTGCAACGCGCAGGTTTACGATTTCAATTGCCCCACCAGGCTGCACGTATCCAAATAGACGTTCATAGGCAGTTTCGAAACTGGCGCGAACGATTACGGGGTCGGTCGAGGGACATTCAACGGCAACTGTCCATTGTTGACCGAAATAGCGCAGATCGTAGCCGCGTCGAAGAATTGCGCGACTCCCCTCGAAGCCTTCTCGCGTCAGGACTTCGCCCGCCGCCGCCTCAATCTGTTGGAACCCGTGCTCGAGCTGGTCTCGTGATGAACCGGTTTTGCCGTCGAGGTCCTGCAGCCAACTTCGCAGATGGTCATGGCGAAGATCCGAATTGCACATGCCGAAGGCGCAGAACACGCCGGCAAGACGGGGCACGTACAGGGTTGAACTGCCAAGCAGTCTAGCCGCGGCGGATCCATGCAGAGGCCCCGCCCCACCTGCCGCCACAAGCGCAAAGCTTCTTGGATTGTAGCCCTTCTCAAGCGAGGAACGTTCCACCGCGTGAAGGATGTTGCGTTCAACCAGCTGGATGATGCCGGCGGCGGCGTCCTCAACACTCAGTTTCAACGGCTGGGCGATGTGAATTTCGATCGCCCTCCTCGCCTTGTCCAGATCCAACATAATGGCGCCGCCGGCATACGGACCGGGCTTGAGGCGACCCAACACCAATTGGGCATCCGTCACGGTGGGACGTTCACCGCCGCGGCTGTAGCAGGCAGGGCCCGGCATCGAACCGGCACCTTCAGGCCCAGCTTTCAGAAGACCCGCGCCATCTACTGAGGCGATGGTCCCGCCTCCCGCGCCGACCGTGTGAATGTCGACGGCTGGAATATTGAGATGGTAGCCGTCGAGCACGATCTGGTCGGTCATGCTGACCTCACCGCGCTGCATCAAGGTGACATCACAACTCGTGCCGCCAACCTCTATCGAGATCAAATGGTCCGAGCCCGCATCTTTTCCGAAGAACCTCAGCGACCCAACGCCTGCTGCAGGACCGGATAGGACCAGATTTACCGGCGCATGGCCGATCTCGTCGATTGAGATTGCACCACCGTTCGACTGGATCATCAGCAGTTTGCGCGGCAGGCCCAGGGCAGCCAATCGCTCGGACAAGCTTTTTAGGTAGGGAACGACCCGCGGCGCCACGTATGCGTTGACGACGGTCGTCGAGGTTCTTTCATACTCCCCGATTGTTGGGGCGATGTCTGATGACGCACTCACCCATACCTTGGGAAGGAGCTTCTGCAGCTCAGCCTTCGCGGCACGTTCGTGTGCAGGATTCACGTAAGCATGAAGAAAGCAGATCGCAACCGCCTCTACCCCCTCTTCCGCGAAGACGCGCGCTGCGGCCGCAACGGATTCGGGATCGAATGGAATTCGTACAGTACCGTCAGCCTCTATCCGCTCCGTGACGGGTAGCCGAAGATATCGAGGAACGAGGACTTGCGGAAACGGCCGACGGTGATCCCAAACGTCCTCCCGGATAGAACGACGGATCTCCAGCGAGTCACGAAAGCCGTCCGTGACCAACAGCCCCACCTTCGCTCCCTTCTTTTCGAGCAGCGTGTTCGTGGCGACCGTCGATCCATGAACGAACAAGCCCGTGTTGGAGAGGAAGGCTTTAACGCTGCTATTCAGTGATTTAGCGGCCAGCTCGACTGTCGCGAGAACTCCCTCAGCGGGATTTGCAGGAACTGATGGCGACTTGAATGCCTCGACCCTTCCCCGAGCGTCAACGAGCACAAGATCGGTAAAGGTGCCACCAACATCAACTCCGATTCGAAACGGCGCAACTAACATTGAGTGGGTCCCATCAACACATTCCCGGTTCTATCCTGGCGGTCGAACTGCTGCATTGTCGGCGCGGCCGCTGATCAGCCGACAGCGACGCGTTCATGCCCCGCCACTTCCCTGGCAACGACGGCCACTAGCTTGTCCGCGATCAAGGAGACCTCAGCCTCAGTCATTGGAGTCGATAGTGCGCCTGAGCAGTTTGGCGTGAGCAAGATACCCTCATCCAGCATCGCAAACTGTATCCGCCGGATGAGCTGAGCCTTCTCCGGGCTGGCATACGCCGTCCGGTAGCCGGTGATATGGGCGCTCCCCAAATGAAGCCTGAACAGCGATCCCATTCCCGTAAAGCTTGCTTCAACCCCGGCCGCAGAGAAGCCGTCTCTGACCTTATTGCGCAGCCGATCGCCCAGTCCGTTCAGCCGTTCAATCGCTGACTGCGAGTAGTGCGCAAGAGACGCGAGCCCCGCCGCCATGCTCAGCGGATTGCCACTGAATGTCCCACCCATCGAGACTTTCGGTTTGCCCTCGGCATGATTGAAGATCGACATCAGATCTGCCGAGCCGGAGACGGCTCCGATGGGCAAGCCGCCGCCAATGATCTTTGCGGTTGCGATCAGATCCGGCTCGAGGCCGAAAGATCGCGATGCTCCATCAAACGAAAGACGAAAGCTGATGACCTCGTCTGCGATCAGCAAAATCCCATCACGCTGGCACGCCTCGCGCAGAACAGCCGTCGTCTCTCTCGACATTGGCACCGTTCCCGCCCGAGAGGCGAGAGGATCGACAACGATTGCAGCTAGAGATCGCCCCTCGCGGCGAAGAATGTCAGCGCAACGTTGAGCATCGTCATACGGCAACACGACTGTTTCGCGCAGTACCGACTCGGGCGCCCCCGCATTGCACCGCACCGAGGCGGGATCGCCATTCTCATCATTCCAATTGACAGGCGCGGGATCGAGACTGACTTCCATCCAATCGTAGGCACCGTGATAGCAACCTTCGAATTTCGCAATCCTCTCCCTTCCGGTGATGGCGCGAGCCCCCTTCACCGCAGAGAGCACCGCCTCTGTTCCAGAATTGCAGAAACGCGTCTGCTCCATCCTTGGATTGCGAGCAGCCAGCGCCTCGGCAAGCAAAATCTCGCTTTCGGTTGGCAGCCCGAATGCCGTACCGCCGGCCATCGCACTGTGCACCGCCTCAAGGATCGGAGGAAACGCATGACCATGAATGAGCGAAAAGAAGTTGTTGGCACAATCGAGTATGCGCCGACCGTCGATGTCAATGACCCAACACCGCTCACCCCGCGCAGCATAGGGAGGGTGGGGCTTGAACCATTGAGCGGCGCGCATCGATCCGCCCGGCACGACTTTGGCTTCGCGTAGATAGGCGGCCTCAGACCGCGATTTTGCTAGCGGCGCGCTCACCCCTGCGCCAGCTCCCCGACCTGGACCCGTCATTCGCACTCTCCGGAAAATCAGATAGGCCAATGAACAACATGATCCACACTTCTGTCAAGTGGATCATTTGATCCAACGGCACAAAATGTGACCCGCTGCCGCGCGCAAGCTTCGAGCGGCGAACTCGTCCGCGGGCCTGGCTAACGCTTTTTTCGCTTATCTTTTGCTGGGCGCTTTCGCGAAGCCGCGACGGCGGGGCGCCGGCGTTTGATAAGTTTTCCCGAGAGGAGATATTCGCCAGATCCGTGCAGGAACCGCTCGTTTTCGCGAATCCTGGTTTGTGCAGGCTCGCCAAGACGTCCGATCGCCAAGGCTGCGAGAAGATTGGCTATGGCAATCGCCCCGAGGGGCGACTCTGGAAATGCCTGGCCGGACGTTTGCGCGACAAAATGCAGACCCGCAAGCTCACTCACAGGCGCAGCGAAACTATCGGTGATCGAGATTATCTGCCCTCCCGATTGGGCCGCCTTCTCAGCGAGTCGATGAACGACCCGATTGAAGGGTGCAAAAGTTACCGCCACAAACGCATCGCCGGGCAAGAGGTCCTCGAGAAGACTTTCGGGTGCTCCTCCCGGGCTGTCTAAGAGAATAACGTTTGGCCGCGCCTTTCGTAAGGCATATGCCAATGTATAAGCTGGTGTGAATGTAGTCCTTCTGCCACAAACAAATACTTTTGGCGCATGCGCCAGAAGATCGACTGCCTCGGTCACCTTTTCCTCGGACAGATGCGCACGAGCCCGCCTTACAACATCGAGCTCCGCTGCGAAAAACGATTCGATGATGTCATCCAATCGGGCGCCTTCGCCCATTTTGTGGATTAGTGCTCTTGCGGTTTGTTCGTTGCGAGTGGTCGACAGGCGATCCCTCTGCTGACGATCGCGCATCGTGTCGATGAAGCGCTGCCGCAGTTCGCCGTAGCCGGGCAATCCCATGCGCTGGGCCAGCCGGACAAGGCTCACGGGGGGGACGTTTGCACGTCGAGCGATTTCCCGCATCGAGTGGAAAGCCGCTTCGTCCGGATTGTTGATAAGATAATGAGCCGCCTCGACGGCCTGCCCGGACAAATCGACGCAAATTTCCTTGATTTCCTCAACCAGCTCCACTGATCCCACGCAGCATCTCCTATCATGCCAGTCCGGCTGACCGGCAGATATATTCTAGCGACGCCTTGGGTATATAGCCATCCGTCTCTTGGCCATACCGGCGGATGCGCGGGGCCACTCTTCAGCGGAAGAGCAGCAGCGACGGCGACAGTTCGGCTGTGAAACGCAATAGTCCCGTAGCCTTGATGTCTATATCGGTCTCATTGAAGCGAGATGTCCGAATCGCCAAAAAGATCAACCCGCTTGAGCCGGTTTCGCAGTTCGCCCAGACCTGTCGCGCGTACGATAACCTCGTCCCCCTCAGCCAACAGGACGGGCGGAGTACGGGCAAAACCAACGCCGCTTGGCGTGCCGGTCAGCAGTATGTCACCGGGCCTCAATGTCATCCCAAATGAGAGCTCCGCAATCAGCCTCTCCACAGAAAACGCCATCTGGGAGACCAGAGCATCCTGGAGAACTTCTCCATTCAATAGGCATTGAAGCCTGACTGTACTGAGGTCGACTTCGTCAGGGGTTACAAGGTATGGACCGATCGGCATCGTCCCATCGATGCTCTTACCCTTGAGCCACTGGCCGCCGTGCCGGCGCTGCAAGTCCCGCTGCGAAACATCATTTGCCAGACAATAGCCGAAGATGTGGGCCGCGGCTTCGTGCTCGGGGATGCTGCGGCCGGCCTTTCCGATGACCACGGCCAATTCTGCCTCGTAGTCCCATTTGGTCGAGATTCTCGAGTCGAATGCGATGGGATCGCGTGGCCCGATAACGGTATCGGGCCCCTTCGTAAAGAAAGTCGGCGCCTTCGGTAGCTCCTTGACATCTTGACTGGCGCGCTTCTCTTTGCCTTCGTTAAAGTGGTCGAGATAGTTCCATCCCGTGCAAAGGATGTCACGGCGAAAGCGCCGGATGGGCGGGAGAAGCGCCATATCTGCAAGCGCCACGTGCTCAGCTTCCTCCCCGCCGACCAGTCGCTTTACTTCGGCCAGCGCTTCGGCCCCACCCTCTATGATTGGCAAAAGATCGCTAAATTCCGTCGGGAGCAGGATCGCTGTTTCGCCCGAAACGACTCCCACGCGGGGCATATCGCGATAGACTGCAGACACAAGTTTCATTTCTTTGATCTCTTCAAAGAGCGTCAATACGATGGGTGGCCAGCACCTTGCCGGGATTCATGATGTTACCTGGATCGAAAGCTCTCTTGATCCGAGCCATCATTTCAAGATCGACATTGCTTTTGAAGCGCTCGAGTTCCTCGATGTGCATCAGTCCAACGCCGTGCTCGGCGCTGATGCTGCCCTCGAGGTCAACACTTGCTTCATGAACAATGAAGTTGGCGCGCGCAGCCGCCTTTTCTCGCTTTTCGTCCGTGTCATAGACACTTCTATCGAAGACTATAATGACGTGAATATTCCCGTCCCCCACATGACCTGCATAGTACACGTCGGCGGCTTCGAACTCCTGCTTGAGCCTCTCATCCACCTGTTCGATAAAGAGCGCTATCTTGGAAATGGGAACGGACGTGTCGTTGGCAACTGAGAATCCCTTTCGCATGTTCGCTTCAGAGATTGTATGCCTCAGTTTCCATAGTCGCTCGGCCTTCTTGGAATCCGAGGCAATTACTGCGTCATGGACCAAATCGCGCTCGACCGCCCCCGCTAGAATTTGCTCAAATATCTCGTTCGGATCCCAATTGGTGCTGCTGTCCGCAAGCTCAATCATGACATACCATGGAGAGGAAAGAGGCATGGGGGACGGCTCTCCGTGATGCGCGAGAACGTTCTCGAGCTGTCCCTTGGAGATGATTTCGAACGCCTCGACTTTGCCTCCTGCGCTTTCCGCAAAGATCCTCAGAAGGTCGACAGCCGCCTGTATGTTTGGCAGTGACACCATCGCCGTTCCGCTATTCGTTGGCTGCGGAAAGAGCTTAAGCGCTGCGGCAGTCACGATCCCCAACGTTCCCTCTGATCCGATAAAGAGCTGCTTGAGATCGTACCCTGAATTGTCCTTCCTCAGGACCTTCAGGCCATTCCAGATCTTGCCGTCCGGCAGGACGACTTCCAAGCCCAACACGAGGTCGCGCATGTTTCCATAGCGCAAGACATTTACGCCACCAGCGTTGGTAGAAACCAGGCCGCCAACTTGGCAACTCCCCACACTGCCAAGCAGCATTGGAAACAGCTTGCCGGCCCGCTCTACGACCTCTCGCAGAGTCGCCAGAATGCAGCCGGCTTCGACAATGACCGAATTGTTCAGACCATCTACTTCTCTCACCCGGTTCATTTTTGAAACGTTGAGGATCATGGAAGGACGATCGTTGATGGGGATAGCACCTCCGGTCATTCCGGTATTTCCCGCCTGCGGCACTATTGCTATCCCGAGCCTGGAACACAGCTTGACCAGTTCCGAAACCTGCTCCACGCTCGTGGGCAACACTACGGCCAACGCCTCGCCCTTGTAACGACGCCGCCAATCCATCAGGTAACCAGCCGTCTCGGCAGGCGACGACAGAATCCCCTTAACTCCAGTAATCTCAGTTGCGGCCGAAATCAGCCGTTGACGCAGCTCGTTTACGTCGGACATGGCCTAAGCATTCTCCAGTCTCTCGCGGCATGAAATGTTGAACCATTTGGTTCATCCCATTGTCAATAGCTTCATTCGTTCCAACCCTACTTTGCCGTCAGTTGCGAGGCTGATGCAGGGCCGGACTGAGCTGCATTTTGCCGTGCCTTGGCGAAGGTGCGGTCGGCCACCATGAAGCGCTCGCTCATCGGCGCGATCAATTCGGCAGGCTCGGTCGGCGTCGTCGCACCTCCGCTACGCGTCACAATCTCGGCGTAGCTCTTGGGATCCCTGAAGACCGCCGCCCGGCAGTTCGATCGTGAGCTTGACCGGCTTCTCGTCTTGGAGCCGCCCAAGCTTGAGCTTCGTCGTGGTGTGCCTCCCTTACCGTACGGCGACAGCACCAAATCCCACATGACGATGCCGGTACCTACATCACCGAACACTCGAGGCGATCATCGACGGCCATTTCCCATAGCAGGATCGAAGACCTCATGCCGTGGCGATTCCGCAAGACTTCAAGCCAGCCTCAATGACTTCAAGCCAGCCTCAATAGGGTCCCGGCTAAGCGCTTACAGTTAATGTTGAGCGAGGACTGCTTAATTGTCGGCCAAAATCATGTCCGACGCCTTTTCCGCGATCATGATCGTCGGCGCGTTGGTGTGGCCACGCACGTTTGATGGCATGATCGACGCATCCACCACACGCAACCCCACAATACCCCGCACCTTTAATCGGGAATCAACCACCGCATCGTTCCCAACCCCCATGGCGCAGCTCCCAACGGGATGCAGGCAGGCCGCGCCACGGCTCCTTATCTCCTCCAGTAGCTGCTCATCCGTCGCGATAGACGGGCCGGGTAGAACTTCCTCAACGACGAGATCTTTCAAGGCAACTTGACCAGCAATTTTGCGTGCAGTCCGAATTCCGGTTATCATCGCCTGGTTGTCGTAAGCGCTACGCAGGAAGTTGAACCGGATTTCCGGCTGAACGATCGGGTTGCGGCTTTTGAGTCGAACCGTCCCACGACCTTCTGGGCGCAGGTGCTGAACGCCCACGCCGAAGGTCGGAAATGGATGAGGGATTAGCTTTTTAGCGGTCCGTCCCATTGTGCTGTACGCTCTCATGATCATTTCGAGATCTGGACGATCCAGCCTTGGATCGCTGCGGAAAAATACGCCGACATGGATTCCGGTTTGAGCCAATGGTCCACTACTATGGAGGATATATTTCAGTCCTGCCGCAAGTTGATGGGGCAAACTCCCGCGGAGGTGGTTCATAGACAGTCTTCGATTGATCCGCCAAGCGCATGGAATGCCGAAGTGCTCTTGCAAATTGGAGCCGACGCCCGGGAGTTCATGAAGGACAGGAATCCCCATATCCTGGAGGTGCTGTCCTGGACCAACGCCCGATAGCAACAGAAGATGCGGCGAACCGAAGGCACCGCCGGAGATTATGATCTCGCGGTTGGCATATGCTCTGGAGATTTCGTTTCTAGATCGAAATTCGACTCCAACTGGTTTGTGATTTTCGATGACAACTCGTGTCGCGTGAGCTTTCGTCAAAATCGTGAGATTTCTTCTGCCCCGAGCGGGCTCCAAGTATGCGGTAGCAGTACTCCACCGACGCCCTGCTTTCAGCGTCGCCTGAAAGTAGCCCGCACCGTCCTGCTGAACACCATTAAAATCGGGGTTATATGGGATGCCCGCCTGGACACACGCTTCGAGCAGCAACTCGGCAAGCGCTTGGTTGGGCTGGTTCGAGACATGCAACGGTCCACCGACGCCATGGAATTCATCCGCGCCGCGTTCGTTGTCCTCGGCCCTGCGGAAATAGGGTAGGACGGATTTGTAGTCCCAGCCTTCACAGCCCAACTGGGCCCAATCATCGAAATCGGCCCGGTTGCCCCTTATGTAGAGCATACCGTTGATAGAACTTGTGCCGCCGAGGACCTTGCCTCGCGGCTGAAACATGGGCCGATTGTTTAAGTTCGGCTCGGGCTTGCTTTCGGAGAGCCAGTTTACACGCGGGTCGGTAAAGGTCTTCGCATAGCCGACAGGAATATGAATCCATGGGCTGTTGTCCTTGCCTCCCGCTTCAACGAGTAAAACGGAATGCTTCCCGGATTCAGATAACCGAGACGCTACAACGCAGCCGGCGGAGCCTGCGCCAATGACAATGAAGTCGTATCTATCGGAGCAGCGCATCGTGATGTAACTTTCGGTCAGGTTCGACGTTCTGGAAGATGAAGTTTGTAAAAGGAGGCGGCCGTTCCGGCGAACAGCGCGTTCGTTTCGTCGTCGGAATATTGAGCGGCAATCCGTTTGAAGGCGTTAAATAGCACTTGATAGCTGCACTGGTCGTTGTCTGGTGGGAAATTGCTCTCGAACATGCATCGGTCGGGACCGAATGCATCGATGCAAGTTTCGATGAATGGCCTCCAGGCGGCCGCAAGTTGCTCGGAGGAAGGTGGTTTGGGCTGCTGATGGAAATTGCTGCCAAACAGCCGCATTGCGAGGCCGCCAAGCTTCACTACAACATTTGAACATTTGCTAAGATCTTGGATCGCTGCTTTCCAGACAGCGAATGTCTCTGCGCTCAATGCGGCATAGCTACCGACGCCGATCGGCCCACCGCAATGGTCAAGCACGATTTTCGTATTAGGAAATGCACGGGCAAGGTCGGCCAGTTCGCCGATTTGTGGATGGAATAGCCAAGCATCGAAGCTAAGATCAAGTGGGGCGAGCTGCGCAAACCCCGTCCGGAAGACCGGATCAAGCAACAATCCTTTGGACCTGTTCACATAGATTCCGGGGACATTTAGATCGTCGTCCCAATTGGTCGAATGACGAATGCCTCGGAAGCGGCCGTTGCCGGCAGCAATCTCAGCCTCCAGCACCGATACGGCCCTCTCGCCGAGCAATAGGTTAACGTGGCCAACGATGCCAGCGCATATCAGCGCGGGGCCATAATTGCCACTAGCACTCATCGCCGCAATGCCGTTCGCAAACTCAACCTCGCCCACCGGACGATACTCTTCGGGTCCAGATGCGCGGTACATCGAGCTACACTCGACGTAAACTGTTCCGACAACATTGTGCCCGCTCGCAATATCTGCGCATATTTCCTCTATGAGATACCTGCTCGCTCGGTGGCTCCAAAGATGATGATGAGGATCAACAATCGGTCGGTTTGGATCAATGATCTCCTCGCTGCGCAGCGAGAGCCACTCTTGGCGCGGATGATCAAACAAAATGGTCTTTGACGTGAGCTTGCCAACCGTGGCCACGCTTATTTGACTCCCATTCTGAACTGTCCTCACATTCTCAATGCGAGATTGACTAACTGGGTCGGCTTAGAGCCTGCGGCACCGGATCACGGCGTCGCACGCCCTGGAGCCCAAGGCGACAAGGGCACGTGACCTATAGGTAGGTCGCGAGAACCACGATTACCGCACTCAGTACTAGCCTGCGTACAAGCGCCTTTTTGAAGCTCGGCATCAGTTTCGGCCGCCGCCTTGAGCTAACAATCATTCACGCAACGTGGCATCTTCGGTGTTCCTATTGATATTCGCCGCTTGCTTTCTTCCGTCTCATCAACGGCGACGTGACCGCCTCATAAGTCAAATTCTCAAGACCGATCGCGACATCGATCACAGTCGGCCTTCCACAAACTAGCGCTTCCTGCAAAGCCTCTCCGATTTTGTCCGGATTCTCCACACGGATACCGTGACAGCCCATGGACCGTGCAATTGCTGCAAAATCGAAGTCGCTAAATTTCGTGAATGCCCCTCGACCATGCAGCACCCATCCCAAAGCACTGTTGTTGAACACGACAGTAATGATTGGGATATCTTGCTCAATGGCGGTCATGAGACCATTCATGGTCATCGCAAACCCGCCGTCGCCTGCGACCGCCACCACCACCTTATCAGGATGGACGAGCTTGGCAGCCAGGGCGGCCGGAACCGCGAAACCCATCGGTCCGGCGCCGGCAGCCATAAGAATCCCGCCAGCCTGCTTTATTTGATAGAGGTTGGTCATAAATATCCGGTTCTCGCCCGCGTCGCAGGTAACGATGGATTCCGCTGGCAAGTGCTTCATCATCTCGCCAATGACACGCTGAGCATGGATAGGTTTGTCTTCTGATTGGTAGGCGGCCTGGTTGAAATATCCGTGCTCTTTACGGAACCGTTCGACCCGCTTGGCTCCCTCATTGTTCTGACTGTCTGTTCGGACAGCACGGAGGGCGGTCTTCATGTCGTCCATGATGATCGCGGCGTCGCCGATCAGCTGGTAATCGACAGGGAAGGTCCAAGCTGCGTTTTTTGTTTCGATATCGATCTGTGCAAACGTTTGACGTTCGGGATCGAGGAGGTCGGGGTGCTCCCTACAGGTGTCGCTTGCGCCGAGTTTGGAGCCAATAACCACGACAAAGTCAGAGTCGGCTACGCAGGCGTTTGCGGCTGCAGTGCCAAACGGTCCAAACACGCCGAGCGAAAGGGCGTGGGTTTCGGGGAAGCATCCCTTTCCTGATGCCGTGGTGACCAGGGGAACATTCAGCGCCTCCACGAGCGTCTGAAGCTGCGAATAACCATTGGCTATGCGCACACCATTGCCCGCGATGATCACCGGCTTCTTGGCGGCGCGGATGGCGGCGACGACCTGGCCCACAGCTTCGATGCTTGCTCCCTGCGGTCTTGGAGGCAAATACCGGGACGTAGGATAGATCCGAGGCATCGAATCGGGACTGATTGTGCCGATGAGCGCATTCTGCCCGAAAAGTACTGCGACCGGACCTTTCTGACCAGCCATGGCATGCTTGATCGCGAGTTGAACGGCCTGAACGGCTGGAACAGGGTCAAAAGCACTGAATACTTCCTTTGAGACGCTCTTGAAACCGTTGCGGACATCCCAACCGCCATAATCGCCGCTACCGGATTGATAGGGGGCGTGCATGTTGAACTGCGTTAGATCCGAGAAGTCGCTGAGCAACAGCATGGGGGTACTGGACAGATATCCCTCCAGAATACCAATCATTCCGTTGCCCAGTACCCATGGCCCTTGTCCAATCATCACACCAGGCAACCTCTTGAGTCGTCCGTAGACTTCGGCCATGACACCTGCGAGGGACTCTTCGCGTACCAAGATAGTTCGTATGCGGTTCTGTTGCCCCTGAAGCGCGTTGAATAGCGGCCCCGTATGGCCGCCCGACATGCCGAATACCATGTCGATCCCCGCGTCACTCAATGCTTGCGCAATCACTTCAGCGGCGACCGATTCCGTTTTGAGCATGCGAGCCACAGTCATTGTGATTTCCCCGATCAATAGATGTTCTGTTAGAGTTATTTTCCGAGGCCCATATCAATCAGGCAGCTGCTTGACTAAGGCGCGATCCTATACGAGTGCTCGGTTCAATCCTTCGGCGGGCGTGGCCCCCTCGAACGGAAAACCGTAGACCACACTTCAGCTCCTCACGGTCCGAGCGGCCCGAGTTGCTTGGCATCTTCCTTGATCATGCTGGCCCCCTTCTCAGCTATCATAGTCGTGGGCGCATAAGTGTTACCTGAGGGGACAGTTGGCATAATCGACGCATCGATCACCCGCAGGCCTACAATCCCGTGCACGCGCAGTCGATCATCGACCACGGCCAGCGGGTCATGACCCATTCTGCAAGTCCCGGTATGATGGCCATACCCCCTGCCGGTTCGACGTGCATAGTCGAGCAATTCATCGTAGTTCTGAATTTTGTCGCCGGGTCTCATCTCAAAAGCGAGGTATTTCGCGATCGCAGGATGGTTCATTATCTTGCGCGCGATCTGCATGCTTGCCACGGCGCAATTGCGGTCGGTTTCAGCCGAGAGAAAATTCGGCCGGATCGCAGGCTCGCTGCCGGGTACCGGAGATTTGATATGGATCGTGCCCCGTGAAAGCGGCCGGCACTGGCTGGTCGCCACCGTCATACCAGGCTCTCTCTCCAGGCGCCCGAGCTGTGCCGGATCGTAGCTCCCTGGCCCTATGGCGAACTGCGCGTCAGGCGTTTTTACGCTGGGTGAAGTACGTACAAAGCCGAACACAGGGGCTGCGGCCCGTGTGAGCACTCCGGTGCCACTGACATAATATCGCACGACTTCCCGCAGAAGGTTGAAGCCCCGGGCCAGCTCATTAAACGTTATCGGCTGGTTGACGCGCCAAGCCATATTCTGAGCGTAATGAGTACCGTAGCTTTCACCGACACCTGCCAGCTCGTGATGCACCGCGATACCGTGCCTCGTGAGAAGTTCTGGCTGGCCTATGCCGGACCGTTCCAGCATGCCCGGCGATTGGAGTGCGCCGCACGAGATGATTACTTCGCCGCGGCATCGCGCCTCGCGCATTTCGTTGTTCAAGGTATAGGCGACGCCAGCCGCCCGTTTCCCCTCAAGCAGGACGCGACCTACCAGCGCCTCGGTCTCAATATGCAGATTTGGCCGGCTCCGCGCGGGATCCAAGAAAGCTCGGGCTGCCGACCAACGGCGACGACCCTTGATGGTCGCTTGGTAGTAGCCAAACCCTTCCTGATTCCCATCGTTATAATCGCCATTGCGCGTGAAGCCAGAGGCCTCGGCAGCGTGAATGAAGGCGTCCCCGAGGGGGTGAGGCTTCTGATCAGATATATTGAGAAGACCGCCTTTGCCGCGAGCTTCGCCATCCCGGCCCTCATAGTGCTCAACTTTTTTGAAGTAAGGCAGTACGTCCTCGTACGACCATCCGCGATTGCCAAGTCGACCCCAAGTATCATAATCGAATGGCTGACCGCGCACGTAGAGCATTCCGTTGATGGAACTCGTGCCGCCCAACCCGCGACCGCTTGAACATGGAAGACACCGCCCGGCCGCACCTTCATCCGCTTCCATCTGGAAGCTCCAATCGAACTCCCTGTGGTTCCGGAGCTTGGTGAAGCCTGCAGGAATATCGATCCACACTGATTTGTCGCGCGGTCCAGCCTCGAGCAGCAAGACCTTCAACTTCGCATCATCGCTCAGGCGATTAGCAAGCACACAGCCTGCCGCGCCGGCACCAACGATGATGTAATCCCATACGGGCATAGACTTCCCTGCTCCTTCACACGACCGGCAGAGTGCCCGCGCCACTTGTGATTTCAGCGCATGTGATGCCCGCAATTTATCCAATGGATCAGGAACAGTCAATCCCGCTACAAGGATTCCGGATCATTTGGTTCCTTGTCGACCTATACTGGATTGGAGTTGCGTCTGATCCTACGGCAACCCAAGTTCAGCTGTGCATCGGGCACCAGCTGTTTAGTTCTTTGTTGAAAGACATCTGAGAGATGGAATGATTTCGTGCCCTGTGTCGCAGTCCTTCGATTGCATGCCCGCTCCGATTGCGAACAGCAGTACTGACCTCGCCACAAGGATGTCCGCCTGTTCTCGATCGGCAACCTAGGGCCACTAGAGGCTCGATGCCCCGAGAAACGCCTCCCCGCCGCATTTTAGACCGGTAGCACTTTAGCGATCGCGCGAATCGTCTCTCCGGCGTACTGAACCGAACGGACGCCAGCATGCGGTGGACGCGGACCAGGGCGAAGCCGTACGGAAGGTCAGGGCCTGCTGTTCGGGTGCTCGCTCCAGTCGGGTAAGGGGGCGCGCTGGCGCAAGTAGTCGAACCACGTTGGCAGTGATGGCGCTCGGCACCTGTCTGATCGTAATCGCCGACGCCAGGATCTCTTGCCCGCGACTACCAAGCGCACGGCTTCTAATTTGGTACGGCCATAGGCTAAACTTACGACGAAGTCCTTCCAAACGACGCGTCCTTCGACGTGAACGAGACGCCGATTCTGCAAGAACGCCGCAGCTCTCGCCTTCCGGAGGCACTGCTGCTTCATTTGCACTGAGCAGCGCATCCAACGATCCCCTTAGCGTAAATCCTCTCCGTAGACTCATCAGTCAAATCGCTCTAGTCAAAGTTAGCCTTGTTGCTGCCATCCCAGATGCTCGACACCGTTCTTTCCGCTCCAAAACACAGGACGTCGCCTCAGGAGTCATCGGAGCAGAAAGCAATAGGGCGAAGCGCGGAAGCGGGGAGCCAGAGCCGTGTTCGATGGGCAGCGGGGCGGCTACAAAGAGGCAGCGGCGGGAGACGAGCTCCAGGTTGGCCACGCATTCGAGGATCAGGATGCCGTTTGGGAGCCAGTGCTTCATATGCCCCGGCAGGACGTCAGTCGAAACACCGTCCACCAACGCCGCTTCTCATTCCGTTTGAGAGAACAATGATGAATATAGAACCAAGGAGGGCCGTGCCGACGCTGCCACCCGAAAAGCTCCCGCCGCCTACGATGGCTGCGGTTGCGGATTGCAGCGATAGAGCTCCGCCGATGGTTGGTTCGGCCGGCCGCGCTTTGAGCATCGCGGTGATCTAAGAGCCGCCCAGACTCCCGCTCGGTGTGCGATGCAGTCGGCTTATCGAGGATCAGGATCCTCGGATCGCTGAGCAGCGTTTTCGCGATCTCAACCATCTGTTGATGAGCGCGTGACAGCGCGCCGACCAAGCGGGTCAAGATCGAGATCAAAGCGCAGTTCCTCGATGAATCGGCACCCGCTTTCGCGTGGCCGCAAGATCCAGACTTCCGTTGCGCTTGACCTCACGACCGAGAAAGACGTTCTCGACGACCGTGAGATTTGGCGCTAGCGAGAAGCCTTGGAAAACAGCGCTGCTTCCCGCGCCGCGCGCCTGATGCGGAGTCAGCCGGCGCACATCACGCCCCTTCGAACAGATAAGTGCCCTCGCCCGGGGAAAACGTGCAAGCAATGATGTTTGTCAACGTCGACTTGCCTGCGCCGTTTTCGTCGAAGAGCACATCCACCTCGCCTGTTCGAAAGTCGAAGTCCACTTCGCGCAGTGCGGTGACACCCTCGAAACATTTGGTGACGCCCCGGATGATCAAAGCCGGGTCGGCTTCCTTTACCTGCTGAGGCGGCGCGACTAACGCTTCCGACACCTGATCCCCCGACGCGGATCGTCACTGCTTGACGTTGTAAACGGGACTCCAGTTGGCCGGGGCCACGAACGTCGATGTATCCAACTTATCTATTGAGCCCTTGTCGACCACCGTCGGAATCGGCTGGGCAAGCCGGATGAAGGGCCGCTTCTCCAGGATGCGCACGGCCTGATCAATAGCCACGCGCCCTTCGATAACGCCGTGCTGAGTCGGGAATGCGATTACGTCGCCTCGCTTAACCGCATCGAGCATCGCCGGACTTTCGTGACTCGCAATGATCTTCACGTCACCGCGGTCACTCGCAGCCAAGGCACCGCTGGCCGCCTCTGCCATCGTCGCAGTCCCCCACATGTAATTCATGGACGGGTAAGTCTGCAGCGCGTCCTGGACCAGCTGGAGCTGCACCGCAACACCAGTGTCTCCAAACTTGGAATCAAGCACCTTCACTTTCGGATTCTTGGCGACGACCTCCTTGAAGACCTGATTCATCGTCTCGGCCCAACCTGAACCTGCTGGACCAGGGAACGTTACCACATTGACTGTTTCTCCCGGCTTGATACTGGCCAGCAAGGCGTTGGCCGACGCTGTAGCCATGGCTTGAAGGTCGATGAAGACACCTGCGCTCAAGTCCGGTGAAATGAATGGGTTCGTGACGGCGACTACTGGAATGCCCTTGGCTTTCGCAGTTAACACCTGCTTGGCCACCCCAACGGGGGAGATTGCCGCAATCACGATCGCATCGATCCCGCTCGCGATACAGTCATCAAACTGCGACAGCTGCTTGGGCAGATTGTCGTAGCCGCCAGCTTCATAGAGATTCATGTTAACGCCAAGCGCCTTTGACTGCTCGGCGATGCCGTAGTCGACCGAAATCCAGCCAGGGTCTTTCATGTGAGGGAAAAGGACGCAGATGTTATAGGGCTTTTCCGCTCTATCAAGCGGCGAGTACTCAATCGCCTTCGGTGCGCCGGAAGAAGCGTCATTCATCGCGAAAGGATACCACTTTGTGCCAGATGCACCGGCCGGCGCAATCTGGGGCACAAGGGGAAGCGCGACGGAGATCAGTAGCAGCCCCCAGAACTTCTTCCTCGAAATCATCATGCTTCCCCCTAATCAAAGAGCGGTCACGCCGCCTTAAACGCAATTTAATATCACAAAAACGTCGCAACACAAGAACAATCAATCCCGACTTTGCGAAATTGGATCATATGTTCCGACTACAGATAATGTTGGGAGGTGCACCCCAGGCAAACCAGTGCGTGGGACTGACTTACGCCGTCGCAAGCCCGGCTCGACCCGAACCCTAGTTGCTACGCGGCCTCTCTCGGCGGCGTTGTTGGACAGGCACACACGTCCGTCCTCAAGGAGCAAATTCGCCCACCGTTTCAGGGAAGGATGAGGCCGGCGTCGTGCACCCTCACACCATCATCATCGTGGGATTTTCAATCAGCCGCTTGAACGCATCCACGAGTTCGGCGCCGAGCGTGCCGTCAATTGCGCGATGGTCACAGGAGAGCGTAACGCTAGCGCGACGTGCGATGTCGATGTCCCTGCCGCGCACCACTGCACGATCCTCGCTGGTACCGACCGCGAGAATGCTCGCATGCGGGGGATTTATGACCGCAGTAAAGTCCTTGATTCCATACATTCCGAGATTTGAGACGGCGGTTGTGCCGCCTTGATACTCTTCCGGCTTCAGCTTGCGGGCGCGAGCGCGAACAGCCAAATTCTTCATTTCATCTGAAATTGCCGATAGCGACTTGATTTCTGCCCGGCGGATAATCGGCGTGACCAATCCGCCGGGGATCGCGACCGCAACACCGACGTCGGAATGCTTATGTTTGACCATCCCGCTATCGGTCCAACTCACGTTGCAGTCTGGAACTCGCTGCAAGGCGAGTGCCATTGCCTTGATGATGAAGTCATTGACGGACAGCTTGTAGAGCGGCGTCCTATCCGCGTCGGTTGGCGCTTGTTTGTTGATCTCTTCGCGAGCGGCGATCAGCTTCCCGATATCGCAATCAACGTTCAGGTAAAAATGCGGGACGTTCTGCACCGATGCAGTGAGCCGCCGTGCGATCGTCCGACGCATGCCATCATGCGGCACGATGTGGTAGCTGCCCGCCTCGAAAAGTGCGAGGATCTGCTGGTCTGACATGGACGACGCGAAAGTCGACGCGCCGGCAGGCGCGGGCGCCTTCAGACCCACCTCGGATCTTGCCGGGTCGATGTCGCGTTTCTGAATGCGCCCGCCCGGACCCGTACCGATTACGGTCGAGAGGTCGATCATGCTCTCCTTGGCGAGGCGCCTGGCCAGAGGGGTCGCAATGACGCGGTTGCTACCGGCCTTTGAGGCTACCGCGGTATCACCAGGAGTGGAGGCAGGTCTTGGGTTCGATGTCGATCGGTCGACGATCTGTTTATCGGATTGAACCACCGCTTCATTCGGCGGAAAAATCCGAGCGACGGTTTCACCGACCCTTATTCTCTCGTCGCATGAATGAGAGAACTTGATCGTGCCGCTGGCGCAAGCTTCGACCTCGACCGCGACCTTGTCGTTCTCCACTTCAAATAAGATCTGGCCTTGTGAAACGGCGGAGCCGTCCTCTACCAACCAGCGAGAAATGGACCCGATATCCGTCTCGAGGCTTACCTTTGGAAATACAATATCGACTGCCATTTGAGCTTCCTCAGCAATTCCTCTCTCAGCACCGGCGCAGCTTTTCAGCGACTGCACATAGATCGGTACCGTCAGGCCAGCTAAGCGTTCGCAATCGAGATTAAAGCATTTCGAAGTTTCTCGGACGAAGCGAGGGCCGCGCGATTGAGCAGGGCGGAGACCACAGGCGCGGCGATGCTGCCTGTAACATGGAGAATCTCGTGATCGAGGTCATTGAACGCGCGCGACTGGATCTCTGCGATCCAATGTCGGCCTAAAGCAAGACCGTTTGTCATCTGCTCCGCGATTAGTACGCGATTGGTCTTGGCGACCGATCCGAGTATGAGCGGCCAGTCCGTGCTCAGTTGTCCCAGACTGCGCAAGTCGATGATTTCGGCATCTATACCCGTGTCCTGCACGACCTTAATCGCCATCGGCACCATCACCGATGTGGCGAGCAGAGTGCAGGTGGAACCCGGGCGAACCACCTTCGCTTTGGCAAGCGGAATGCAATAGTCCCTGTCGGCACGTGGCACGAGTCCTTCTTCTTGATAGAATTCGAC
The DNA here is from genome assembly GCF_016612535.1 of Bradyrhizobium diazoefficiens. Classification (NCBI taxonomy): domain Bacteria; kingdom Pseudomonadati; phylum Pseudomonadota; class Alphaproteobacteria; order Hyphomicrobiales; family Nitrobacteraceae; genus Bradyrhizobium; species Bradyrhizobium diazoefficiens. Next base: position 1,486,940 of record NZ_JAENXS010000001.1, read on the forward strand.
GTGCTCGACGATCATTACGGGATCATTCGAGCGCAGGGCGGTGTTGAGCATGCCGATATAGTCGAACGGAGTGGTTGGCGAGAATATGTGCCATCCCGGATACAGATGAAAGAGCGCCGACATGTCACCCGAATGCTGAGAGCCGTAGCCCCCATGTGGCGCCACGCGCACGCGCATGACGATTGGCACTGGGAATCCATCGCCGAACATGTGACGCACTTTTGCAACAGCGTTACAAATCTGATCAGCGGCGACCAGGCAGAAGTCGCCGAACATGATTTCCACGATTGGGCGAAGGCCGCGAAGGGCAGCACCGAGTGCAACGCCGGTGAAACCATTCTCGGCGATTGGCATCGCCAGGACCCGCTCCGGGAACTTTTCCAAAGCCTTGGTTGTAAAGCCGCTTACGCCGCCGCGAAACCGATGAACGTCTTCGCCCATCACAACGATCGTCGGATCGGCTGCCATTGCTGCGCCCAACGCTTCCGCTGCGGCGACCACGAACCGAGACTTTTGCAGTTCATCTGGTCTGTAGTCTTCCAACTCCCTGAACTTTGCACCCTCAAACTCGCTGCCATCACTCAGAATACCCTCATCGACAGATGATGTAGAGGGCCAGTGGTTTTCCGGGATGCGCAGCACGTTGCTACCGGGGCTCTTCTCCGTGAGCTGCTGGACCGCCCGCTGGATGGCGGCGGTCACGCGCTCGTCGAGCAAGGCAAACCCGTCGTCGTCCAGTGCCTTCGTACGGCGAAGGTGATCGCTAGCCACTCGGAGGGGATCGCGACTGCGCCATTGGTCTTCCTCCTCTTTACTACGGTAGCCCAGCTCACTTCCCTTCTTGCTACCGCTTTGATGCAGGAACCGGTAGCACGTCGCCTCAATGACGACCGGCCCACGACCGCTGCGAATTGCCTTTAGCGCGAGATCCATGGCTTCGTGCACGGCGACGACATCCATGCCGTCGCATTCGATGCCCATGAAACCAAGCATCGGTCCGCGCGAAGCTAGCCGGGTCTCGCCCGTCACATCCTCGATATGTGTTGAAACGCCGTAGAGGTTGTTTTCGATAAAAAAGATAACGGGCAGCTTGTAAGCCGCAGCGATGTTCATGGATTCATAAACCGCTCCCTGGAGAGCGGCGCCGTCGCCGAAAAAAGCGACGGACACGCCATCACGATGAAGGACGTGATCAGCAAGGGCATAGCCTACCGCATGAGGCACATTGCCACCAACGATCGCACTGGTCCCGGCGACGCCCGAGCCCGGATCACGCATGTGCATCGACCCGCCGCGACCGGCACAACACCCAGGCTTCAAGCCCATGATTTCAGCCATTAAACGATAAATGGCGTCGTCCATCTCCGGCGTGAAGTCCTGCTTTCGTACATTAAAGCCAGCGGGAATTTGAGCATTGATCAGTTTAGTCAGCACCTGATGGTGCGCGCGATGCGTACCGTTGATCTGGTCATGCGAACCGAGCAGCGACATCGCGCCGACGGCTGTGGCCTCCTGACCGATACTGGCATGAGCGGGGCCATGAACGAGCCCGGCCGATTCCAGTTCGAGGATTTTTTCCTCGAAGCGGCGGACGAGCAACATCTGGCTATACCAACGGACCAAATCATCCTGCGAGAACTTCGCCCAGTCTGCTTCGTCGACTTCGACACGATACCAATCCGCAGACGGGCTGAGTTCTACTTTATGTGCCACGCTTTCTTCTCCTCATAGATGGCGCCAAATGCGGGTCTGACCTTCAAACACTTCCGGGGCTGCTATACCGCGGTGCGCATTGTCCGAAGTCCTTCACAAGCGGCGAAGGAAACGGGTCAGTACACGAGGCTCACGTCCTCCTTGCATCCTCTTTGATCATGTCGGCGCCTTTCTCGGCCACCATGATCGTGGCCGCGTAGGTGTTGCCGGAGGGCACGGTCGGCATAATCGAGGCATCGATCACGCGTAGCCCGGCAAGGCCCCGCACGCGCAGGCGGTCATCGACTACCGCCAAAAGATCATTACCCATCTTGCAGGTCCCGACGATGTGGCAAATTCCAATCCCCGCGCTTCGCGCGTAGTCGAGCCAATCGTCGTAGTTCTGCACCTTGTCCCCGGGGCGGTTCTCGAAGGCGACGTATTTCGCGATCGCAGGATGCCTCATGATCGTGCGGATGATCTGCATGCCACTCACAGTGCAGTCGCGATCGGTCTTTGTCGCGAGGAAGTTTGGCCGGATCGCGGGCTCGGCGCCGGACGCCAGCGACTTGATATGGATGGAGCCACGCGACTCGGGTCGGCACTGGTACAGCGAGACGGCCATGCCAGGTTCTTTCTCGAGTTCGATCCGCGGCCACGGCGCGGCTGACGTGGCGCGCGACATGAATATCTGCGCGTCGGGCGTCGCAAGATCGGGCCGCGTGCGCACGAAACCAAACACCGGGCCCGCGGTGCCCAAGAGCGCGCCGGTGCCGCTCGTGTAATAGCGCGCTATCTCGCGCAGCAGCCTTAGGCCGCGCGTCTGTTCGTTCAGCGTGATCGGCTGGTTGACCCGGTGAGAGGTGCCCACGATGAAGTGGTTGCCGCAGTTCTCGCCCACGCCCTTGAGCTCGTGGCGCACCTCGATGCCGACCTTCTGCAGCACCTCCGGCTGGCCGATGCCGGAGCGCTCCAACACGCCAGGGGACAGCAGCGTGCCGCACGACAGGATCACCTCGCGGCCGCACCGCGCCTCGTGCTTTTCTCCGCGCGCAGTATACATGACGCCAATGGCGCGCTTGTCTTCGAGCAGGATGTGACTCACGAGCGCATCGGTTTCCACGCGCAGGTTGGGCCGGCTGCGCACCGGATCTAGATAGGCACGAACCGCGGACCAGCGCCGGCTTCCTTTGATCAGCACCTGATAATAACCGAAGCCTTCCTGCTGCCCGCTATTGTAGTCCTCGTTACGAGGAAAACCGCTACCAACGGCGGCCTTGAGAAAAGCGTCGCACAGCAGATTACGCCCCGTCGTCTCGCACACGTTCAGGGGTCCGCCCTTGCCTCGCGATGCGTCTCCCTGGCACTCGTAGTGCTCAGATTTTTTGAAATAGGGCAGCACGTCCTCGTAAGACCAGCCGCGATTGCCGAGCGCGGCCCAGCTGTCGTAATCGAGCGGCTGGCCGCGCACATAGAGCATGCCGTTGATCGTGCTGCAGCCGCCCAGCCCACGGCCGCTCGGAGAGGGAGAGCGCCGGCCACCGATGCTTGGGTCGGGCTCCATCTGAAACTTCCAATCGAACTTTTCGTGGTTGAGCAACCTCGTGAAGCCCGCTGGAATGTCGATCCACATCGATTTATCGGGCGGCCCGGCCTCGAGAAGGAGGACCTCAACACTCGGATTTTCGCTCAGACGGCTAGCCAATACGCAACCGGCCGAGCCACCGCCGGCGATGATATAGTCCCACTTGGGCATATTCTGCAGTTCCACCTTCAGACGAGCACGACGGACTGGCGGCGTTCTGGGCCGTGCCCGCGAGGCTGTCTAAACCATCTTAGGCGGCAGGTGCGGAGCAATCAATCCCGCTGACATATATTGGATCATATGGTCCAACAACACTGCTGAACTCGTTGCGCCCAAGCGGCGTAGGATAAGGTAACTCCTGGCGATGAACGCGCGGCACATCGAAATCTGCGATAAGGGGAGACAAAATCGGCTTGAGCACGGGCCGCTTACGCGCTCCCCTCCTAGATGCGCTCTCTTGCGATCGCCTCCGACAGAGGAGGCTAACCATCAGAAGAGCCCGATCCGTCGCGAAATCGCGGACGGCTCCCTAGCATTCGACGGTGACGAAACGGTCCTCTCTTACTGACTGGAAAACCGCGTCGAGCGCGCCGATGCCCCTCACAACATCGTCGAGGGGAATTGGATACTCAGTCTGATCGACGACAGACTTTGCGAAAGCCTCGAGTTCTGCGCGTTCGATATCGACCGCGGCGAACTGTGTCGTTTGCGCATCTTGGCCGACCGCTGCGAAAGTGAGTTGCCGATAACCGCGCATCTCGGCCCAGCCCGCCGTTCCGAACACCTGCAGTCTCCAATTGTGAGCTGTCGCCGGTACTGTGCTGAGATAGCCGGTAGAACCACCTGCGAACTCGATCTGGACGTCCGTGGTATCGTCCATGTCGATCTGGAGAAACTGTCTTCGTGACCTTGCTCTTACGCCAGAGATGGCACCCGCTAGACCAATCATCGCGTCGAGGATGTGGATGCCCATCAACGTCATACCGCCCGCGGGAGTTTGGGAGTGATCCGCCCGCCAATCCTCCGGTGAGAAATGCAGGGCTTGTGGTGCCGAAAAGTTGCCCTCAATATGCAAGACTCGGCCGAGCCGACCGCTATACAGAATCTCTTTCAAGTTCGAGTACGCAGGTAAGAACCTGCGGTTGAACCCGACGGCAAGTTGCCTTTCCGCATCCCGGGCAGCGCCTATTGCTTTCACCGCACCAGCAACATCCAGGGCTAGCGGTTTCTCGACAAAGATGTGCAAACCGGCATCTGCAGCCGCGCAGATCTGATCGACATGCTCACTATGAGGTGACGCGATAACGACGGCATCAACAGACTTGGATTGCAGGAACTCTTGATAACTGTCGAAGAGGTGAAGCTTCTCCTGGAGAGCGAACGTACGGTGCTTGCTTGGTGATCGCGTGTAGCCTGCTGCAAAATGGAAGAGCTGGCTCTTGGGAATTCCATCCTCTTGAATTGCCCGCACAAGCTTCTGGCCCCACTGCCCGAGCCCCACTATGCCTAATTTCATTATTGGTGACTCCTCCAAGGACAGTCGCTCGGTCATTTTGGCCATTCCGAAGCGTCGGTACGAGTACTAGCTCCTGCAGACAAAGCGATGCAGGAGTGTGGCGCGGCACTTTGGCCGCGGGGTTTGGCTTGCCATGTCCACTTCAAGCAGCCTTCAGCCATTCAGCTAGCCTTTCTCCAATCATCATGCAGGTTGCGCTTAAGTTCGCACTGACGACGAAAGGCATAACGGACGCATCGGCCACGTAAAGATTTTGTACACCGTACACGGACAGCCTACTTCCGACCACGGCGAAAGGATCAGTCCCCATCTTGCAGGTTCCGGCAGGGTGAAAGATTCCCTTTGCCGTCTCTTTGACGAAAGCCTTCAGGGCATCGTCGCTTTGAAGTGACACGCCAGGTCTCAGCTCTTCTATTGCGCGGGCCCGAAGCGGCTCCGTGTCGAAGATCTCTCTCAAGATTTTATGGCCCGCAACGAGAGTGTCAGCGTCGCGCTCGTCGGCAAAGAGATTCGGATGAATCTTAAGCGGCTCGCGCGCATCAGCCGAGGCCAATTCGAGATGGCCGGAAGAATATGGACGATGAACGTTTACGATCGCCGTGACCGCAGGCCGATCCAAAAATCGGGGACCATTTGGGCCAAGGTCATAGGCGCCGGGCGTGAACAGGACTTGAAAACGGGAAAGCTGGTTTCCGGAATCCAGCTTTCGAGTCAGGACGACTTGGGTCATGGAGCTTGCTGCTGGCCCCTGCCCAAGAAAAAGCCAACGCAATCCGGCCGCCAACTTCTCCATCGGCCCGATTATCATGTTGAGCGTCCGGGTATCGACTCGAACCACGTGACGCGTGCCAGCATGATCCTGTAAATTTCTGCCTACCCCAGGGGCGTCAACCAGAACATCAATACCTACGCGCCTCAATTGCTCGGCAGGTCCGATGCCTGAGAGCATAAGAATGTGCGGCGAGCCGAAGACTCCACCGCTCAGCACAACTCCTTTGCGGGCCTTGAAAATGGTGCGACGACCACCTCTGATAACTTCGACGCCAGTTGCCCTGCGATTCTCGAACAGCACTCGTCGAACCTGCGTCTGCAAGAGCAGCCGAAAATTTCGACGTTTGGTCGCGGGCCAGACGTATGAGCGCGCCGCGCTATATCGCGAGCCTTTGAGCTGCGAGACCTGAGGAAAGCCAGCTCCTTCGTACTCTCCGCTGTTGAGATCGGGTATGTGCTTAGCTCCATGACGGACGGATGCGTCCAGAAATATCTTTGACATCGGATGGGCGGACCTCAAGAAGGACACCGGCTGCGGGCCAGTATTGCCGCGCGTCACGTTTTCCCCACCCTCATAACTTTCCAACTTACGAAAATAGGGGAGAACACTCCGGTAATCCCAGTCCTCGTTGCCGAGTGAAGCCCAATCATCGAAATCTTCGATGCTGCCGCGGAGAAAGCACATTGCGTTAATCGCGCTCGTCCCCCCGAGAACTTTTCCGCGCGGCATGTAGTCGCGCTGTCCCGCCCGCGTCTGGTCAGACTCTGCAGTGAAGCACCAGTCATATTTCGGATCCCCAAAGAGCGAACTGGCGAGGCCTGGCATGGCGATCTTGAGAGACTTGTCTGACCCACCGGCCTCCACGAGAAGCACCGACAAGTTCGGATCCTCGGACAACCTGGAGGCCACGACGCTCCCGCCCGAACCCGAGCCCACCACGATGTAATCAAACTCTGATTGCACGCGCGCTCCAAATCTTCGGCCTTGTGACCAGTCCACCGTACGTCCATTCGGATCATGTGATCCATTATTTGTCAAGATGGATTATATGGTTCCATAGGCTCTCGACCCGGGCGTTTGCGTCAGAAACGGCTGGCGCCTCCGCATTACCGCCGATGGCGTATAGTAGCGACCCAGCACCGTCCGCTGTTGCGCGATAGCGCCAGCATCTCCGCCAGTTCGGAGGACACCCGCACGATCGCGGCGCCCGCCTCGAGCAGCCGTCCGCCGTCACACGGTTGGCGGGGGAGTCAGCGACGCAGCGGCGCCGCCTCTGTCTCGGTGAGAGCGTCGACGGGGATTGGTCCTGACGCCGGATGGCACCGCGCTCAATGTCCTCAGGTCCGTAGATGGCGCGCACCGGTTTTGATTTCCCGCAGCCGATCAGGCCGGCGATGCCCGTGATCTTGAACCGAACCGGGCTGCGAAGTTTACGTCGCGGACCGCACCTCCAGGTCGACAAGCCCGCGACCTCCATGGCAACTCGCCCTAACTGCTGATCGAACTTCGGAAACAGCCCGTCAATCTTGCGGCCTGTCACCAGTTCGACGAGGTCGCTGTCCCATGCTCCGGCCGCCTCCAGCGTGCGGACAAGTTGCCCATCCGCAGGACGGTGACGCCGATCGGCCAGGGCGCGTATTTCCTGCATCCCATGCGAGACATAGATGATCCCGACGCCACGAGCCTTGAGCGTCGCCACCAGTTCGAAGAGCCACCCGGCCTCCCGCTCGGTGAGCGATGCGGTCGGCTCATCGAGGATTAGGATTCTAGGCTCGACGAGCAGCGCCTTCGCGATCTCAACCATTTGTTGATGCGTCCGGGAGAGCCTGCCGACGAGGTGGTTGGGATCGAGATTGAAGCCCAGATCCTCGCCATTGTGTTTTTCCCCCGCTTCGATCCCAAACTCGCTCGTTGGATCATACAATCCACATTGACATACATTGGATCACATGATTTTGTCTTGCACAAGGGCCGGAGAACGCGCGCTCAACGAAGGTAGAGGAGACCCCATGGGCAAGTTCGGCGAAACCATGCTGCTCAGATTGCCACTCGCGGGCGGTCCCGCGCGGGAAAAAGATAAGGCCAAGATCGTTGCATCGATCCCTTGTCTGGTGGGGCGTTGGCGATGTTGCGCTCAATCACTACCGGTTTCTCACCGACCCTGAATGGCAAGTGCGGACTCGTTAGCCAGTCGGGTCGAAATCAACCCGTTCCACAACATGCCAATCCCGCATGAAAGCCTAGTCCCGGCGTGCAAGGCGATTGACGCCTATGGCGTTCGGCATCGGCTCGTCCGTCGCCAGCGCCGTTTTCGTGACAGGTACAACGAACGCGAGTTCAGCCACGCGACGTTGCACTTCAACTACGCTGCGTCAGGCACTCCATCAAAGCGAGGTCTTAGATGTCGAATATCCGTCTCGAGGGCGTGTCCAAGCGCTACGGTAACTTCGCTGCCGTGGACAACGTCGATCTCGAGGTTTCGCAAGGCGAGTTCGTCACGATCCTTGGACCAAGCGGGTCGGGCAAGACCTCCCTGTTGTCGCTGATCGCGGGCCTCAACCAGCCTACTGCTGGCCGGATATTCATCGGCGGTCGCGATGTCACCGACGCCCCGCCGCAAACTCGCAACATCGGATTGGTATTTCAGTCGTACGCCTTGTTCCCGCAGATGACGGCGCTGAATAACGTGATGTTCCCCCTGGGCGTGCGCGGCATCAACGGCTCACTCGCACGCGACCGTGCACTCGAGGCTTTGAAGTTGGTGAGGCTGGAGGGATTGGGCGATCGACGTCCCTCGCAGCTATCGGGCGGACAGCAACAGCGCGTGGCGCTGGCGCGTGCGTTCGTTTTCAAACCGGACATCCTGCTCCTCGACGAGCCGCTGGGCGCGCTCGACCGCAAGCTGCGCGAGGAGTTGCAGATCGAGCTGAAGCAACTCCAGCGCACCCTCGGTGTCACCACCATCCTGGTGACGCACGATCAGGAGGAGGCGCTGTCGCTTTCCGATCGCATCATGGTGCTCGGCAACGGACGCACGCAGCAGGTGGCGACGCCGGCCGAATCCTATCTGAAGCCCGCCAACCGCTTCGTTGCGGAATTTCTGGGCATCGCCAATTTCATCGGACTGCAGGATGGCCGCAGTGGCGTAGTGCGCCCCGAGCGCATACGCCTCGCGGCGAACGGCGAGGGCAAAGCTGCGCGGGTCGTCGAGGCGATCTATCTAGGCCAGATGGTGCGCTATTATCTGGCGGTGGAAGAAGGAGAGCCCTTGGTGGCTGCAGTGCCGTTCCTCGGTTCGAACTTCGCAAAGGACGAACGTGTGGTTGTTTCGTGGGACCCCGGCGACGTCTGGCCGGTGGCATAGTTCATATCGGAGGGATGAAGATGATCAATCGTCGTCGTTTTGTGGGCGCGGCTGCCGTCGGGCTGCCGGCAGTCAGCTTTTTGGGCACGCGCCCCGCACGTGCCGAAATCAAGGAAATTCGCATCCTCGAGGACGGAGGCATCTCCTCGAAGGCGTGGGAAGCAGGCTTCATCACACCTTTCACCAAAAAGACCGGGATCAAGGTAGTGCAGGAGAGCCCCAACTCGCTGGGCAGACTGCGCGCGCTGGTCGAGGCCCGACAGACCGATGTCGTATTGTCTACCGGCATGAGTTCGGTCAACATGTTGATCGCGCAGCGCCTCGAGTTGCTCGAGCCCATCGACTGGGCGGCTGTCAATCCTGCGCCGATCTTTCCGGAAGCCAAGAAGGAGTACGGCCTAGGCCACCAGTACTTCTCAACTGTCATGGCTTGGCGCGCCGGCATGAAGGAACTCAAGAGCTGGGCCGACTTCTTCGACGCAACGGCATTCCCGGGCAAGCGTGTTCTGATTGATATGCCCCACTATTGCCTGCCATTCGCCGTTTTGGCGACCGGCGTTGCGGTCGAGAAGCTATACCCTCTCGACGTTGACGCCGGTTTCAAGAAGCTTCGCGAGTTTAAGAACAACGTCTCTGTGTGGTCGACCACGGTTCCACAAGGGGCGCAGCTCTTGCGGGACAACGAGGTACAGTACGGCATCTGCTTTGCGACCAGAGTAGTTGGCGATTCGGCCTTGGGCATGACCTGGGCTGGTGGCAAGCTCGATATAGCCTACGCCTGCATTGTCAAGAATTCCAAGCTCGAGGATCGGGCTGCGGCATACAAGCTGTTGCATGAGATGACACTCCCGGAGAACGAGGCGAAGTACGCGGAGATCCACACTACCCTCGGCGCCTCCGTCGACCTCGAACAGTATCTCCCCAAGGACCAACTCTGGAAATTCGCAAATAGCAAGCAAAACAAAATGGTTCAATGGCTCGAAAATTCTCAATGGTGGGCCGACAACGGCGAAGCCGTGAATAAAGAATGGCAGCAATTCAAGCTTAGCCTGTGAACGAGATCAACTCTCCTCTTCTTAGGGAAAGGCTGGAATAGGTGCTGGCCGATTCACAATCCGATACGCTCAATGAGTCATATGCGAACATTTCCCGTTCCTCCGCGCATGAAATGGCGCCTCCTCCGCATAAGAATGAAGGTGAGTTGGCCACGAGCCGCTCTTGCGGCTCGGGATTCATCACATCAGGCTTTGGCTTCCTGATCCCCTTGCTGGTGCTGATCGTCGTCGCCTTCGATGCCCCGATCGGATACATGCTGAGCTTGGCCTTCTGGGACAATACGAAGGGTTTCACTTTCCAGTCCTACGAGAGTCTCTTGGAAGCGCCGATCTATCTGCGCGTGCTGGCCAACACCTTGGGCATCTCCGTGATTGTCACCTTTGCAAACGTCGCGATCGGCTATCCGTTGGCACACTGGATGCGAAGTCTGAGCGGTCGCGCCAAAATCATCGTGATCGCTCTAGTCGTGCTGCCGTTCTGGGTTAGCGTTCTAGTGAGGACCTATGCCTGGATCGTCATTCTGGGCAATGATGGCCTCGTCAACCGCACGCTGCAATGGCTGGGGCTTACCCACACTCCGGTGCAATTCCTTTACAACGCGATTGGCGTGACCATCGGCATGACCGCCGTGCTGCTGCCATTACTGGTGCTGCCTCTGTACGCAGCCATGGTTCGCATTGACGACCGACTACTGCGGGCGGCGGCGTCGCTGGGCGCCCCGCCGCGAATGATATTCTGGAAGATCTACTTCCCGTTGACGATGCCGACGCTGGCCGCCTGCGCATTGCTGGTCTTCATGTTCTGCCTCGGCTTCTACATTACGCCCGCCATCCTCGGCGGCGGCCGTGTCTCCATGATCGCCAATGTACTCGACATGCTGATAAACCAGTTTCCGAATTGGGCACAGGCGTCGGCCATCTCGACAATACTTCTGGTCGTTATGCTGCTCATCTTCGCAGCCTACCGTCGTGTGGATCAAAAGGTATCGGCAAAATAGGCATGAAGAGGAATGCATGATCGGTAGTTCTTTGTGGGCGCGGAGCATCCTGGCAGCGATCGGAATTGCTGGCCTTCTGTTTCTTACGGCGCCGCTAGCCATCGTCATTCCGATGTCATTCTCCTCGGAGTCGGTGCTGACCTTTCCTCCATCCGACCTGTCACTGCGCTGGTATGAGGCATTCTTCGGCGATACGCGCTGGATGGATGCGATGCGAACGTCGGCGGTTTTGGCGCTGATCTCGTCGATCGTTGCGCTTGGCTTAGGCGGTCTTGCGGCCTACGGGCTGCGCCGCAGCTCTATTGGGGGCCGTGGCTGGGCAGAGGGAAACTTCCTTGCGCCCCTTTTCGCGCCCACGATCATCATCGCCGTCGCCCTCTATATCGGGCTCGCTAAAGTCGGCCTGCTTGGCAGCTTCATTGGGCTTGTCTTGGCGCACGCGATACTCAACGCGCCGCTCTGCGTGATGGTGCTCGGAGTCGCTATCGAAGAGTTCGATCTACGTATCGAGCAGGTGGCATGGAGCCTCGGGGCATCATGGTTCCTTACGCTGCGTAAGGTCGTTCTGCCTGTCCTGGCGCCCAGCCTATTGACGTCATGGATATTCGCTTTCATGGGCAGCTTCGACGAAGTGATCGTGACGTCTTTCATCGGCGGCACGTACCAGACGGTGCCGAAGATGATGTTCAATCAGTTGAAGATCGAGGTAGATCCGACCATTACCGTAATCGCAACCCTGCTCACCACCTTTACGGTCTTGGCGTTGGCGGCGGTTGCGGCCATTCGTGCCCGCTTGAGTAAATTCAAACCATTCGCGGTCGCCCAGTAGAACGCGTAAATTGCTCATCGCGTTCTGGCGCCTGACAACGACAGTCGAAACGCCCGCAGGGATTAAGTTACGCCCAGTAGCATGAACGCGAGACAGGAAACATCAATTAGGGCTTGGCGAAGCAACCGCTGAACCCTGATACTCCGAGGTGGCGGTGATCCGCGCTACAACTTGATATGACCTCGCGGAAGAATGGGCCCGCTGCCCGAGCTTCGCTCGAGATGCGCATTGTACAAGTTGTAGCCGGCCGCGGCGAGGACGGCGTTGATGGCGCCGTCCTGGCGGTGCGAGAGGTAGTTGCGGCCCATCCGGTGTTCGGATTTGAGATGGCCGATGACCGGCTCAACAGCGGAGCGCCGGCGCAGCTCGCGCTTGATCTGTAGAGTTAGCCGCCGCTTCTGGCCTGAGATGAACACCCTGAACTTATACTCGGGCGGGGCATGGTGACCGCGGTAGCCTTTGTCGAGCAACATGCGCTCGATGACGTTGCCGATTAGCGCTTCCATGTCCGGGATCACGGTTTTGAGCGTATCGCCGTCATAGGGGGTGCCGGGCAGCGCCTTCACATGGGCGACGAACTGACCGCCGCGGGCGTGCGCCGCCGTGGTGGCGACCGAGACCTTGACCCCGAACTCGTAAGGCCGGTGCGCCTTGCCCTTACGATGCATTCGAGCTCCGGCGCATGCAGCGAGTAGACCTTCGGACCACGCTGGTGCTGCTTTTGATCAAGCAGCCGTCGCGCCCATGACAGCATACGGCCGAGCGCGAACTCATTGAGCAAGTCGACATTGCCGGCGTCGGTCGGGAACATGACGTTCTTGGGCTGCACCGTGATGTCGATCATGACATGATTGAGGTCGGAAGGCTTGATCGCCTCGGTCTTGGTGGCGACCGAGAGGCTCTCCTGCAGCAACGCTTGCAGCTTCTTCCCGCCCATGCGCTGGCGCCAGCGCGTCAGTGAGGAGCGGTCAAACACCAGGCGATGCTGGAAGAACTCCTCGCCGCAGAAGAACTGGTAATAGGGCTTCTCCAGCCAGCGCTCGCACAACACCTCGTCGGAGAGGTCGAAGGTGTGCTTCAGGATCGAGAGCCCCGCCATCAGGCGCATCGGCAGCGGCGGCCGACCCGGCTTATCCCCGTAGACGGCCCCGAACCGCTCCTCAAGAAGGACCAGTCGATCGTCCGCGCCAGCTTCACCAGCGCATGGTTCGTGTCTATGATCGCGTCTAGCCGCAAGCGCAGAAGATCGGCCTGTCCGCTGTCCCGCCGTTCCATGCGTCGCATCGTCCCCTCGTCGAACCCTCTTGCGACCACAGAATATCAGATTTGCAAGGAAACCCTCTTCGCAACCGCGATCCCGGCAAGTCCTAATGCACGTTCGTTGCTCCTTCCGATTCCACATCGAGGCATTGTTGGTTCTTCACGGACAGCTGCGTCAAGTCAGTCGGCCGGCGAGAACTCTTCTTGGTGATCACACCCCAGTGTAGAACTGGTTCTTCAGGCACGTTGCTGCTGCCTCATTCCCTGCTACACCTCCAGCCATTCCTTCCGGATTGTAGCGTTGGCTTTGAGGTCGGCCGGAGTTCCTTCGAACACCATGCGTCCGTGACCCATCACATAGAGCCGATCTGAAATGCGAAGGGCGATCGAGAGCTTTTGCTCGACCAGCAGGATCGCCAAGCCGCGCCTGGCGATGGCGGCGATCAGATCCCCGACCTGCTGCACAATCAGCGGCGCGAGTCCCTCGGTCGGTTCGTCGATCATGACGAGTTCTGGGTCACCCATCAGGGTGCGGCAGATCGTCAGCATTTGCTTCTCGCCGCCGGAGAGCACGCCCGCCGGGGTGTCGGCGCGGCACTTGAGATTGGGAAACATGTCCAGCATGTCCGCGAGGCTCCAACGGCAAGGCTTGCGCGGCCCCTTGACGCCCATCAGGAGGTTCTGGCGCACGGTGAGCGTTGGAAAGATGTCGCGATTCTCCGGTACATATCCGAGCCCGAGCCTTGCAATGCGATAGCTCGGCAGGCCGGCGATCTCGATGCCTTTGAAGCGGATCGAGCCGTGCGGCACGACCTCCCCCATAATCGCCTTGACCGTTGTTGAGCGGCCCACCCCATTGCGGCCGAGAAGGCTAACCACCTCGCCAGAGCGGACCTGCATGTCGACGCCCTGAAGAATGTGGCTTTTGCCGTAGTAGGCGTGCAGTTTCTTAACCTCGAGCATCACGCCACCTCCACGCCGAGATAGGCTTCCTGAACCCGGGCGTTGTTGCGGATCTCATCCGGCGTGCCCGAGGCGATGATCTGGCCGTAGACCAGCACCGATATGCGATCGGCAAGGCCGAACACCACGCTCATATCATGCTCGACGATCAAGAGAGTTCGGCCTTCAGTGAGGCGGCGGATCAAGGCCACCGCACGTTCGGTCTCGGCGTGGCTCATACCCGCTGTCGGTTCGTCCAGCAGGATGACCTTCGCGCCGGCGGCTGTGGTGATACCGATTTCGAGTGCGCGCTGTTCGGCATAGGTGAGAAGTCCCGCCGGCGCCTGGGCACGTCCAACAAGCCCAACGTCCTCGAGGATCTTTTCGGTACGCTCACGCACATCGCCCAGGCGATCGACATTCTTCCAGAAGGAATAGCGGTGACCAGCGGCCCACAACAGCGCACAACGCACGTTCTCCCACACGCTCATGCGCGCGAACACGTTGGTCACCTGGAAGCTGCGGGACAATCCACGGCGGTTAATCTGGAACGGCGGCAACCCGGAGATTACTCGGCCGTTGAGCAGAACCTCGCCAGAGGTAGGCGCCATGTAGCCGCTGATCAGGTTGAAGGTTGTCGACTTGCCGGCGCCGTTCGGGCCGATGATGGCGTGGCGCTCGCCAGCGGCGACGCTCAAGTTGAGCCCGCGGATGATCTCAAGGCGGCCAAAGCTCTTGCACACCTCGCGCGCTTCGATAGCCAGCGGCAAGGAGGACGTCATGTGAGATACCCTTCGGCGCGGGCGGCTGTCATGGCGTCGTCCCAGGCGCGAGCGACGCCGGTCCAGGTGACGCGGGCGATTGCGAAACCGCCGAGCGTCAGCACTGCCGCGATCGCCCAGCTCAACGGCCCGCTGGTGTCCATGCTGAGGCCGAACAGGTGCATCATCGGATTGTCGCGGCTGTCAACCGCGTGGCGCGCCACAATCTCGACGCCAAGCACCAGGCCCGTCAGCATCATCGCTGTGGGCGGCGCCGCAACCAGATAGGCACGCAGCACGCGCATGATCTCGCCGGCGCGCCAGATCGGCCGGTGCCGCAGCAGCAGCCCCGCGATGCCTTCTGGAGCGAACGCCACCACGGCGATGAAGATCAGTCCGAAATAAAGCTGCCATACGGAACTCAGATCGCTCAGCACCAGCGAGAGATAGGTGATGAAGATCGCGCCAACGATTGGCCCGATGAAGACGCCGATCCCGCCGATATAGGCGGCGAATAGTGCTAACCCCGACTGCTGAGCGCCGAGGTACGCGGAATTGGCGATTTCGAAGTTGATCGCTGACAAGGCACCAGCGCTGCCAGCGAAAAAGCCGGCAAACGTGAATGCAATGAAGCGGATGACATGGGGATCGAAGCCGATGAACTGCACACGCTCCGGGTTGTCTCGTACCGCATTGCACATCCTTCCAAATGGTGTGCGGGTCAGCGCGTACATCGCGACCAGTGCGATGATCGTCCAAGCCGCCACAAGATAATAAATCTGGATTTGCAGTCCGAACGAGAAGCCGAATGAGTGCAACAGCTTGGTGCGATTGGTGGTAATGCCAGCCTCGCCGCCGAAGAAACTGCGCAAAATCAAGGTCGACGAGGCGACCAACTCGCCAACCCCCAGCGAGATCATGGCGAAGGCGGTGCCACCGCGACGGGTAGATACCCAGCCCAACAGAAGCGCGAACGCAAGGCCGGCGAAGCCGCCAATTAGCGGCACGACCGGCAACGGCACCGGCCATTTCGCCGCCCCCAGGAAATTGATGGCGTGAACGGCGAGAAAGCCGCCGAGTCCGTAATAGACCGCGTGACCAAACGACAGCAGGCCGGTCTGGCCGAGCAGGATGTTGTAGGATAGCGCAAAGATGATGGAGATGCCGGCCAGGCTGAAAGTCGTTAGCGAGCCGCCGGACGAGAACACCCGCGGCAGAATCAGTATCACGAGGATGACCGCCAACCAGGTTCCATAGAATCGCAGTGCATCGCGTCGTGTCGAAGACGCTCTAAGCGGGAGCGGGGTGACAATGGTCATGTTGCGCGCGTTCCCAACAGGCCCATCGGGCGGAAGATCAGGATCAGCACCAGCAGCAGGTAGGGCAGCACGGGGGCAATCTGAGCGATGCTGACGTTCCAGATGTCCGTCAAAAGCGAGGGCGCGTGTGCCGGATCGAGCGAGCCAAACAGACTGCCCAATGAGGTGTTGATCGCGACAGCAAAC
Organism: Bradyrhizobium diazoefficiens; assembly: GCF_016612535.1. Taxonomy (NCBI): domain Bacteria; kingdom Pseudomonadati; phylum Pseudomonadota; class Alphaproteobacteria; order Hyphomicrobiales; family Nitrobacteraceae; genus Bradyrhizobium; species Bradyrhizobium diazoefficiens. The sequence continues at coordinate 1,503,219 of NZ_JAENXS010000001.1, forward strand.
GTCTGCAGCAAGCCGATCAGAAGCGAGGCGATGAGGGCGCCAGGTAACGAACCGAGCCCGCCTACCACAATCACCACGAAGAGGATCGGGCCGAGCAGCGCCGCCATGTCGGACTGGGTCACCAAAGCCGGACCGGCGATTACACCGGCGACTGCAGCGAGCGCGGTGCCGAGCCCAAACACCAGCATGAAGATCTGCCCCACATTGTGGCCGAGATGGGCGACCATCTGTGGGTGGGTCAGTGCGGCTTGCACGATCATACCGATCCGGGTGCGCTTGATGCCGAGCAGCAACACCGCGAAAATCACCAATGCCATGGCCAGCATGAATACCTTGTAGGCGGGGTAGTTGGTGGAGAAGACCGTGAAGGCCGGGAAGTCGAGCAACTCTGGCACCCGGTAATCCACCGGCGCCTTGCCCCAGATCACCTGCACGGTTTCCTGGATGACATAGGCTAAGCCGAAGGTGAACAGCAGCTCGGCGGCGTGGCCGTTCCGGTGCACATTGCGCAGGCCGTAGTGCTCGACCGCTGCGCCGAGCGTACCCGCGGCCAGCGGCGCGATCAGCAGTGCCGGCCAGAATCCGAACCAGCGACTGAGCTGATAGCCGAAGAAGGCACCGAGCATGTAGAACCCGGCATGGGCGAAATTGAGTACGCCCAACATGCTGTAGATGACGGTCAGGCCGCTCGCCATCAGGAACAGCAGCATACCAAACAGGATTCCATTGAGCGTGGACGTGAAGATCAACTCAGACATGCGCCTCCTTGCAGTACGTCAATTATTGCGCTGCGCACGCAACAGGCCGTCGCGTGCACTTGTTTGAAGTGCCTTCACCGCCCCCTAGTCCCGCGTCGTCAAGGGAGACGTCGGACCGGCTCAGGGGCGTTCCATCTTGCAAGTGGTGGGCAGAATGGTCTGCTGCGTGTCAATCTTTCCCAATTGACGCCAGCCCCATCCGGTCTTCTCCTCGTCGAACGGTTCCTTCTCGCTTCGCTCGCCGAACGAGGAAATGTACATCGGCCTGAAGAACTGGTGATCGTCCTTCCGCATGAAACCGTTACCGCCATCCAGCACTTCGTACGGCATGCCCTCAAGCGCTTTGGCTATTTTGATCGGCTCGAGCGACTTTGTCTGCTCGACTGCGAGCTTGAGCATCATCATCTCGTCGCTAATGACCGCACGCGGATAGGCGCTGACGCCATACCTGGCGCGGAATGCCTTCTCGAACTCAGCCAGACCGGGAGCACCCAGATTCGGTACGCCTTCCGAGATCTGAAAGACCTGATGGTCGAGCCCGGCCTGCTTGATCGCGGTCGGGCCGCCAATGTTGCTGGCATAGTAGGTGTACCAGTTGGCTTTGAGGCCAGCGTCGGCTGCGGCCTTGAGCAGTAGCGCGAAATCTTGACCCCAGTCTCCGGTGATGACGCTGTCGGCGCCCGACGCCTTGATCTTGGCGACATAAGGAGCGAAATCGGTGACTTTCAAAAGCGGGTGCAACTCGTCTCCGACGATCTGAACGTCGGGCCTCTTCGCTGCAAGCATCTTACGGGCCTGAGTTCGTACCGATTCGCCAAACGAATAGTCCTGGTTGATCAGATAGATCTTCTTCACCTGCGGCGCTGTCTTTATGTAGTTGGTGAGGGCCTCCATCCGGACGTCTGAGTTGGCATCGAACCGGAAATGCCAAAAACTGCACTTCTCGTTGGTGAGCACCGGATCGACTGCGCCCCAGTTGAGATATAGCACTTCGTGGTCGGGGTTGCGCTCGTTGTACTTGGTCACAAAATCTGTCAGGGCGCCGGCGACCGACGAGCCGCCGCCATGGGTCAGAATCCGAATCCCGCCATCGATTGCCTTCTGCGCCTGAATCAGACTCTCCTGCGGATTCGTCTTACCGTCGAACGGGATGACTTCCACCTTCTTGCCCAAAAGGCCGCCCTTGGCGCTGAGTTCGTCTGCGAGAAACTTAAACTGCTTGAGTACAACCTCTGCGCCAGCGGCGCCGCCGCCAGATAGCCCATCGATTAAGCCGATTCTGACAGTGTCCTCCGCTCGTGCAGCACCGATCGCAAGCGGCAGCGCGACGAGCAGGGTAGCGACAGATGTGCGCATGGAATTTCCTCCCGTTTTCCTCAGCAAGTCCGACAGCCCACAACGTCCAAACATACGTGAAATTGGAACATCTGATCCACGAATTGTCAACATGGATTGTATGTTTCCGCCGTTAACGAAGACCTTGAAGAGATCCGCGTCGGCGAGCGCCTAGCCATTCTTGCCAAACCTATGGCGTACAAATAGCGCAGCAGTTTGGGGGGCCGAACGTCGACTGCGGCACCCTGAAGCGCGACCCGTCCGCTAGCGGTCGTGCGAGACGAGGCCGGCGGCCCCGCCCGTCAACTAACTTCAACTTGCTCGATTGTGTTCGCAACAGTTGCGCATACGAGGGCAGATCCGAGCGCCAGGAAGGGATAGTTGGGGCGCGGCAAGGTGCGGCACTTCGAAGAAGCCGGCCGGAATTGCTTCTCCCGGGATGCGCACCAAGCTTCACGACGATCTCAGGAGAACGGCCATGCGGGAAGCGGATGCTGAAGGCCTATCTGGCGAGCCGTTCGACGCTCTGGTATTGAGGTGGTCCGATAGCGCTCACGTGCTGGGCTTCCGCCTCACTCGTTTGATGGTGCCGGAAAACGTCAGCAGCAGCCGTTTGCCGGACTTCAGTTCACCTCGGACAAATATCAGCGAACCGCCGGCGCGGGTAACCTGGCCTGTGGCCTCGATCAGCTCATTCTCGTGCGCCGCGTCGAGGAATTCGCTGGACAGGGAGACCGTAACCCCGGGCCCCTCCAACACGAGGCCTGCGATGGCAAATACGCAATAGTCCACGAAAGCCATGAAGCATCCGCCATGAACGTTCCCGTGGCCATTGAGGTGTTTCTTCTGCACGCGGAAAGCACAATGTACCGTTCGATCCGCGTCCACACGATGCCAAAACGGTCCGTTCTGGTTCAAGAAACTATCGAACGTCCAGGTGCGCCAGCCTTTGAACTCACCCTCCGTCGCTTCATGCAGATCGGGACGTGTAAGCAGGGCTGACTTGCTGATGTCGCTCAAGTCGTGCACATGGGCCTCCAAATGTAGGGTTTTGCGCGGTCGAGCCTTTCAGAGCACGCTTTGGTTATGCTCCGATTTCGCCCTTCTTGAGCTGCTCACGCCGCACGCGCGTTGCTTCTTCATCGATTTGCAGATCTTTACCGGTCAGAACAACTCCGTAGTCCGCCTCCGCCATTTCACGGCTGACCATTCCATCGAGAACGTCGTTGAGGACCTCTTCCGCAGGCCGCAGATATGGTGATCCGAAGCCGCCACCGCCCGCGGCCCTGATCGTGAGTGTCAAGGGGAGAAGCTTTTCGACCCCGAAGCGCGGTGGCGCGTAAGACGAACCATTCTCGAACTCGATTGAACAGCTCCCAATGCCCGCTGCATGTCCACCCAGGACGCCGAAGGACGTCGGATTGCCGTTGCCTTCGCCGCGGAATGAGTACTCTGCGGGGTACTGCACTTGGACGGTTGCTACCGCACCAGTGCCGCCCCGGTAGCGGCCCGGCCCACCACCATCGGTGACAAACTCCTGACGCTCGACAAGGAAGGGATAGCTTGTTTCGAAGTCTTCAACATCGGGCAATGCGAGACCGCCGAGCGTAGTGATCTGCCCCATGACATTGAATCCGTCTCGGCCTTTGACGGCGCCGGCTCCCGGTTGCGCCAACCACTGATATGCAACGTAGTATCTTCCGCTGCCATCCGTCCCGGACGTATTGCAGTGGGAGATCCGGCTCCAGCCTGCGCAGCTCAATTCGGGAGCCGTTGGGCTCAATGCCTGCCAGATCGCATGTATAATCTGATGGGCTGGATAAGTGGTCGCGGAGGTGACCGGAGCTGGCGGCTTCGCGTTGACGAGCGATCCCTCAGGGGCCTCGACGCGAACGCGGCGGAAGACGCCATCATTACGCGGGATGTGTGCGCCGAGAAACGAGATCAGCCCAAAAAGCACGGCTGATCGTGTATTCGCCAGTGAACTGTTCTTGAAGCCGCGCATCTGGGGGCTCGTGCCCGCGAAGTCGACCAGAAGTCCGTCCGTGCCAATGGTGACGGCAGCCTTGATGCGTGCCTCGATGGGCTCGAAGCAGTCGTGATCGAAAAAGTCCTCGCCGAGGTATGTTCCTGGCTTCAGCTTGCGGATCGCCGCCAGGAAGCTTTCCTCTGCCCAGTCGAGCAGCGACGCAAACAACTGGCTCAGCCCCTCGCCTCCCATGGGCCTCGCCATGTCCTGAACGCGCTTGGCGCCGATTTCGGTGGAGCCCAGCATGGCACGGAGGTCGCCGTCGAGAAGGTCGGGAGTTCTCGAGTTCAGAAGGATGAGGCGCCAAAGATCATCCTGGATCTCTCCTCGCGAGACCAGCTTTATGACGGGTATGCGCAGGCCTTCGTGAAAAATCTCCTCCGCCTTCGGATTGTAGGTCCCGGCCGCGCCGCCGCCGATATCGGACTGATGGGCACGATTGCAGGTGAAGGCAATGAGTGCGTCGTCCAGGAAGACTGGTCGCATGACCGTGAAATCAGGCAGATGATTGCCGCCGGCGACATAAGGATCGTTCGCCAGGAAACAATCGCCGGGGCTGATGCGGCCCTCGAAAGTCTCCAGAAGCCGCGTCAGCGCAATCCCACCTCCTCCGGTATGAATCGGAATACCGTCGGCTTGGGACACGACCTGCCCAGATCTGCTTCCGATGAAGCACGAGAAGTCGTGCGACTGGCTGAAGATCGGGCTTCGCGCGGTTCGCGCCATCACCCAGCCCATGGTGCGACAGATGTGATCGAGTTGCTTCTGGCCAAGTGCCAAGCTGATTGGATCGATTGTCCTCATGCCTTGCCTCCTTGAGCCGGAACAGCCAGCCGAACAACGAAGTTGTTCGTCGCGTCCACTTCCAACCTGTCATCCTTTCCGACGAACACGGTGGTGGTCATATCGTTGATGACTGCAGGTCCAATAAGATGTGCGCCTGGCCGCAGATCCGAGCCTTCGTAGACGTTTGCGTCTACAGCTCCGATGTCCCGGCTAACGTAGACGCGACGCTGGCCAGAAGGCGGCGGACCGTACTCAGCAACTGCCATTTTCTGGACCGAAACGCCCGGAAACTGGCGAGCCCCGCTGACACGTAGCGCGCACGTCATGATCGGTGAATGCTTGTGAGCGTGCCCATACAGGAGGCTGTAACGCTCCTCGTAGGTCGAGACGATGTTGTCGATACTGTCATCCGCCCATTCAATAGAGAGCTGAGACTGCTGATCCAGGTAATTGAGATCGATGTAGCGGGTGAAACGCGGATGACTGCCCGCCTCGCCGTACGCCATGAGACGTGCGCGCAGCCCGATTTCCAGCTGGTGCGCAACCCGCTCCAGCTCCTGGAGGGCCTGCTGATTGAAGGGGCGGCGGATCGTTCGGACCTCGTCGAGCCGTACGTCGGAATTGAGCATACCGAACGCGCAGAAGACGCCGGCGAGCCGCGGGATGTAAACCGTCGAGCAGCCGAGGCTTCGGCCGACCGAACTTGCGTGCAAGGCGCCGGCACCACCAACAGCGACAAGCGTAAAGTCGCGAAGGTCGAAACCGCGCTCCGCACTCACATGCTCCACGGCATGGCGCAAGTTCTGGTCCATCAGCTCGACAACGCCGAGAGCGGCCGCTTCGGGTGCAAGGCCGATAGTATCGCCATAGACACGCTGCAGCGACTGCCGGGCCGCCTGATCGTCAAGATCGAGCGTGCCGCCGGCGAACGGTCCTGGGGCAAGACGGCCGAGGACGAGCTGGGCGTCCGTGTTGGTCGGGTTCTGCCCGCCGCGCCGATAGCAGACCGGGCCTGGTATCGATCCGGCGCCATCGGGCCCGAGCGTAACCATTCCGCCAGCATCCAGCCGGGCAATACTGCCGCCGCCCGCGCTCACAGAATGAATGTCTACACTCGGCACAAGGGCGAGGTATCCCGCGATATCGATCCGGTCGGTCGAATGGACGCGCCCCCTTTCCATCAAGGCGAGGTCGCAGCTCGTCCCTCCCATTTCCAAAGAGATCAGATTGTCGGTTCCCGCTGTCGCCGCAACATGTCTCAGCGCACCAACTTGTGCCGCAGGTCCGGAAAGAAGGAGGCAGGCGGGATTGCGCGCGATTTCGTCTACGGATGCGATACCCCCGTTGCTTTGAATGAGGAGCAGCGGACCGAACAGACCGTTCTGCCGCAAAATGCCTTCCAAAGACCGCAGGTATGGAACGACACGTCTTGAGACGTAGGCGGCAAGGACAGTCGAGGACGTACGACCATATTCGCCAGCATATGGCGAGATCTCGTGGGAGCAAAAAATCGCGTCCGGATCCCAGTCCGCCGAAAGGATCTCCATGGCCCGACGCTCCTGCGCGCCGTTGGCATAGCTATGCAGGAAGGACACTGCGACACAATCGAGGCCCGCAGCCTTGAATGCCGCCGATCCCGCCTTGACGTCATTTTCATCCAGGGCCGTGAGCTCTTGCCCATCCTTGTCGAGCCGTCCCCCTACTGGCAGGCGCCAGCGGCGTGGCACGAGCACTTTGGGAAACGACGGACGATGGTTCCAGGGCTCTTCGCGGATACCGCGTCGGATTTCAAGCGTGTCGCGAAATCCTTTGGTGGTGAGAAGCCCGACTTTGGCGCCCTTGCCCTCGAGCACGGTGTTCGTCGCAATCGTCGAGCCATGCACGAGCATCGAGCAGCCGCCAAGCAGCTCCTTCGTGGCGAGCCCAATACGTCGCGCGAGCCCCTCAAGTGCCGCCATCACGCCAGCGGTCGGATCGTCCGGCCTGGAAGGCGATTTCAGAACCTCAATCTGACCATTGGCATCTATTGCCACGACATCGGTAAAGGTGCCTCCGATGTCGATTCCGATGCGCCAGGGGGCAACAAGCATTGGTCTCTCCGTTTCGGTGCTATGGGTCGGAACAACAGTCATTACGGAAAAAGGCCTCTGGTACGCTTGGCCGATTGCACAACACTTACGCCGATTGCCATCGCTGCCAAGCGATGAGAAATGCCGTCGCGCTTGGCGCGGGCAATCACTTGCTGAAAGGAGCGCTCGAGAATCCGGTAGAGGCGGTCGAACACTTCGGCCTCCTCCCAGAACAGGCGCTGCAGATCCTGCACCCATTCGAAATAGCTGACGATGACCCCGCCCGCGTTGCAGAGAATATCGGGCAACACAAAGATCTCGTCGCGTCGTTGATCAAGGATGGCATCCGCTTCGGGCGTCGTCGGACCATTGGCGCCTTCGGCCAGAATGCGGCATTTCAGCTCGGAGGCATTCTGGCCCGTAATAACCTGCTCCATCGCAGCCGGGACGAGCACATCGCACTTTCGCAACAGCAGCTCCGAAGGCTCTATCGTGCTCTGCGTCGAAAACCCCGCAAGCTGGCCTCTCCTGGCCACGTGTCGTTGGAGCTCCGCCACGTCCAGTCCGGCTGGATCATGGTACGCGGCGGTGTGATCGCTGACACCGATAATTTTCACGCCTTTCTCCGCAAGGGAATATGCGGTCACTGACCCGACGTTACCGAAACCCTGGACGATAGCGGTCGCGCTGCCCGCAGCGATCCCAAGATGATCAAGGGCCCGAGCGACGAGATAGGCGACCCCGCGGCCGGTCGCCTCGCGTCGGCCAAGCGTGCCTCCTGCCGACACCGGCTTTCCGGTAACGATCTCATTGACGGTCTGGCCCTGGTACATGGAATAGGTGTCCATGAACCAGGCCATGACCTGCTCATTCGTGCCCATGTCCGGCGCCATGACATCGGTGTGCGGCCCGACGAAGGGTATCATCTCCTGCATGTAGCGGCGTGATAGCGCTTCGAGTTCGCGTAGCGACAGAGTGTAGGGATCGACGGTGATGCCTCCCTTTGCTCCGCCATAGGGAAGCCCCGCGAGAGCGCACTTCCAGCTCATCCAGACTGCCAATGCTGCGACCTCGCCGACATCCACCGATGGAGCGAACCGGGTGCCGCCCTTCGTCGGCCCAAGCGTCAGGTGATGCTGCACCCGGTAACCCTGAAAGACTTCCGTTCGACCGTCGTCGCGGTGAATGGGACAGGACACGGCGATTGCGCGCTTCGGATAAAGCAGTCGATCCCTGTCCATTTCCGGAATCTGCAGATGATTGGCAACCTGCTCGAACTGCTGCCTTGCCATCTCGAAGACGGGACCGCCATAGATTGATCTACTCATCGTCAGTCATCTCATCGAACTGGATCTGAAGCCCATCCAGAAGGCTCAGTCTGGAAAAGGAAAAGTGGCCGCCCCCTAAAGGGGCGGCCAGTTGGCGTTCGTCGAGGGAGGAAAGACACTGACGACGAACGAATCGAACACAGCGGGCCGGGTGAATGATTCACCCGCACTCGACACAGCTTGCGGCTGTTAGAGACCATGGCGGATCGTCACGGTTTTCAGAACACCAAAACCGTACAGCGCCTCAAATCCCTTCTCCCGACCAAAACCCGATCCTTTCACACCGCCAAACGGCAGTTCAACGCCACCGCCGGCGCCATAAATGTTCACGAATACCTGGCCTGCTTCGATGCTGCGCGACAGGCGCATCGAACGGCCAAGATCGGATGTCCACACGCCGGCAACGAGCCCGTACGGAGTATCGTTTGCGATACGCAGCGCGTCCTCCTCCTCACTGAAGCGCAACGCGACCAGCACCGGACCGAAGATCTCTTCCTGCGCCAGCGCATGATCTGCAGGGACATTGCCGATCAGCGTCGGTTTGACGTAGTAGCCGCCCGCAGGGAGGTTCGTGCCGAACGAGCCTTCCGCCAGAATCTGCAACTTGTCCCGTCGAGCCGTATCCAGATAGCTCTCGATCCGGTCCCGCTGCGCGGCATTGACGACAGGGCCGAGATCGAGGTCCTGGCTCGCGGAGCCGACCCGAAGCGCCTTGAACCGCTTGGCGAGCTGGCTTGTGAATTCATCGTAGATGTCGTCCTGGATCAAGACGCGCGAGCCGGCACTGCAGGTCTGACCTGAATTGTGCACGATGCCTTTGACGATCGTGGCACCCGCGTCTTCCAGAGGCGCATCCGAGAAGACGACCTGCGGTGATTTTCCACCCAGTTCGAGCGTGACCGGGATCGTGTTCCTGGCGGCCGCGGTCTGGACCAGCCGGCCGACCTCACGAGAGCCGGTGAAGCTGATGTGCCCAATACCTGGATGGACCGACAGCGCCGCGCCAGCTTCTTCACCAAGGCCTGTGACGACGTTGAACACACCCGGCGGAAAGCCTGCCTCCTCCGCAAGTCTTGCCAGCGCAAGCGCCGAGAGGGAGGTGTCCTCGGCAGGTTTAAGAACAATCGCGTTGCCCATGGCGAGCGAGGGCGCCACCGACCGGCCGGTCATCTGCAGCGGGTAATTCCAGGGCACGATATGCGCCGTCACGCCGTGCGGTTCATAGAAAGTCAGGACGGTGAAACCAGTCTGAAACGGGATGGTCTCACCATGCACCTTGTCGGCGGCAGCGCCATAATACTCGAAGTAGCGCGCACAGACCGCTACGTCAGCGAGTGCGACAGTCATCGGTTTGCCGACGTCATCGCTCTCCAATTTGGCAAGCTTCTCGGCGTCGCGGCGAATGAGGTCGGCCATTCTGAGGAGGAGACGGCCGCGTGAAACCGCGTCCATTTTTCCCCATGCTCCCTTGCGAGCGGTTCGAGCTGCGGCAACCGCAGCGTCGATCTCCGGCGCTCCGCCACGAGATATCTCGGCCATCTTCGTGCCATCGGAGGGATTGATCACGTCCAGCGTTTTGGCGGACTCGACCCAGCGCCCGGCGATATAGTGTCGATAAAGGTCCATTTGCAGTCTCGTTCAGTTCCAGGCGCAATGTTGGATGCGCTCATTGGCCGTCCGCGATGAACGCGGCGATAAGTCAAAAAATGGGCTCACGAGCTCGCCCTGGGCGGGGCCGTCGAGCTATCCCGGACTTCTGCTTCGGCAGGGCGGACGCCTAGTCGTCCCCCGCAGGTCCTTCTCAAACAGCCGCGAGGGCACGGTCGAGCGTCCCGTCGAAAAGCGAGATGGGCGGATGAGCCGATGGATCGGTCACAACCTCGATCAACCATGGCCGCTGCTCTGCCAGCGCAAGGTCGAGGGCCTTCCCCAGATCGCCGGGCGCTGACACCACCGCGCCTCCACATCCGCACGCACGCGCGATCGCAGCATGATCAACAGGTGAGAAATGGCAGGCTGTCGTGTAGCCGCCGAACTTCACCGTCTCCGCATCTTTCTGAAAGCCGAGAATACCGTTGTTGAGCACGATAACGACAACGGGCACATTGCTGCGGACCACGGTTTCGAGTTCGGCCCAACTGTGCGCAAAGCCGCCATCTCCGACCAAGGCGACAACTGGGCTAGCTGGCCGCGCCAGCTTGGCGCCGATAGCAAGTGGCAGTCCCCAGCCAAGTCCGGCCAAACCGCGGGGCGTGATGAAGCGCTGGCCCGCCGTTCGGCTACGAAGCTGACCGACCACCCACATCGACGAGTAGCTTGCGTCGGCGACAACGATTGTCTCCGGCGTCAAGCGCGCCTGGAGTTCGTGCATCACACGCTCAGGCCGGATTGGACTTCCAGTGCTGCCCGAAAACACGGAGCGCTCGTTTTCGAAGCTCGTCCAGGCCGCGGCGATACGCTTCTCCAAGCCCGAACGGCTATCGCGACGCCTTGAAAGGTCAACCTGTTCGATCACACTGCAGAGCGCTTCCAGCGTTGCCGCAGCATCGCCAACAAGACGCGTCGCTTCATAATTTCGCCCGATCTCCTGGGGGTCGACATCGATATGGATGACGCGCGCAGTTGCAGGAACTTGTCGCCAGCTGTCAGTGCCATTCTGGTTGGTGCGCGTACCGACCAGGAGAACGAGATCCGCCTCCTGCAGGATCGGCAGAGTATGCTTGCCGAGCGAGCGCAGACCGACCAGAGCGCCGAGGACTCCGGCGGAGAGCGGGTGCGTTTCGTCGACAGCACCTTTGCCCATATTCGTGGTGACGACCGGAAGATGCGCGACGTCCTGCAGCTTGGCCAGCGCAGCTGCCGCGGCCGGAGATGCGGCGCCGCCGCCAGCGAGAACGACGGGAGCCTTTGCCGCCGCAATTGATGCGGCAGCCGCTCGGACCTCTGCATCGCTCGGGCGCGGCCGATCAATTGGCCATTCACCAAAGCTCGACCGGCGCTCACGATTGGAAGCGGGCGCATTTTCGCGCAACAGATCGGCCGGCAGTAGCAGGACAGCGGGCCCCGGCCGGCCGCTGCCGGCAGCGACAAAGGCCGCATCAACATAATCATCAATGCGATCCGCGGTGATGACGCGCCGCACCGATTTGGCGCAGGACGAGAACAGCGCGAAATGATCGAGTTCCTGGAATGCATTACGGTCGAGCTGGTTGCGCTCGACCTCCTGGACCAGAGCAACAATGGGAACACTCGCCTTGTAGGCCTCGGCAAGAGGAGGGACGAGCAAGGTTGCCGCGGGCCCATTCTGAGCCGCAACGACGGCGATCTGACCTGACACGCGCGCAAAGCCGTCGGCCATCGCGCCGCCCATGTTTTCCTGTCGGTAGGCGAGCTGCCGAATACCGATCGCTTCGCACGCAAGAATGACGGCTGACGGCAGGCTTTGGCCGAAGATCACCTTCACGCCGTGACGCTGCAAAGCGAAGGCAATACGCTGCGCAACTGTTACTTCGGTCACTTCTGCACCTCAATGCCGTCCAACTCGTTTTGATGATTGTCGAGAAAGCCTTCGAACACCTCGATGACGACCTCAGCATCGGCGCGCGTCATCGGTGTCGAGAGCGCGGCAGCGGCGCCATAGGGCAAGATGATGCCGTTTGCGGCAAAGAAGCGCGTAAGCTCCTTCATGAGGGCTGCTCCGCCGGGCGTCGGATAGGCATCGCGATAGTCGATTGGCGGTCGCGCCATGGGATGAATACGGAACAGCGAGGCGGCGCCCGTCACACAGAGCGAGACTCCCCTCTTTTCGATAGCCCGGCTAATTCCGTCTCGTACAAAGTTGCCGAGCGTCTCCAGATGAGCAAAGGCCGCATGGTCCAGATGCCGCATCGAGGCAAGGCCAGCGATCATCGACAGGGGATTGGCGGAGAACGTCCCCCCCTGCGGAAGCAGGGGCCGGCCCGCCGAGGCATCAAACACCTTCATCACGTCCTCGCGGCCGCCGATTGCGCCAATCGGCAGACCGCCACCGATAATCTTGCCCATGGTGACAAGGTCCGGAACGAGGCCATAGCGCGCGGCAGCCCCTTCGAAACCCTGCCTGAGATTCAAAACCTCATCAGCAATCACCAGCACGCCGTTGTCGCGCGCGGCCTGCTGAACCGCGGCAATGAATTCCGCTTTCGGGGCAGTCAGACCGCCGCGGCTTGGCATGGGATCCAACACGACGGCCGCGAGATCGCGCGCATGCAACGACAATAGCCGGCGCGCTCCCTCGATATCGTTGAAGCGGAGCACAACAACTTCGTCGAGGACACTTTGAGGCATGCCGCGATAGAAAGGCGCAGAGTTGGGGGAGGCAGGGTCACCCCAGTTATCCGGCGTCGCCGCCTGACTCACCTCAACCCAATCATAGGCGCCATGATAGGCGCCCTCGAGCTTGGCGATTTTCGCCCGCCCGGTGAAGGCCCGAGCAGCCTTGACCGCGAAGAGGACCGCCTCGGTTCCGGTGTTGACGAAACGCACCCGATCGACTCGCGGAATCCGGTCGCAAAGCAGCTCTGCCAGCTCGATTTCGCCGCGCGTCGGATTTGCAAAGCAGCTGCCGCGCTGCAGCTGATCAGTCAAGGCTTCGACAACAGGCGCGAATGCATGGCCGTGGATCAGCGTTGTGAAGTTGCAGTTGAGATCCAGAAAACGCCTTCCATCGATGTCGAACACATAGCTGCCGGAGCCGCGTTCGATGTAGACCGGCTCCGGGTCCCGCTCGATGGTGACGCGCGACGTGCCGTCGGGAAAAACAAGCCGCGCCCGAGCAAAGCTGTCTTTAGAGGCTTGCCCGGCACGCGCAAATGCCGTCCCCGTATTCGAACCTGCCTGACCCCTCGCCACGATTTCCTCACCCGTTTGACTGGATTTCTGGCAAGTAACGCTGTTTGGTATTTGATGCAACAAAATTATTGTGCTCTTTTCGAGAAACTGCATCTCGCGGCGCACAAATTTACGTCTTGCCGAATCTTTCAGCAGTGCGGTCGCTTGCCGCACCTGATTTTTTGTTGCATCATATTTGATACATGAATTTGTCAGGCTTTGGTCATGTGCCTGTCGGTTCATTGTCGAAGGATGGGGACATTGATGAAAAAGTCGTGCGGACTGTTCTTGCTTTCTGTTGCCCTCGCGTTCGCGATCAAGGTCACGCCCGCGTCCGCCGGGGACACAAAGTGGTATCCCTTCAAGATGAACGACGCCTCGGCCGATGCGCTGAAGGTCATTGAGTACACGCCGGTCGAAAAAGCCGAAAAACCTCACAAGATCTGCGTGCTGTTTCCGCACATGAAGGACAGCTTCTGGGTTGCTGTCGCCTACGGCATCACCGAGCAGTCAAAGGCGCTCGGCGTGAACATGAATCTGTACGAGGCCGGCGGATACGACAATCTGCCCAAGCAGCTGTCGCAGTTTGACGACTGCATTGCGAGCGGTGCGGACGCGATCGTGATCGGTGCGATCTCCACCGTCGGCGTTGCCAAGCAGGTCCTGGCCGCGAAAGCGAAGGGCATTCCTGTCATTGCGGTTACGAACAGCTTCATCTCGCCTGACCTGACTGCCGGCGTGTTTGTTGATCTTAAATCCATGGCGAGCGCCTCGGCCAATGCGCTGCTTGCGAGCGTCAAGACGGGCGAAACCGCAAACGTCGTGACGTTCCCGGGCCCTGCCGGTTCGGGTTGGGCAGAGACCATGAATAAGGATTTCGAGACTGTGGTCGCGAAGAATCCGAACGTGAAGACGCTCTCTTCCAAGTTCGGGGACACCGGTGTCGCGGTGCAGCTACAATTGGTTCAGGACGCACTGCAAGCCTATCCCTCCATCAATTACATCTGGGGGACCGCTCCGACCGCAGAAGCTGCCATCGGAGCGTTGGCTGAGGCGGGCCGCAGCGACATCAAGATCATCTCGACCTACGAGAACCAGGCCATGCTCGATGCGCTCAAGCGTGGAGACATTACCGCCTTTACGACTCAGTACCCGGTCATCGAGGGGCGCGTGGCTATCGACGAAGCCGTTCGCATCCTCGACAAGAAGCCCTTTATCCGCCTTGTGCAGCCGATCGCAGGCGTGATCGACAAGGGCACGATGGGTAAGATGGACATGTCGACGGTGCTGGCGCCGGCCAGCTGGAGCCCCGTGTACAGCGTCAAGCAGTAACCGGTTGCGTTTTATAGGCGGACGAATGTCGGAAGCGTTTGTGGAGTCACCTCGGATGGCAAAAGAGGAGGCTTTTGAGCCGATCTTGGTCCTTCGAGGGATCACCAAACGCTTCCAGGGCATCACCGCACTGCGGCAGGTTGATTTCGATGTCCGGACCGGCGAGGTCCATGTGCTCTTCGGTGAGAACGGCGCCGGCAAGTCAACGTTGATCAATGTCATCGCAGGTACGTTCCAGCCTGACGAGGGCACCTGCCGGTTTGATGGACAAGATCTCAGCCACCTCACCCCTCACCGCGCGCGCGGTGAGGGCATCTGCGCAGTGTTTCAGGAGTTCTCGCTCGCGCCGAACCTGACGGTGGTCGAGAACGTCTTCCTCGGCCGTGAAATCAGACGCGGGGGAATTCTCGACCTTGCGGCAATGCGCCGGCGCGCTTCTCGCCTCATTGAGGAGTTGGGCTTCGATCTTGAGCTCGACCGCCAGGTCGGAACGCTGTCGCGGGCACATCAACAAATGGTCGAAATTGCCAAGGCGCTGCTCGGAGAGCCAAGGATTCTCATCCTCGACGAGCCGACCGCATCCCTTACCGAGCGGGAAGCGGGGCGCCTTTTTGAGCTCGTGGCAGCACTCAAGGCACGAGGGGTCGGAATTATCTACGTATCGCATCGCATGCGGGAAATCCGAGCTCTCGCTGACCGCATCACCGTGCTTCGTGATGGCCAACTTGTGCGAACGCTTGAGGCGACCGGAGTCCAGGACTTCGACCTTGTTGAACTGATGACCGGTCGCAAGATCGACGGCTTGTTTCCGACCTTCGACCACAAACCGGGGCACGTTGCCGTCGAGGTACGAGGCTTATCGGCGGCGGGAGGTGCGGTCCGCGATGCGGACTTCGTGGCTCGCGCAGGCGAGATCACAGGCATCGCAGGCCTCGTCGGCTGCGGCAAGTCTGAGCTGGTGCGCGCCATCTACGGACTGGAACAGATTGAGCGCGGCGAGATTCGGCTTCATGAGGCGGGCCAGGACACGTTCTCGCCGAGGCACAGCCTTCGTCGTGGCGTTGTCTACTTCCCTGCCAATCGCGCAACGGAAGGATTGGCGCTCGCGCGTGCTGTCCGGGAGAACGTCTCGATGTCCAGTTTGGACGTTCAGGCGATCGCGCGACGAGGTCTTTTGGATAAGCGGAACGAGCGTTCGCTTGTCCAGCAGGCGGTTGATCGATTGAAACTGCGTCCTCCGAACCTTGAACGTCCTGCCGGCAAGCTTTCCGGCGGTAACCGGCAGAAGGTGATGCTAGCCCGGGGGTTGATGCGGGACCTTTCGGTCTTCTTGTTCGACGAGCCGACTGTCGGCATCGACGTGGGCGCCAAGCGCGAGGTCTACGAGTTCATGGGGCGCCTTCTCGAAGCGGGTGCCGCGGTCGTTCTGGTCTCGTCCGAACTTCCTGAGGTGCTGGCATTGTCCAACCGTCTCTATGTGATGCACCACGGGCGCATCGTGAATGAACTTGAGGGTCCTGAGAAGACTGAGCAGAACGTTCTCGCCAGCTTCTTCCGCCGGGAATCCAGTGCTGCGACAGGACCAGCGTCTTGACCGTTGAAGAAGCACGCAAGCACCCGTCTTTGCAGGATGGTCTGATGACATTTTCGCGCTCAATATCCGCCATCGGCATTCTGCCTGTCCTCCTGACGGTCTTGATTTTGGGGATGTGCATCCTCGATCCAAGGTTTTTCGGAGTTGCCAATGTAACGAACATTCTTCGAAACGCATCCGTGCTCACGATCGTCGCCTGCGGCCAGGCTCTCGTGCTTATCTCCGGCGGCTTCGATCTGTCGGTTGGGGCAATTGTTGCACTCGCCAGTGAAATTGCTGCCGTAACGATGCGCTGGGCGGGGACCGCGTTTCCCGAGCAGAATGCTCTTGTCATCGCGCTGGGTGTCGGCGCGGCACTTGGAACGGGAATTCTGGTGGGCCTCGTCAACGGAATTTGCGTAGCCGTGCTGCGCATATCCGGCTTCATCGCGACACTGGGCTCGATGTCGGTGACGCTTGGCATCGCCCTGATCATCACGAACGGCATTCCGGTGTATGGCCTGCCGCCGTCATTCATAACCCAGTTCGGCCGAGCACGCTGGTTCGAGCTTCCGAGCGCAGCCTATGTGGCGATTGCCATCCTGCTTGTGCTCGCGTTCGTCCAACACCGGACCGTCCTCGGGCGCTATCTCTACGCGATCGGCGGCAACACGGAGGCGGCGATCGTCTCCGGCATTTCGACGCGCCGCTATCAAATTGCCGCCTATGTGATATCGGGCCTGCTTGCCGCCGTGACCGGGCTACTCCTGACCGCACTTGTGGGATCGGGCCAAGCGAGCTTCGGCGGGGACCTCATGATGCTGCAATCAATCGCCGCTGCCGTGATCGGCGGGGTGAGCTTGCACGGAGGCGTGGGGCGCGTCGGGATGGTCGCGCTGAGCGCGATATTTCTGAGCATCCTATCCAATGCGCTCAACCTGTTACGCGTCGATTCCCGCATCCAGCCTATCTTTATCGGGTTGATCCTGATTTGTGCAGTTGCGCTCGACGAAATTCGGCGCCGGAGGACCGTCCATGACTGATCGAGAGGCCAGCATGAGCGCTCCCTCACCTGCCGCGCTCGCGCGTCGCATCCATTTTTCGCTCGTGCAGCTGCTTTTGCCGACCGGCGTCGTCATCTTGTTCGCGGGTTTCGCCCTGGCAGATTCTCGGGTGATGTCGCCGGCCAATCTCATCAACATCCTGCAGCAGACGAGCTTCCTGTTTCTCTTCGCGATGGCACAGACCATCGTGATCATAGGGAAGGGTTTTGACCTCTCTCTTGGTCCGACTGCCTCGATGGTCAGTGTCGGGTCAGCGCTCGCGATGGCAGCTCTTGGGTCCGGCCATGTTGGCGAGCCGGTGATCGTGATCGCGGGCCTTGTTGCCGGCGTGGCGCTCGGAGCGCTGGTCGGGGCCTTCAACGGATCTGTTGTCGGCGTCTTACGCGTCACTCCTTTCGTGGTCACGCTGGGCAGCTTCAACATCGCGACAGGAATCGCCACGACTCTGTCGGGCGGTCATCCGGTTCAAGGCATGCCTGAACTGTTCTTCCAGCTTCTCAACACGAGGACGATGCTGGGCCTGCCGGCTCCCGTTGTGATCGCGATTGCCGCGGGCCTTGTTGTTCATTTCGTGTTGCGTCGAACCGTGTTCGGGCGCGGCCTTTACCTGATCGGCACGAATGCACGAGCTGCGGAGGTTGCAGGCGTTCCAGTCCGGCTCATCCTGATGTCGGCCTATGTCCTGAGCTCGGTTTTGACGGCGCTCGGAGCGATGATCTTGACCGCGCGAACGGGATCCGGCGAACCGAGCATTGGCGGCACCCTGTCGCTGCAATCGGCGGCCGCGGCCATTGTCGGTGGTGCGAGCTTCTCGGGCGGCTGCGGCAGTGCGGGTACGGCCCTCCTCGGCTCTCTTTTCATCATTGTCCTGTCGAATGGCATGAACCTCGTCCAGATCAGCGGCTACCTGCAGATGATCGTGCTCGGTGTCATCGTGGTTGCAGGCGTACTCCTCGATCGCCTTCGAGCGCAACGAAACTAAACGAGTGGCCGCGACAACCGCATCGAGCCTTGGAGAGTGAAATTTACCATGTCTTATGTCATCACGATCGACACAGGAGGAACATTTACGGATGCGGTCATCCAGGACGAAGCTGGCCGGCTGACCATTGGGAAGGCATTGACGACACCCAAGCGCGCTTTTGAAGGCATGTATGGTGCGATCTCCGCAGCAGCCCGTCTGCTCGATGTGACGCCTGAGCACGTGATCCGTCATGCGGGTCGCCTCATTTTCGGGACGACCCGTGCGACCAACGCAATCGTAACGCGATCAACTGCGCGAACCGCCCTCTTCGTAACGGCGGGCTTTCCGGACATCCTCTACCTGAGAGAGGGCGGCAAGAAGGATGCGCACGACTATCGCACGCCTTTCCCTGAACCCTATGTGCCGCGTCGTCTGACCTTCGAAATCAAAGAGAGGATCAACGCGGAGGGCGGCGTTGAGACCACCCTCGACGAGGCTTGCGTCATCGCCGCCGCGCGGCAATTGGAGCGCTTAGGCATTGAGGCTGTGGGAGTTTGCCTTCTGTGGTCAATCGTCAATCCCGCGCATGAATTGCGCGTCGCGCAACTACTCAAAGAGCATGCTTCGTCAGTGGCTGTAACGCTGTCGCATGAGATCCTGCCAGTGCCGCGGGAGTATCGCCGTGCCTCGGCAACCGTCCTCGATGCATCGCTCAAGCCCGTGATGCAGAAGTTTCTGGAGGACATGGCAGCCGATCTTGAGCGTCTTGGCTTCTCAGGCGATCTGCTCGTTTCGACAACGGTGGGCGGATGCATGGAGGTCGCGGCGGCAGCTCACAGACCCGTACACCTCACCAAATCCGGACCAGCCATGGTGCCGCTCGCAGCTCGGGAATATGCCCGACGTGTGACGGCAAACGGCGACATCATCATTTGCGACACGGGCGGCACCACCTTCGACGTCGGCCTGATTCGTGATGGAGAGGTCGTTCGTACGCGCGAGACCTGGCTTGGGCCCAGGTACACCGGGGAACTGCTCGCTTTGTCCTCGGTAGATATTCGCAGTGTTGGCGCCGGAGGCGGCTCGATCGCGTGGGTGGATGACGGGGGACTCTTGCGTGTCGGTCCGCAGAGCGCCGGATCGGTACCAGGTCCGGCCTGCTATCCGGGGGGCGGCAAGCTGCCAACCGTCACGGATGCCGCAGTGGTCGCGGGCTACATCGATCCACACCTTTTCCTGGGCGGCCGGATGACTCTCGATGCTGCCGCGGCGCGGACTGCCGTGGCAACGGTTGCGGACCGGCTCTCGTTTTCTGTTGAGGAAACGGCGCTCGCGATCCTGACCATCGCCGACGAGACCATGATCTCCGCCATCCAGGACATCACGGTCTCCGAAGGCGTGGATCCACGGGGGAGTGTCTTCGTGGCAGGTGGCGGGGCTGCCGGCCTCAACATCGCCTCGGTGGCTCGGGCCCTTGGCTGCAAGACAGTCCTGCTCCCGCAGACTGCGAGCGCCTTGAGCGCCTGCGGCATGCAGTTCTCCGACGTGGTTGCGGAGGAGGCCGCGAGCGGCATCACGAGCTCCGACGCATTTGATGAAACCGTCGTCCGACGCGCGTTGTCGCGCGCCCATGCAGCGCTCGAGACGTTGCGGGCGGGTTTGAAGATCCCGCGTGAAGCGGCTTGCAGCTTCGAAATTGCGGTCGATGCGCGCTATCGCGCGCAAATCTGGGAGCTCGAGGTTCCCCTTCCGGGTTTTTCCCATGAGGGCGAACTCGACGCGACGGAGCTTGCAGCGCGCTTCCATAAGGCCCATGAGCGTACGTTCGGCGTCGACGACCCTCATGGCGTGGTCGAATTCCTGACCTGGAAAGTCAGATTGCGTGTTGCTCTGCCGCGTCCAGCTGCGCAGCCGATCGCGGGCGAGGAGCGCAGCGCCCTCCTCAAGCGGCAGGGCGCCTATTTCCCGGGGCAAGGGCTCATCGACACGCCGTTCTACGACGGCCCAGCCCTCAGGCCGGACCTGGAGGTCGCCGGTCCTGCGATTATCCTCGAGCCCACGACCACCATCGTCGTGCCGCCAAATGCATCCGCGTGCCTGTCTCCCACCGGCAGCTATCTTCTGAAGCTGGAAAGGTAAATCAATGACGCAGCCGCCCGGCGTAAGCCCCGCCGTCGATCAGGCGCCAAGGTCGATC
Organism: Bradyrhizobium diazoefficiens; assembly: GCF_016612535.1. NCBI lineage: Bacteria > Pseudomonadati > Pseudomonadota > Alphaproteobacteria > Hyphomicrobiales > Nitrobacteraceae > Bradyrhizobium > Bradyrhizobium diazoefficiens. Next base: position 1,523,523 of record NZ_JAENXS010000001.1, read on the forward strand.
CCGGTCGCGTTTACCGATCCTATCCTGGCGGCCGTGCTGGCCAATCGATTCGAGGCGATCGTTCGCGAGATGACGAATACGGTCCTGCGTTCTGCGCGATCGGTGATCGTCAGCAACGGACGTGACTTCTCTTGCGCAATTGTTAGTGGCGAGGGGGAACTCGTCGCCGTCGCCGACGGACTGCCCGTGCATACCTTCAATTCGCACATGCAGTCGGCCAATATCGCACGTCTTCATCCGGATCTGGCCGAGGGTGATGCCTTCATCGACAACGATCCCTACACGGGCAACACGCACCCCGCCGACCAAACCGTCATGGTGCCGGTCTTCGTCGATGGCGAGCATCTCTTCACAGCTTGCGCCAAAGCCCACCAGGCCGACATCGGCAACAGCCTGCCTACGACCTACCACCCGTTTGCAAGAGACGTGTACGAGGAAGGCGCGATCATCTTCCCCTGCATGCGACTGCAACGAAACGGACACACAATCGAGGATGTCATCCGTTTGGGCATGCGCCGCATCCGCGTTCCAGAGCAGTGGGGCGGCGATCTCCTTGCGACGCTCGGGGCCGCACGCATCGCCGAGCGGCGGCTGAAGGAGCTCTGCCGCGAGCACGGAACAGCAAGGATCAAGACCTTCATCAAGGAATGGCTCGACTACTCTGAACGCCTCATGGCGTCCCGCATCGCCGCCCTGCCGAAGGGTCGCATGGACGTGAGTTCGCGCCACGACCCCGTGCCAGGAGTTCTGCCCGAAGGCATCGCGGTCAAAGCCGTGATCGAGGTCGATCCGAGCGCGTGTGAAATCATCGTTGACCTCCGCCATAACGATGACTGCGTCAAAGCCGGCTTCAATCAGACTGAAGCAACCGCCCGCAGCAGCGTCATGGCGGGGATTTATCACAGCCTGGGTGCCGGTCTGCCGCGAAACTCTGGCGCGTTCCGCCGCCTTACGGTCTTGCTGCGCGAGAATTCGGTAGTTGGCATTCCCCGCTTTCCGGCGAGTTGCTCGATCGCCACGACGAATGTCGCCGATCGCCTTGTGAATCTCGTGCAATCTGCACTGGCGGGATTGGGTCAAGGGTTCGGATTGGCCGAGGGTGGCTTGTGCCTGGGCGTCAACACAGGTGTCATTTCCGGGACCGATTTCCGAAACGGCGCCCGTCCCTACATCAGCCAGCTGACACTAGCCTCGAACGGTGGCCCGGCTTCGCCGTACGCTGACGGTTGGGGCACGTACGGCATCCCGGCGTCTTCGGGGCTGACCTATCGGGACAGCATCGAGATCAATGAGATCAAGTTTCCCATGATTGTCGATCACCTGCGCGTCGTACCTGGAAGCGGTGGGGCTGGTGCGCACCGGGGCGGGCTGGCCATAGAGACGCGCTATCGTGTCCGCGAGGGCACGATGACGGTCGCCACCAACTCGGACGGCCAGGTGTTCGCGCCGAAGGGTGTGCTCGGGGGGCAATCAGGATCGCTCGCTGTGTCCTACGTTATCCATGAGGACGGCCGAGAAGAACGAGTGCCCGGTTTTGGCATCCAGGTCATCCACAAGGGACAGGCTGTGCGCGGCACGACAAACGGCGGCGGCGGGTTCGGCGATCCCGCCAAGCGAGATCCAGCCCTCGTACTGCGCGATGTGTCCGAGATGCGCGAGACTCTCGAACGTGCACGAGATGTATATCGGGTCGCTCTCACAGCGGACGGCACGGCGGGAATGCTGTCGCTCGACGAGATGGCCACCGCCAAACTCCGTCATGGCGGCGCCACCTGAGATAAAACCCTCTAAGCCACGCCCCCATGAACGCCAGCTCGTTGCGGCCAGCTGAGGCATCTCGAAGCGCTGCGGAAGCACGAAGTGACCAGAATATCCGCCGCGGGGCAATGACAACGTCGTATCTTTAAGGAGTCACATGAAGGATCCAATCGCACCCAAACCGGATGGCTTCGAAGCGATCCGGACTGCCGCCCAGCACCTTCGATCTCTGCGGCCTGTCGACCTTGCACCAACCTTGGGTCGGGGCATCCCACGCTGGCCAACGCATCCCCATCTGATCATCGATCCGACCGTCGTGCACGAGAACGATGGATATTACTGCCAGAATCTCAGCATGGCCGAGCATATCGGATGTCATGTCGACGCGCCCGCGCATACGGTTGCCGACCAGATGCACGCTTCGATCGAAACGGTTGCTGTTGACCGGCTCGTCGCCGAGGCGGTTGTTTACGATTTTTCCGATCGCGACTGGAAACCCGGTGACATCCTTTCGCCTTCGGACGTCGAATCCTACGAGCGTAAGCATGGCATCTCGGTCGGCCCTGACGAGATCGCACTCGTGAACTTCGGATGGTTGAAGCAGCATTGGCGTCGTGATGCACAGGCCCAGTGGTATGCCCGCAATGCTCCGGGCATGAACGAAGAACTGGTGCTCCTCTTCAAGGAACGGAAGGTTCGAGCCGTCGGCGCAGACACGATCGCCTGCGAAGCGGCGTTGGTGGATGGTGTCTCCACAGGGACGTTGCCCGGGCACTTCAAGCATTGGCTGCCAAACGGCATCTTGATCCTGGAATGCGTTGCTAATCTGGAGCTCGTCTCCCGCCGCTGCCTTTTCATGGCGGCCCCGCTGCCCATCGAACACGGCTCCGGGTCGCCGCTTCGGCCGATCGCCTACTGCTGTGATGACTGCTGAGGCGAATTCCTGTGTTCTGCGGCCAAAAGAACAGTGTCGAGCATCAGGGCATGGCAGCAGCAAGGGTCACGTTGACCGGAGCGACTTGATTGATGCTGGGCCCACGGTGAGAATGCACCCAAGGGGGCTAATCGGATGGAGTACGCTGCTCAGTGTCAAGCGAGCGGCAATCTTGCCTCCACAAGGCGAGACGCTGCAGCGTTCTTGGACAATCCAGGTCTCACTGACCTCGACGGAGCCACAAGTCGGCAGAACCTCGTCGCAAGGTGGACAAGCATCGCGGATGCTCACTGCGCCATCGGTGACCTCAACATGCAGAATGGCACCTTTGCTGAGGCAGCCGAGGCCTGGCTTTGCGCCTTGACCGCCTTTGAAGTGACCAGGCGATTGATTGACGAAGGCGATCCTCAACATGGAGACGTTTCAACCAAGATCGAGCGTGGTATTCAGAGATTGAATTCATCTCTGGTGCAGAAAATCGAGCGGATCAACATTGCATGTTTTGATCAGGTTGAAGTGCCAGCTTATTACTTGCGGGCCGCCAGCCCCAATCGGCACACGCCGGCAGTGATATGCATCAGTATGGAGCAAGAATCCGCAGCGACGCTGCTCGGAAGGCTATTGCCGGTGGTGATTGGCCAAGATCTTTCGGTACTCGTCATCTCTCACGACGATATCTCAAGTGGCTCGCGCAGCCACTCGAACCTTCTGTTGTCTTGCTGCTTGGACTATTTATCAAGGCGGCCCGACGTTGATGCCAGGCGAATCGGCGTTTACGGAGAGGAATTGTCGGCTGTCCTTGCGACCGATTTCGCTGCATGTGATCGGCGCCTTGCGGCGGCAGTTTGCGATGGCGGTCTTTGGCATCGGTCTCGGAATTTGGCGTCTGTCGGTTGGATGACGGGAGCTGCGACCTCGACGGGCGAACATGCAGTGCCAGCACATCGCGCCCAACGCATACGACTGTTGAAATGCCCAGTTCTCGTGGTCGCCGGCGGGCGCGGTATCGTGAGCGTATCGGAGGCGGTCAAACTACAGGCTGAGTGCATGCAAGCGCATTTCGATCTGCAGTTGGTCGTCCCGCGAATGATCCGCAGCCAGGGGTGGGAAATCGAAAACTTCGTGAGTTCAGACGATTGCATTTTCGGATGGCTGAAACAAAAGCTGGCGGCGAGTGATCGTGTGCGAGCAGTGAATCGATCATTCGATGAGTCGCAATCTGTTCGTCCCGCGTGATCGTGACACGTCAAGCGTGTCACAACCTCGAGCCATTCCTTGCGACGGCTGTCATTTGGCCGCAGCTTCGAAAAAACGATACGTCCATAGCCAATGACGTGGACGCGATGCAATATCCAGAGCGCGATGGCCAACGTTTACTCCAGCAAAAAGGTGAAGACCCCGCTTCCGCGATGCGTGCAATCGCCGACCTGTTGAACGATCAAAGGTCCCAAGCCGTCGGTCGGCTCATTACTCATGATGAGCTCGGGGTCGCCCATAAGCGTTCGGCAGGTGGTCAGTATCTGCTGGTCGCGTCCTGGAGCGAAGACGGACTTTTGGGCGACTCTTGTGGTTAGGAGCCTAGTCCTGTCGAGACTGGACGAGATTGCTCAGACGGCGGTAGCCCTCCCGCAGGTCGTTTTCGATCGCCGCCCGTACGGCCGTAGCGTCTCTGTCCTTCAGTCCGCCAATAGCCCATTGGTGGTTCGAGACCCCCCGCCGGTGGATTGCAAACTCGGGATATAGATCGTTTAGCGACGGCCCGATGCGCAACCACTGAGATTCGATGAGTGTGACCAGGCGGGGCATTCCGGAGGTCCCGTAGAGCCGGAAGTGGAATGCTTTGTTGAGACGAAGGACATCGGCGTATTGCGACTTGTCCATCGCATCGTTGATACGGATCTGCGTCTCTTCCAGGAACGAGATGTCCCGGTCTTCGATATGCGCGGTGGCTTCGAATGCTGCCAATCCCTCGAGCGCAAGGCGGATCTTCGTCACTTCATCGAGTGTGGCCATGGTAAGTACCGGCACGACGACGGTCTTCGGCCCAAGATTAACCAGGGCGCCCTCGCTGATCAGGCGAACGATGGCATCACGGACAGGCGTCGTGCTGACACCGAGCGCTTGCGCAACCGATCGTACGGTCAGCTTGCGTCCTGGCACAAACTGCCCGCTAATGATGGACTCCTTGAGCGAGGTGTAGGCGAGTTCGCCCAAACTGGCTTGCCGGTCGAGGGGCGCAAGGGGGCTCGCAAGGTCGGGTTCGTTTAGCGTCATCTAATCTGCTGGTCGTCAGCTATGTTATGTGTTATACCAAACACCAGAACACAAAAACCAGTCATTCGCAACGATCTGTGGCGGATTGCCTTTTTTCTCCTCGACTATTTGACCCCAGCCGAGCACGGGAGGTCGTGACCGTGGCTCTCGTCTGCGTTTCGGGTTGGAACGGAGTGGAAATCAGGTTCCGACTGTGTGCCCTCGGTGTTTCGGCCAAAATGTGAGCGCGGCGGGGATGAGAGCACTTTTGGGCCAACAGAATTACAGCACAAGCACAGTGGTTGAGCGGCGCGTCACGTTAGACGACCCCACAGAGCTGACGCATCATCATCGCGATGCTGATTTCGGTCGCAGGCTGACTTTGTCCCCAGCCTAACGGGCCAGCGCGGCGGTCAGCGACCGAGAGCACTCTCACTGCGGAAATCGTTCGCGCAGCTTCGCTTTCCAGAACTTGCCGGTCGACGTTCGTGGTACTGCGTCGATGAACTCATAGCGATCGGGCAACTGCCATTTTGCGAAACTGCGCGCCAGGAGATGCTCGCTGAACTCCGTCGTGTCCACCTGCTTGCCAGGCTTGAGTACGATGCAAGCGAGGGCCTCTCGCTCCATTTCTCGTTGGGGATCGCGATCACCGCTGCTTCGGCGACCGCAGGGTGCTCCATCAGCGCATTCTCGAGATCGGCCGAGCTGATCCATTCGCCGCCGGATTTGATGAGGTCCTTTGTCCGGTCGGTGATACGCACAAAGCCAAGCGGATCGATTGAGGCAACGTCGCCGGTACGTAGCCAGCCATCCTCGGTGAACTTGTCGCTCGAAACGGGCGCATCGTGGTAGGAGCCCGCAATGAACGGCCCGCGCACCTGAATCTCGCCTACGCTCTTGCCGTCCCACGGCTGCTCACCTTCGTCACCGCACAGCCGCAGCTCCACCAGTGGGACAGGCACGCCGGCCATGGCGGCGCGACGATACTTCTCCTCATTGCCTGCATCGCGCAGCTCAGCCCGGTGGTATGATCTGGTGCAGAGAGGAGACGTTTCGGTCATGCCCCATCCCTGCTCGATCCACACGCCATGCCTGTCGAGCGCGCGAATCAAAGACTCGGGCACGGTTGCGCCGCCGGTCACGGCGCGCAGCGGTTTCGGCAACTTCCATCGGCCGCGGTCGGGCGAACCTTCGGCCTGCGCCGCCTCGAAGGTCTGCAACAAGGTCATCCAGATTGTCGGTACTCCGAAGGCCATCGTCGGCGGCTCGATCTGCATCAGGTCGAGGATGTCGTCGGAATGCAGGTGCGGTCCGGGAAACACGAGCTTCGCACCCAGGTTCACCGCGCCGTAGGGAATGCCCCAGGCGTTCACGTGGAACATCGGCGTGATGGGCAGAAGTACGTCGGTGCTGCGCAGCGCCCAGAACTCGCCGAGGCTTCCGACCAGCATGTGCAGGATGGTCGAACGGTGAGAGTACACCACGCCTTTCGGACGGCCGGTGGTACCGGACGTGTAGCACATTGCAACCGGGTCGGTTTCCTCGTGCGCCTCATATTTGAAAGCATCGGGATCGGCGTGATTCAGCAAGGCCTCGTAGTCTTCCGTGTCCGGCGGAACACGCCCTCCCGAGAACGGGAAGACGATCACGCGCTCGAACTGGTGCAAATGCGCGAATTGCTTGTACAGGGGCAAGAGGATGTCGTCGACGATCAGGAAGCGGTCGCCTGCATTTGCCGCAATCCAGCCGATCTCGTCGGGCGTCAGTCGCAAGTTCAGCGTGTGCATCACACCGCCTGCCGCTGGGATTCCGAAATAGCACTCCAGGTGAGCATGATGATTCCAGCACAGCGTGGCAACGCGGTCACCTTTCTTAAGACCAAGCCGCTGCAGCGCCGACGCGAGCGAGCGCGTGCGCCGATAGAACTCACCGTAGGTGTGCCGGCGAAGACTCTTGTCAGGCAGCCGCGAGACAATCTCGTTAGCGGCAAAAATCTTGCCCGCGCGCTCCAGCAGATGATTAAGCGAGAGTGGCACGTCCATCATCGTGCTATGGAACACTTGTCTTCCTTTCGAACGAACCTCAGTGTTGGCCGAGCGCCAAGCGGCCGATAGCTCAGAAGTTGGCATGAGCAAGCGTTTACGTTCGCCGACAGATGGATTTGGTATCCGCCCTCGTTTGCACAGAGCTCTAGCCCACTCTTCGGCCTCTCGTTGCCCGTGAATAGGCGAGGCCCGATCTCTCTAGAATAGGTGAGTAGCACGTTTCAAAGTCAACTTCGCCGCCAATCCTTGACATATAGTCGACGATTTCTTGAGCTCGCGAATCATCTACCTTTAACGGCATAGCGTGATTTTCCTCGTTGATGAGACATGGGAAAAATCCAACCGATATCATCTCAGGTCCTTCGAAATCGCAGGCGGCGACCATCGTCATGCGAGCGTCAGGATGGAATGGCGACAAGGGAAAGCCCTCGCGTGGATAGATCGCGTACTCCCCAATCGCCTTCAGTTTTTCCAGCTCATGGCCATTGTGAATGACGTCGAGGCCTGGCAGATCGAAAACGAAATGACCGAGGCCGTAGAATATAGGCTTACCCTCGTGAAACTCGATACCGCGCAGGAAATGATGATGATGCCCTAGGACCACGTCAGCACCTGCCTCAATGGAAATACGGCCAAGAGTCCGTTCGTATTCGGTCAAGTAAACGGGCCTGGCGGCCTGCCCCCAATGGTGACTGACGACGACGACATCTACCCTGCTGCGCAGATCCCGGATCAGCGACTTCAGGAGCTCGACGTCTTCGGGAAACGGGAAAGTCCTAACTGCGGGCACTACGCCCGGTTCGACATGACCATAAGACCACTCAGGAATGAAATAATGTGAATGAACTCGCATAGCGGCGAGCCCGGGCTTCGATCTGCGAGCGTCATAGCCGACGGGATAGACGGACGAGAAACCGAGAAAGCCGATTCTAGTGCCGTGTTGCTCGACAACAGCGGCTGCTGTTGCTTCGGCCAGGTTTGCCCCAGCGCCGACGGTCTTGATCCCCTGCGAATGAAGTAAGTTCAAGGTGTCGGCCAGCCCCTCGTGCCCCGCATCAATAATGTGATTATTCGCGACCGCCATCACGTCAAATCCAGCTTCGCCGAGCGCGCTTCCATTCAATTTCGGCGCGATAACTTGCCAGCCAGAACTGGGCGCAAAATGCGGATGATCGGTAAACACGCCTTCGCAATTACCGAATACGACATCGATCTTATGCAGCAAATCGTTGGAACCGAAGAACGCATCGTTCGGCTTCTTGCGATTGACGAAGACGTCGCCGACGGCTCCCAAAGTCCAAACACCCAATACGATCTCCTAATTATTGAGGTCTGCGGAATTACCGCTAGTTTGATTCTGACGATTCCCGCCTGCAGCGGCGGCCGATTTGCGACATGCCCCTTCGCGCGCGCCCTTTCATCGCTCCGGATGGCGCGGTTCTCGGGTCCTAGCAAGCGTGCCGCTAAACTCCGAAGAAGCGCGAGCAGGAATGCCTCGCCTCGAAATTGGATTCCAAGTCCGCCTATCGAGGTCGGTTCGGTGACGTGCCTCGTCAGAAGATGAGGCCAGGGCTAGTAGCTCCATCGAGCGGCCAGATTGGGCGATTGATCCGTCGGTAAGGAATCTTGCGATAATCGAGGCTCGCCAGTCCATCACTTTCGACATTGATCATCTTCGCAGCGATCGGACCATCGGCCGTCATGAGAGGCCTCGCGGACTTGAGAACCACGATCTTCTTGGTAAGAGGGTCGATACCGACGTTACGGAAAAGCTCCAAGCCTGTGCTCGCAGTGCGGTTACTGACAAGCAGGACTTCGATGCCGCCCACTCGTATCGCGGCGCAATCACCAAGCAAACCCCGGCGCGGACCAAAGGTTTGCCAGCAATCGGCTTTCAGGCCAACCACAGTCACCATCGCGTCAATCGGGAGTCCAGAGCTCGGACCAATCTTGCCGCCCAAGCGTAAAGGAAACTCGGCGTCCTCGCCCGCATCAAAGCAGAGCCGTACCGCGATTGGGTCCCAGATGGGACCTACCGCGGCACTCTCGACACCGCGCTCAATGAGACGGCGCAAGATGTTCGTGTTGTCGGACGGCGCACCACTCCCGGCACTGTCGGCAGCATCCGTGATCACAACTGGCGGGTCATTGCATTCAAGGGCCGCGCTGATTCCGTCGTCGATGGAGTAATATTGCGGCAAGTTCTTGCCGCGCATAGAAATGAACTCCTCGCCAATGATAGTAGCGAGTGCGTCGCCCTTCGCTTTGTCCTTGTCCATGGTGACCAGAATGCGGCCGGATAGGTCCGGCACATCGCCCCAAGGAAAGCAATGGCAGATAGAGATCGAGAGCACCCCGTCCTTGCCTTCCATCGCCTTAATTCGATCGACGAAGCCGCGCATCGGCGGCACGGTGGTTAGACAAAGTTGAATTTGTCGGCAGTCATAAAGAGACATAACCGGCTTGATTTCTCCCCGCAGCGTCTTCAGCACGAGATCAAGCACCTCCTCGGCGCGTTCGACCATGTCGGTGTGAGGATACTCCTTGTAAAGGACTATTACGTCAGCGAGTTCCACCCGTTTGACGCTGAGATGACAATGCGGATCGAGTTCGACGCCTATGACACATTTCGGGCCGACGAGGGCGCGCACGCGCTCCAATATGTCGCCTTCAACGTCCTCATAACCGTGAGCCACCATAGCGCCATGAAGGCCGAGCAGCACGCCGTCTACGGGAAGCGCCGCCTTGAGCTGACTCAGGATCTCATCGCGCATGAACTCATAGTCGCGCTGCTTGGTGGTGCCCCCGAGAGAAGCGGCGAAGCAACTTCCTTCAATGAGCGTGAAGCCCTCAGCGGCTGCCCTTTGGCGCGCGACCCAGAGTGGCTCCGTACAGAAAAGCGGCGTCTCTTCCGGGTGCTCGCCGGGCCTAAGGAAGACGCACTCTTTGTAAGAATTGAGGCTGGTCGGAAGAGGAGAGAAAGGATTCGTTTCCGTGGCAAGTGTAGCGGCGAACAAGCGCATTGAAGAGTCTCCCGGTTCTTGTGGCACGTCAATTCCGTTCCGGAACGGACGAAGATGCTGACAGCTCGGTCATCCCTTGTTTTCCGACTTCTCGAGTGGCGCGTATGCGATCACCTCGACTTCAATCCTTATTTCGGGCCATGATAGTGCGGCGACGATAACGCCCGTGTGAGGTGGCCGATGGTCACCGAAATATTCCAAACGCGCTCTCGTCACTGCCTCTCGGTCGTTTCCATCTATCAAGATGGTGTTGACCTTAACAACATCACGACGTGTTACGCCCACATGAGCGAGCACGCGGTCGATATTGCGATAGATCTGTTGTGCCTGCTTATAAGGATCGTCAGGCGCCACCCAGTTTCCGTTCTCGTCCTGTGCGATCTGGCCGGCCAAGAAGATGAGATCTCCTGCCCTTGAGGCGTGCTCATAGTTGACCCCCGGAAACACATCCTTCGGGCTGGAAAGAACGACGTGTGCCTTCTTCATCAAGATCTCCAGGGATAGCTGGTAAGCGCAACAGATAGGCGGCTCATATTCCCATATCGGATCGGGCTAGCAGCCGATTGACTGGAGGAACGCCTCGTGGAGTTTTGTTGTAAGTTCACCCACCTGGCCGTCTCCAACTTTCCGTCCGTCGATAGAGGTGACCGGCGTCACGAGGTGTGTCGCGCCTGTGATAAACGCCTCTCGAGACGCAAGAGCCTCGTCCAAACTGAACGCGCGCTCGTTCACCCTTAGGTCTAGAGATTTGCAAAGAGACAACAGTGCGTCCCGAGTGCAGCCTGCCAAAATTTGTTGCGAAAGAGGATGAGTGACGATGGTCCCGTCGCGGTCAACTATATAGGTGTTCGTCGAGCCGCCTTCAGTCACTAGTCCGCGAGAGACAAGCCACACCTCATCGCAGCCTTTGGACCTGGCTTCCACCTTTGCCAACACTTGGTAGAGGAGCTGATTGCTTTTGAAGTCGCAGCGCCCCCATCGCAAGTCATCCGCCGAACACACCGCGATCCCGTGATAAGCGGCTCCACGTTTGACAATCGTTATCCTGTTGACGCTCAATATGACCGTCGGCGTCAGGCGGTCCTCATATGTAAACGTGCGCTCGCCAACCCCACGCGTCACCTGGATGTAAACGAAACCCTCCTGTAAATCGGTGAGCCGGATTAACTCGGCGACCCGATCATCAAGTTTCGTCCAAAACTGGTCTGGCACGTCAAGGCGAATTGCCTGCAACGCTCGCTTCATGCGCGCGCGATTCAAGGACCAGTTGATCATACGGTGCCCCACAACGACACATACGTCGTAGATGCTATCCGCAAAGGTTAAACCGCGATCGAAGACAGAAATCTTCGCTTCCGAGGCTGGCATGAACTCGCCGTTGAGGCATACGAGATCCTTCACAGCCAACTCCGATCTATTTCGCATGGATCTTTATTTTGCCCACTTTGGGTCGCCTTCTTGATCATAACATACCGCGTATGCGTTACGTAACTGTGCTTAACCGCCGGAGTCAAGATGATTTGGCAGGGAAAGTTTGTAAGCTCGATAAGCTAAGCGAGCGACTCCGGGCGGACATTCTGAGCCAACGATCTTGATTTCCACCACGTCAGATAAAGCACGAGCAACCAAAGTGCCGGCAGAAGCGTGAGCAAGGAACCCACTGCAGCAATCGTCGGATCGATTTGATTGCTTATGTTCTCGTACATTTTGAGCGGTAATGTTCTTATCGAAAATCCGCTGACAAGGGATGTGATGATGACCTCGTCAAAGGAGTGAATGAAAGCAAATACCGCGCCGCCAACAATGCCCGGCAAAATAAGTGGAACAGTCACCCTTCGGAATGTTGTTATCGGTCCCGCGCGCATGCTCATCGCCGCCTGCTCCAACCGCCGATCAAAATTCGCCAAAGTGGCGGAGACAATTACAAATACGTAGGCAATCGCCCCAACGCTATGCGCAATAACCACCCCCGATATCGTTCCGATCAGTCCCAACCTGACCAAGCCAAAATAGATCACGACGCCAACGACAATAATGGGAAAGGTGATCGGAGTAAGGATAACCATGGTCAACAATGATCGGACACGGGTAACTGTACGATTGAGACCGAACGCCGCAAGCGTTCCAACACTTGCCGAGACCAAGGCGACCGATAGCCCGATTTGGAGGCTTACCATGAGGGCACTGGTCCAGCTGGGGTCTGCGAAAAAGGTTTCATACCACCGCAGCGAAAAGCCAGAGGGCGGAAACTCAAGAACTGCCGCTGGGCTGAATGACATCGCGATCACGATAAGGCCAGGAACCTGAAGGAAAAGCATCACCAATGTCAGAAACAGTGCTCCGACCGGAGTCGACCAATGTATGACTTCGGCTGGTCGATAAAGTTCGATTCGCCACCGTTTTGCTCTATGATGGGCAGCGAATTCATTCAGCCACAGAGCCACTCTACGTGCTCGCTGGAGCCTTTTTCGCTTCGTCAGTTCAATGGCGCCGTGGCTACCCCCTCCGGAAAGATCTAGCCCAAAAATGAATAGCGCGACTGCAGCGGCGGCCAACAAGATGAATGCCGAGGCGGCCACAGGTGCCAAATTAACCGAGGTCGAAAGTTGAGTGGCAATGAAATTGGACAGCATGACATCCCGAAGTCCACCGAGCGCTGCCGGCGTGATGTAGAACCCCAAACAAATCACGAAGACAAGCAATACCCCGCTGCGCACACCTGGTAGGCTGAGCGGAAGATAGACTCTGAAAAACGCTGCGAAAGGACGTGCCCCCATGCTGCGCGCCGCAGCCATCAACGACTTGTCTATGCCCACCATCACGCTGAGAAGCGGCAGAATGAATATCGGAAGCATGATATGGACCATACCGATATAGACGGCTAGACGGTTATACAGGAGTGGCAGCGGGTGCGAAATTAGCCCCAGGCCGAGTAGCGACTGGTTGATTAGCCCGTGGTCTCCAAGTATCACCACCCACGCGTAAGTGCGCACCAAGGCGCTGGTAAGCCACGGAATGAACACCAATACGGTGAGCACCACTCGCACTTTTTTCGAGGCGCCGGCGATGAGATATGCTGTCGGATATCCTATGATGAGACACAGCAGCGTGGCGATAATGCTGATTTCTATCGTCTGAAGCAGAACCCGGCGATTTGCGCTGTCACCGAAGAAAGCCTCGTAGTTGACGAGCGAAAGCGCGGGCGCGTTCAGACTTGTCAAGAACAGTTGAACGATGGGAACGCCAACTGCAATCAAAAGGATTGCGATGGCAGGCACCGTGAGCAAGATCGGCATGCGACCCAAATTGTTGAGTATTCTCATACCAGTTCACCCCCGATCAGGCTGCGACGAAGCGGACGTCTGAACGCCGCCAATCCAGTCGAACCTCATCTCCGTAGGAAAAGACATCTTGCTCCGAATCGACATGTTGACGCACCAGGATCGCGCCGGCGCCCACACGTACGCGATACTTTCGCAGCGGGCCTGCGTATATCATGTCCTCAACGGTACCTGTGACCGATTGTCTTTGATCGGGGCTCGGCGGTGATGCCGAAAGTGCCGACAAGCTGATCCGTTCCGGCCGGATCATGGCAATAGCACCGTTGGGGTGCGGGATGCCCGCTTCCACCTTTATCCCGCAACTCTCCAGGAAATTGGCTTCACCAAGAAAATTGGCCACAAATCTTGTTGCCGGTTGATCGTAGAGCACTTCGGGCGTCCCGGATTGTTCAATTCGACCATCGCGCATTACAACGACACGGTCGGATAAGGTCAGCGCTTCCTCCTGATCGTGTGTCACGCAGACCGTGGTGATGCCGAATTCCTTGTGAAGGCTCTTTATCTCGCCCTGCATCTGTTCCCGAAGGTTACGATCAAGAGCACCAAGCGGCTCATCCAGCAGGAGGACCGGAGGATCGGCAATCAGCGCACGCGCAAGAGCTACCCGTTGCTGCTGGCCGCCACTTAGCTGGCTTGGCATCCGCTCGCCATGCTCGCCAAGATGTACGAGGCTAAGTATGCGGTCTACCCGCGTTGAACGCTCGCTCGACCTCATACCCCGCATTTCAAGGGGAAACTCGAGATTCCGCCGCACGCTCAAGTGCGGAAACAATGCGTAGCTTTGGAATACGATACCCTGATCGCGCCGATATGCGGGTACCGTTGCCACCGATTTTCCGGCGACGAGGATGTCCCCCTTGGTGGGAGACGCAAATCCCGCGAGCAACATCAGCGTGGTGGTTTTTCCCGACCCACTGGGACCGAGGATCGTTAAGAACTCGCCCCTCCCCACTGATAGCGACAGGTCTTTGACAGCAGCGATCGTACCGTACAACTTCGTAACGTTGCGGAACTCGATCTGAATATTCTCACACAACTTTTCCGACGGTCCCTCGCCTGAAATTGGCTGGTCCGTCTTTTCAAATGGCAAACCCACGACTGAATCTCCAATGCGACCGGAAGCAGACCGACATCGGCCCATCTTCCCTACCGGAGGAGGACCCAGACCATCGACGACGCTCCTAAGTAGCGAACACCGACTATTTGCCTTGCCATTACGTGCGGATGGCAAGGCAGCTTATTTCTTAGTTAGCTATTCCAGAATCCACTGGTTCCAACGCTTGTTGAGCCGGTCGCGGTTAGTCATTCCGTCCGGCCCGACTTCCGCGTACCATTTCAGATCCTGGAAATAACCCTGTTTCAAGTACTCGGGGTAGGTACAAAGCTTGCGCGCTATCTTGTCATCAAGGAATTCATAGGCCTTGCGATTCGTGGGTGCCTGAGGATAAAGCTTGGCAAAGGCCGCTTGTCGGTCGGAGCGCAGAGCGAGCGCGATAAACTTTTGCGCATTCTCCGCATTCGGGCTGCCTTTCGGGATCGCCAAATAATCGGAATATAGTTTCGCTTGATTCCTGACAATCTCGATGGGCGAACCGTGATCCATCAAGAACACCGCGCGTCCATCATAGCAGTCGGCCAGATCGGCCACACCGTCACGCATTATCTGCAAGATTTCCGAGCCGTTCATCCACCATTTCCGCACATGTGGCTTAATTTTATTCAAGCTTGCCACAGCTCGTTCCACATCGATGGGATACAGCTTATCGACCGGTACACCGTCCGCCAGCAGCGCCTCTTCCCACGGAGCCCAGTTCACCGACGGGAGCGAACGGTTGCCGGGGAACTTCTCGACGTCCCAGAAATCACTCCAGGTGTTCGGGCGCGGCTTATCCGCGGGAAAACTCTTGGTGTTGTAAACCTGGTTCAACGAGACAACGTAAGGACCAACGCCATAGGGATGCTTGCATCGCTCAATAATGCCATCCAGTTCCTCCTTTTTGTAGATCGAGTAGTCGATCTTTTCGAGGTAACCCTCCCTCGCGAATTGTTCGGGCAAACCCATGATGACGACATCAACGGTAACGCTCTTGGTCGTTACCATCATGGGAATTTGTGCTGGGTCGATGTTCTGGGTTATTGGCGTAACCTTGACACCGGTTTCCGCTTCGAAGGGTTTGACGTAGGCTTCGACAAATGCCTTGCCGAAATCGCCGCCGCCTACGATTACTCTCAATTCGTTCGTGGCCGCACGGCTGGGGCTGACCCCAAACGCACCAACCGCCGCAGCGGACGAGGTGGCAAGCATGAGACGTCTACGATTGATGAGAAATGTCATTGGCCGTTCTCCTCCATTGGTCAGATCTTGTTTGGGTCGATCGACAATCACGTTGAGTCAGAACTCAATTCGTTCGTGCATTCGTAAGAAGCAATTATCAAGGGGCCTCTGTTTTCGTTTGACGACCGCGTCGCGAACGACAGCGAGGACCTTTGTCAGCAACCTATTGATTGCAAGAACGCTTCATGCAGGTCGGCCGTGAGCGGACCTATTTTCCCATCTCCAACTTTCTTTCCGTCGATGATAGTCACCGGCGTCACAAAGTGGATTGCGCTCGTTATAAATGCCTCCCGAGCAGTGAGCGCCTCTTCGAGGCCGAACGCTCGCTCGTCCACATTGATACGCCTGGATTTGCAGAGCGAAAGCAGCGCATCTCGGGTGCAGCCCGCTAGAATTTCTTGAGAGATCGGCCGGGTAACGATGGTGCCATCGCGCTGAACGATGTATGCGTTAGTCGAGGCTCCCTCCGTCACCATTCCTGCGGAGACGAGCCAAGCTTCCTGGCATTGCTTTGACTTCGCCTCCATCTTGGCCATCACCGGATAGAGCAGCTGCGTAGTCTTGATATCGCGCCGCCCCCATCTGAGATCTTCGACCGAGCACACGGCGATTCCTCGATACGCGTGGCCTCGCTTAACGATGTTAGTCCTGCAGACACTCAGGATGACTGTGGGCGTCATGTTGTCGTCGTAAGTGAAGACACGTTCGCCCACGCCGCGTGTTACCTGAAGGTAGACGTATCCCTCACGCAGATCATTGAGCTTGATTAACTCAGTGGCGCGCTCGTCGAGTTCATTCCAGAAGCGATCCGGCACGCAAAGGGTGATCTCCTTCAGCGAGCGCTGTATGCGGGCACGATTGAGAGGCCAATTGATGAGGCGGCCAGCAACAACGGGGCAGCAATCATAGATGCTATCTCCGAAGGTGAGACCGCGGTCGAAGATCGATATTTTGGCCTCCGCCGCTGGCACGAATTGACCATTGAGGCACACGATCTCCGTCATTCTCACCTCCATCTTGCTCTCGTTCACTCGTCCCAATCCAGCGCCCATGAAGGGGAAAACACACGGCCGTCCGGCCTGTGTAGAGCGGTTATTGCGGCCATCTCTTGTGAGGAAAGCGAGATATTGCCTCTGCGCAGATTGGCGGCAATTCGTTGAGGGTTTGAAGAACGTGGGACTGCCGCCACACCTTCTTGGTGCATCAGCCATTCGAGAACGATATCCGCTGCAGTCGTCCCGTGGGCCGCCGCAAAATCTGTAATCGTCGGGTCCGACAGCAGTGCACCGCTGCCAAACGGCGCATACGCCACGAAGGCAATTCGCGCCTCTCTACAGATCGATATTAACTTCGACTGATCCAGATAAGGGTGATATTCGCACTGAAGCGCCGCGATCGGCTCACTGCTTAGTTGCACAGCCTTGGACAGGGCTCTCGAGGGGAAATTGGAAAGGCCAATATTCCTTACAAGGCCCATTGCTTTGGCCTCTGCCATAGCCGATAGCGTATTTGAGAGTTCCACCGCGGGGTTCGGCCAGTGCACCAGGAGGAGGTCGAGATAGTCGCAGCCAAGAGAGTCAACGCTGCGCTCGACGGAGGCCAGGAGCCGCTCCGGCTCTAGATCCGTCCACCACACTTTCGAGGTAAGAAACAATCGGGAGCGCGCAACTCCAGCGCGCGCGATCCCTTGCCCGATAGCCTCTTCGTTCCCGTACCGGCCCGCGGTGTCAATATGCTCGTAACCGGCCTCTAAAGCCGCTAGAACTGCGGAGATGGCATCGGCCCCTTCGAGCTTCCAGGTACCCAAGCCAATCCGCGGCATGCGGAAACAGCCCGTCACTAAGCTGGCTGCACTATTCACGTCACCGCATCCATAAACGACGAGCCTGCTGCTTTCAGGCGGGGCCATGTCCGAAGTACATCGGACGATCCGCCGCCACCCAAGAGACGATCATATAACATACCGAATGCGCGTTATGTAAATGCGTATATTGCAATTGTGTCAAGATTAATTTTTGGCCCGAGTCGAGAAGCTCGTAGGCAATCCGTCCGACTGTGCCCGAAAACAGTCGGCCCGTGGAATTCGACGCCTGGCGCTGGGCCACCTGTTCGAGCAAGCTGGCATCGGCCCGAACTCCGAACTTCGTCAGAACTGAAAGCCGGAGTTCATGACTTAGGCGTCTGCAGCGAACTCACCCTGCCGACGCTGAGTGGCGGCCTGGTCCAGGCGAGCTTTCAGGAGGCCAGCAAGAACGTCCAATTGGCTTTGAAAGAACGAATCCTCGCGGTTCGCGAAGGTCTCGAGGAACATGCCGCGCATTGCCGAAAGGATAAAAGGGAGAAGTGCAATCAGCGTGTTCTTGGTGCGATCGGAAAGAAACGAGTTGTCGCGAATAGCGGCGTCCATTTGGCCGCGCGAGTTCCTGCGGTGATCCGCCAACTGCTTGCATAGGCCCTTGTCACTTCGCCAGCCTATGTTGATCTCCCAGACCGCCCAATAAGCCCCCTTGCCATAGACCGACCACAGCGAGCCTATCAATGCATCGGCGAGGTGGGAGCTACCGCCCCTCCCCTCCCGGAGATCGGCGAACAACGCGATCACATTCGCGGTGACATCGTCCAGCACGGCAATAAAAAGGTCCTCTTTGGTCGCGAAGTGGTGATGCAATGCGCCGGTAGATAGGCCTGCTTGTTCTGCTATCGCGACACTCGTGGCCCGTGCGAACCCCTGTTCACTGAGCACGGTTATGGCGGCGCTCACCAAAGCAGCTCTTGCAGCTGCAGTTCGATCCGCCTGTGACCGCCGTGGACGTTGTGCTGTCTTGGACATCACCGAGTAATATCTCGTCGCGAGAGAGCCGTGAAGGTGGCTTTGCTCTCAAGCTGGCAAACAATTTGCTTGAGTCCGGTCCGATCATTCTGTCTGGGTCCCGGAGTGCGGGGGCCACCGTCATGCCGGCCGCAGGCCCCGTCCTACGGCCAATTCAGGGTACTGCAGAATAAGTGCGTCGAAAATGTCGTCCACCACCTCTGGACCATCCGGCGCTTCCCCAACGGCGAGGCGGGCATCGAGCGCATCAAAAGCCTGATGCTTCAGGAAGAACCGCCAGGTCACCGGCAATTCAGCAAGGCGTCGCGTCAGTGCCGCGTATCTCGCCTCGGTCCACTTCGTCTCGTGCGCGACCCTCACCGCACCGTAGCAGAAGTGCTCAAGCGTCATGCGCCGAGCACGTTCTCGGCGCATGCGAGAAGTTTCGACCTCATCCAAGAGCCCATTGCCTATAGACACGCCGTACAGCTCTCGCGCATCGGCTGCGGTCACATAGCCGCGGCGTACATCCTCCAACACCTTAGCAGGCACGCGTTCGAACGGATCCTCGTAGCCTCCTCCACCTCCACCTTCACAGCGAATGATATCGCCCGGCCGGCAGTCTACTAGATCGATATTTCCCAGATTCTCTTCATTGGACAACCCCGGGTTCCGAGTAAAGGTTGAGGTCCGTCCGGCCGATCCACCGAGCACGCCCCATGCGCCGAAGTACGATCGATCCCGGTTGCGCGCCGTGACCAGCGTGTTGGGCGAGAAGACTTGAAATTCCATGACGGTTCCCAACCCGCCACGGTATTTGCCGGCTCCGCCGCTGCTGGGCACCAGACCGTAGCGGCGGATTCGGATCGGTACCTCGGCCTCGTTGATCTCCACTGGGGTGTTACGGAGAAACGCTGAGTTGGCGCCCGAACCATCAGAACCGTCGGCACTTGGCCCGCCACCGGCTCCGCCCCCGATGGGTCCGATTGAAGCCATGATCGTCCGGCCATCCCTGTCCATGGTTTTGATATTAAGGATCGACATGCCTGACGACGGGCACGCAGGCAATCGGTGCGGTGCGGCACGTGAAAAGGCGCCGAGCACAACCACTTGCAGGACCATGCATGTCAGGCTGCGCATCCCTACCGCTGCCGGCGGCTGCGGGTTCAGGACTGAACCTTCCGGCAGGATACATCGCGCAATACGCAACATACCGGCATTCAAGAGCAAGTCCGGATTGAGTGAGTAAAGCACGTAGTTTAAGCCAACTAGCGGGAGGACGTGACGCTCGCGCCCGCCCGTGGGCACGTTTAGAGAGGATGACAGCTGCGGATCGCTTCCAGTGAAATCCAATTCCAGCTCGCCATCGCGCACGCGCAGCGCCAAAGCAACCCGCATCGGCTTTCCATCGATAGCGGCATCCTCGTCGGCGTAGTCGGCAAAAAAATAATTGCCGTCCGGGATGGTGCGTGCCACTGCCCGTGCTTGCTGCTCCGAATAACGCAACAGCGCCTCAATGCCGTCACGGAAACGCTGGCGTCCAAAACGCTCGGCGGTTTCGAGAATTTTGCGTTCGCCGGTGGCCAAGCTCGCCAATTGAGCCTTCATGTCGCCTCGGTTCTGCTCAGGCGCACGAACGTTTGTGGCCATCAGCGATAGCAAACTTTCGTCGACCACGCCGCCCCGCACGATCCTCATTGGCGGAAAACGGATGCCCTCCTGGTGCACTTCAGTCAGCGTTCGGGATAAGGAAGCTGGGACCGCACCGCCCATATCGGTGTTATGGATGTGTCCTCCGACAAAGCAGATCAGCTCGCCTTCGAGAAACACCGGCTTCCACATCACTATGTCCGGCGTATGTGTAGCTACGTAACCGCTGTAAGCATCGTTGGTGAACCAGACATCACCGGGCTCATACGAGCCCACCAACTGCAACAGGGGGCCATAGTCCAGCCCAGCGTACCAAGTCGCTCCCAACGTTCGCGGTGACGCGAAAGTCTGACCGTCGGGGGTCATAATGGTACAGGAGAAGTCTTCCGTCTCCTTGACGAAAGTGGAATGCGCGGTGCGTGCCAACGTGAAAGCCATGCTTTCCGCTACCGCAACGCAATAGTTGGCAAAAACCTGTAGCTCCGCTTTATCGAAATCCAT
Organism: Bradyrhizobium diazoefficiens; assembly: GCF_016612535.1. Taxonomy (NCBI): domain Bacteria; kingdom Pseudomonadati; phylum Pseudomonadota; class Alphaproteobacteria; order Hyphomicrobiales; family Nitrobacteraceae; genus Bradyrhizobium; species Bradyrhizobium diazoefficiens. The sequence continues at coordinate 1,544,175 of NZ_JAENXS010000001.1, forward strand.
GCTCGTTCTCATGAACTTTCACTGCAATCCAACGCACAAGTATTTCATTTCGAGGTACTCATCGATGCCGTATTTCGAACCTTCTCGACCAAGACCGGATTGCTTAACTCCGCCGAATGGGGCCACCTCGTTAGAGATTGCGCTGGCGTTGATACCGATCATCCCGAACTCCAGAGCCTCAGCAACCCGCCAGGCTCGAGCTAGATCGCGCGTGTAGAGATAGGCGGCCAGCCCATATTCTTTGTGATTGGCTATCGCCAGCAGTTCGGCCTCCGTTTCAAACCGAGCGACGCCGATCACCGGCCCGAAGGTCTCCTCGCGCGACATCACCATTGCCTGCGTGACGCCGGCTATCACCGTAGGCTGGAAGAAACCCAATTCGCCCGGCTTGCCGCCGGTAACTAGCTGGGCCCCCTGACGGATTGCGTCGTCTACATGCTGCTGAACCTTCGTCACCGCTTGCGCGTCGATCAGTGGCCCAATGTTGACGCCCGGGTCGAAGCCGTTGCCAACCCGCAGTGCTGCGCTGCGCTCGGAGATGCGCGTAACAAAGCGATCGTGGATACCAGCCTGTACGTAGAAGCGGTTCGGCGAGATACACGCCTGACCCGCATTGCGGTACTTGGCTGACAACGCGCCCTCGATGGCACCTTCCAGATCCGCATCGTCGAACACGATGAACGGCGCATGCCCTCCGAGCTCTAAAGATACCTTTTTGATGGTGGACGCGCATTGGCGCATCAGAAGGCGACCCACCTCCGTCGATCCGGTGAAGGACAGATGCGTCACACGCGGATCGCCGGTCAACACTTCACCAACCAATACAGAATTGGCGCTATCAGCGGTCAGGATGTTCAGTACGCCGCCCGGTATGCCAGCCCGTAAACCAAGCTCGCCGATCGCGAGCGCCGTCAACGGAGTTTGCTCCGCGGGCTTGACCACAATTGTACAACCTGCGGCAAGCGCGGGGGCCACTTTCCGCGTAATCATGGCCAAGGGGAAATTCCAGGGAGTAATTGAAACACAAACTCCGATCGGTTGCCTCAAAGCGAGTAGGCGCTTGTCGGAGTTCGGGCTCTGGAGCACGTCTCCGTCGATCCTCTTGGCTTCCTCTGCAAACCACTCGACGAACGAAACGCCGTATTCGACTTCAGCGCGCGCCTCGTTCAGCGGTTTGCCCTCTTCAGCTGATATCAGTACGGCGAGGTCCTCAGCGCTCTCGCACAGCAGGTCGTACCAGCGGCGCATCGTACGGGCCCTTTGTTTGCCCGTGAGCGCACGCCAGGATGGCAGGGCTCGCTCGGCCGCATCGATGGCAACGGTTGCATCAGCGGCTTCGGCGTTGGGTACGCTCGCGATCTGGACGCCAGTGGCCGGATCCGCGACCGCAAATTGGGTCCCGGACAATGCAGCGTGCCATTGTCCGTCGCAAAGGAAATGCCGTTTCAGCAGCCCGGCTTCTTTAAGTCGCTCGGAGAGTTTCATGCTGATCACACCGCTCTAATCAACAGGTTGCCGTGATGGTCAACTGTCACCTTGAAGCCAGGCAGTACGCAGGTGGTTGTATCATCCTGCACAACGACCGCCGGGCCATCAAAGCACTGGTTGGCACGCAACGCATCCCGCTGATAGAGCGGCACCTCACGGAAGGTCCCGTCCATGAAAACCTCGACCGAACGCAACGGTTGCGGCAGTCCGGTCGCTTCTTCGAGCGTCTGCAATGCCGGTTTAGGTGTCGGCGCTGTTATGATCAGGCGAAGTGCGATGACCTGAACGATGGCAGTCTCGTCGCTATAGCCGTAGAGCTTCTCATGCTCACGGTGGAATGCTGCGCGCACAGCGGCGAGATCGCCTGCAGCTATAGAGGCAGGACTGAGCGGAGTATCGATTTCAAAGGATTGGCCGCGGTAGCGCATGTCGGCAGACAGACTGACCTCTGCCTCAGCGTCACTACCGGTCTCCTCGCGGATCCAGCCGCGCGCGAGAGCTTCCAGTTCGGCACGGTCTTGATCTAGTTGCTCAAGGGTGTTGGCATCTAAATTGTAATAGGTTATCTTAACGAAGTCGTTTTTGGTGTCTGCGATGAGGCCACCCAAAGCGCTCAATACGCCCGGTGTCGCTGGCACAAGTATCTCATCGATATTCAGTGCCCGCGCCAGATGGCAGGCGAGCATCGGACCGGCACCGCCGAAAGGAAGCAACGTAAAGCTGCGCGGGTCAATGCCGAAGCGAGACACCAGTCGGCTGACGCCCGCGTACATGCCAGAAATAGCAACATTGACGATGGCTTCTGCGGTTTTATGGGGCTCCTGTCCGAGCGAACCGGCCAATTCTGCAATCGTTCGGATAGCAGCGTCGCGGTCGACTTGCACCGTACTGTAACCAAGAGCCGATTGGCCTAGAACTCCCATTGCGGCGAAGGCGTCGGTAATTGTGGGGCGCGTACCACCTCGACCGTAGCAGACAGGACCGGGGTTGGAGCCGGCACTTTCGGGGCCAACCTTCAGGACGCCGAACTCGTCAACCCGAGCAACCGAACCGCCGCCGTCGCCAATTGACGACACCGACACGGATGGGATGTGGATTTGGAAGTCACCGATGTACTCCCCTGTGGCGTATTGCGGCTTACCGTCGATAATGAGCGCGACGTCGGCAGTCGTACCGCCAATGTCGAGGCTCATGCAGTTGCGGATGCCGCATTGCTCCGCGATGTAAGCTGCACCAATCACGCCAGATGCGGTGCCAGACAGAATCATCTGAACGCAATTAGACTTGCCATGCTCAGCGCTCATGACGCCGCCGTTGGACTTAGTCACCTTGAGGTCGGCCGGCACGCCGGTTTTCTTGAGTGCCGCTTGTAAACTCGAGAGATAGTGCGCGACCTTTGGCTGCACATAGCTGCCAATAACAGCTGTCAGGGTCCGTTCGTACTCTCGGATGATCGGCCAAACCTCATGCGAACAAGATACGAATAGATCCGGTTGCGCACGTTGCAGGATCGCCTTGACTTGCTGTTCGTGCGCCGGGTTCCGGTAGGCATGCAGCAATGAAATCACAACGCCCTCGCATTCGGCGCGTTTCATCGCATCCAAAGCGGCCAACACAGATTCCTCGTCGACCGGAGTGTCTACACTGCCATCAAAATTGAGCCGCTCGTCGACGCCAAAGACTCGGTCGCGCGGAACCAGTGGCGCCGGTCGAGTGGACATCAAGTGGTACATGTCCGGAATCTTGAGCCGCGCAATATCCAACACGTCCTCAAAGTTGCGCGTTGTGATGAGCCCTAGTCGCAGACCCCGCCGTTGCACAACCGCGTTGACGCCGACGGTAGTGCCATGGGTAAAATAGATAACGTCGCGCGCATCGATGCCGTAGCGGCGGGCCAGACCGGCCATGCCTTCGAGCACTTCACTGCCCGGGCTGTCCGGCCGCGAGAAGACCTTTAAAGTGCGAACACTGCGCGTCTGCGAGTCCAGGACGGCGAAATCCGCGAACGATCCGCCGATGTCCACACCAATTCTAAGACTCATTTCGACATCTCCGAGAAGGGCTCACTTGTCGCTTCGCTTGTTCAACGCAGCGGCGCCCCCGTAGAGAACAACCCGCGTGGCTTCATACAGCGTCGATTGAAACCAAAGCTGGAATGCCACGTTCATGCGGCACTTCGCGCCGGAGACGACGCGGCGCGGCGGCGAGAAAGCTGTCGGTCCACGACGTCTCGCAATTGGAAGTAGGTACCGATCACGGGCATGAACCACGGCCGGCCGTGGTAGAGCGGGTGCGTTGGCAATGGTGCAGCATACGCGCTCGTTTCGGCTTCTGGCCGATCGAGAATCTGGCGCGCTACCTTGTGTCCGAGGTAACTCATCATAGTTACGCCGCTCCCGTTGCAGCCGAGCGCGTAGTGCACGCCGCCCAACTTGCCGATGTGTGGCAAGAAATCGAACGTCAAGGCGACATAGCCGCCCCAACTGTGGCTAACCTTCACATCGGCGAGCTGTGGGAAACGGGCGGCCATCTGGGTATGCAACACAGTGGCCGATTGGCGAGCGGTGAGCGGATAGAAACGAGCGCGGCCCCCAAACAGCAGCCGCTTGCCATCTGGCGACATACTGTAATAATTGGTCACGCGTCGCGTCTCTACAACCGCCCGGTCATTGGGAATCAATGATCGCTGGAGATCAGATGGCAGTTCCTCTGTACAGATCTGATGCGAGGTCACTGGCACGACACGGCGGCGCAGCCCTGGCATCAGCATTCCAGTATAGCCGTTTGTTGCGATAACCACCTCGCGTGCCCGAACAGCGCCGCGCTCGGTCGTTACTTCAAAGCCCTCACCTCGACGCTCGATCTTGCTTGCCGGCGCATGGCTGCAGACTACGGCTCCGGAGGACTGCGCGGCGCGCAAGAGACCGCGGAAGTATTTGGCAGGATCAATATGCCCAGCGTGCGAAACGAAAACACCACCAGCGTAGTAGTCGCTCGCCAGTTCCCGTCGCATCTCGTCAGGCGACATCTCGCGGATGTCCGCGCCTGTTTGCGCGTTGAGCAGCGGGATGCGTTCGGCCCAGCCCCGCAAATGCTCTGAGGTCCAGAGAGCAGTAATGCGCCCATTTCTACGGTAGCTGCAATCGATGCCGTAAAGGTCCAGTGTTCGCTCAAATAGCCGGTAAGCCTCGGCGGCCTCAGCAAGCATCGCAGATTCGCGCTTCTTCCATAGTTCAGAGGGCGCACCACCCGACGGCTTTTTGCCTACATTGACTCCACCGGTCACCTGGCCGCCATTGCGGGTACTGGCGCCAATGCCCGGCACATCAGCCTCGAGAACGACCACGGACTTGGCATTTCGCGCCAATTCCAAAGCACAGGACAGGCCGGCGTAGCCGGCGCCAATGACGACGGCGTCTGCCTCTCGCGGAACTTCTACAAGCGGAAACTCGTGCGGGTTCCAATCGCCCCACCAGTACGGCCTGTCAGTAAAGTCGGAAGGGAAGATATTTGCGCAACCCACGGCTTTGAGCCCCAAACATACCGAATATGCGTTATGTAACTTTTGCAATCGTCTTGGGATTGTGTCAAGTAGTATTTCGGAAGCGAAAACTAAGTGACCGTGCCAGTGGAATTTCGACATCTACGTTGGGCAATCGTCGCTTCCCAGCACCGAAGTCTCCGCCAAGCGGCAGAGACGCTCAGAATCAAACAGTCAACGCTCAGTCGCTGCTTGCGAAGTCTTGAACACACGGTGGGCGTGACTCTCTTCGAGCGCACCAATGGCGGCACGCGACCAACAATTGAAGGTCAGGAATTTCTCAGTACGGCCCAGCGCATCGTGGATCAGACAGACGCTATGACGGTGCGTGTCAAGAACCGCTCGCGTGGCGAGAGCGGTCGACTGACCATTGGTGTGCACGCATCGTTCTCCGCCGGTAATCTCCGGGCGACTCTCTCCGACCATCAGCACCGCTTCCCGGATGTCGATACGCAATTTGTCGACGGATCCAGAGACCGTCTCATCTCCGACCTCGCCGGCTCCGCCATTGACATCGCCTTCGTCGCCGAACCCACTCCAAGGTGGAGCGACAGGTCGTTGTTGCTCTGGAGTGAACGTGTCGTCGTTGCTCTCCCCAAGACCCATACACTCGCTGCGCGCGATGTGGTTTATTGGGCCGAACTGAGAGAACAACCGCTTCTGCTGACCCAGCACGGCCCGGCACCCGAACTGCTTAAGGTCCTTATCGGCAAATTGGGGAGTTCCGACCCGTGCCGGCTGCTTCACCATGATGTCGTACTTGACCGACTTCTCACCCTGGTCGGCGCCGGTAGAGGCCTTCTGCTTGCATTGGAAGGTGCGACCGGCGCTGCCTATGAGGGAGTCACCTTCCGAGAGGTCCACGATGCCGACGGTCCGACGCGACTGAGTTTCCGCGGCTATTGGCGGCATGACAACTCCAATCCATCGCTGCGTCCGTTCCTCGACCTGCTTCGCGAGCGCTATCCCGATCTCTCGGCCGGTCCAGGCACGGGCTGAGCAGCGTTTCGTCGTGCCTTGGCAAAGGCCCGGTCGGTCGCCATGAAACGTTCGATCATCGGCGCGATCAGTTTGGCAGGCTCGGTCGGCGCCGTTGCATTTCCGCTACGCGTCAAAATCTCGGCGTAGCTTTTGAGATCCCTGAAGACTGCCGCCGGAAGCTCGATCGTGAGCTTGACCGGCTTGTCGTCTTCGAGCGGCCCAAGCTTGAGCTTCGTCATGGTGTTCCTCCCTTGCCATAGGGCGCCAGCACCAAATCCCGCGTGACGATGACCCGAACCGGGAAACCTGGCCGGATGGTCAGCGTCGGCTGGATGTTGAGCTGGCGCTGCACGATCTGCTGACCGGTCTGGCTGATGCTGTTGGACGCGCCGCTGCGGATCGCTTGAACGAGGTTGTTCTCATTTTGGCTCGTGCCCGCCTCCGCTCCGACGCTGAGCAGGGTCGAGAGGACGGCGGCCTTGAACAGCATGCCCCAATGGTTATCGACCTCGTCCTCGAGTCCGGCATAACCACCAGTGTCGGCGCCGGGCTGGCGCTCCAGCACGATCGAGTTGCCGTCCGGCATGATGATGCGGGTCCAGACCAGGAGGATGCGAGACTGGCCGAACGCGACTGAGCTATCGTACTGACCTATCAGTTTCGCACCCTGCGGGATCAGGAGATATTTTCCGGACGGGCTGTCCCAGACCGCCTCCGTGATCTGAGCGGTCACTTGGCCAGGCAGATCGGAACGAATGCCCGTGATGAGCGCGGCCGGAATCACGGCGCCGGCCTGCACGACGTAAGGTGAAGCCTTGGCTTCGAGCCGGTCCGGACTGACCGTCCGCTTGTCCGTCGAAGCATTGAGAAAGGCCGTCTTGCGGTCCTGCATGTTCTGGGCTGATCCGGCATCGACGGGGGGTGTCGCGGCTGGAGTCGCCACTGTGCTGGCCGAGGCATTCGGGATGAATTGGCCGACGCTCTGCGGTTGCTGTGCGGTCTGGGCGAAGAGGCGACTGACGCGGGCTGCCTCAATCTCCTGCGCTCTGTGTTGCGCCTCCGGATCGGACGTCGTTCCGGGGACCACGGTGTTCGGTGCAGCGCCTGCGTTGAGGATCGGCTTGCCGAGATCGCCGGGCAGCGGCGGCCCAAGCGGCGGCGCCTGGCGCGGCAGACCGGTATAGTCCTTCGGCAAGCCCGCCAGACCCTCGGCCGAAGGCTTGTTCTGGGTGCTGAGCAGTTCTTGCCCGGTCTGCTGCTTATTGCCGGTCTGCAGCGCGTAGCCAAGCGCGCCCGCGACGGCGAGGGCCGACACTGCGCCGAGGCCGACGAGCACCTTGCGTGAGAGGCGTGTGACGCGCGGCCGCTCGCCTCGAAGCCGAAGGTCCGGCGACGCGATGGGCGGGATGTCGCCTTGATGTTCGTGTTCGCCATCTATCGCCATGCGCGGGGCCTTCCGTCGGTGCGGACGATGCGCACGCGCCGCTCGCTGTCCTTGTCGCCAAGACGCAATTCGGCGGCGGCAAACAGGCGATCGACGATGTAGTAGTTGCGGTTCACGCGGTAGTTCACCAGTTCGGACCCGCCGGCCGGACCGATCACGAACAGCGGCGGCATTTCGCCTTGCGCGATACCGCTGGGGAACTCGATATAGACCTTGTTGCCGTCGTCGAAGGCGCGCAGCGGCCGCCAGGCTGGATCATCGCCCTCGATCGCGTAGCGGAAGTTGATCGAGCCGAGATCGACGCCAGCCGCGATTGGCGCGGCGGCCTCAGCCGTCGCATTCTGCCGCCGAAGTGCGATGAGCTGGTCCTCGGGATACTGCCAGGAGACCGAGGCCATGTAGGTCTTCTCCGTCGAGCGCAGCTCGAGCAGGTAGGTCCGCCTGTCGGTGTTGATCACGAGATTGGTGACCAATTCCGGCCGCGTCGGCTTGGCCAGGATGTGGATCTTCTTGGTCGCCCCCGCGCCGCTCTCGGTATCGCCGATGATCCAGCGCACAGTGTCGCCGGCGGCGACCGGACCGGAACCGACGAGTTGCTCGCCGTCTTGCAGTGCGATGTCGGTGATCTGACCGGGCGCCGTATAGACCTGGTAGAGGGCTCCGCCGGAAAAGGGATAGACCTGTACCGCGTTGATGAAGCCATTGCGGACCGGCTGCACCCGTGCCGCGGCATTGGCCTGCTTGACGCGAACCTTTGGATCGGCGGCTTCCGGGACGCGTTTGCCCGCGGCGAGCGGTTTCAACTGCCCGGGCAACGGCAGAGGTTTCGGCAATTCCACGATCTTGACGGGCGCCGGCGGATCGACCGCGAGCGTCGCGGGCTCCGCACTATCGTAGTTGATGTCAGGCGGGATGAAATTGTGCGCGCAGCCACCAAGCGCAGAGACAACCATCAGCAAAGCCGCAGGAGCGGATTTACGGAAAGACGTATCGCCGTGTCTCCGGCTTTTGTGAATATTGGAAAAGCGGGACGCCGGACCGCCGGCTCTCAAGAAAATTGGCGGGGTCATTATCCCAGCTCCTTCGACCAGTTGATGGCGTTGACGTAGATGCCGAGTGGATTCTTGCGCAGCCGATCGGCATCGGTGGGCGGCTGAATCGCGATGGTGAGGATCGCGGTCCAACGCGTGGTGCCGGCGAGCGCCCCGTCTTGATAGCGGTGTTCGACCCAGGCGATGCGGAAGCTATCGGGCGAGGCGCGGATGACGCTGGAGACGTCGATAGCGACCTGCTGCTTGCCGAGATTGGCGAAGGGGTCATTGGCGCGGGCGTAGTCGTTCAGCGCCGCCGCGCCCGCCGTGGTCGTGAAATCGTAGGCCTGCAGCCAGTTGTGCCGCACGATGATCGGGTCGGCCGGAAGCGAGCGCACGATCTGGATGAAGTGGGCGAGATACCAGGCGATCTGCGGGTCGTTCGGCCTGTAGTCGGCGGTGGCCGGCGCCACGGCTTGCGCCTCGCCGAGCTTGTCGACCTGCACCACCCAGGGAACGACAGTGCCGTGCGTGGATTGCCAGACGAGGCCGCCGGCGAGGCTGCAGGAGAGGATCAGCGAACCGAAGGCCATAAGCCGCCAGTTCCTGGCCTGTACGCGGGCGGAGCCGATACGCTCGTCCCACACTTGCGCTGCGCGCTGGTACGGGGTTTCGGGTTCGGGTGTGCGGCCGTAGCGGACCGAGGATCGCCGGAAGACTGACATTTCTTATTCTCCTCCCGAGAGGTCGACGGCGTGGCCGCCGCCATGGCTGTCGCCGGATTTGAGGGCTTGCGCGGCGGTCTGAGCGCCGTGAATGACGGTCTGATTGCGCTTGACGCGCCGGGCCCAGGCGGGAGCACCGCTCTCGCTTGCTGCTTGAGATGCGGCTCCAGTGTTTGCGGCCTCGCCGCTCGCAATGGTCCCCATCGTCGAGGAGCCACCCGTGTTGGCGACACCGGCCCGAGCGCCGGAGGTGTAGCTCTCCGTCATCGTCCCTGCCGCTTTTGCAGCGGCGCGTCTGACGGGAGCTGCCGCGTGACTAGCCGCCGCACGGCCCGCGCCGCCGAGACCAGACGCGACGCCGCCGGCGCCGGACCGACCGGCTGATGCGAGACTGTAGGCCGACGACATGCCGCCCGCCATCGCGGCACCACCGCGCGCGGCGGCCGCAGCACCAGAGGTCGCGGCCATTGCTCCCCGCCCCGCCAGCCCAAGCGCAGCTCCGCCCGCTAACGCCGTGCCGGCAACAGCGAGACCCGTCCCCACTACAGCGCCGGCGCCAAGCTGCGGCGCGCCCGACACAAGCCCGGTGGCGATGCCGGGACCGAAGATGCCGAGGCCGAGCATGGCGAGTGCCGCCAGCACGACAGAGAGCGTTTGCTCGATGGTCGGCTGGCCGCCGGCATAGGTGGTGGTGAATTGGGAGAAGAGCCCGGTGCCGATGCCGACGATGACGGCGAGCACCATGACCTTGACGCCGGAGGCGACGACGTTGCCCAGCACCTTCTCAGCGAGGAAAGCGGTTTTATTGAAGAGAGCGAACGGGATGAGGATGAAACCGGCGAGCGTCGTCAGCTTGAACTCGATCAGCGTGACGAACAACTGCACTGCAAGAATGAAGAAGGCGATCAGCACCAGGAGCCAGGACACCATCAGCACGGCGATCTGGACGAAGTTCGCAAAGAAGCTGGTGAAGCCCATCATCTGGCTTGCGGCGTCGAGCAGCGGCTGCCCGGCGTCGAGCCCGACCTGCGCGAGCCTGCCGGGCCGCAGGAAATCCGCTGTCGAGATCGACGAGCCGCCGGCCTTCAGGCCGAGGCCGGCGAAACTGTTGAAGATGACGCCTGAGAGGTTGTTGAAGTTGGTGATGACGAAGGCAAAGAACCCGATGTAGAGCGTCTTCTTCACCAGCCGCTGCAGGATGTCTTCGTCTGCGCCCCAGGCCCAGAACAGGCCGGCCAATGTGATGTCGATGACGATCAACGTCGACGAAAGGTACGTGACCTCACCTTTGACCAGGCCGAAACCCGAATCGATGTAGGTCGTGAAGGTATTGAGGAAGGTGTCGATAACGCCGACATTGTTCATGGCTTCTCTCCCTGCGGAGTGCTCGTCGTCGGCGGCGTGGCCGGCGCGGCCTGCGGCAGAAGTGGCCGCGCCGGCCTGCCGAAGAAGCGCGCGCGGTTCTCCTTCCAAACCGCCTGGCAGTGCGGATCTTCGGCATCCTGGGGTCCAAGCTCAGCGCAGCGGAGCAGCTCGGCCGAGAGATCATCGGGAGTGGAGGCAGAGGGGGCGTCGGACACTGGCCGCTCAGCTGGACGCCGATGGATGACGTGCAGCGCGACGAGGAAAAGCACAAACACGATGATCATCGCGCCTGCGCGAAGAATATCCGAGCGCTCCATGGCCTGTGCCTCAGTTGCCGCTGAACATGGTGACGTTGCCGGGCTGATAGCCGCTGCGCGTCGAGAAGATCTTGTATTGCTGCTGACCCTGCGACTCGGCCGCCGTTACGCGCGCCTGCTCCAGCGCGTCCGCCCGTCCCTTCGCGGCGAGAACCGCGACAAGGTCGGAGAGCTGCTGGGAGTGCAGGGCAAGGAGCTGGTTGCCGGCTTGCGCGGCCTGCAGGGCGCCGCTTGCCGACTGGCTGGCGGTAACCAGCGAGCTCATGGCACTGGAGTTGGTCGAGATATTGCCGACGACGCCGGCCTGCACCTTCAGCGAGTCTTCGAACGCGCCAACCGAGTTTTGCCAACGGCTTTGCGCCGCGGCAAACATCGTCGCATTGGAGCCCGTAGCTGCCGCCGTGCCGTAACTTGTGGAGTACGCCGTCTGGATGCGTTCGACATTGAAGGCGATGTTCTGGGCCTGACTCAGCAGCGACTGGGTCCGTGCGACCTGTGCCTGGAGCTGGGTCAACGTCGACAACGGCAGGCTGGCGAGGTTCTTTCCCTGGTTCACCAGGCTCTGGGCCTGATTGGTCAGCATCTGGATCTGATTGTTGATCTGCTGCAGCTCGCGCGCCGCGGTCAGCACGTTCTGGCTGAAGTTGGTGGGGTCGTAGACGATCCACTGCGCGCTAGCCTGCGTCGTCAAAGGCGGCGAGATCGATAATGCGAGCGAGAAAGCGGTCGCGGCGACCGAGCTTGCGCGCCGCATCTTCAGGGCGGTCATGATTGCACCTCCAGGTTTGTCAGGTCAGGGATCAGATCGGCGGCCCAGAGCAGCTCGTGATCCGCGAGCCAGGCGGACGTGAAGTCGTCGTGGCCATACTCGGCGAGCAGCCGTTCGATTGCAGCATGGTCGGACTTGGACGATGCGGCGCAGAAGGCGAGCGCAACCGGCCCGAGCCCCAGCTCGAAGAGCCGATTGCCGCGGCGAGACTGGCAGTAATAATCCCGCTTCGGCGTCGCGCGTGCGATGATCTCGATCTGGCGGTCGTTTAGACCGAACCGCTGGTAGACGGCGGTGATCTGCGGTTCGATCGCACGTTCGTTCGGCAGGAAGATGCGCGTCGGGCAGCTCTCGACGATCGCCGGCGCGATATTGCTGCCATCGATGTCGGAGAGCGATTGGGTAGCGAAGACGACGGACGCGTTCTTCTTCCGTAGCGTCTTCAGCCACTCCCTGAGCTGCTGCGCGAAGGCCGGATCGTCGAGGACGAGCCAACCCTCGTCGATGATGAGGAGGGTCGGCCGGCCGTCGAGCCGTCCCTCGATGCGATGGAAGAGGTAGGTGAGGACGGCAGGCGCAGCGCCAGCGCCGATCAGGCCCTCGGTCTCGAACGCCTGGACCGACGAAAAACCGAGCTGCTCGGCCTCCGCGTCGAGCAGCCGACCGGAGGGGCCGCCGACACAATAAGGTTGCAGCGCCTGCTTGAGCGCGGTTGATTGCAACAGGACCGCCAGTCCAGTGATCGTGCGTTCCTCGACCGGCGAGGACGCCAGCGAAGTCAACGCCGACCAGACATGCTCCTTCGCGGTCGGATCGATGGTGATGCCTTCCTTGGCGAGGATCGCGGTCACCCATTCGGCGGCCCAGGCGCGCTCCGCCGCATCGCCGATGCGTGCGAGCGGTTGAAGAGCGACGGAGTCCTCCGCACTGTTCGACAGACTTCCGCCGAGGTCGTGCCAGTCGCCGCCCATGGCAAGCGCGGCGGTGCGGATCGAACCGCCGAAATCGAAGGCGAAGATCTGGCTTTTCCGGTAGCGCCGGAACTGGATCGCCATCAGCGCCAGCAGCACGGACTTGCCGGCGCCGGTCGGACCGACGATCAGGGTGTGGCCGACGTCGCCGACATGCAGCGAGAAGCGGAACGGTGTCGAGCCTTCGGTCTTGCCGAAGAAGAGCGGGGAGCTGCGGAGATGCTCATCGCGGTCGGGTCCGGCCCAGACCGCTGAAAGCGGAATCATGTGGGCCAGGTTCACTGTCGAGAGCGGCGGCTGACGGACGTTGGCGTAGGCGTGCCCCGGCAGAGAGCCAAGCCAGGCGTCGAGCGCATTCACCCCTTCCGGCATGCAGGTGAAGTCCCGCCCCTGGATCACCTTCTCGACAAGGCGAAGCTTCTCAGCGGCCAGACCGGGATCCTCGTCCCAGACGGTGACGGTCGCGGTGACGTAGGCTTGGCCGACGTCGTCAGTGCCCAGCTCCTGAAGTGCGAGATCGGCATCGGCGGCCTTGTTCGCCGCATCGCTATCGACCAGCGTCGAGGCCTCGTTGGTCATGACCTCCTTGACGATGGCGGCAATCGACTTGCGCTTAGCGAACCACTGCCGGCGGATCTTGGTCAGCAGTTTCACCGCCTCGGTCTTGTCGAGGAGGATCGCGCGGGTCGACCAGCGGTAGGGGAAGGCGAGCCGGTTCAGCTCGTCGAGAATTCCAGGGTGAGTCGCGGTCGGAAAGCCGACCACGGTGAGTGTACGAAGATGATGGCGGCCGAGGCGCGGCTCGAGGCCGCCGGCGAGCGGCTCGTCCGCGAGCAACGCGTCGAGATGCATCGGCGTCTCGGGGACGCGTACCCGCTGTTGCCGGGTCGAGATGGTCGAATGCAGGTAGGTCAGCGTCTCGCCGTCATCGAGCCACGCCGCCTCCGGCATGAACCCTTCGACCAGTTGCAGCACGCGGTTCGTGCGATCGACGAAGCCGCGTAGCAGCTCGTGAGGATCGACGCCGCGCTGGGCGCGGCCCTCATAGAGCCAGGCTTCAACGCGCGAAGCGTCCTCGGCGGGCGGGAGCCAGGCGAAGGTCAGGTAATAGCGGCTCTCGAAATGCGCACCGGCCTCCTCGAAGGCGTCCTGCCGCTCCAGATCGACCAGCGCTGATGCGGCGTCGGGAAAGCTGTCGTGCGGATAGGTTTGGGCGGCGATGCGCTGGGCCTCGACAAAGATCGCCCAGCCTGAGCCGAGACGGCGGAGCGCGTTGTTGAGGCGGGCCGTCACGCCGACCAGCTCGGCCGGCGTCGCGCTGTCGAGATCCGGACCACGGAAGCGCGCGGTGCGCTGGAACGCACCGTCCTTGTTGAGGACGACGCCTTGCGCGACCAAGGCGGCCCAAGGCAGGAAGTCGGCAAGACTGGCGGGCCGGCTGCGGTATTCGGCGAGGTTTAGCATGGAAGCCTCATACGCCGAGAAAGGATGGATAGCGGAGGTGGCGTCGAACGACGTCCACGAACTGCGGGTCGCGCTTGGCCGCCCAGACGGCGGCGGCATGGCCCACGGCCCACATCAGCGCGCCGGGGATCCAGAGGCGGAGGCCGAGCGCGATGGCGGCCGCCAACGTGCCGTTGGCGATCGCAACGGTGCGGGGCGCCCCGCCCATCAGGATCGGATCGGTGAGCGCGCGATGGACCGGCGCGAAGAAGCCCGGCACGTCTGGATCGACGATCGCCGCCATCACACCAGGGCTCCGCCGGAGAAGCTGAAGAAGGACATGAAAAAGCTCGACGCGGCGAAGGCGATCGACAGGCCGAACACGATCTGGATCAGCCGGCGGAAGCCGCCCGAGCTATCGCCGAACGCGAGCGTCAGGCCGGTCACAGTGATGATGATGACCGACATGATCTTCGCGACCGGACCTTGCACCGACTCCAGGATCTGATTGAGCGGCGTCTCCCACGGCATCGAGGAGCCGGAGGCGTAGGCCGCGGGCGCGACAGCGATGGACATGAAGGCAATCGCCGTGAGGTCGATGAAGCGGCGGCGAACGTGACGGATCGCGGGAGGCAACTGGATCATGACGGGTCCTTGGGAAGCGAGGATTGGCCGCCCGCCCCGGCCGACTGGACGCGGTAATCGCCGGTGGCGGGATCGAGGCCGGCGACGAGAGCAAGTTCGGCGAGGCGGCGTTCGCTGCCGCGGCCGCGCAGCACCGCGACGAGATCGATGGTCTCGGCGATCAGCGCCTTGGGAACGGTGAGGACGGCTTCCTGGATGAGTTGCTCAAGGCGACGAAGCGCGCCCAGTGCCGTGCCGGCGTGAATCGTTCCGATCCCACCGGGGTGGCCCGTGCCCCAGGCTTTGAGGAGCTCCAGGGCTTCGCTGCCCCGCACCTCACCGATCGGAATCCGGTCGGGGCGTAGACGCAGCGAGGACCGGACCAGATCGGACAACGACGCCACGCCGTCCTTGGTGCGCAGCGCGACCAGATTGGGCGCGCAGCATTGCAGCTCACGCGTATCCTCGATCAGGACCACGCGATCGGTGGTGCCGGCGATCTCGGCCAGCAGTGCGTTTGTCAGCGTGGTCTTGCCGGTCGAGGTGCCGCCGGCGACCAGGATGTTCTTGCGGGCGGCGACGGCTTCGCGGAGCATGCCCGCCTGGCCCGCCGTCATGATGCCGGCCGCCGCGTAATCATCCAGAGTGAAGACAGCAACGGCGGGCTTGCGGATCGCAAAGGCCGGCGCCGCAACGACAGGCGGGAGAAGCCCCTCGAACCTCTCCCCCGTCTCGGGAAGCTCGGCCGAGACGCGCGGCCTCTCGGCATGCACCTCAGCACCGACATGGTGCGCAACCAGGCGCACGATCCGCTCGCCGTCGGCGGCGGACATCATTCGTCCGCTATCCTCGAGCCCGCCGGACAGCCGGTCGATCCAGAGCCGTCCATCGGGGTTGAGCATCACCTCGACGATCGAGGGGTCTTCGAGGAAGCTGGCTATCGCGGGGCCCAGCGCAGTCCGCAGCATGCGCGCGCCACGCGAAAAGGCTTCCGAATGGTGTGAAGTGCCCGCCACGATCGTCCCCCGAAGGCCAATCGCGGCAAGCGATCGGCGATGGGGATGGATAGAAAAGGCAGGAGACGCGTCAGTTCAACAAGTATTCAGCCGTCGTAAGGAGCCAGCGTAGAGCAGAGAAAAAATATTTGCGCTGTCGTATCTCTCAAGCACGCGATGTGATCGCCAGCAAGGGTGGCGCATGTCGATTCGCCGCCGTCCCGGCGACACAGCGTATTGGAGTCGAGTGTGTTTACTTGGCGCAGACCGCGGAGGCGGAGTTCGAAATAGCGCCCATGCGGCCGAAGAGCAGGCGTATGCGGAAGCCGGCGATCGCCACGTGTGCTGTCGCAACAGACGCAGCAAGAGGTCGAAGTTCACAATTCCATATGCACGATCTCGATAGGCTCGCCACCGCGACCGTGAGAAAAGTGACCTCTACCTATGCTTCTAAAGCCATGCTTTTGATAGAAACCTTCGGCATTGATCGTCGCTTCGAGCCTCACTGGACCGTTATGGCCCAACCGTGCCTGGACAATGCCGATCTCGAGCAGCCGCCGCCCCAGTCCGGCGCCAGCAGCTTCTGGCGACATAAATAGGCGTGTTACTTCGCCAGGCTCTGCATCGACAAATCCGACCACAATGCCCCCGCGCAGACACACGGTCATTCGCCCCTTGGCGATGAGCTCTTCGTAAAATGCCGGTGTACGCTCACCCATCCAATTCTCGATTTGATTGCGAGAATAGGACGCGCGTGCAAGGCCGTCGATCGACGCCTTCGTGATGTTGAAAACCGTCTCCGCGTCTTCGCGGCGAGCGGCTCTGAAGGAAATATCGCCGTCGAGCGTCATAAGAAGTGCACTCCAGATGTCCCTTGCGCCTTATCCGTTTGCGGATTTGCCGTTGTCCGGTCATGGGTGGGTCGACGGATCACGGCACTCTTCGGCGAATACCTTCCTCAGGGAGAGCCCCGAGGGGTTCTTATCGCAGTGAAAACGAACGACCTCATATTCGCTCTATTCTACATATCGGCGGACCTTTTTCGCGGCGCACGCAGGTTTCCTGCAGACTTCGATCCAGATGCGCGGCTAGTCACCCTGAAACGCCCCAGTCTTCTGAACATCCTCCGGGATCTCCTGCCGGAGCTTCGGCCCTTGATTGAGCCGCCGCCCTAATGCGGCGACGAAATTATCATAACGCGCGCCGGCCTGTGCTCTTGCGGCCTTGGCGGCCGGTTCGGGGAGTGGCGGTGTTGTTGTGAGCCAAAAGCGGATGAAGAGAGCGATGGTCTCGATCGAAATCCCGACATCCCGCTCAAGCCGCGCGATTCGGCGGTCGACCTGCTCGATGCGCTTGGCAATAGCAGCTTCACGCCGTTCATCGGCGTCCGGTGACAGAAAGGACGCGATGGCGGCTTCCGCGATGAGCGACAGCGACTGCTCGCGCCGGGCGGCGTAGGCTGACAGCGCCTTCATGACGTCAGGATCGAGATAGACCGACATCTGGGCCTTCTTCTTCGGCGCGGTCATGCCTGCCTCACAATCCGAGATCGTCGCCGGGATCGAGCGACGCTTGGCGCGCGACGCCCTGCATGTCGGTCATGCGCCTGATCCGCGGGGCTGCTTCATCGGCCTCGTCGGCGAGATCAGACGCGAACTCGTTGTCGAGCGGTTCCTTCTTTTCCACGATGTCTCGATTCAGTTCCGGCTGCCGCCGGCGGTCGGCGGTCTTTGGATCTTCGTCGTCCGTCTGGTCGTCGGTCGACCTCTCTGATGCCGTTGGACGCGGCGGCAGTGGCCGTGAACTCCAGTCGTCCGGCCGGCCGCCATTGGGTTTGGACAGCGTCGGCGGCGCCATGATGCGCTCCTGGAAGCGTCCATCCTCGTAATAGCGCGCCTTCTTCGCCCGGATCGGATGGAGACCCGACATCATGACGATCTCGTCCGATGGCGGCAGCTGCATCATCTCGCCGGGCGTGAGCAGCGGGCGGGCAGTCTCCGACCGCGACACCATCAGGTGGCCCAGCCAAGGCGCGAGCCGGCTTCCGGCATAGTTCTTCATCGCCTTCATCTCGGTCGCGGTGCCGAGCGCGTCGCTCACCCGCTTCGCGGTCCGCTCGTCGTTGGTCGCGAAGCTGACCCGGACGTGACAGTTGTCGAGAATCGAGTTGTTGGGCCCGTAAGCCTTCTCGATCTGGTTCAGCGATTGCGCGATCAGGAAGCTCTTGATGCCGTACCCCGCCATGAACGCCAGCGCAGACTCGAAGAAGTCGAGCCGGCCGAGCGCCGGGAATTCGTCGAGCATCAGGAGAAGCCGACGACGGCCGGCCTTGGCCTGCAGATCCTCGGTCAGACGGCGGCCGATCTGATTGAGGATCAATCGGATCAGCGGCTTGGTGCGGTTGATGTCCGAGGGCGGCACCACGAGGTACAGCGTGGTCGCTCGCTCTCCGCCGACGATGTCGGTGATCCGCCAGTCGCAGCGTCGCGTCACCTCCGCCACCACCGGATCTCGGTAGAGGCCCAGGAACGACATCGCAGTGCTCAAGACGCCGGATCGTTCGTTGCCGGACTTGTTCAGTAGCTCGCGCGCGGCGGAAGCGACGACAGGATGGACGCCGGCCTCGCCGAGATGCGCCGTCCGCATCATTGCGGCAAGCGTCGACTCGATCGGTCGCTTGGGATCGGACAGAAAGGCTGCGACGCCGGCGAGGGTTTTGTCCTGCTCGGCATAGAGGACGTGGAGAATCGCGCCGACCAGGAGCGCGTGACTGGTTTTCTCCCAGTGGTTCCGCTTCTCGAGGCTGCCCTCCGGGTCCACCAGAATGTCGGCGATGTTCTGGACGTCGCGCACCTCCCACTCGCCACGGCGGACCTCCAGCAGCGGATTGTAGGCCGAGGACTTTGGGTTGGTCGGGTCGAACAGAAGGACGCGGCCGTGGCGCGCGCGAAAGCCGGCGGTGAGCTGCCAGTTCTCCCCCTTGATATCGTGGACGATGGCCGACCCCGGCCACGTCAGGAGCGACGGGATGACGAGGCCGACGCCCTTGCCGCTCCGGGTCGGCGCGAAACACAGAACATGCTCCGGTCCATCATGGCGAAGATAGGTGCGCTCAAACCGGCCGAGCACGACACCGTCCGGCGCGAGCAATCCGGCCTGCTCGATCTCCTTTGCCTCTGCCCATCGCGCGGAGCCATAGGTCTCGGCATTCTCTGCTTCGCGGGCACGCCAGACCGACATGCCGATTGCGACAGCTGCGGCGATGATGCCACCGGATGCCGCGATATAGGCGCCCTCCATGAAGATCGACGGCGCGTAAGCATCGTAGGCGTACCACCACCAGAAGAAGGCGGGTGGGAGATAGAACGGAAAATGCAATAGCTCGAACCAAGGCTTTCCGAGCTGGGGCTGGAAGCCGAGCCGCCAAGCCGTCCATTCCGTCGCGGCCCAGACCGTCAACAGGACGGTCGCGAAGACCGTGATGACCTGTCCCCAGAGAATCTTGGTCGCGGACATCGCGGCCGCCCTCTCCTGACGTCGGTGATTGGAAGGATCGCTCACAGGCCGAGCCCCCGGTTGCGCCCAAAACCCCAATCGATGCCGCCGTCGCTGCGGGCCACGCCAGAGACATGCCGGCCGAGCTGCTTTTCGAGTGAGGGCGTCCAGGGCACGAGCTGAAAGCCGAGACCATCGTCGATCATGGCGAAGCGGCCGGAAGCGAGCGCGAAGCGCTGCCGATAAGTGCCGGCCACATACTCGCCGCCAGCCGACGGGTTGAACGGCTGGCCGGTCTCGGCGGCGAGCTGCTTGCCGAGATCCTCTAACTCCCGGCGGCGTAGCGTGCCGATGAGGTTCTTCGCGAACATCAGTCCGCGCGCCTGGCGTTCGGCGAGACCCTGCTCGATAAGCTGCTCGGCCCGCCGTTGCATAGCGTCGCGGACCTCGGCACCGAAGCCGGCCTGGCCGAGCGCCATAGGGTCGCGCGCGACGGCCTGCCGATCGAGCCATGTCGCGCCGCTCGCCGTGACTTGCGCTTCAATCGAGAGATCGGAACGGACGGCGAGCGCCACGCGATGCCGCCCTTGCGCGTCGTAGAATTTGCGTAGCTCGACGATCGAGCCTGGCGCGCTGTCGCCGGCAGCGTCGAGGTCGGGGAGCCTGATGTGATGGGTGCGGCCATCTACGCCGTCGACCACGGCATAGACGGTCCCCCTGAGCTCGTCGTCGAGACCGCGATCGACGAGACGCCCGATGACAGGGACGTCGAGGCTTTCGCCCGCCAGCACGTAGCTTGCGGTCCCGCGCTCGATGCCGCGTTCGGTCAGGCTGTGGTGAATGCGCTTGATAATGTCGCCGCGTTCGCCGAGCTCGCGCAACGTCGCTTCAGTGGCCTCGTCCATGACCCATTGGCCCGGCCCGAGTTGACGCGCAAGGCCGAGGCTCTCCAAGCGTCGCAGCCGGCCAACCTTCAACGCATGGAACTGATCAGGCGGCTCGGCCGGATTGGGCGCAAGGTCGATGACGCCGTGCCGGCCTGCGTCACGAACAAGCTGGCGGTCGAGCTGCGTCCAGCTTTCGGCTTCGACCTGGCGCTCGAGCGATCGGCGAATGTCGAGATCGGAGCGCAGACCCAGCTCCTGTGTGACCAGGTCCTGGGCGCGGGCGCGCATCCCCTCCTTGATGTAGTCGCGGGAGATGACGAGATCCCGGCCATCTTCGGCGACGCCGCGCACGATGATGTGGACATGCGGGTGCTGGGTATTCCAGTGATCAACGCCCACCCAGTCGAGTCGGGTAGCCAGATCCTTCTCCATCTGGCCAACCAGCTCGCGCGCAAAGCCCTTGAGGTCGGCCATGTCAGGCGCGTCCACGGGCGAGACGATGAAACGGAAGTGGTGCCGGTCATCCTGACAGCGCTCGGCAAAGGCCTTGGGATCGGCATCCTCCGTGTCCGGGCCGAACAGACGGGCCCTCTCCCCGTCCCGGGTGACGCCCTCGCGCCGGAGGTAGCCGAGATGAGCTGTGAGCGGCGCCGATCTCGCCCTATGCCGGACAACGCGGGTCTTGATCGTCACCAGACGCGAACGGCCGGTGAGCAGGCGGTTCGCCCGCACGCTGGCGACGCGGCCGCGCCCGAAGGTCGAGCGCTTCGCACTTCTCAGAAAACCCTGTCGCGAGATCCCGCCGCCGGCGCGCTGAGCGGCGGCGAGCGCCTGCGCGATGAAGGGCTTTGCGCGCTGGCTTCGCGAGGAGCGGATGCGGCCGGGCCGCGGCTGGAAATCGTTCTCTTCAGCCATTGCCAGCCTCGGCAATGTGCGAAAAGAAGAGTCCCTGCAATGCGTTGATGGTGAGGCGCACATTGCGCGCCGAAGCCGCACATTGCCGGATCAGAGAAAAACACCAGCAACAACAACCGACCGACCGAGCCGCACATTGCGGCCTTTTATCTCGCCCTCGTTCGGTCGTTGCGTGCTGGTCTCCCTCGCCTGCTCTTTCTCCTTCGCAGGAATGCGGTAAGACACGCCTGAGCACGAAGTCGCATCGGATCGGGGTGCGGAGCCGGCATTGCGCGGCGATGATCGAAATATCCGCAGCTTGGGTGCTGAGGGGCGCGCATCGATTGGACCCATGGTTTCGGCGAAGCCCTGCATTCATTGCGATCGTCCCGTTGTCGAGAGCGCGACGAATAGGCCTTCCGACTGCGGCGCAATCGCCGAGAGATCGTGCACTGGAACGGCAGCGGGTCTGTCGTGCGCTCGTCGATCAGGCGTCGCTGACGTGACAGCCGGCGGTCCGTCAGCGTGGTCGAAAAACAGCGGCGCCCGCGTCCAGGATGAACGAGAAGAGGCCGCGAGGAGAAGAGGTCCTGGTGCCCTCTCCGCATCGACAAAAGGGACGATGGCCGCAACATAGGCGACAGTCTCCGCCGGCAGCGGACGATCTCTATCGCGAAAATCCTCGTAGCGGCCGGGGCCTGCATTGTAGGCCGCAAGGAAGCCCGGCGAACCGTAGCGGTCGTGAAGCTCGCGGAGGAGGGCGGTGCCGGCAAGGATGTTGTCATGGGGATCGAAGGGATCGCGCCCGAGACCATAGCGAGCGCGCATATCCGCCCAGGTCCTGGGCATGAGTTGCATCAGACCGAGCGCACCCTTGGGTGAAACGGCGCGCCGCTCGCCATGGCTCTCGATGCGCATGACGGCGTGTATCCATGCTGCCGGAATGCCAAAGCGCTGCGCGGCTTCCGCCACATGGGTGGCATAGCGATCGTTCGTCGGTTGACCGCGCGCCGGCACTTTCTCTGCTGACACTGCCGGCATTGCCCCGCCGATCACCAGCAGGCCGGTAAGGAGGAGAACGGCAAGGCCCGCCGTGGCTCCGCCATTACGGCGCGGCGTCCTGCTGCCTACCGGCGGTGCGCACGGACCTCCAGTTTGACCACCGCTGTGCGCGGCGGCCGGTCGACGGTTGCGCGGACCGGACGGAAGAGACGGCTTTGCCGCGCGCAAGGGGATCGAGCTTCGATGCGCCTTGTCGGCGGCGTGCGTGACGGGACCCTGCATGCATCAATCCCGCTCGGCGCGCTGTGGCAGACGAGTCCAGTTCAGCGTCCAGACCGACTTGTCGTCGCCCGATTGGAAGAGATTGGCGCGGATCGGCCGCGGCAGCGCCGGGTCGTCAATGATGAGCGAAACGTACTCGCCGGCCTTTTCGCCGGTGCGTTTCCATCCTGCGCCGATCTCTGGACCCTCCGGGTCTCCGAGGCGGATGCGGTAGTCCGGCGCGTTCTCGGCATCCGAGGATTCGGCTGGGGTGAGGATCAGAATCCGCTCGAAGAACAGCGTTTCAACGCGTCCGGTGAAGGTGGACTTGTCGCGGGTGAACTGGCCGATCTGCGCCATGGGAGGCCTCCTTACTTGGCGGGTTGGGAAGCAGGTCAATGGGTGGCGGCGCGCCAGACGAAGCGGCCGTCACCGGCCTCGTCGGTCCAAAGCGGGACCGCGCGCGCGGCGATCGAGCTGACGGGGAGCGCGCCGAAATAGCGGCCGTCCAGGCTGTGCGGGACGGTCGGGTTCATGAGGAAGACTTCGCCCGGCTGGAGGGTGTGGCAACCGCTCCAGCGCGGCAGCGGACGGCCGAGATGGTCGCGATCGTGTGCGGCGCCGACATCGACATGATCGACGGTGATGGCATCGCCGGACCGGCACACGGTTTGCCCTGGCAGCGCCATCACGTGCTTCAGCAGCGGCACACCTTTTGGAAGAAAGCCTCCATCGGCGAGGACGTTCGCGATGGGCTCTGGCAGCCGCACCACGACCAGTTCGAGAGCATGCAGCCGTCCCAGCGGATGCAGCGCGTAGAGCCCAATCGGTGTGCTCGCGGTGGCGTTCCAGATCAGCCGCGGCATGGGATGAACGAACACCAAGCCGCCGGCGACGAGCACCGCAATGTACGTCGCCATGACGTAGCCAAATCGGGTCATGGCGTGACGCTCCGGCGCTTGAGCCAGGCGACATGTTGCTCGCGCGTGTACGCGCGCGGCACATGGTCGGCGGCGAGACGGTTGTGGAGATGTCGCCAGTATTCGGGGGCGGCGTCGGCCGGATCGATGGCGAGCGCCTCGATGGCGTCGATCGCCTGCAACACGCGCTCGACCTTCGGCCAGCTATCGACGCGCAGGAGGATGTCGCCGCCGGGGCGGACGAATGGCAGCGTCTGATAGCGCTGACCCGCCTCCACGGCGCGCACGATGTCCATGCGCGACACGACAGTGCCATAGTCGTTTGAGGCCCAGCGGACGAAGCCGAAGATGCTGCCGGGTGCAAAACTTGAGATGCTGCGGCGACGGTCGAGGATCTTCTCTTCCGTACGACGGCCGAAGCGCAGCCAGTGCTCGATCCGCTTCTCGATCCAGGTCAGTTCGACATGGGTGAACGCGACCTCGCGCCGATGGGAGGGCGGCACGGTGCGCGGCGGCAAGGCCTCATTGTCGTTCATGACGGCTCTCCGGTGTCTGCGGGGAACTCTCGCGCCAGCAATTCGCGCAGCATGTCGGCGACGGTGACGCCGCGCTGGAACGCGACGACCTTGATGCGGCCGCGTAGCGCCGGCGTGACGTCGATGGTCAGACGCGCGGTGAATGCGGCCCCGTCATCCACGCGGCGCGGCGGTGCGTCGCTAGCCTTGATCCAGCTTTCGGGATCGCCGGGACGCGAAGCGAAACCGCGCTTGGTGGAGCGCTCGCTCATGGCGCGAACCTCGCAACTTCAGCAGCGAGAGCTGTGATCTCGCGGGCGGCGGCGTTCTGCTCGGCGAACTCGAAGACGAGCCGGCCGGACTGCGCGGCGTCAGCGAAGACGACGCGTTGGCCGATGGTGCTGGCGAGCACCGGCGGGTCGTGATCGGCAAGAACCTCAGCCGTCTCGCGGGCGATGATCGTGCGCGCACCACAACGGTTGAGCACAAAGCGCGCGGCAAGCTGCGGACGATAGATGCGAGCCTCGCGCAGCAGATCGAGCATCTCGGCCGATGCCCAGCCGTCGAACGGCGACGGCTGCACGGGGATCAGCACCAGATCGGCGGCAAGCAGCGCCGAACGCATCAATCCGGCGACGCGCGGCGGTCCGTCAATGACGACATGATCGGCGGTGCGGCCGATCTCCGGCGCCTCGCGATGGAGCGTGTCGCGCGCGAGGCCAACGATGCCGAACAGCCGTGGGACATTCTCTCGCGCCCGCTGCTGCGACCAGTCCAATGCCGAGCCCTGCGGGTCAGCATCGATCAGCATCACCCGCTTTCCGCGCAGCGCCCATTCACCGGCAAGGTGCAGAGCGAGCGTGGTCTTGCCGACACCGCCCTTTTGGTTGAGCACGGCGACAATCATCGCTCGCCTCCCGTCTTGCGGACGAGAAGAGACCGAGATGATTGGCTTGGGTGCTTGGTCGACGGCTCATTGCGGACGTCGGCGCTATCCGCAGGACGCGCGGCCCCACTACAACAGTTAGATTCTAAGTTAGACTCTAAGTTAAGACCCGGAATCTCGTTTTCCGACCAAAGCGCTAGTTGCGGTTCACGCGTGCGAAGTCCCGATAGGGCTGCGTGCGGAATCCCGATACGGTTTGCGTGCGAAGTCCCGAGCGTTTCCACAGCACTGTCCACAGGGGCGGTGGATAGTTTGGCCGGCACGATACGCAGCAGCTCGCGGCGCGCCTCGCGCTCGACGCGCAAGCGATAGCCTGGCAACGGCTGGCGCGCGGCGATGCGCCGGATCTGCAGCGCGAAATCAGACACACGCACCAGGCTGCCCGACTTCGCGTGGAGGTGCGCGACCTCGAACAGCCATCCTCTCGGCTGGCGGCCGGCGTGCTTGCGGGCGACGCGGTAGAGCCAGCGTTCGATCCCGCCCGTCAGGCTGAAGTAAGCAGGGTCAATCGTGAGAACGAGCGAGCGATCGATGACGCCGCGATAGAACCAGTCGGGGAGAACAAACTCCATGCCTTCGATGCGGCCGTCGCGCCTTGCGCATTCCTCCCATTCGTTGATCCAGGAGAACTGATGACGCCGCCAATGCTCGCCCTGCCGGATGGTGGTACGGATGACAGTCGCCTGCAAGCGGGCCAGACCTCCCTTCAGGAGCTTGTAGTCGCGGGCCCCGGTCTGCCGCCCGACGGCGGTCAGAAGCTGGTAAGGCGTGAAGCGCAGGAAGCGCGAGGTCTTCAGACCGAGGTTCTCGGCCTCGACAATCTGGCTGGCTGCCCAAATCAGGACATCGGCGTCCCAGATCGTCGCCATGCCATGCTCGGGAACCGCATAAACCTCAACGCGGATGTCGCCGGATTCATAATGGATGGGCGTCGTCCGCTTGGCCTTGGCGAGCGAAAAGAACGGCCGCTCCATCAAGTCGCGCTGGTCGCGCGGGCTGGCGTCCCCGGTAGCGACAACGAACGGGTCGAGCTTGCTTCGCTCGCTGGGCATGATGAGGCGGCGCGACGACATGACGAGCGTTGCCTTCAGCGATGCGCGTTGCCGGCGGCGCGGGCCTCGACGTAGCGAGGGTCGGACGTTGACGTACAGGCGGCCTGATCGGCCCAGGCTTCGAGATCGCCGATGGCATAGACGACGCGGCCGCCGAGCTTGCGAAAGGTCGGGCCATTGCCGTGGCAGCGATATTTCTCGAGCGTGCGCGGCGAGATGCCGAGAAGGCGCGCGGCCTCGGGGGTGCGCACGTAGCGCGTGGTGAGCTGCGCGGTCCGGTCGAGCATGGGAGATCTCCGTCTTGCCTCGAAGCGCCGCGGCCAAGTCGCGGCATGTGGCGGCCAGAGTGGCGGAGCGTTCAGGCGTCGGGGGTGGACGAAAATCTACGTACGTTTGTGTCCCCCCCCACCGTCGCAACCCGGCGAAGCCGAGCGCTACCAGGCGCGGGTTAACTCATCAGGTCGATGGCTTTGAGGGATCGAGGTGCCTATCGGAGGCCGCGCAGGAGTTTCAGATAACCCCCTTCGACCAAGGCTCTCGAGTCGTGAATGAGCCGGTTCGCCTTGCGGCGGGCATGCGAATCCTTCCACTCGACTGAACGACGTTGGGCGTGGTCGGAGGCAAGCACCTTTGCGGCGACGTCGCGCGGGCCGCCGCCCAGGTCGAGGACGTCGGAGGTGTGAAGGAGCTGGATCAATCGCCGTTTCTGAAACGACGTCAGCCGCAGGGCCGCCGGCAGAAGACTGCTGCGCTGGCCAGCAAGGCGGCGCGCGAAGTGTAGCGCTACGTCGGCCCGCAGTTCGCCCATGCCGTCGAGCGGCAGAAGCACGGCAGGGCGGCGCGCCGCCTGCTCGTCACGCAAACGGACATGAAGTTCACCCGACCCGTCCGCAATCACCAGCTCGCGACCGTCAGCATCGGACAGTTCGAGAAGCGACTGCCCGAAAGCGCTGCGATCAATCGAACGGAGGGTACCGAAGCCCGGCGGCGCGGGCTCTAGGATCAATGTTCCCGGTGATGCCTCGGGGAGCCAAATGGTTGGCTCGGGTCCTACCGGAGAAACTGGATCATGGGCGACACCGCAACCTCCATCGATGTGCGAAACTCGTTCGGATGGTTTCGGAATCTGCGCCGTCGTGCGCGATCAGGCGCTCGGTACGGGCGAAGTCGCGGCGGTAGTCGGCATTGCGCCGCAGAAACTCGAGAGCAAAACCTGGGCGCTCAAGGCGATTGAGCCGTTCGATCGTTTCCGGCGAGCGCCAGTATTGAGTGGGCATGATGTGTGACCTCTTCTTTTTATTCTGCCCTCCTGCAGGAGGAGACACACCCACGATCCGGAAAGTCGGCTCGGCCGGCTAGACCTTGAGGTTGCATCACGTGAGATCGCAATTTGCGTGACAGGGGTGCAGTTCACTGCATCCGCGGCCGCAGAAGGTCCCG
Source organism: Bradyrhizobium diazoefficiens (assembly GCF_016612535.1). Classification (NCBI taxonomy): domain Bacteria; kingdom Pseudomonadati; phylum Pseudomonadota; class Alphaproteobacteria; order Hyphomicrobiales; family Nitrobacteraceae; genus Bradyrhizobium; species Bradyrhizobium diazoefficiens. The sequence goes on from NZ_JAENXS010000001.1 coordinate 1,571,281, forward strand.
ATACCCGGCATCCGACATCCATCGCGCACGGGCGAGATGGCTGTCGTGTACGATTTTGGCACGGTCCGGTTCGCGCGCAGGATCGAGCCCGAAGATCACGCTGACGACTTCCCGCCAGTCAGCGCCCTCTTCTTCGGCCATCAGCAACCGAACATAGATTGCAAGATGTTTCTCGTCGTAGGCGTTGACGCGGTCAGTTATTGGCGGCCGGTCCTGAAATGGCGCTTCGTTCATTGCAATTGCCCCTCAGCATTGATGCAGCGATAGAATCCCTCTAACCCCGAAGCTTTACAAGCTGTGAAATCGTCACGCGCGAATTCTGCCGTGATGCGTAAACTGCATCACGCCCCTCCCCGGAAGTAGCAAACTGGTCCAAACCGGGAAGAAACGACTAGCACATGGCGATACGAATCGGAACGATCATTCCTGGAACGATCGTGCCGATGCAAGTTCCCTCGTCGTCATGGATCTCAAGGAGGTCATGGCGGTCAATTTGCGTCGGATACGTCATGTGAAGAAGATGACGCAGGAAGAGTTGGCCGATGGCGCCGGACTAAGTGTCCGTTATGTCGGCGCAATTGAACGCGCCGATGTGTCGGCGAGCGTCACGGTGCTCGGCCGCATCGCGGAGGCGCTAGGCGTCGAAGCGGCCGATCTCGTTAAACGAACGGCTGCTCATCCTCATCGGGCTCGATAACGAGTTGTATTTGTGGGCTGCCACAACTCTGCCATGTTGAGAATCAACTCTGCGTTTCGTCACGCATAACTTGATAGGCGCCCTCACATGATGCCGGTCTCATTCGAACTGCGCACGTTAGGGAAGTGCATGTTGAGTGAGATGGAATAAGCTTCATGACCCTCTACGAGCATTTGCCAGTCGACATCCGCGAGACGGTTGACGCTCTGGTGGTGGAGCTCAAACCGCAATCTTGGCCAACCCGGTTTGTCGCACTGATCGGGCTGCTCGGTGAGAAGTTGGAGGCCAGGACCGAGCGAGAGCCCTGGAATTTGATCCAACAATGGACGGCCTTGGTCACGGCAACGTTGGAGCACTTGCAGCCCGACAGTTCGGTCGTCGAGTGCCTGGGGCTAATGAGCATCAGCTTCAACGATCGATGGCGCGCCCAGGCACTCGGCCAGATCGAACGGGATCCCACGGTGCTGGATCGTTTGATCGCAATCTGCCCCGACTGGGGAGACATCGTCGATAGCGTGTTGGAGGCCAATCAACGCCGGCCGATCAAGGCAGCACGCGCCCGCTGATCGCAATTTTCCCCCTCCTTCGCAGTCACCGCAAACGAGGTGTCGCTATTCTCGAGCTTTGCGATGCCCCGCCGGATCTGCCGGGCGGGGCATCGCGGGTCGGTTCAGTCGCCATTCCGACGGCTTGGGCGGGACCAGATCAGGCTGAAGCCCTCACCTTCTTCATCAGCGAAGAGGTTGGCGAAGATCGGAGCGGTAAAGCTCGGATCGTCGAGCTTGAGGCCGAGATAATCGCGGCCCTCGTTGGAACGCTTGGACCAGGCTGCCCCGATCTCCACACGACCGACATAGATCCGGTGGCTGGGGGCGTTGTCGCCTGAGCGGCTGGTCTCGGGGACGATCCGGACGTTCCTGGCCTGAAGCGAGAGGGTGACGATTTCGCCGTTGAACTCGTTGTTGCCGATCTTCTTGAAGGTGCCGATGGTCGCCATGGTAGTTCTCCTTGATCTCTGTTTTCGAGCCCGCACCTTGCGGCCTCGATGGTGATCGACAGGCCGTAGGCGATCGACGGCGCACCTGAAGGGCTCGACAGCAAAGGAGGAACTTTCTTGTCTCGCGAGGAATGACGGCGGAGCCGGCAGGGGAAGAAAGTTGTGACGCCGCTGTTGCGCCTTAGGCGATCGAGGCTTCAGCCGGCCTTCGGCCAGATCCACCCATCGAAGAGGCCGTTTGGTGCGCTCGGTCCGAACAGAGCTGACATCAAGGAGAACTTGGCGATCCTCGCGTCCTGCCAAGTTCGGCAAGGGAATTCGGCGGAGATTGGCTCCCGCGCTGCCCGGCGACGGACGGATCTAAGTTTCCGCGACTGCACCTGAGCAATACGCCTATCGCCTCGAGTTGTTGCCCGTGTTCGTGAGACGTCACCGCCTGACCACCGCAACTCAACAATCGCCAATAGCTCGGCCACCCCGCGATGATTCGAGCCTCGACGCTCGGGCCGCTCTCTATTTGATGTCGAAGATGAGCACCGCGAGCGCTCTGGGCGCCCGATCTGGTCCCACCCCACCGACGGCCGCTATGGTATCAGCCCTGCCCCAAATCCCGTCCGCCTGCCCCGGGTACGGCCATGGCCGTAAAGCGGAGAACGCCGTAATGGTGACTGCGGTCGCGCCAACGATCGCGAAGATCGCTTGCCAGGTGGGCGAGGACATCGCCATCTGGGCAATTCCGTGCGTCGCGCTGTACCCGGCGACGGTGGCGGGCGCGATATAGAGGAGGAGGATCAAGAGTCTAAGCCAAGTCCATGGCACGAAGGCGAGTGCGAGTTGGCCAATGCAAATGGTTGCACCACCCGCCATAAGCCCTGCTGCGGTGCCCCCGAGTACTCCAGCGCCGGTGTGGAAGGTCCAGATGCCGATCGTCAGGCCAACAGAGAGGGGCAGTGCGAAGACAGCGAGCGTGAACAGCAACCAGCAGAAAAAGCCGATACCGGCGACGACGAGCAGTGGTCCAAAGATGATCATGGCGGCGGTCTCCGTGAGATAAAGATCTGACGGTCGCGCCTTCCACCACCACCACGGCGCATGCATGAGTATAACGGAAAACAACCACGATCGGGAGCGGAAATCCCAAGGGAATTCCGCAGCCCGTCGCGCGTAACGATCCGCCCCTTCACGACTGGAAAGGATCGAATTCGAATACGACGGCGTCTTGATCGCCGTCGTATTCGGCGGCCGGCATGACGCCGTATTCGCCTGTGCCGGCCTGGAAGATGACGACGCAAACCATGAGCGTGTTGGCGAGGTTCCAGCCGTTTGCGAATGCGAGTGCTTGAGACATTGATCCGGCTCCTGTGCGGCGCGGGGACCATCCCCACGCGACAAGCGCCCGACGTGTCCGGCCGAGGGCCGCAATCACCGCGCAGGCGGAGACGAAGCGGCGGCACGCATCAGCGTAAGCCGACCCCTTGTGGGTTGATGGCGTCAGGCACTCGGCTGGACCAAGGATCAGCGCCATGGAAGCGGGATGGTGTCCGCCGGCGGGAGCCCGGTTGTCAGGGTCGCGTGGCTTTCGGCTGGAACATCATTGCCGTCACGGTGCGACGGCTGATCGGCTAGGATGAATTGTGAGTCGACGCGCGGTAGTGGCCGTCGCAATCATTCGAGCCTCAACAGACCAAAAGTAAGGTAACAAGGCATGGGAGAGATCAACATCCCCCGCGATCAACAGAATGCTCTCAATGCGATCGACGACAACGAGCTGGACAGGCTTGTCGATCAGGCGATCCGGGAAGAACGACTGGGTGATCTGAATCGGCTGCCTCTCACAAGCTGCGGTCCCTACATCTCAAAAAAGCTCCATTACTTCGAACAGGCACTAGCGAAATACCGCGAGGCCAAGGCACCACGAAAGCGCGCGGAAACCGGACACACTCTCCAGCGCGCGGGCAGTGATTTATCCTTCGCGGTTGATGCCATGAAGCGACGAATGGAAGAGGAACAGAAGGAAGGGCAGGTCTTCTACGTCGATGACCAGATCGTGCCGCCTTACCGCTTTGACAAACGCCTGAGTGTCAGAGTGAGCTATCGGTGGCGCCGGACCGTCGATGACGAGTGGACGTTCGGCAGCATAACGTTCGTCCATGACGTAGATCTACGTCCCGACTATACGACCCCGGTCCCCAAGCGAAAGCCGAGCGCCGCCAAGCAGGAGCAGGATCGGCAGAACGAATTGTCTCAAACATGGCAGCACCTGATGAGAGGGGCGCTCTATTCGGTTAGGGACTATTTTAGAGAAGGTGGTGACGGCGACAAGATCCCGGACACGTTCCAGGCGACGATCGATTCGTATACCCGCGGGCTGAACAATTATAGCACTCAGTTCTGGCGCCAGCAGCCATGAACTCTTTCGCCTATCCTGAGGAGTGAAGGTGGAAGCGGGCGGCGCTTACGCGCCGACCGTGCCGAACCTCCAGACCGGGATGCCGAGCTTCCTCGCCTTGTCGGCAAGGTTGTCCTGGATGCCGGTGCCCGGGAAATGCAGGACACCGATCGGCAGCACCTCCAGCATCGCGTCGTTGCGCTTGAATGGTGCGGCTTTGGCGTGTTTCGTCCAGTCGGGCTTGAAAGCGATCTGCGGCACCTTGCGGTTGTCGGCCCACTTGGCCGCGATCAGCTCGGCGCCCTTGGGTGAACCGCCGTGTAGTAACACCATGTCCTGGTGCTTGGCGTGGACCTGATCGAGCTTCGCCCAGATCAGCCGATGATCGTTGAAATCGAGCCCGCCAGTGAGCGCCACCTTTGGCCCTGCCGGCAGGAGCACCTGGCTGTCGGCGCGCTTCTTCGCCACGAGGAAGTCTCGGCTGTCGATCATCGCCGCGGTCAGGTTGCAGTGGTTGACCTTCGACCCGTTGCGCGGTCGCCAGGTTGAATGGGTGTGGTGCTCGAACTGGTCGGCGGCTTGGTCGCGCATCAGCTCGAAGGCGTTGCGCCGTTCGATCAGCGTCTGACCTTCTGCCGTCAGGCGCTCCAGCTCGACTGACTTAACCTCGCTGCCATCCTGCTCGCGCTGCGACCGTTGCTGCGCCAGCTCGTTGTCGTCGAGTTCGCGTTCGATCCGGTCAATGGCCCGGTGGAAGACGTTCACCGTCGACCAGAGCAGGTCTTCGAGGTCAGGTTCGAGGCGGGTGTCGGCCAGCGCCAACACGAGGGCGTCGAAGATGTCGGAAATGCTGCCGGCAAGGATTTGCGCTTCGGGGAGCGGCCTGGGATCCGGCTCGTCGTGGAAGGCACGGTAGCCATAGAGCTGGAGTTCATGGAGGACCTGGTCGGTCGGAGATGAGCTGTGGTGCGGTTCGAAATCGTCGTCGTTGTCGGGGGTCATCGCGGCTTTCCTTCGTCGGATCGGCCGCGCCCATCGCGGCCTTCATGGCGACGAAGGCGGCGGGCGGTCCGGACCTGCACCCGCAGCGAAGCGGAGGGCCGAAGCGACAGCGAAGGATGGCGAAGGCCGGCGATTTTGCTTCGCGATGGAAAGCGGCCGCAGGCCGCGCCGGAAAATCGTTGGCCGCAGCCATTGCCGGTCCGGGCCGCTTGCTGCCCGATCGCCCTCTCAGAAGGCCGTGGACGTGGTCCTCTCCGACGCTGAGGGAAGCATGACCACCGGCCCTACGGTGACGACGCTGCCGATCCGCCCCCCATCCGGTTCCGGTTATGCCGTCAGCTCCATGAAGCGGGCAACGTCCTGCGTCGCGATCTGAATCCGGCTCGCGGCCCGAAGCACGTCGATCCCGAGTAAGCGCAGATCCTCGTTGAAGTCGCCGAGCCGTGGCGAGATCACGATCGACTCGATCCCATCCTCCTGCGCGCGGTCGATCAACGTCGCCATCGCGCGGTCGCCGGCGGGATCGTCGTCACGAGCAATGTAGAGTCGCCGCAGCGTGTCCGGGAACAGGATGGCGGAGAGATGCGCCGCCGAGAGGGCCGCGACCATCGGCATGGTCGGCAAGACGCGTCGGAGGGACAGCATCGTCTCGATACCCTCGCCGGCCGCCATCACCTCGCCCGCCACGCCAAATCGAACGGCGTGACCGAGGAGATCCCCTAGCGCCCTTCTCGGCGTATCGATCGGCGCCTTGCCGAGCGTCGCCTCAGTGAAGCCGCCCGGATCGAGCCAAGTGCGGTGCGCACCGGTGAGATGGCCCGAGAGGTCGGTGACGGAGGCGATCATCGCCGGCCAGGTCTCGGTCGGGCTATGCTCGTCCGGCCGGTAGTAGCAGCGTGGGTGGAAGCGCAGGCTTCCGGCTCCGTGCAAAGCCGTAATGCCGCGATTGCGGAGATACGTTTCTACGAGAGTACGAGAAATCGGCTGCGACATGGTGAACAGTCGCCGTGCCGCCTCCGGGGATCCGGTCGGAGCGCTTTGTGTGCGTGATCGGGGGCCCGGCTCCGGTTCGGGATGCGGCAGACTGAGGAACGAACGCGCCTCGTCGGCGACGTCCTTGAAGACGAGCAGGCCGCAGCTTTCGCGGATCACGTCGAGCAGGTCGCCATGCTCGCCGGTGGCGGCGTCGGTCCATTTGCCGGCCGGCCCTTTCGCAGATTCCTTGAGCCGGACGAACATCGAGCGGCCCGGCGTATTGCGGACGTCGCCTACCAGCCAGTAGCGGCCCTCCCGTCGGCCGGCGGAGAGGTAATGGCGGCACACGGCCTCGGCTTGCTGCCCAAGGCGTTGTGCGAGATCACGCACAGTATCGGCCATGATGGTCCTCGAAAGAAAAGGCCCGCCGTCTCCGGCGGGCCTTTTTGCGCAGGGCAGCTATTCGGCTGCGATCATCGGCTCGCCGGTGTCGTCATTCTGAGCGGCCGGCTCGTCTTCGTCCTCCGGCAGTTTTTCGCTGGGCTGCTCTGGAGTTTCCTCGGTCGCAGGCGCTGGCGCCTGGTCGCCAGAGGCGAGGCCCAGCGTGCGAAGCGGTTCGGGCAGCCAGCGGGTGTTGGCCAGCAGCGTTTCCGCCTCGGCCGCCATGTCGCCCTTCTTCAGATGCTCGATCCGATCGGCGGCGCGCTGACCTTTCGCGTGCGCCACCGCCTGCAGGATACGGGCCTTCGTCACCCGGCCGAGGAAGTTATCCACGGTCGGCTTCCACCCGGCGGCCGCCATGTCGAGGTCAACCGCCTGCGCGAGGCGATCGGCATGGGCGAACGCCCGCGGGCGCCGGTTCCAGGGTTCGCACACGGCATTCACGGAGAGGCTGACGATGTGGGCGAACAGGCCCGCCTGGCTGTCGCCGTCCCACTCCTGCAGCGCGTCCCAGAGGTCGGCAGACTCCTTGGGAAGCGCCTTCGCCCAGCTCTCGTGGCGCGCCCGGATCGCCTCGGCCGATGCGCTGTCGTTTAGCCCTGGCGCCTGTGTGCCGAAGCTGACGCTCTTCAAATCGAGTTCGAGGCAGCTATCCGAGCCGTAGTGGTAGAACGTCTTCAGCGTGAGGACGTGCAGGGCGGCGAGGAAAGCGACATCCGGCCGCTCGCCGAGCGCGTGGCGGAGGCCGAGCGTGCGATGCGAGGTCAGCTCGGTCATCAGCCGGTCGGAGATGGGCGACAGACCCTCTTCCTCCTCCGGTTCAGCTATGGCCTCGGTGGCCACGATGGCCTCGGTGCCAACAGAGCTGGCGGCGATGGCTCGTTCGTCCTCGTCATCCGCGGACACGTCGGACTCGGGCTCGGCCGCCAACTCGTCCTCCGGCCGGATATAGCCGCGCTCGACGCGAAGCTGGCCATCAGCGCCGATGCTCACGAAGGCGCCGGCGCGGGCGACCTCGGCGGTGTCGAACACCAGGGGCCGGGTCTCGAAGCCCTCCAGCGCCGTTTCCAGCTCCGACAGGCGCTCGTCCACCTCGTCCGGTAGTTCGTCAGCGTCCTGGTATTCCTCGGACAGCCGGTCGAACTTGGCCTGGAGCGCGTCCCGGGTCGCCTCTTCCTCGGCCGTCAGCGCGGTGGTCTCGCCCCGGAGCTGGCGCAGACCAAAGGCATGGCCGTAAGCGAAATCGGACGCGACCTCGATCCACTTCCAGCCTTCGGCAGAGACCGCATCCGACTCCACCTTCAACTTGTCGGCCACCATCTGGTCGACCAGCGGGACATCCTGCAGCCAGCCGCCATCGTCGCCCTGGAACAGGTCGCGCAGCACTGTGCCGCCTGCCGCCACGTAGGCGTCCACGCCGATGAACTGCACCCGCTTGTCGGAGGCACGGACCGCGCCCTCGGTGAGCATGCGCCGGATGGTGTAGGGCTGCTTGTCGTAGGAGGCCTTCAGCCGCTCGAAGACCTGCTCCTGACGCTCGTGGTCGCCGGAGACGGTGAAGGCCATGAGTTGGTCGAGCGTCATGCCGTCCTCGGCATAGACGTCGAGCAACGCCGGCGAGACCGACGCCAGCTTCAGGCGCTGCTTCACCACGTTAACCGAAACGAAGAACGCGGCGGCGATCTCCTCCTCGGACCGGCCCTTCTCGCGCAGTGCGAGGAAGGCGCGGAACTGGTCAAGCGGATGCAGCGGGGCGCGCTGGACGTTTTCGGCGAGCGAGTCCTCCTCGGCGATGCCGCTTTCGCGGACGATGCACGGCACCGGCGCGGTCTTGGCGAGACGCTTCTGCTTCACGAGCAGCTCCAGCGCTCGGTAGCGCCGGCCACCTGCCGGGATTTCGAACATGCCGGTCTCGACGCCGGCCTGATCGACGACCGCGCGCACACTCAGGCCCTGCAGCAGGCCGCGACGGGCGATATCGTCCGCCAGCTCCTCGACCGAGACGCCGGCCTTCACGCGCCGGACGTTCGACTGGGAGAGCAAGAGCTTGTTGAAGGGAATGTCGCGCGAGGGCGAGAGGGTGATCTTCTGAACGGTAGTCGCCATGGGATGATACTCCGCGACGAGCGCCGAGAGCCTCTCTCTCGGCATCAACTCGTCACGAAGCGCAGCGCCGCCCTCTTCCTCTGAGGGCAGCGCCGCGGAACCGACGACCGGGAAAGGAGGAAGCGCCGGTCACTTCCAATCAGCGGGTCTTTGACTCCCAATTAGCCGGAGTCAGGCCGGGCTGCGTTGAAAGCCGGAAACACGCCGTTCCGCATATCCGGCTCTCCGGGAATCAGGCTGCACGGTCGAGCAGCTTCTTCGCGCGCGCCTCAAGATCGAGCCGAGCGTCCTGGTGGGTCTTGTCGCGCGCAACGGCGGTGATGCCCTGGACGAAGTCGAAGACGCTCTCAGGTTTGCGCCCTTCCTCGGCCAATACGGTCTCGATGATCCTCGCCGTCTCAGTCTTCGAGAAGCCGCGCTTGCGCAGAAACTCGCTGCGGTCATCGTCGGTGCGGGCCACGATCTTTTCCCGGGCGGCCCTGATACCGTTGACGAAGGGCACCGGCGAGGAATTGGCGAAGCGGGTCAACGCTGGCGCAGCCTCATGCGCGAAACGCGAGGCGGCGTATTTCGAGTGGCGGATGGTGATTTCCTCGAAATCTTCGACGCCCCAGAGATTGCGGTTCTGGCAGACGGCGCGGAGATAGAAGCTCGCCATGCCGAGCGTCTTAGCCCCGACCTCGGAATTCCAGCAATAGAAGCCGCGGAAGTACAGGTCGGGCGAGCCGTCGGGCAGCCGCCCGGCCTCGATCGGATTGAGGTCGTCGACCAGGAAGAGGAAGACGTCGCGATCGGAAGCGTAGAGGGTCGTGGTGTCCTGGGTGACATCGACGCGTGGGTTGTAGATGCCGGTCGACCAGTCGAGCACGCCCGGCACCTTCCAGCGTGTGTCGCCCGTGCCGTTCCCGGCGATCCGCTGCACGGCGGAGACCAACTCTTGGTCGAAGATGCGGCCATAGTCCGGCCCGGTGACGGCCCGCAGTTCGACGCGACCGTCTTCGATCTCGAGCGTCTTCACCTGCTCGGCACGATGCGAGGTCAAGCCGTATTGGAGGTTGATGCCAGCCAGCGGCGCCGGAAGCTGCCGCAGATACGCAGCCGGCGCACCGACCAGACTGGCGAGCTGACCAAAGCTCCAATGGGTCGGCGCGATTGGCGCATCCGAGCCGGGCAGCATCAGCGCCAGGCGCTCTGCGTCGTCGCGGCTCGCCTCCACCCGGATCGCCGCGCTCTCGACGGTTCGGGTCCGGCTGTGCTCGGTCCGGTCGCGCACGGCGGCGTAGAGATCCGACAAGGACAGATAACGCTCATCCGCCGGGCGCGAGAACCATTCCGAGGATACGCGGCCGACGCGCTCGCCGCGGGTCACGTCCACCTTGTAGCCGCCGACGCGGTCGCGGGCGGCGCTGAGAATTTCGACTTGGGTCATGGGTCATCTCCACGACAGGCGCCGGAGGCCTCTCCTCCAATCTTCAACCCGTCACGGCGAAGCCGATCCGCCCTCTCACTCTAATGGGGGCGTTGCGGGGGTGTCCCCGCAGAAGGGGGGGCGTCGGCGACCGCGGCGCCGACCAGGGGGAAGGCTTTCCCCACAATCCCGCTTCCGTATCGGCGTAAGCCCGATTGTTAGCCCGAGCTGCTCCGGAGCGGATTGTCATCGGAGAACCGGGTCCTATCTGGGAATTTCGCAACGAAGCGACCCGGGAATGTTTTCATCCCACCGAGCGCAGCGAGTAGGTGATGAGCCCGCCAAATCGCAACGCCAGTCATGTAGCGATAGAAAGATATGACCTCTGAGTTGTCCGGTGCATCGGCAGCAGGATAGAGATATTGCGTCCCGAGGCCGTTTGGGTGAGAGATCTCGCTCAATTTGTCGTAAGTCTTGAGCAACGAGGCTTCGCCTGTGAACGCCTCGGTTGGATTCGGTCCCGACATGCTCCAAAGAAATGGATATTTATTGACGAGATAGGACACGTAGTCGACGTCGGTGGCTTCTAGCTCACGAAGTGCGTCATTGATGTGGATGGACTTGATCTTTGCTTCTCCGAGCCTGGAGCCTGCATAGAACCGGAAGAATTGCGTCTCCAATCGAGCAAAGTCCCCGTCAGCCAAGCTTTTCTCCATCTTGTCGATGAAGTATCGACCCATGGCGATCGTTTCAACGAGCGCTCTTGCCAGAATTACTGCCGGGACGACGCGATCCGCCTGCACCAATGCGCGCATGCTTTCAATCAAGTCGTGCGCACGTTTGGGGTAACTGTATGCGAGCTCAATGATTTCGTATGTTACTAGGTTCGGCGAATCCTCGGCCGTCCAACGGCGCCGAGCCCATTCGGCGATGTCGTGAATGATTTGATTTAATCGTGCATCTCGGATTCCGAGGACGTCGCCCTTCATCATAGCGCTTATGATCGAATCCTTGTCCATTTCGGGCCCTTCATCGGTCATATGCTCCCCCTCTTCAGTATTGCGCATCTTCTGAGCGCTCCGCGCGACCTTCTTTCATCTGCCGTCCCGTGTCCTGACCTTGATCGCATCTATATAGAGATCAGGGATATAGAGGTTGTGTGTGCGTAGCCCCTTAGATAGCTCGCCGCTACGGCCGGGCCTATTGTCACATGCGTGACCTGGGCGCTGCGGCCTTGCAAGAGGAGCCGAGCTTTTGGAGTCGCCGGCGGATGTCGACGTCGGCATGCAGGAATTCACGATTTCATCATATGGTGGTTTCATGAAATGTAGGATATTGTGATTTCATGAAGGCTGCCGCTGCGCAATCCCCCAGCGAGGTTGATGAGTACCTGCAGATCCAGGTGCCGTCGGTTACGAAGCACCACCTCGGCATTCGGGCCGCGGAGGCGCGCGAGCCGATTCGGGTCGTCGTCCTCCGTGCGCTGAAGGCGTATGGCGTGACCGTCCCCGATGAAGCAATCTCCGACCGTCGAAAGAAGCGGCCAGCATGACGGAAGAGTTCACTCCGCTTACCATTCAGGACTATGTCGCGCAGGCGTTGACCACCGATCAGCGAAGCGACAGCGGTTCGCTCACGTTTCCGCTGCTGGGTCTGTTTGGCGAGACCGGCAGCCTGCTCAGCGAGGTCAAAAAGAAGCAGCGAGATCGAGCTTCGTATCTCGGCTATGCAGGTGCGGTCGTTGAGGAATTGGGCGACGTACTTTGGTATCTCACGACGGTTGCCGCGCGCGGAGGGCTGTCTCTCGGCGATATAGCTGGAAATCTAAATCGGGGATATGCGGACTGGCAGCGTGCGCCTGATGGCCTACTTTCATTCGCTTCCCTCCAACCCCCAATAATGACTCGCAGAGCGGAGCCGACACCAGCATTCGAGAAGACACTGCTCCAGCTCGCGGGCGAGGTCGGTTTGCTGATGACCGACCACGAAGCGGGGCGCCTGACGAATAACCAAGCGGCTTTGGCAGGGCGCCTTGTCGCGATCATGCGAACCTTGATTCAGGCCGCGAACGAAGCGGGCGTGACGCTCGAGGCGGCGGCGGTCAAGAATCTGAACAAGATATTCGATCGGTGGCCTCGCGAACGCATCTACCCAGCACCGCTCGACGAGTCCGCGGAAGCTGAAGAAAAATTGCCCCGCGACCTCTACGTCGACGTGTTTGAGCGTAAAGTTCGCGGTCAAACCTATGTATTCCAGCGTTGCAACGGTCTGAACATCGGCGATCGGCTGACCGACAACGCCATGACGGCCGATGACTACCGCTTTCACGACGTCTTTCATTACGCCTATGTGGCGGTTTTGACTTGGTCGCCCGTCATCCGCTCTCTCTTCCGACTCAAGCGCAAGAGCGATCCCAAGATCGACGAGGCACAGGATGGAGCACGCGCCACGCTGATCGAAGAAGGCGTAGCGACGTGGATTTTCGGGCAAGCCGTGGCCCTGAATTTCTTCGCTGACGTCAAGGTTGGTGAGTTGCCGTTCGACATGCTCAAGCATATCCGCCAGTTCGTCGCCGGGTATGAAGTGGAGCAAATCCCGTTGTGGCTTTGGGAAGAGGCGATCTTGCAGGGCTATGCCGCTTTCCGCTTCCTGCGCGAGCATCGACGCGGGCGTCTCCACATCGATACGAATAACCGTCGCCTGACAATCGAGACACTGCTTTGAAAACGCCGAAGTCCTTTGCCCAAGCCCTCGCCGAAACGCACCTACCTTCGGTGTTCAATCCCTACGCCGATTGTTGCTCGACTTATGATCGAGCAGATGCCGCGCGCGTCCGGCGGCGGAATCTTGTGCGCTGTCTGGATGCGGCCATAACTGCGCGTGTCGACACGATCTGGATCGCCCGCGATCTGGGCTATCGTGGCGGCCGCAGAACGGGCGTGCCGCTGACGGACGAGGTCCATTTGGGCCAGGCGGCGGCGCTGATGGGCGGCATAGCACTGGATCGCGCGACAAAAGGTCCGGTGGTCGCGGAGCGGACCGCGGCCATCGTCTGGAGCGTGCTAACTCGCATCGGCGAGCCCGCCGTGTTGTGGAATATATTTCCTCTTCATCCGCATGAGGCGGATGACCCGTTCTCGAATCGTTGCCACACAAGGGGTGAGCGCGAAGCCACGTGGCCATTGCTCACGGCTCTCATTGCAATGATCAAGCCGCGCCGGATCGTGGCAATCGGCCGCGATGCCGGCATGGCGCTAAACGGCCTCGACATAACGGTCGAGATCGTGCGCCATCCAAGTTATGGCGGCCAGGCCGAGTTCATCTCGGGCGTCAATCACATCTACGGTGTCGCGGCCGACGATGACAATCGACAGACGCTAGAGCTTCCCTTCTCCGGCACTCAAGCCGCGAAAGGCGCTGCTGCCTGATCGAACTTTGTGATCATCGCAGTAATGTCGGATCGGCTGGCAGGCTTTCCGTTGCGACGGGGTTGGTCGATTTCGGCATGGGTGGAAATGACGGTAAGCGCGCCGACCTTGAGGCCCGCCTCATGAGCGACAAAGTCCATGAGGCGGCCAAGACCAATCAGGTTTCCCAGCAGCTTTTCGATATAGAAGTGATTGCGATACATCGCGGTCAAGGTCAGCGTCTTTTCCGCGCCAGGCATGATCTTGAAGCTCATGAAACTGAGGCACTGTCCGCCATAAGGCGAATTATCGACATCCCTGACTGGATCGAACAGTGACAGCTCGAACTTGTTTAGGGCCCGCACGTCCTCGTTTTTCAGACGTTCGACGATATCCCAGAGCTGATTGGGCGCATCACCCTCGGCCACCGGATATTGAATCATGCGCTCGAAATAGTAACCAGACCAGCGTTCGCTTCGCCGAACCTTCTTCAGAATATTGTCGCGAAAAATATCGAAGAAGGCAGGTGCGCCGTACCGGCGATAAAGGCCGGCAGGAAAGATGGTGTTCGCCACCGTCTCCACCGACTTCTCGCAGTCAGACAAGAACTCGTCTACGATCGCGACACGTGGGTTAGCCAGCGTCGCATGAGCGACTGGATCCGCGATATCGATGATGACATTGTAGGCCGCGTGGCCTGGGCGACCATCGACGGCGCGCACGGCTTCGCGCCAGGCGCTCGCGCAATCAGGCTGCGATGGGATCGGCAGGTACATCGACCTCCTCCAACAAGGTTGCGGCCGCATAGATGCGTGAGCCAAGGAACCGTTCCGTAAGCCAGCCGTAGCCCGCGTCACCCCAGCTCGGCCCCCAACTATTACGCACCAGGACGGCACGCTGGCCGTCGACCTTCCCGTGGCCGACCGCGACGACAGCGTGGCGCCGGTCAGGCTCCGGTTGCTCGCCGGGCGCGGGATTAACGACACCTTGCGGGTTCCGTTGATAGAAGGCGCGCGACAGCATCGTCAGCACGATCACGGGGCGCCTTTGATCCAGTTCCTGGATGATTCGGTCGATCGAGTGGGTAGCGCTTGCGCCGTTACGGCCAAACAGCTTGCCGATCTCGCGCGGCGGCGCCCATGACGCTACGTCCGCCGGTGTTGCCGACAGATAGGGCCAGCCGCTCTCTTCGGGTTGCCCGTCCTTGCGGAGCGCCTGCAGCATCGAGGACAAGAGGGCGCCGGTGTTCGGCGCTCGGCCGGCGCGCCGTTGCGCTTGAAAGAAGGCATACTCGCATGACAATGGCGCCCAACCCTCACGTAGAGCGGCGTGCGCATCGCTCGCGGCGAAGGCAAGGCAAGTAGGGCGCGCCCCTTGATTGCGGGCAGGGCCGAAAGAAGCCCGCAAATCGACCGAAATCGTAATGTCGCTCATGCGGCCTCAAGCAGCCTTCGCCGTTCGGCGCGCGAAAGCCCCTCTTGCTCAGGGCCAGTCAGATCGACATCTACGGCAAGGGTCGCAAGCGGCGGATCAGGATCCCATGGTCGACGTTCGTCGATCGCGAGCCGTCCGCGATAGGTGTCCGGTGGCGTTGCCGTCACCCGCCTGATGACAGGGCCACCGACACCATCGGCGTCAATCGCCTGTAGGTCGTCGCGGACGACGGCGAATCCGCTCTCTTTGAGCTGATCGATGTCCCAGAGGTAGCCTCCGCCGCTATGTTCTTCGAGCCGGAGGACAAACAGATCGTTGCGGCTGCCGTCGATGCGCGCTCCTGCGTCGCGCTCGGTGAGCAGCCAGACGTCGCCGCGGTAGTCTTGCGGCTGGTAGGCCTCAAGCAGCGCGACTTTCATCTCACGCGGCTGGGTCTGAAGTAGCTCCCGCGCCTGCGTCGGCTGGATGAATCGGTGGCGGGCGAGCGTCCAGCAAGTCGCCTCATAACTGGCGCCGATCCGCAAAGAGAGCTGGTAGACCGCGCTCGGTCGCCGAAAATCCGGAACGGTCCAGCCCTGGCGCGCCGCATGCCAAGCGACAAGCCAGCGGGGCATCATGAACTCGACGGCGAACGCGTCGGCCTCAACCTCCTGAAAGTCGCCTGTCGGCTGCGCCTGCAACGGCATCCGTCGCAGAATGCTCTCGTCATCAAGGCTGGGCTGATGCTGCATGCGAAAGTGGCCGAGCTCATGAGCCGCGGTAAACCGCTGAATGCTCATCGGACGTTGGGTCGTAACAAGGACGCCGGGTCCAGGTTCGCTCAGATAAGCACCAAGGAGCCCTTGCAGGGGCCGTACAAGCAGCGGGAGGTCCAAGGCATGGATAGCGGCGAAGATGTCGACGTTGCCCCCGGCCGCCTCGATCTGCTGACGCAAGTCAAGCTGCTGATGCAGCCGGGCCGCGGCCATCGTGCCAGCGCGAACGGCGCTCGGATAATCCGCGGCCACCATGGATCAGACTCGTGCCGCGCGCGACCGAGCGCGCAGATATTCGGCGAAACGTCCGAGTTCGCTGCGGTCCTGCTCGGACAGGTCCGCCGCCTTTCGCGCCAGATGGGCCACATCGATCGGCAAGCTCGCAGCAGCGTCTTCCCCGGTGAAATAGCCCACCGGCTGACGGTACAGCTTGGCAAGCCGGGCGAGTTCGATCGCCTCGACGCGGCGTTGACCATTCTCGATATCCGTCAGGGCGGTTCGTGGAATCTTCAAATAGGTTGCGACCTCTTCCTGCTTCAGACCGAGATACTTGCGCGCTTCACGTAGACGATCGCCCAGGAGCCGGCGGGCTTCGTCATCGTTGTCCGGATGAACTGCGAGTTCAGTCATGATTTCGCTCCTTTCTTCTTCGTCCACTCTTTCTCCAAACGAGGCAATAGCTGCCCGAGAGCGCTGTCGACCGAAGTGTAACCGCCTGCCCGGACGACGCTTTCAGGCAGCTCGAATCCGACAATCGGTTCGACCGCGCAAAGGATCGAAACGACCACCAACGAGTCTACGTGAACGGACGCTTTGGAGATGTCCGCGGGCACCGAGGGCAGAGCCATTCCCCTAATCGACGCCTCGATCTTCACGGCCTCGATCAATTCGTCGCGCAGTTTTGCCTCGACGGCAGCCATGGGGAATGGCGCAATCTTAACGGGCGGCGGGGCGAGTGTGGTGGTTGCCATCGCTGTGTCTTTCTAGGACCCGTAGCGAATATAATGTCTGAATTTCCGACATGCAAGTGGTTTCGAGGCCCTTTTGGGCCGGTCCCAGCTAGCGCCCGATGCGATGCAGTCGAAAGAGCTTCTCGAAGAAATCGGTGATCCTCGATTCGGCCCCGTCGCCGACTAGCTCATTCGCGCCGAAGCGATAGATCTCATACCCGGCAAGGCGCAATTCCCGGTCAGCCGACACCATTTCCGCATAGACCTTCAACGACGCCTGGTCCTTCTCTGAGAAGTGGTGCTTCCCATCAACCTCTAGGACGATGCGTTGGCGCTCGGGGAGGAGGAGCAAGAAATCCATGCGCTGCCGTGGAAGCGGCAGGCGATGGCGCAAGGTCTTCACGACAGCGGGGTCATAGTGAAGATAGACCTGCGGCAGGAGCGCCGGCAGTGCATCGCCAAGGCCTGATCGATAGACCTTGAAGTACGTGGCGAAGAGTTTTCGCTCGGCTTCTGACGCCAATGATTTTTGCAGGCGCGCACCAAGATTTGCCGCGTCGGCCCCTGAAGTGACCGCGCGCCACCACGCCACGAGCTCCGACCAGAGAAGTCCGTTTGGGCTGATCGGCCGGTCATAGACCAAGCAGCTCTCCTCACCAGAGAGAATGACGATGTCGTTGTTGATAGCATCGGCGAAGCCAATCTCGGGCTTCGGGCCTTGGGAAGCGAAGATCAGGTTGTTGGGTCGGCCGTCTACTCCGCGCACGAGGGAGCGGAAGACGAAAATCGGGTGACCGGAGAGTTCGCTTTCCTGCGCCAACTCGTATCCATCGCGCGAAAGGATTTTGTTGAGGGCGGCGACCGTCTGCAATTGCTCCTTCCCCGATCTTGAGAGGGGGTGAACAGCTTCCTCGAGCAACGCGCCGAACCGTGCTCTGGAGCAGTCGAATGCGCCGATTTCGCCGAACAGATATTCAACCGACCAATCACCGGGATTACGATCCATGTGCTGCGCGATCTGATCGCGCAGGCTTCGACCGCTGCTTCCGAGGAAATCTTCAATGGGCGTGGAGAGAGGGAAATATCGTCCGACCATCTCCACCGTGCCACGCTCGCCGGCTAGGTCATCTCCGAAGGTACGCGCGACGTCGCGCCGGGTGATGTGAGTCAGAGGCGGGTCGCTAGCTTCTAGCACCTTGCGTCCGGCTTCGTCGAGGGGGATGTCTCCGCGCTGAGCCGCGAACTTCAAGGCCAAGCGCGCCAGTTCCTCCTCGGTAAAGTTGGCGAGCGCCAGCTCGACGCGTTGCCGCTTTGAGAGACCTTCACCCGTCGGGACGACGAGGCCGGCGATTCGCTCCGGTGCCTCACTCAGCTCCGCGTGGGTCATCGGCTGCAGAACGCCGGCTATAAGGCTATGGAGGTCAGCAGCCATCGGGAGACTGGGCGGCCGTCATTCCAGGACGACCTTGAAGGAGGGATATGGTCGTCGGAAAGCGGTAAGCACTCGATCGCGCGCCCGGTCCATCTCGCGAGCTGCTGCGTCGGTCAGCATGAAAGTCGGGCAAGCGGGATTGCCGCAGCCGCAAGGTCTGATTTCGCCGGAGGACAGCAGCGCTTTGAATCGACGTCGAAGCTGGTCCAATTCACGAACAGTTAGTTCGAGGGCGCTGCGGATGCTGGCATCGCGGATGTGATGAAGCGAAGGAAGTCGGTGGATTTCGACGCCCTCCCGCGTTTGCCAGATGCCCGTGCTGAGCACCCGGATCGTGTCGTCAATGGCCTGTTGGAATGCGTGGAGATTGCTCTCTTCTTGAAATGGCGTCCGAAACGCCGGCCGATCGAAGGCACGGGCGAACATTGCAAGGTCCTGCTCGTCATCGACGTCTTGAAACTTGTCGACGAAATTGCGCAACTCGACTTCGCTGTCGGGAAACGGAACGCCGTCGACCAGGCGCCGCAGAAGGAATTCGGCTCGAAGCCGGAGCTGCTCCTCGAACTCCGTGCCAGACCAGATCGCTACTTTAGGGACGCCCAATTTCGCGGCCGCCGAGCGAACCTCATCGCGGCGTTGGGCCGAGACACTGCCGCGGCACACGAACTTGAAAGCGTCAGGTTTGCCGGTCGTAGCTTTGACCGCGGCTGCCATATCCTTCTCGGCCTTTGCCCGAGTCAGGCTGCCGCGATTGACGCATTGAATGACGGTGCGTTCGTCAGGCTGGTCGTCGAACGGACGTGTGCCGATGATGTCACGCCCTTGGTCGCTTCCCGTCTGGCCGAACCAAGCGGGGTCAGTCCAGCCATCGCAGAGGTGATAGGCGAACACGAGGCGTTCGAACTCGATGCCGCTGAAATCCTCGAAGTGAATAGGCCGGACCGTTCGAGCTATCCTCACCTGTCTACCTCCTAACTCCCAGAGCTGCGAAGCGGGTTGAGGATCTGAACACCCTCGAAATCCTTTTCATTGTCTGTCACGACGACGCAGTGATTGGCCTCGGCAACCGCAGCGATGATGGTGTCGAGTGCGCTTCTGGGACGTCCCTTTGCCTTCCCACCAGCCATAAGACTGGCCCAGATGAGGCCAGCTTTCTCGTCAAACGGCAGGACGCGACCGGCGAACAGCGCTTGCGGACCTTCGGGGCCGGCGAACCAAGTTTCGAGGGTGCTGCGCTTCTTGCCTTTCGGTTTCTCCAAGATGCCTCGGCGGATTTCGGCGACGGTAAGCGAAGCGATGAAGAGGTCGTCGTCTTTCTGCGCGCCCATCCAAGCCAGCAGCGAGCCCGACGGCTCCGGCTTTATGACATTGCTAATGATATTTGTATCAAGAAGGTAGCGCGTCACAGATCGACCTTACGCCCCTCTTCTCGCGGACGGCTGAGGTCGAGATCCGCGCCAACCAGAGGAGAGCGACGCAACGCGGCGAGAATGCCGCCCGCTTTCTGAGGCTCACCTGCCACCGCCTGCTGTATGGTCCGACGGAGCTGCCCGGCTTCCGGACTGTCCTCCGTCAATTTCCGGGCAAGGGATCGAAGCAGATCGCGGTCGGCGTCGAGCGCCTGGACCTCGAACCGCGCGATGCCACGCTCGGTCAGGCGGGACCGATAATTCTCGAGGGCTCTCTTCTGCGCACTGTTGCTCATCGCCTGCCTCCATGCTATATCCAGATATATAGCCACGTTTTCTGTGGAGTGCAAGGCTGGTGGATTTGTTATCGGTCCCGGCAAATGAAGACGGCCTCTCCAAGGTGCCGGAAGGTGCCATCGTGGCAAGACGCCCTCCTTCCAAGGAGGGCGATCACAAATATATTATTGCTACGATGGCCATCGACCCGCGCACCGCCACTACGCTGCCCCCCGCCAGCACCCGCCCAAGCGCGACACAAGCCATTGATTTACAACACGTTTTCATCTTGCCAACGCGCCATCACTTGGCATCATTGTCTCGAAGCGGAGTTTTCCGCGCGTGGACAAGGACGCGAACGTGGCGCGACCAAGACGTACAACAGCCGACAAGCTTCGTGTGGTCGCCGACGCGACCCGCGAACCGGCTGTGCCTGCGTCGTCGAAGCCCGATCCACGCCTCATCGATCTGGTCCGGCTGCTGGCGCGACAGGCTGCACGGGACTTCGTTCAGGCTGAAACAAACAACCGGACGCGAGACCGCCTCCCGGAGTAAGGAGGTCGCCTCATGAAGGTCGCGCTCTACGCCCGCTACTCATCGGACAATCAGCGAGACGCCTCGATCGAGGATCAGTTGCGGGTCTGCCGCCTGCATGCAGAAAAGCAAGGCTGGACGGTCGTCGACAGCTATACCGACCGCGCGATCTCCGGGGCGTCGCTACTGCGCCCCGGCATTCAAGAGCTGATCAGCGACGCGATGCGCGGCAAATTCGTCGTCGTGCTCGCAGAGGCGATGGATCGCCTGAGCCGCGATCAGGAGGATATCGCTGGACTGTTCAAACGTATGGCCTTCAGCGGAGTGCGTATCGTCACGCTGTCGGAAGGTGACGTGACGCATCTGCATGTCGGTCTCAAGGGCACGATGAACGCCCTCTTCCTGAAGGACCTAGCCGACAAGACGCGCCGCGGGCTGCGCGGCCGCGTCGAGGACGGCAAGTCCGGTGGTGGGCTGTGTTTCGGCTATGACGTGGTGAAGCAGTTCGCGGCAAATGGCGAGCCGATCCGCGGCGATCGGACGATCAACGAGGCCGAGGCTGCCATCATCCGCCGCATCTTCGCGGACTACATTGCCGGCAAATCATCGCGCGCGATTGCCTTTGAGCTGAACAAGGAAGGCGTGGCCGGGCCGCAGGGCTCCGAGTGGGGACCGTCGACGATCCATGGCAATCCGAAGCGCGGCGTTGGCATCCTCAACAACGAACTGTATGTCGGCCGTCTCGTCTGGAACCGGCTCCGCTATCTGAAGGACCCGGACACGGGAAAGCGGGTGTCGCGTCTCAATCCTGAATCCGAGTGGGTGATTCAGGAGGTGCCGGAGATGCGCATCATTGACCAGGAAGTCTGGGATGCGGTGAAGGCGCGCCAACAATTACTCGCCTATGAGGCGCCTGAGCCCGGCGAGAACCCGTTGAACGAGCGGCGACGCCCGAAGCACTTGTTCGCCGGTCTTGTGAAGTGTGGCTGCTGCGGTGGCGGTTACACGATGATCTCGAAGGATCTGCTCGGCTGCGCGACTTCGCGGAACAAAGGCACGTGCGATAACCGCCTGAACATCAGGCGGGACGCTCTCGAAGCCTCGGTGCTCAGCGGTTTGCGAACCCACCTGATGGAGCCCGAGCTATTCAAGGAATTCTGTGACGAGTTCACGCGCGAGGTGAACCGGCTGCGTATTGAGCGTAGCGCAGACATCATCAGTCAACGGAAAGAGTTGGAACGCGTCCAGCGGGACTTGGATCGAGCGATCCAAGCCATCCTGGATGGGGTGCCCGGCGCGCAGCTCAAGGACAAGATCGGCAGCCTCGAAGCCCGTAAGGCAGAACTCACCGAGTTGCTGGCTAACGCGGAAGAGCCGCCGCCTCTCCTGCATCCGAACATGGCGGAGATTTACCGCCAGCGGATTTCGACGCTCTATGAGAGCCTACAGAGCGAAGACGGCAAGGCCGAGGCTGCGGAACTCTTCCGAACGCTGGTCGATCAGGTCACGCTCGTGCCCGACGAGGCCGAGCTGGCGATCGTGCTGCGCGGCGACCTGGCAGCGATCCTGCGGTTTGCGGCGAACAAGAAAAACCCCGACGTCCTTTCGGAAGCCGGGGTTTTGGGTGCCTTGCTTTCGCAAGTATCGTTGGTTGCGGGGATAGGATTTGAACCTATGACCTTCAGGTTATGAGCCTGACGAGCTACCGGGCTGCTCCACCCCGCGTTAAACCGTTGCGCGCCTTCAAAGAAAATGCCCGGGACGGTGGATTGAGGGCCAACGCTGCTCGCGTGGCTTGCTTCTCCCGTCCCAAAGGCTTCCTTGGAAGGCAACCCCGGGCAAGGCCCGTCGGGTGCTGGGGGTATGTATCAACCCGAACCGCCTTTGGAAAGGGCTGAGGGGACGTTTTTTCAACTTTGTGACAGTTAACCGGCGCGGATTCCGCCCGGTTCGCCACACACTTGCCAGAAGTTCCACAAACGGCCAGCTTGCGGCGACAAAACAGAAGGCGAAACGCCGATTTGGGGAGGACCGCCTTGGAGACTTCCTTGGACAACGCATCGAACCGCCTCCTGGCGAGTGCCCCGCTGGCCGCGCTGACGGACAGTTTTCAGGCCATGGTCGCGCGCTCGCGGGCCGAGCCGGCGCCTGATTGCGCCGAGCGGCTCGACCGGCTGGCGCGGCTGCGCGCCGTGGTCGCCGCCAATGAAGAGCGTTTTCGGCAGGCGATCTCAGCCGATTTCGGCCACCGCTCGGCGGTCGAGACCAATATCGCCGAGACGATGATGGTGTTCTCCGAGATCCGGCATGCGTCAAAGCACCTGAAGAGCTGGATGGCACCGCAGCGGGTGGCGACCGCGCTGCAATTCCTGCCCGCGCGCAACCGGTTGATCCCGCAGCCGCTCGGAATCGTCGGCATCATCGCGCCCTGGAATTATCCGCTGCAGCTGACGCTCGCGCCCGCGATCGGCGCCATCGCGGCCGGCAACCGCGTGATCATCAAGCCGAGCGAACTGGTGCCGCACTTCTCCGCGCTGCTGAGGGAGGCGGTCGCCGAGACGTTCGATGCCACGGAGCTGCTCGTCACCGGCGTCGAGGACGAGATCGCAAAGGGTTTTGCCAGCCTGCCGTTCGATCATCTCGTGTTCACCGGCTCGACGCGGGCCGGGCGGCTGGTCGCGGAGGCTGCGGGGCGCAATCTCACGCCTGTGACGCTCGAGCTCGGCGGCAAGTCGCCGGCGATCATCGATGTGTCAGCCGATCTCGACGAGGCGGCCGAGCGCATCGCCTACGGCAAGCTGCTCAATGCCGGGCAGACCTGCATCGCGCCGGACTATGTGCTGGTGCCGGAGAGCGCGTTGCAGGCCTTCGCCGAGAAGGTGCGCGCGCAGATGCGGCGGATGTTCGGCACCGATCCCGCCAACAAGGACTACACCTCGATCATTTCCGATCGGCATTATGCGCGGCTCGAAGCGCTGGTCGCAGATGCCGCGCAGCGCGGCGCGAAGATTTTGCAACCGGCGCAGGCGGACGATCCGAACTGGAAGGCGCATCGCAAATTCCCGCCGACGCTGATCCTTGGTGCGACCGAGGAGATGGCCGCGATGCAGGAGGAGATCTTTGGCCCGGTGCTGCCGGTGCTGGGCATTCGCGATTCCGCAGACGCGATCGCCTTCATCAATCGCCGCGACCGGCCGCTGGCGCTATACTGGTTCGGCAGGGACCGCGACGCGCGTGACGAGGTACTGGCGCGCACTGTCTCCGGCGGAGTCACGATCAACGACTGCCTGTTTCACTTCGCGCAAACGAACCAGCCGATGGGCGGCGTCGGCGCCTCCGGCACCGGTGCCTATCACGGCGAATGGGGTTTTAGGACGTTCAGCAAACTGAAGCCGGTATTTTATCGCTCCAAGTTCAACCGCCTCGCCGATCTCTATCCGCCCTATGGCGGCAAGATCGCGCGGCTGGAGAAGATGATGCGGTTCATGTCGTAGCGGCTCAACGCCGTCGTTGCGAGCGAAGCAATGACGAAAACAACAAAAAGACTCTCAGGGGGAAACACACGTGACTGACACATTCGATTTCGTCGTGGTGGGCGGGGGCTCCGGCGGCTGCGCGGTGGCGGGCCGGCTGTCGGAGGATGCGACGACATCCGTAGCCCTGCTCGATGCCGGCGGACGCAACGACAATTGGCGGATCACGACGCCGTTCGGGCTGGCCCTGCCATACAAGGCAGCCAACTGGGCCTTCGATACCGTGCCGCAGAAGGGATTGAACGGCCGCATCGGCTATCAACCGCGCGGCAAGGGCCTCGGCGGCTCCTCCGCGGTCAACGCCATGGTCTACATCCGCGGCCACAAATGGGACTACGACCACTGGGCCTCGCTCGGCAATGAAGGCTGGTCGTATGCCGACGTGCTGCCCTATTTCAAGCGCTCGGAGAACAATTTCGATTTCGACGGCGCGTATCACGGCAAGGGCGGCCCGCTGCATGTCAACAGGCTGCGCTCGGACAATCCGATCCATGACGTCTTCCATCAGGCCGCGCGCGAGGCGCAATTCCGCATCCGCGAGGACTTCAATGAAGAGGATCACGAAGGGCTCGGCAGCTATCAGGTGACGCAGCACAAGGGCGAGCGCTGGAGCGCGGCACGCGCCTATCTGCAGCCCCACATGGACAAGCGCGCCAATCTGCGCGTCGAGACCGGGGCGCATACCACGAAAATCCTGTTCGAAAATGGCCGCGCGGTCGGCATCGAATATGTGCAGGGCAAGCAGACAAAGCAGCTGCGCGCCCGCCGCGAGGTGATCCTTGCCGGCGGCGCCTTCCAGTCACCACAATTGCTGATGCTGTCGGGCATCGGCGATGGCGAGGCGCTTGGCAAGCACGGTATCGGCGTCACGCATCATCTGCCCGGCGTCGGGCGCAATCTGCAGGATCATCCGGATTTCGTGTTCGTCTACGCCTCCGACTATCCGCACTTCGTGCATGCATCGCTTGGCCGGTTGCCATCCCTGCTCCGCGCCATCCAGCGCTACCGCCGGGAGCGGCGCGGCCTGATGACCACCAATTTCGCCGAGTGTGGCGGCTTCCTGAAGACCCGGTCCGACCTCGAAATATCGGACATTCAGCTGCACTTCGTCATCGCGATGCTCGACGATCACGGCCGCAAGAAGCACAAGGAGGCGGGCTTCTCATGCCATGTCTGCCTGTTGCGGCCGACGAGCCGCGGCAGCGTCTGGCTGAAAAGCGCCGATCCGCTCGCTGCCCCCATGATCGATCCGAACTTCTTAGGGGAAGCGGAGGATCTCGAGGCGATGGTCGCGGCCTTCAAGACGACGCGCCGGCTGATGGAGACGCCTGCGCTGCGCGCGCTGCAGAAGAAGGACATGTTCACGTCCGATGTGCGCACCGACGACGACATCCGCGCCATCCTGCGCGAACGCGTCGACACCGTCTATCACCCCGTCGGCACCTGCAAGATGGGCACGGATGCGATGGCCGTGGTCGATCCGACGCTGAAGGTGCACGGCGTGGAAGGCCTGCGCGTCGTCGACGCCTCGATCATGCCGACACTGATCGGCGGCAACACCAATGCGCCGACCATCATGATCGCCGAGAAGGCGGCGGATATGATCAAGGCGGAGATGCGGTAGTCGCTCTCCCTCGCTCCGCTCTTGCGGGGAGAGGGTTGGGGTGAGGGGCTGCCTCGGCAAAAATGGTCATAGTTGGACTCGCGGAGAGTCCCCCTCACCCGGATTGCATCTTTGATGCAATCCGGCCTCTCCCCGCAGGCGGGGAGAGGCGAAGAAGGACCGGGACGCCGGCCACGAGGGTGGTTTCTTTACCAGCGTCGAGTAAGCCTGATATTCGCGCAATCCCTGAGCTCTTGAAGCGAAAAAATACAGACGATTTTAGCGATCTGAAACCGGAACGATCGCTTCGGCGTTCATTCGTTCCAAGGCAGGTTTCGCCCATGAACAGTTTCGATCTCGCCGTCTATGCCGCGCTCGCAATTGCCATCGGCTTCGGGTTCAGGACCGGCCTGCTGCGCAGCGCCATGACCATCCTCGCTTATCTCCTCGCCGCGCCGATCGCTGTCTCGCTGATGCCGATGGTCGCGCCGCAGATCGCCGACAACCCGAATGCGCCGCAGCTTCAGAACTGGATCTGGTTCTTCGGCATCTTCCTGGTGGTCGGCATGTTGCTGGGGTATATTGGCCGCTTCGTGCTCGACGACACGATCCGCGAGACCGGGATCGGCGACCGCCTCGGCGGCGCCGCGCTCGGCGCCATCAGGGTCGGCCTCGTCGCCACCACGCTGGTGCTGGTGTTCGACCAGATCGTACCGGCCAATCATCAGCCGCCCTTCCTCGCCGGTTCGCATCTGCGGCCGCTGTTCTCGGCGGTCGGACAGATGGGCTTCAGGTCGCTGCCGCCGGAGGCGGCTGCGGCGATCGACCGCCTCAAGCAGGAGCGCCGCATCTGAAGTGTTTGGGCATGATCTTTTCGGAAAACCGCTACACACTTTTCCGGATCATGCCCGCGGATTTGCATCGCCGCAGCGTGCGCCATGCATTTTGACGCGACTCCGTCCCTTACCAGCGGCGCCACGATTGGCTAGAGTGCCGCCGTCGAAAAGCCTGCCTGACATTACGGGAGTGAAACAGTGGATCTTGGGATCAAAGGTCGCCGCGCCATCGTCTGCGCATCCAGCAAGGGCCTCGGCCGCGCTTGCGCCATCTCGCTGGCCGAAGCCGGCGTTGACGTCACGCTGACCGCGCGCGGCGCCGACGCGCTGAAGAAGACGGCCGAGGACATCCGCAAAGCCTATCCTGGTGTGAAGGTCACCGAGATCGTCGGCGACATCACGACGCCCGCGGGCCGTGAGGCCGTGCTCAAGGCCTGCCCCGAGCCTGATATCCTGATCAACAATGCCGGCGGCCCGCCGCCCGGCGATTTCCGCAACTGGACCCGCGACGACTGGATCAAGGCGATCGACGCCAACATGCTGACCCCGATCGAGCTGATCAAGTCGACGGTGGACGGCATGATGGCGCGCAAGTTCGGCCGAATCGTCAACATCACCTCGGCCGCGGTGAAGGCGCCGATCGACATTCTCGGCCTCTCCAACGGCGCGCGCGCCGGACTCACCGGCTTCATCGCCGGCCTGTCGCGCAAGACCGTCATCAACAACGTCACCATCAACGGCCTGCTGCCGGGTCCGTTCGAGACCGACCGTCTGACCGGCACCGCAAAGGCCGAGGCCGACAAGCGCGGCACGACGCCCGAGCAGATTCTCACTGAACGCGCCAAGCTCAACCCCGCCGGCCGCTTCGGCCAGCCCGACGAGTTCGGCTATGCCTGTGCCTTCCTCTGCGGCGCCAAGGCCGGCTTCATCACGGGGCAGAACATCCTGCTCGACGGTGGTGCGTTCCCGGGGACGCTCTGAGAGCGGTCCGATACGAGCAAACGGGACCGGCGGCGGACGTCCTCATCTGAGGACTCACGCCACCGGCGTGGTCCGCTCGTCGGACCAGTCGATGCCGAGTTCGTCCATGCCGTCGGCGAGGAGATCGCCGAGCATCGGCTCGCCCAGGAGATATTGCACCGTCTCGCGCCGCGGAGACTTGTACTCTCTGCGCGCCTCGACCGCGCGAGCGCGCAGATCGTCCCACTCCTCCGCATCGCCATCGCCGCGACCCATCCACATCAGGGTGACGAGGTCGAGCTGCTCGTCCTCGTTCAACGCCTGGATGAAGCCCCCGAGCTCGGCCGTGACCGGATCGGAATTGGTGTCTTCGAGCACGTCGATCTCGTCGTCATCGGACGGGTTGGAGCCCGAATCCGGATCGGAGGCCGCTTCCTTGACGTCGAATTCGCGCGCTTTCTCGATGATGAAGGCGACCTTGTCGGCGGAAATGGCTAGCTCTGGCATGGGCTCCCCTTCGGGTCTCGGTGGGTTCCTCGGATAACGCAATATCGCGACAGATGATCCATTGCGTTAGACGGCGGAAGGCCGCATCTTTCGCGAAAGCAAGAAAATTGAGGATACGCCGCATGCAGTGGAAGGTAGGCCGAGTCAAAATCACCAAGGTGGTGGAATTGGAGACAGTCGGCTCGACCCGCTTCATCCTGCCTTTGGCCAGCAACGACGAGATCCAGAAGCTGCCCTGGCTGATCCCGCATTTCGCCACCGAACAAGGCCGGCTGAAAATGTCGATCCATTCCCTGGTGGTGGAGACGCCGACGCAACGGATCGTGGTCGATACCGGACTCGGCAACAACAAGCAGGGCCGCAACGTGCCGACCTGGAACAACCGCACCACGCCATTCCCTGAGATGATGACGCAAGCCGGCTTCGCGCCCGACAGCATCGACACCGTGCTGTGCACACATCTTCATGTCGACCATGTCGGCTGGAACACAAAGCTCGTCGGCGGCAAATGGGTGCCGACCTTTCCCAAGGCGCGTTACGTGTTCGGCCGCACCGAATATGAGCATTGGCGCGACCATTCGACCGAGCCGGACAAGCAGGCCGTTTTTAACGATTCCGTGAAGCCGATCATCGATGCCGACCGCGTCGATCTGATCCCCAGCGATCACCTTCTGTCCGAGGAGATCAGCATGATCCCGACGCCCGGCCACAGCCCCGGTCATATGAGCATCCTCATCCAGTCGGACGGCGAGCAGGGCCTGCTGACCGGCGACGTCGCCCATCACCCCTGCCAGATGGCGCATCTCGGCTGGTCCTCGACCGCGGATTCCAATCAGGCGCAGTCGGCCACCACGCGGGCAGCGCTGTTCGGCCGCTTTGCCGATACGCCGACGCTGGTGATCGGCGGGCATTTTTCGGCCGGGCATATCAAGCGAGAGGGAGATGCGTTCAGGTTTGAGGCGCTGCAATCGTAGGCTTCGCAGGGTGGGTTAGCCCCGCGGATTGCGCGAAGCGCAAACGGCTCGGCGTAACCCACCACGTCTGCCTCCGCGGATGCAGAAGAGGTGGGTTACGCCAGCGGACTGCGCTTCGCGCAGCCGCGGGCTAACTCACCCTACGCAGGAAGGGCTGCAATGCGCCTCACTTTGAGCGGTTGAATTTCCCGCCGCCCTGTTCCATGAAGCTATTTAACTGATCGGTCCATCCCAAGGGAGAAACGAGAATGAAGCTTGTTCGTTATGGCGAAAAGGGTGCGGAAAAGCCCGGCCTGATCGAGAAATCCGGCCAGTTGCGCGATTTGTCGGCGCATGTGCAGGACTTGACCGGCGAAGCCTATTCGCCGGAGTCCCTGAAGAAGCTCGCCGCCATCGATCCGGCGTCGCTGCCCGCCGTCTCCGGCAAGCCGCGCTTCGGCGCCCCCGTCACCGGCATCTCGAAATTCGTCGCCATCGGCCTCAATTACAGCGACCACGCCAAGGAAACCGGCGCGGCGATCCCGACCGAGCCGATCATCTTCATGAAGGCCAATACCTCGCTGTGCGGCGCGAACGACGCGGTCGAAAAGCCGCGCGGCTCGACCAAGCTGGACTGGGAGGTCGAGATCGCCGCCATCATCGGCACCCGCGCCAAGTACGTCTCGGAAGCCGATGCGCTGAACTACGTCGCCGGCTATTGCGTCTGCAACGATGTCTCCGAGCGCAACTTCCAGACCGAGCGCCTGGGTCAATGGACCAAGGGCAAGTCGCACGACACCTTCGGCCCGGTCGGGCCGTGGCTCGCCACCAAGGACGAGATCAAGGACGTGCAGAACTTGTCGATGTGGCTCGACGTCAACGGTCAGCGCCGCCAGACCGGCTCGACCAAGACCATGATCTTCTCGATGGCCAAGTGCATCTCCTATGTCTCGCAGTTCATGACGCTGCTGCCGGGCGACATCGTCACCACCGGCACCCCGCCCGGCGTCGGCCTCGGCATGAAGCCGCCGACCTTCCTCAATGTCGGCGACGTCATCACGCTCGGCATCGAGGGCCTCGGCGAACAGCGCCAGGAGATCGTGGCGGCGTAAGGTCTCGGGCCTCTCCCCGTCATTGCGAGCGAAGCGAAGCAATCCAGGATCCCTCCGAGGAAACAGTCTGGATTGCTTCGTCGCACCAACGCAAAATTGCTTGCAATTTTGTCGCGGGCTCCTCGCAATGACGAACTCCAACTTTCATTGGTGGATTCGACATGAAACTCTCCTTCTCCCAAGCTTCGCCCTTCGCCCGCAAGGTGCGCATCGCCGCGATCGAGCTCGGGCTGATCGACAAGATCGAATTCACGCCGGCGACCGTGGCGCCGGGCACGGTCAACGAAGACTATTCGCGCATCACGCCGCTGAAGAAGCTGCCGGTGCTGATCACCAATGACGGCGACGTGATTTTGGACTCCTACGTCATCGTCGAATATCTCAACGAGATGGCCGGCGGCAGCCTGATTCCGGATTACGGTCCGCAGCGCTGGAAGGCCAAGACCAATCACTCCCTGATCAACGGCATGCTCGATTCCATGCTGCTGTGCCGCTACGAGAAGATGGTGCGGCCGCAGGGCTTGCAATGGCAGGCGTGGTTGGACGACCACTGGAACCGGGCCTGGACCGGCATGGCGCGCTTCGAGAACATGCCCGAAGTCTTGAACGGCCCGTTCGACATCTCGCAGATCGGCCTCGTTTGCGTGCTCGGCTATGCCGACTTCCGCTTCGCCGATTGCGGCTGGCGCAAGGCCTATCCCAAGCTCGACGCCTTTCATCAGAAGATGCTGGAGCGGCCCTCGGTGAAGATCTCGGTGCCGCCGGCGGCATAATAGCGGGAGTTCTCATGAGCCTGAAATACTCGGTCGGCGATCTCACCATCCATCGCATCATCGAGCAGGAAACCACGTTCTTACCTGCGCTGGAGCTCTTGCCGGGGCTCACGCCGGACGTGCTCGCGGAAAACCGCGCGTGGATGAAAGAGGCGAAGGCGCTGGACGATCAGGACGTTCTCATCCTGTGCTTCCAGTCTTATGTGATCAAGACGCCGCATCACACCATTCTGGTCGACAGCTGCATCGGCAACGACAAGCCGCGGCCGCGACCGATATGGAACATGAAGACCGACGACACCTATATGCGCGGACTTGCCGCCGCCGGCATCCCAGTTGACGACATCGACTTCGTGATGTGCACGCATCTGCATGTCGATCATGTCGGCTGGAACACGCGGCAGGAGAACGGCCGCTGGGTGCCGACCTTCCCCAAGGCGCGCTACGTGTTCGCCAAGCAGGAATTCGACTATTGGACGGAGCAGAACGCAAAAGCCCCCGTTCCGCCCTTCGCCGACAGTGTGCTGCCGGTGGTCGAGGCCAGGCGCCACGAGCTCGTGACCAACGATCACCAGATCGGCGATCACGTCCGCATTCTGCCGACGCCAGGCCACACGCCGGGCCATGTCGCCTTCACTTTCGGCCGCGGCAAGGACGATGCCGTGTTCTCCGGCGACCTCATGCACACGCCGATCCAGACGCTGTATCCGG
The DNA here is from genome assembly GCF_016612535.1 of Bradyrhizobium diazoefficiens. Lineage (NCBI taxonomy): Bacteria > Pseudomonadati > Pseudomonadota > Alphaproteobacteria > Hyphomicrobiales > Nitrobacteraceae > Bradyrhizobium > Bradyrhizobium diazoefficiens. The sequence continues at coordinate 1,602,481 of NZ_JAENXS010000001.1, forward strand.
AGATGTCGGTGAAGTTCGACGTCGACCAGGCGGCGGCGGCAACGACGCGCCGCAGCTTCCTGGAGCGCTATTGCGACACCGACACGCTGTGCTGCACCGCGCATTTCCCCTCACCGTCGGTCGGGAAGATCAGGCGCAAGGGTAGCGGGTTCGTCTGCGCGGCGGTGTAGCGTGATGCTGTAGGGTGGAGAAAGCAATGACGACACTCCCCGACATCCCCCTGCCCGCCGGTATCCGCTCTCGCACTGTTGACGGCATCAACGGCCTGCGCATGCATGTGCTGGAGGCGGGCTTCGAGACCAAGGGCCGCCCCTGCATCCTGCTGCTGCACGGTTTTCCGGAGCTCGCCTTCTCCTGGCGCAAGGTGATGCCGGCGCTCGCCGCTGCCGGCTATCACGTGCTCGCACCCGACCAGCGCGGCTATGGCCGCACCACCGGATGGACCGCCGATTACGACGGCGATCTCACGCCGTTTTCGCTGCTCAATCTGGTGCGCGACGCGCTCGCCCTGGTGTCGGCGTTCGGCTACAAGCAGGTCGATCTCGCCGGACATGATTTCGGCAGCCCGGTCGCTGCCTGGTGCGCGCTGATCCGGCCCGACGTGTTTCGTTCGGTGACGCTGATGAGTGCGCCGTTCGGCGGAGCGCCGCCGTTGCCCTTTGGCACGGTCGATAGTCCGGCGAAGCCTGCGATCGAAGATCCCGTGCATCGCGAACTCGCCGCGCTGCCGCGCCCGCGCAAACACTATCAATGGTACTACGCAACGCGTCCGGCCAACGCCGACATGCAGCACGCGCCGCAGGGCGTGCATGATTTTTTGCGCGCCTATTATCATCACAAGAGCGCGGACTGGACCGGCAACAAGCCAACTCCGCTGAAATCGTGGTCGGCGGGCGAGCTCGCAAAGCTGCCGAGCTATTACGTGATGGACCTCGGTGAGACCATGGCCGAGACGGTCGCGAAGGTGATGCCCTCGCCGGCCGCGATCGCCGCCAATCGATGGCTGCCGGACAGCGATCTCGCCTATTACAGTGCCGAATATGCCCGCACCGGATTCCAGGGCGGGCTGCAATGGTATCGCTACGGCACGACAGGCATGCTCAACAACGAGATGCAGCTGTTCGCTGGACGCAGCATCGACGTGCCCTCCTGCTTCATCTCGGGCAAGCAGGATTGGGGCACCTATCAGCGGCCCGGCGCGTTCGAAGCGATGCAGGGGCGCGGGTGCACCAAAATGCTCGGCTGCCATCTCGTCGATGGCGCCGGCCATTGGGTGCAGCAGGAACAGCCGGCCGAGGTCAGCCGGCTGCTGCTGCAATTTCTCCACCGCACCGCGGTAGATAAGACACACTGAGGCGACGCCACGATCCCGTCACAGGGCATTAATCCGCGGTTCAGGGAACATTCGGCAATGTCTGACGTTGCGGGATACCGGAACTGGGTCCGGCGACCATGGAGGAATGATGATGGACAAGAAGATCGCTGGACTATTGGGTGCGGTGGCCGCACTCGGAACGCTCGGCTCAGCCCAAGCCACGCCCGCACCGAGCGACGTGCTGCAGGCGAACTCATACGCCGACCTGCTGGAGCCGATCCAAAATGCCGGCGCCCTGCTGCAAGCCATCGATGAAGCGACGCCGCCAAAGGCCGGCGGAGAGCTTCAGGTGGCCCAGTTCTACCACCATCACCATCATCATCACCACCATCACAGCTTCTATCGCCGTCGCTATTACGACGCGCCGGTCGTGGTGGTGCCGCGGTATCGGCGGTATTATCATCACCATCACCATCACCACCATCATCACAGCTTCTATCGCCGCGACTACTGAGGTCGCTGGCGCCAGGGAATCGGATAAACAGGACCTTCGGGTCCTGTTCTATTTTTGCCGACAGGAAAATCGGGAGAAATAGGCATAATCATCCGACGCACGCGGTCGGCACAGATCACTCCCACACGAAGATACCAAGCTAGGATAAAGGCAACAGCGAGTCCGAGCGGGTCGTCTGCCGCTATTCCCCGCGTGCCTTTTCCTTCGCGGCGCGGTGCAGGTGCCGGTAAGTGCCGTCGAACACCGTATCGGATGACGACGTCCATTCGGTGCCGGCCGCCAGTTTGGGCCGGTTGGTGTAGATGCGGCGGGCCTGAAGCTCACGCTCCGCCGCCTCCTCCTCGTCCATGGGCTCGAGCTCGAAATTGGCTTCCTCGGGAATGACGAGGATTTGCGCGAAGGGCTCGTTGGGCCGGAAGATGTGGATTCGCCCTTCGGCCGGCGCCTTGAAGACGCAGAAGAACATCATCGGCCACCAATTGCGGATCAGCGCAGGGACGGCGATCGGCACGGTGTCGGTCGGATCGGTATAGAATCGCGGATGCGGCTCCGTGCGGATCGCCATGCCTTTTTCGACCTTGAGATCGAGCAGGATCTGATAGGTGTAGAACGCATCGCCAAACTTGCGAAACGGCGGCCATTCGGCTCCGCCTTCCGGCGGCTCACCCCAATCGGCTTCGAGGATCAAGCGACCATCCCTAGTCGTGACGTGAAGCTCGAAATCATAGGGATAGAACAGCTCGATGCCGTATTGCGCGCCCTCGGAAAATGGCACGCAATGCCAGACCTGTTCACGCGAGCCGTTCGCGCGCGGCTCGCGCTTGCCGGCCCATCCGGGAATTTCGAGCTTGGTGCGGCGTGGCGCCAGCCGCGGATCGTTCAGCCGAAACTTGACCTTGTCCATGTTTCACCCCGTCAACAGACATCTGCGAATTTGCGCGACCCGGCACCGCAACATGCGCCGCCGTGACGGCACAAGAGGTCGGGCTTTTCGCGTGAATTGACCCTGAACGAATTGCAGCCTATATGAATTTAGAACTATTCTAAACTGTGAGCAGGCGTTAATCCGTGAAGAATTTTGCCGATCTGTCCGAGCGCGAAGTCCTCGCCGTAGCGATCTCCGGCGAAGAGGAGGACAGCCGAATCTACATGAGCTTCGCCGAGGATCTCAAGGAACGCTATCCGGACTCGGCAAAGCTGTTCGAGCAGATGGCCGAGGAGGAACGCGGCCACCGCCACATGCTGCTGAAAATGTACGAGCAGCGCTTCGGTCCGCATCTGCCGCCGATCCGCCGCGAGGATGTGAAGGGGTTTCTGCGCCGCCGCCCGATCTGGCTGACGAAAAACCTTTCGCTCGACACCATCCGCAAGGAAGTCGAGACCATGGAGTTCCAGGCCGAGCGGTTCTACGTGAAGGCGTCCGAGCAGGCGCAGGACGTCGGCGTGCGCCGCCTGCTCGGCGACCTCGCTGAAGCCGAAAAGGGTCACGAACACGTTGCCGCCAAGCTGACCGACCAGATTCTCAAACCCGACGTGCGCGCCGAAGAGGATCGCACGAGCCGACGCATGTTCGTGCTGCAATATGTGCAGCCCGGCCTCGCCGGCCTGATGGACGGCTCGGTCTCGACCCTGGCGCCGCTGTTTGCGGCGGCCTTCGCCACGCATCAGAACTGGCAGACCTTTCTCGTTGGCCTCGCCGCCTCGATCGGCGCCGGCATCAGCATGGGATTTGCGGAAGCACTGTCGGACGACGGCTCGCTGACCGGCCGCGGCTCGCCCTGGCTGCGCGGCCTCACCTGCGGCGCGATGACGACGCTCGGCGGGCTCGGCCACACCCTGCCTTATCTCGTGCCCGACAGCTGGGCTAACGCGTTCTGGATCGCGACGGGAATCGCCGGTGTCGTCGTGTTCTTCGAATTGTGGGCAATCGCCTTCATCCGCTCGCGCTACATGGACACGCCGTTCCTGCAGGCGGTGTTTCAGATCGTGCTCGGCGGTGCCATCGTGCTGGCGGTCGGCATATTGATCGGGGCGGCGTAGGTAACGACGATGAAAAGTCTTCGTTCATATGCCGTTGCGGCCGCAAGCCTGACCGGCACATTGATCTTGCTTGCGCCGAGCGCCGCACGCGCCACCGACGAGATCCAAGTCTACAACGCCGGCATCGCCGATGTCGGCCAGTTCACGATCCAGCAGCACCTCAACTATGTCGCGCTTGGACAGAAAGACCCGCCGTTCCCCGGCGGCTTTCCGTCCAACCACAGCCTCAACGGGACGCCCGAATTCGCCTATGGCATGACCGACTGGTGGGAACTCGGGCTCTATCTGCCCTTCGCCGTGCAGGACCGGCAATTCCTCTCCGACGCCCTCAAGCTGCGCACGCTGTTCGTCTCGCCGCATGCCGAACAGCGAAATTTCTTCTACGGCGTGAATTTCGAGCTGAGCTACGAAATGCCGAAGTTCGCGCAGACGCGATGGGGACTGGAGATCCGCCCGGTCATCGGCGTGCGCAATTCGCAATATGAGTTCATCGTGAACCCGATCGTCGATATCGGGTTCGGCAACAAGGGCGAGGCCGACTTCGCGCCCGCCGCCCGGCTGGCACGCAACTTCGGTAACGATTTGTTCGCCGGTCTCGAATATTATGCCGATCTCGGCGAGATCGGAAATTTCAGCAAGCTTTCCGACCAGCAGCACACGCTGTTCGCCGTCACCGACTTCAAGGCGGGCGTATTCGACGTGGACTTTGGCGTCGGCTACGGATTGACGCCGGCGTCCGACCGCCTCGTCGTCAAGACGATCATCGGCTATGCCTTTCCCGTGCCCGGGCAAAAAGCGGACGCCAACACGCGAATGAGCAGCGGGCCCGTCAATCCGTTCATCCATGCCGCAACGCGCGGTTTCCAATCCTGATCGACCTCAATCATTGATGCGAGTAAGCACATGACCGCCCGGCTGCACTACGGCACGCCTGCAAAGATCTTCCATTGGCTCATCGTCGCGCTGCTTGCCGTGCAATATCCACTTGGTTGGCTGATGCCGGACCTCCATCGCGGCATGACGCCCGGCGCCGCCATGACCTTTCACGTGTCGATCGGGATTTCGATCCTGGTTCTGACTGTTCTTCGCCTGGTCTGGCGGCTAACCCATCCCGTGGCGCCGGAGAGCTCCCTGCCGGCTTGGCAGCGTTTGAGTTCGGAAGCCGTGCACTGGCTGCTCTATGCCCTGGTGCTTGCGACCACGCTGTCCGGCTGGCTGTTTGCGTCCTTCCGTGGATGGTCCATTTCGTTCTTCTACCTCGTACCGCTGCCGATGCTGGCGTCCGACAACGCCGCCGCGGGACGAACAATCGACGGCCTGCACCAGACCATGGAATGGGCGCTGCTGATCACCATCGGCATTCACATTGCGGCCGCGCTCGCGCACATCCTCATCTATCGTGATCGCGTGATGCAGCGGATGCTGCCTGGGTAGCATTCTAGACAGATCAACCACGATCAAACGGCTGTTGCGGCATCTGATAGAACTGCGCATCATCCCTCCAGTGAAGCGCAGGAGCATGGCGTGCCGAAATCGGAATGGAGTTTCAAGAGCGCGGTCGAGTTGTCGGCTGCGTTGGCGGCGAAGAAGGTCTCGTCGGTCGAGCTCACCCAGGATGCGATCGATCGCATAGAACGGCACGACGGCAAGGTCAACGCGATCTGCGTCCGGGATTTCGACCGCGCGCTGAGCGCCGCGCGCGAGGCAGACGCCGCATTGGCCCGCGGCGAACAAAAGCCGCTGCTCGGTCTGCCGATGACGGTGAAGGAATCCTACAATATCGCCGGCTTGCCGACGACCTGGGGCAATCCTGCGCAGAAGGATTTCATCGCGAGGGAAGATTCGCTGCCGGTCACGCGCGTGAAGGACGCCGGCACCGTCGTGCTCGGCAAGACCAACGTACCGCTCGCGCTCGCCGACTGGCAGAGCTACAACGACATCTACGGCACCACCAACAACCCCTACGATCTAGGGCGCACGCCGGGTGGTTCGTCCGGCGGATCATCGGCAGCCCTTGCCGCAGGCTATGGCCCGCTGTCGATCGGCTCGGACATCGGCGGCTCGCTGCGCGTGCCGGCCTTTCATTGCGGCGTCTACGCCCACAAGCCGACCTTCGACCTCGTGGCGATGCGCGGGCATACGCCGCCGCCGCTGCCACCCTTGCCGTTCGAGCGTGATCTCTCGGTGATTGGCCCGATGGCGCGCAGCGCCGCCGACCTTTCGCTGCTGCTCGACGTGATGGCCGGCCCCGATCCGATCGACGCCGGTCTGGCCTACCGGCTCGAATTGCCGGCGGCGCGCCAGACCGCGCTGAAGGATTTCCGCGTGCTTGTGATCGACACCGATCCCGTGCTGCCGACCGACACCGCGGTGCGGGGCACCATCAACGGGCTCGCCGACCACTTGGTCAAGGCTGGTGTGACGATCGCGCGCAGCAGTCCGCTGCTGCCGGATTTCGCGGCGTCATCGCGGCTCTATATGCGCATGCTGATGTCGTTCCTCGCCGCAAGCTTCGCGCCCGATATCTATGCCGGCGCCAAGGCGGCCGCAGCCGCGCTGCCGGAAGGCGACACCAGCCTCGCCGCCGAGCGGCTGCGCGGCATCGCGCTCAGCCATCGCGACTGGCTGATGGCGAACGGCGGGCGGACGCGGCTGCGCGCGCAATGGCGCGAGCTGTTCAAGACATATGACGCAGTGATCTGCCCGATCATGCCGACGCCGGCCTATCCGCACGACCATTCTGAAGACCAGGAAACGCGGCGGATCATGATCGACGGCAAGGCGCACGTCTATCCGGACCAGCTCGCCTGGCCCGGCATCGCCACGCTCCCCGGCCTGCCCTCGACCGCGATCCCGACCGGCTTTGCGCCGGACGGCCTGCCGGTCGGCGTTCAGATCGTCGGTCCGTGGCTGGAGGACCGCACGCCGCTGAAACTGGCCGAGCTGATCGAGCGTGAGTTCGGCGGGTTCGTGCCGCCGAAGATGTTTGACGATTGACCCTTTCGTCATTGCGCAGGAGTCCTGTAGCCCGGATGGAGCGCAGCGAAATCCGGGGCAGCCTGTCCGCGACAAAGATCCCGGATTGCGCTTCGCTCCATCGGGTTACGGGCAGCGCCCTTGCTCAGCTGTCAAACATGATCACGCTGCGCAGCGTCTTGCCGGCCTTCATGTTGGCAAAACCCTCGTTGATCTCCGACAGCTTCAGCTTGGCCGAGATCCAGTCTTCGAGGTGCAGCCGGCCGCGCAAATAAAAATCGACCAGCCGCGGCATGTCGACGCGGAAATGGTTGGAGCCCATCGACGAGCCCTGAATCTTGCGCTCGCGCAGAAAGTCAAAGCCGTGCAGTTCGATCTTCTGGCCGAACGGGATCATCCCGACGATGGTGGCCGTACCGCCTGAAGCGAGCATGCCAAAGGCCTGCTCGGCGGTCTCCTTGCGGCCGAGCACTTCGAAGGAGTGATGCACGCCGCCATTGGTGAGGTCGCGGACCTGCTTCACCACGTCGCCGTCGGCGGGATTGATGATGTCGGTGGCGCCCAGCTTGCTCGCGAGCTGGAGCTTTGCCGGATTGGTATCGATGGCGATGATGCGGCCGGCGCCGGCGATCTGCGCGCCATTGATCGCGGCCATGCCGACGCCACCGCAACCGATCACGGCCACGGTTTCGCCAGCCGTGACCTTGGCCGTATTCACCACCGCGCCGTAGCCGGTGATGACGCCGCAACCTATCAGCGCCGCGAGCTCCAGTGGCATGTCCTTGCGGATTTTGACGATTGCGTTCTCGTGCACCAGCATCTGCTCAGCGAAGGACGAGAGATTGAGGAACTGATGCAGTTTTTCCGGCTTCGACCATTGCATCCGGTTGGAGACGCCCGGCAGCAGCTTCACGGTCGTGTCGGTGCAGAGCACGGTGCGGCCGGTGGTGCAATTGTCGCAGGTGCCGCAGAACACCGAAAGGCATGTGACGACGTGGTCGCCGGGCTTCACGTAGGTGACGTCCGAGCCGACCTGCTCGACCACGCCGGCCGATTCATGGCCGAGCACCGCGGGCAACGGATGCGGGTAGAGGCCTTCCATGAAGTGCAAATCGGAGTGGCAAAGGCCGGCGACGGAGGTGCGGATCAGGACCTCGCGCGGGCCGGGCTTCGGCAGGCTGATATCCTCGATGACCAGCGGCGTGTTGACTTCGTAGAGGACGGCGGCCTTCATCGAGCACTCCCTGTCGCTTTTTTTGTTTGAACGCGGGTGCAGCCTACGCTGCCAGAACCAGTTCGCCAACCTCGCTCATGCCAGTATCGCGATCGCCGAGCAGCAGCGCGGCGATCTTCGCTTGCGCAGGATTTTCCGTCAGCCGGAACGGATCGCTCGGCGCCACGCGATGGTCGATCACGAGGCGCGACAGCAGCAGCCGGCGCGCATCGCCGCGCATGTCGTGAATGCGATGAGCCTCCCAGGCCAGTGCTACCGCGCTTGCGACGTGATAGAGCAGGCTGGTGGCGCGACGGGCATCGGCCTCGTTCTCCGAGTTGCCTGCGACATCGCGCGCGAAGCCAACCGCGCGATCGGTGAGACCGCGCAGGCGGTCACGCCAGGCCTGCGGCACGGAGGCGCTGTCGTCGAGCCGCGCGTGCAGATCGGCGGCCAACGCGGATTCGGCGCCGTGGCGGCCGACCGCGCGCCGGAGCGCATCGATCGCGACGATGTTGCCGGTGCCTTCCCAGACCGAACCGAGATGCGCGTCGCGCAGCAGTCGCGCGGTGGCGAATTCCTCGATATAGCCGATGCCGCCGCGCATCTCGAGCGCATCGCCACAGACCTTTCGCGCATCACGTGTGGCGCGGAATTTCAATGTCGGCGTCAGGATGCGCAGCAGCGCAGCCGCGTCCTGGCTGCCGGCTTCGGCGCGATCGAGTGCGTCCGCCGTGAGAAAGCTCATCGACAGCGCCTGCTCGACCGGCAGCATGATCTTCAGCATCTGGCGCCGGCCGAGCGGCAGGTCGATGATGCGGTTGCCGAACACCACGCGGTTCTTCGCCACCATCATCGCATCATGATAGGCGCGGCGCATCAGCGCGGTGGATTTGACGCCGTTGGAGAGCCGCGACGAGTTCACCATCTCGGCCATCTGCACGAAGCCGCGGTCGAGCTTGCCGACGGCATAGGCGATCGCACCTTCGAGCTTGATCTCGCCCGACGCCATCGAGCGGGTGCCGAGCTTATCCTTGAGACGGACGATCCGGTAGTGGTTCTGCGAACCGTCGTCGAGGAAGCGTGGCATCAGGAACAGGCCGACGCCGCGCGTGCCGGGGCCCGCGCCTTCCGGGCGCGCCAGCAGCATCACCACTTTCGCATCGGCATTCGAGCAGAACCATTTTTCGCCGTGGAGGCGCCAATGGTCGCCCTCCTGCACCGCGCGCGTCGTCAGCGTGCCGACATCGGAGCCGCCTTCCTTTTCGGTCATGAACTGGCCGCCCTGGGTCAGCTTGCTCATGTCGGTCGAGGTCAGTCCGTCGAGATATTTCGCCTTCAGCGCCTCGCTGCCGAAATTCGAGAGCAGTTTTGCGCAGCCGTCGGTGACGTTGATCGGACAGCCCATGCCGAATTCGGTCTGGTTGAACAGGAAGGTGAAAGCGTGCTTGGCCACGACAGGATATTTGTCCGGCCAGCCCATGATGCCCTCGCGGATCGAGAGTGCGTGGATGCCGAATTTGCCGAACGCCGCGTTCTCCAGCTCGCGATAGGCCGGGTGATATTCGATCCACTGCACGTCGCGGCCGAACTTGTCGCGCTGGTGCAGCACCGGCGTATGCCGGTCGGCGAGGCGCGCGCAATCATCCAGATGGCCGCCGGCCAGTTCGCCCAGTCGATCGAGATGCGGCTCGATGTGGCGGAATAGCGTGTCCGGCAGGTGGATGCGCAAGAGATCGGTGAGCGTCTGATCGGCGCGGTAGAAGTTCATGCCAGTGGTATCGGGCGCCAGCAGGCCGGATGGTGCGGCCGCGACATTTTTCGACTGCCCTGTGACCGGCTCGTGCATGATCGTCCTCTTCGTTTCCGCCCGGCGGCATTCTTAACGCTTGCCGCTTGAGATGATGTCGATCATGCTCCCATCGCGAGAGGCGATAAAGCCGCAAATTGTCAGGGAGGCATGATCGCCGTGAAGAAGCAACTCGCTCTGCGGAATTGTGATCGACCCGGCTGGTCGTCCGCACGGCGGATACATAGATCAGCGGCGTCCCGTCCCCGAGAGATCACGCCAGAGACCACATCATGGAACATCCGAAATATAAGATCGCCCTCATCGTCGGCGCCGGCGAGGGCCTGAGCGCCTCGCTGGCGCGGCTGCTGTCCGGCCAGAGCATCCGCGTCGCGCTCGCCGCGCGCAAGATCGAGAAGCTCGGTGCGCTCTGCGGCGAGACCGGCGCGAAAGCCTATGCCTGCAATGCCACCGAGCCCGAGGAGGTCGAGCGGCTGTTCGGCCTGGTCGAGCGCGAGATCGGAACGCCCGACCTCGTCGTCTACAATGCCAGCGGCCGCTCGCGCGGGCCGTTCGTCGATCTGGTGCCGGCCGAGGTCGCGAATGCGATTGCGGTCAGCGCCTATGGCGGTTTCCTTGTGGCGCAGCAGGCAGCAAAGCGCATGCTGCCCAACAAATACGGCGCGATCCTGTTCACTGGTGCGTCCGCAAGCGTCAAGGGCTATGCGCAATCTGCTCCGTTCGCGATGGGCAAGTTCGCGCTGCGCGGGCTGGCGCAGAGCATGGCGCGCGAATTATCGCCGCAAGGCATCCATATCGCGCATTTCGTGATCGACGGCGGCATCAAGAGCGCGGCGCGCACGGAGCCAACCGACAAGCCGGATTCGATGCTTGATCCCGATGCGATCGCGGAGAGCTATTGGAACGTGCTGCAGCAGCCGCGCAGTGCCTGGAGTTGGGAGATCGAGCTGCGGCCCTGGGTGGAGAAGTTTTGAGGCGAGAGTGCCGTAGGGTAGGCAAAGGCGCGAAGCGCCGTGCCCACCATCGATGACGTGGAAACAAATGTTGGGCACAATTCGCGTGCCCACCCTACAGGGCGGAAATCATGACCACCGAAACCACCATCGACACCGGCACCACTGAACTCCTCTGCGTGATCCGCGACCGCGTCGCGGTGATCACACTGAACCGGCCCGAGGCGCGCAACTCGCTGTCGGACACGCTGACGCCGGCGCTGCGCACGATGATCCGCACCTGCGGCGAGAGTCCCGATGTCGGCGCGCTGTTGCTCACCGGCGCCGGCGAAGCCTTCTGCGCCGGCGGCAACGTCAAGGGCATGGGCGCGCATCGCGACCCGAAGAAGCTGGACATGTCGCTCGAAGACCGCGTTGCCGATCTTCAGGAGCGGCAGCGCCTGCTCACGGGCGCGCTGGTGTCGGTACGCAAGCCGACAATCGCCGCCCTCCCCGGCCCCGCGGTCGGCGCCGGGCTTGCGGTGGCCATGGCCTGCGACATCCGCATCGCCGCGCAATCGGCGTTCGTCGCCACCGGCTACGCCCGCATCGCGCTGTCCGGCGATTACGGCATCGCCTGGCTGTTGACCCGGCTCGTCGGTACCGCGCGGGCCCGCGAGCTGATGTTCACCGGCGATCGCGTCGATGCCGCGCGGGCCGAGGCCATCGGCCTCGTCAACCGTGTCGTGCCCGACGACAGACTGCAAGCCGAAGCCTTCGCCTTGGCGAAATCGCTGGCCGAGGGCCCGCGCCTCGCGCTGCGCTACATGAAGGACAATCTCGACGAGGCCCTCCAGTTCGACTTTGAAACAGCCCGCGACCACGAGGCCGAACGCCTGATCCGCCTCACCACGACCGCCGATCACAAGGAAGCGGTGCAAGCCTTCATCGAGAAGCGCAAGGCGCTGTTCACGGGGAAGTAGCGCGCTGCAACGTAGCCCGGATGGAGCGAAGCGAAATCCGGGGCGCCTGCGAATACCGCACGAATCCCGGATTGCGCTTCGCTCCATCCAGGCTACGCAGAGATTCGACCGAATTCACCAACGACGATGCTTGAGTGAAGAAAAAAGGTGCCCGGCCCAGATTTGACCTGAGCCGGGCCTCGAGTGGTGTCAGGCCGAGGCTGAGGGGCTTACGGCCTGACGGGAAAGGGCGGCGAGACGCCAGCTGGCGCAGGGAATGTCCTTCGGCGCGGCGCTGATCTCCTTGTCGAAGCGCACCAGCTTCCAGTCGTCCGGATGGTTGACGAAGGCGAAGCCGGATTTGCGCGCGAGCGAGATCATGGTCTGGTTGGAGCGCAGCGTGTCACCGAAGATGTGCTCGGCGCCAAGCGCCGCGGCGCGACATTCAAGATTCTTCAGAAGCGCGGTGGCGATGCCGTGGCCCTGCCAGCGGTTATTGACCGACAGACCGAATTCCAGCGCCGAGGTCTCGGCGTGGAAAGCGTAGCGCGCTTCAGCAACGATGGTCTCGAAACCATCGACCATCTTGGTCGCGACCATCGTGAAGCGCTCGCGCGCGCCGATATCAAGGAATTCGCGCAGCAAGCTCCCCGGCAATTCGCTGATCGCGCCAAAGAAGCGGTTGTAACGGGAGCCGGTCGAGAGCGAGCGGAAATAGTGCTGCAGTTCATCGGTGTCTCGCGGCTCGACGAAGCGAACGTTGATCGCCTCGCCCTCGCGAGTCCGCAGCGTATCCGAATATTGCCTCAGGTCTTCCAGGCGAAGAGTGCTCATGACACGCGACCTAGCGAAAAGGGACCGCCGGCGCCCCTCTGATCAGGCGGCGCCGGCCTGGCGGCCAATCAGGCCCGCCAGAAGGGTTTCTCAGCCTCAAGGGCGATATCGCTCCAGGACAGGCCGACGTCGTGGAGGTCGCGGGCGGTCCAGTTGGTCAGTTCGCGGCGGGTCCGGTAACGCTCCTGCCAGATGTGGAGGGTGTCGCCGATCTGATGGATCAGGCTCGGTGCATGATGATTTGTCATAGAATTGTCAGTGCAAATAGACATTTTCAGCTCCTTGAGCTATATTTGACACCAATATCCTCCTGCGCGCGAACTTCGACAAACGACAATTTGTACCCTTTCGCATGAAATAAGCTCATGCATCATGCTGCCAAATGACTGCCAGATTACCCTCCCTGAACGGATTGCGGGCCTTTGAGGCCGCGGCGCGCCATCTCAGCTTCACGCTGGCCGCGAGTGAGCTGAACGTGACGCAGACCGCGATCAGCCATCAGATCCGGCGGCTCGAGGAAGAGCTCGGTATCCGCCTGTTCATCCGGCAGAACCGCGCGCTGGCGCTCACGCCGGAAGCGCGCGATTACCTCCCCGGTATCCGCGCCGCCTTCAATGATCTCCGGCTCGCGACCGACCGGCTGCTGCGCAAGGACGAGGACAAGGTGCTGACGGTTTCGACCTTGGCCTCGCTCGCGGCAAAATGGCTGCTGCCGCGGCTGACCGATTTCCAGGAGGCGAATCCCGGCATCGACGTTCGCATCACCACCTCGACCAGCCTCGTCGATTTCCAGCGTGACAATGTCGATGCCGCAATCCGCTACGGCCGAGGCCAATGGACGGGCCTGCGCGCCGACTGGCTGATGGCGGACGAGTTGTTTCCGGTGTGCAGTCCGTCGCTGCTGCGATGCGACGAGCCGCTGCGCACGCCTGCGGATCTCAAAGACCACGTGCTGCTCCACACCAACAGCACCGACGACTGGCGGCTCTGGCTAACGGCGGCAGGCCTGCCGACGGACATTTCCCGGCAGCCCGGCGTCACTTTCGACATGACCTTCATGACCGTTCAGGCGGCGATCGACGGCATGGGCGTGGCGATGGGGCGGACCTCCTACGTCCGGGACGACATCGCCAAGGGACGGCTCGTGGTTCCCTTCAAGATCGCGCTGCCGGCGGATGCCGGCTTCTACCTGGTCTCGCCGGAGGGCCGGCGTGAGGCGCCGAAGCTCGCCGCATTCCGTCAGTGGATGATCGCCGCAACGCAGGATAAAGCCTGAAAAATCATCAACTTCCGCAGTGAAATGGGTTGACTCGCAAAGCCCCGCGCGAGAGGGGATAGTCAGATTGTCGCAGCAACAATCTGTCGCCTTGCCGTGAAAATGAGTTCCGGTCCGGCCACGTCTTCAGGGGAGTAACGCCATGGCTGGACCGTCAACATCAACCAATCCGCCCGAGATCAAGTCGCGCATTGGCGCGATCCTGCGCGCCACCAGCGGCAATTTCCTCGAGCAGTTCGATTTCTTCCTGTTCGGATTTTACGCGCAGGATATCGCAAAGGCGTTTTTCCCCGCTGCAAACGAGACCGCGGCACTCCTCAATGCGTATGGCGTGTTTTGGCTCGGTGCGCTGATGCGTCCGGTCGGCGCAGTCGTGCTGGGTGCCTATATCGACCGCATCGGCCGCCGCCAGGGCCTGATCGTCACGCTTGCGCTCATGGCGCTCGGGACCGTGGTGATCGCCTTCTGTCCGTCTTACGCCGCGATCGGCGTTGCCGCCCCGGTCATTGTCCTGATCGGCCGGTTGATACAGGGATTCTCCGCCGGCGTGGAGCTGGGCGGCGTCTCTGTTTATCTGTCGGAGATCGCGACCCCTGGCAATCGCGGCTTTTACACCTCGTTCCAGTCTTCCAGCCAGCAGGTCGCAATCTTTGTCGCAGCGATCATCGGCTTCGTCCTGAGGGAAGCCATTCCGAGCGATACTTTCCTGGATGCCATCGGGGGAATCGCGAAGTGGCGCATCCCGTTCTTTGTCGGCTGCATCATCATCCCCGTGATTTTCATGTTGCGGCGATCGCTTGAGGAAACACCAGCCTTCCTCGCCATGAAGAAACATCCGACCGCGAGCGAGGTGTTCGCTTCCGCGATCGCGAACTGGCGCATTGTCATTCTCGGCATGATGATCGCGGTGCTGACCACGACGACCTTCTACTTCATCACCGTGTATGCCCCCGGCTTCGGAAGGCAGCTCAACCTTTCGCCAACGGGGACATTGCTCGTGACCCTTCTCGTTGCGGTGACCAACTTCATCTGGAATCCGGTGGGCGGCGCGGTATCCGACCGGATCGGCCGTAAGCCAGTGCTGGTCACGATCGCGGCTCTGGCGTTCCTGACTGCTTACCCGGCGCTCTCCTGGCTCGCCGCAGCCCCCACCCTCGGAAAGCTGCTGGCAGTCCAGATGATGTTCTCGTTCTACTTTGGCGTTTACAGTGGCACGATGCTGGGATGTCTGGTCGAGATCGTACCGGCACATGTTCGTACCACCTGTTTCTCGATCGCTTTCGCATTGGCTGCAGGCATCTTCGGCACGTCCACCCCCATTGTCGCAACCAAACTGATCAGCATGACCAACGGGGACAAGGCCTCGCCGGCGTACTGGCTCATGTTCGGCGCGGCGCTCGGCATCATTGCGGCGCTCGTGGTCTATCGCGGTGGCCGCCAGACGGTAGCGACGTATGATCCGGTGTCGGAGCCGGCGACGGGCAAGGCGTAAAGCCAAAGCGGGCAGGCTCGGCATGACCTCGCTCCGTAAGAACGGGGCGAGGCGCACTGCTCATGCAGCTAAAGCTCCACCACCACGTAGTCGCTCTCGACCTTCACCGTGACGGTCTCGGCCACATACGGCCCCTTCACCACGCTCGTACCCGGCTCGACATGAGCCGGGTACGCCTTCACGCGGAAGCGGCGCGGGTCGCAATAGGACTGGCCGGTGCGGATGTCGAACTCCCAGCCGTGCCAGGGGCAGCGGATGATCTCGCCGAGCTTGGTGTATTCGATCTCGCCGGGGTCGCTCGATTGCGCAAGGCCAATCAGCGGCCCCTCGCACAAGGCCGCGCCCTGATGCGGGCAGCGGTTCATCAGGCCGAAATATTCGCCCTTGATGTTGAAGACCGCGATCGGCCGTCCGTCGATCTCCAGAAATTTTCGCGTCCCCGGTGGAAGTTCGTCGACCGGGGCAATGACGTGTCTCGCCATCAGGAAATGCCGTACAGCTTCTTGGCATTGCCGAGATAGAACGCCTCGCGATTGTCCTCGCTGACGCCCGCCGGCAGCACGCGTGACGGCTCGTCATAGTCCCAATGCGGATAGTCGGTCGCAAACAGCAGGCGGTCCCAGCCGATCCAGTTGATGACGTCGAACAGATCCTCGCGCCGCTCGGGGTCCTCCATCGGCTGCGTGGTCCACCACACCTGCTCGCGGATATATTCCGACGGCGGCCGTTTGACATGCGGCACCTCGCTACGCAGCCGCTGCCAGACGTTGTCGAGCCGCCACGCCAGCGACGGCGCCCAGCCGAAGCCGGCCTCGATCATCACCATCTTCAGCTTGGGGAAGCGCTCGAACACGCCTTCCAGAGCAAGACTTGCCAGCGCCGATTGCTGGCATTGCGAATGTCCCACCATTTCCTCGACGTAATAGGAAGGCCAGCCCGACGGCGTGATCGGATTGCCGCCGAAGCCGAAAGCGTGGACACCGACCGGCAGACCTGCCTCTTCCGCGGCTTGATAGATCGGCCAGTAGCGACGCTGCCCGAGCGGCTCGACATTGCGGCTGAGCAGCAGCACCTGGACGAAATTCTTGTCGCCGGCGCGCTCGCGGATCTCGGCGGCAGCCGACAGCCCGTCCTCATTGCCGACGACAATGGACCCCTTCAGCCGCTTGTCCTTCGAGGTCCATTTGTCGATCTGCCAGTCGTTGATCGCCGAGCACAGCGCGGCCGAGAGCTCGTGGTTGCGGATGCCCTGCCCGGAGTTGAGCGGATTGAGCACGCCGAGCTGCACGTTGTTGGGATCGAGCAGCTGCTTCTGCATGAACGAGAGCGAGGAGCCCTGCGGGCCGCCTTCCGGCGGATAGGCATCGCGGCGCGAGGCGTTGGGCTGGGCTTTCGGATAGGGCGGCCCGTCCATCATGCCTTGATAGGCATGGACGCCGTAGACTTCGAGATGATGCTGCCAGCGTTTGGCGAGGTAGGGATAGAGCTCGGTGCGACTGGCGCGTGCTGGATGGATGTCGCAGTCCGCAATCGCGGTCTTTGTCGCGTTCTTGGCAGTGAGGGAGGAAGCGGCTTCTAGGCTCTCGCGAAACTGGATATTCATCGCCTTGCCTCCTTTGGCAGCGGGCTAGATCAGGCGGGGATAGGTCGCATGCGGATTGTCGATCATGATCTTGCGCACGAGATCGGGGGTGAGACCCTCGGGCAACGCGTCCTGGCCGTCGAACTGCCAGTGCGGATAGTCCGTGGAGAATAGGACCAATTCGTCGGACTGCATATGATCAAACAGGCGAATTAATGTCGCTTCGTCCCGCGGCGCATCAAATGGCTGTAACGAGAAGCGGATGTTGCTGCGCACAATTTCCAGCGGCGCGCGATCGACCCAGGGCGTCTCCATCCGCACCCCGCGCCAGAACTTGTGCAGGCGCCAGAGATAGGGCGATATCCAGGAGACGCCGGATTCCAGCATCACCATTTTCAACCGTGGATATTTGGCGAACACGCCCTCGACGATCAGGCTGGTGAGCTGGGTCTGGAACGCCTGGGCCTGACCGACATAATCCTCGATGTGATAGGAACCCCAACCGACCGAGGTCGGCGGATTGTGATAGGCGGAACCGGCGTGGATCCCGATCGGCAGGTCGAGCCGTTCTGCGGCCTCGTAGATCGGCCACAGCGCACGTTTGCCGAGCGGCGTGTCTCCCATCACCAGCACCAGCACCTGGACGAAGCGCCTGTCCTGGGCGCAGCGCTCGATCTCGGCGACGGCCTTCTCGACGCTTTGCGTCGGGATCACGATCGAGCCGCGCAGCCGCGCGTCGCGATCGAGCCATTCTTTCGCCAGCCACTCGTTGAGCGCGCGGCAGAACGCGGCCTGCATGTCCTCGGAAAACACCATCTGCACCCCGTAAAGCGGGTTGCAGATGGCATGCGTGAGCTGGAAGGGATCGAGCACATGGCGCTGCATGTCCTCGAGGCTTTCGCCCGGCTTACCGCTCTCGGGGCGCCAATCGGGGCGCGCCACGATCGGCGAGTTCTTCGGGTAGGATTGCGAGACGAGATCGACCATGCCGCGCGTCTTCACCTGATCACGCCAGTAGTCATTCAGATAGGGCAGCAGGCTAATCAGATGCGGCACGGCCGGATGCACGTCGCAATCCACCCCGCCGGCGATCAGGGGCGCCATGACGTCTCCCTTCTCACGTTTCCTCGTCGTGTCTTGTCGCGGGCGGCGCCTGGCCGCTCCGCCTTGTCCGCCATTCAAGCAGGCCTGCCCGTCGCCCGCAACTCGGCCAAGGCCGCTGTCATATGCTAGGAAGGCGCAGCTCGGTTGCGAGAACAGAGAGGTCAAAGGGATGAAAGAGCTCGTCGGCATTGCGGAACAGGTCGCGGCCAAACTGATCGCGCGCAAACAGACCATTGCGGTCGCGGAATCCTCGACCGGCGGCCTGATCTCGATGAGCCTGCTCGCGGTCCCCGGCGCATCCGCTTATTTCCTCGGTGGCGCGGTGGTCTACACCCGCGACGCCAGACGCGTGCTGATGGATATTTCGGATGAGGGAATGAAGGGTTTTCGCTCGTCATCGGAGCCCTACGCGAAACTCCTCGCCGAACAGATGCGCAGCCGCTTCAATTCCGATTGGGGCGTGTCCGAGACCGGTGCAACCGGCCCCACCGGCAACCGCTACGGCGATGCGGCCGGCCACAGCTGCATGGCGGTGGCGGGGCCGGCAGCGGAAGTGATGACGCTGGAGACCGGCAGCAACGACCGTTTCGCCAATATGCAGATTTTTGCAGCGACGGCGCTGAAGCTGTTGCTGAGGAGCCTCTCGGAGTAGCCGCACAATCGCTTGGAAGTGAGATGGAGTAGCCACGCTTCAATCTCGATGTCGTCCTGGCGAAGGCGAAATCTATCTCCCCAAATGCCGTATGAAGATCCGCACCACGTAGCCTTTGAACCGCGGCGCCTCGTCGTAGACATCCGAGGCGATCCGCTCGATGGTCTCGCGCAGCGACGTGAACTGCGCCTGCCGTGCGCTGCTCTCGGTGCCCTGCATGCCCGCGAGCTCATCCATCGCGGCGTCGCTGATCTGGCACTGGACGACTTCGTCTTCACGCATCATGGTGAAGCGGAAGGCCAGCCGTTCCAGGTCATGGCCAATGATCCTGTCGCGCGTCAGCGGCATCAAGTCGTCCCGGTCGAGCCCCGCGTCGGACAATGCTGAAAATCGCTTCGCTTGTCAGCAGCAAAGAGCGACTTCGCTCTATTGAAACGCCACCTCGGCAAAGCTGCGGAGCTTGCGCGAATGCAGCCGCTCCGATTCCTGCTGCTTGAGCCGCTCCAGCGCCTTCAACCCGATCTCGAGATGCTGGCCGACGCGGCGGCGATAGAACTCGCTGGCCATGCCGGCGAGCTTGATCTCGCCGTGCAGCGGCTTGTCGGAGACACAGAGCAAGGTGCCATAGGGAACGCGGAAGCGATAGCCGTTGGCGGCAATCGCGGCCGATTCCATGTCGAGCGCCACAGCGCGCGATTGCGACAGCCGGCGGATCACCTCGGGCCCCGAGATCTCCCAATTGCGGTTGTCGACGCTGGCGACCGTGCCCGTGCGCATCAGGCGCTTGAGCTCGAAACCTTCAAGCCCCGTGACGTCCTCGACCGCCTCCTCCAGTGCGACCTGCATCTCGGCCAGCGCGGGGATCGGCACCCACAGCGGCAGCTCGCGGTCGAGCACATGGTCCTCGCGCACATAGCCATGCGCGAGCACGTAATCGCCGAGCCGCTGCGTGTTGCGCAAGCCGGCGCAATGCCCGAGCATCAGCCAGGCATGCGGCCGCAGCACCGCGACGTGATCGGTGACGTTGCGCGCGTTGGACGGACCGGTGCCGATGTTGATCAGGCTGATGCCACGATAGCCGGGCGCGACCAGGTGAAAGGCCGGCATCTGCGGGATGCGCGTAGGCGCTTCCCCGGTCGTCGCGCCGCCGCTGTGCGTGATGACATTGCCGGGCGCAACGAAGGCTTCGAGGCCAGCCTCGCCGGACTGGAGCCGCTGCTGGCAGAGCTGCGCAAAGGCATCGACGTAGAACTGATAGTTGGTGAAGATCACAAAATTCTGGAAATGTTCGGGGTCGGTGCCGGTGTAGTGATAGAGCCGGCGCAACGAGTAGTCGACGCGGGCGGCACGGAACAGCGACAACGGCTCGGGCGCGCCCGGCTGAAGCTCGAAGGTGCCGTCGGCGATGGCGTCGTCCATGGCGGCCAAATCAGGCACGTCGAACGCATCACGCAGCGACCGCGTGACGAGCGAATTATCGCTGGTGGTGATGGCGGCTTCAATATTGATGTCGCGGCGATAGGCGAAGTGGATCGGGATCGGCTCGGCGGACTCCCCGATCTCGACGGGAACGCCGTGGTTCTGGATCAGGAGGCCGATCTGCTCGGTGAGGTAGGCACGGAACAGATCCGGCCGCGTCACGCTGGTCTCGTGCACGCCGGGACCCGCGACGAAGCCGTAGGAGAGCCGCGAATCCAGCCGCGCATGCGTCGCGGTGGTGAGGCGGACGAAGGGATAATAGGCGCGGACCCGCGTCGCGATCGCCTCGCCGGTGACATAGGCCTCGAACCGCTCACGCAGGAATTTGGTGTTGCGCTCGTAGATCTCCTCAAGGCGGGCAACGGCGCTCGCGGCGTCGTTGAAGGATTTGGTGGCGATGGAGGGCGGGACTTGCATGGTTCGAGGCCGGGTTTTATGGGACCTGAGTCGAACTATAGCAAAGAAGGCGGTGCCGCAGGGTAGGTTAGCGTAGCGTAACCCACCTCTTCTGCTTCCGCGGATAGAAAAGTGGTGGATTACGGCTTCGCCTAATCCACCCTACTAGATCGAGTCTGTGGCTCGAAATCCCGGATGCGCGCTAAGCGCGCTCCGGGATGACGCGCTTTCGCGCGTCACTTCTCCCGAAACGCCCGCATGAACTGGTCGTGCAGCGGCTTCATCAGATAGGACAGCATAGTGCGGTCGCCGGTCTGGACGAAGGCTTCCGCAGGCATGCCGGGGATCAGCTTGGAGTCGCCGAGCTTGGCGACCTCTTCCGCCGACATCGAGACGCGGATGGTGTAGTAGCTCTGGCCCGTGCGCTGGTCGGTGGTGACGTCGGGCGAGACGCGGGTGACGACCCCGTTGAGCTCGGGCGTGGTGCGCTGGTTGAAAGCGGAAAGGCGCAGCAGCGTCTTCTGGCCGATCTGCAGCTTGTCGATATCGACCGGATTGACCTTGGCCTCGACCTGAAGGTCGTCGGCCTGCGGCACGATCAGCATCAGGGTGTCGCCGGCGGTGACGACGCCGCCGACGGTGTGCACCGTCGATTGCAGCACCATGCCGTCCTGTGGCGCGCGGATGTCGACGCGGCGGAGCTGGTCTTCGGCCGCGACCTTGCGCTCGATCAGCTCGCCGATCTTGTCGTTGGTCTCGCGCAGATCCTTGGAGACCTCGCTGACCATGTCCTTGTCGACCTGGATAATCTGGAGCTCGGTCTCGGTGATCTTGCCCTTGCCTTGCGCACGCTGGGCGATGTACTGCGCGCGCTCGCCGTTGAGGCGGGCGCTATCACGCTCGAGCGTGGTCAGGCGCGATATCTGCACCAGGTGCTTGTCATAGAGATCGCGCACACCGGTGAGCTCCTGCAGCACCAGCGCGATCTCCTTGTCCTTGGCCTTCTCCTGCGCGACGAGCCCCTCGATCTCCTCGTTGAGCTGCTGGATACGCTCGCGCAGCTGCGCCTTCTGGCCGGCACGGCCGTTGACACGGACGTCGAACAGCTTGGTTTCGGCGGAGAGCAGCGCCTTGACGTCGGGATCGTCGCCGCGATCGAGCAGCGGTTGCGGGAACTCGATCTTGTCGAGACCGCGCTGCTCGGCCTGAAGCCGCGCCGCGCGCGCCTGCGCCGCATCGAGATTCTTGGTGACGATGGCGAGGTTGGCCTTGGTCACGGTATCGTCGAGCCGCACCACGATATCGCCGGCCTTGACCAAATCGCCGTCGCGGGCGCGCACCTCGCCGACCACGCCACCGGTCGGATGCTGCACCTTCTTGACGTTGGATTCGACCACGATCTGGCCCGGCGCGATCAGCGCGCCGGAGATCAGCACCGTCGACGACCAGCCGCCGAGGCCGACCGCCAGGAACAGCACGATCGAGAGCCCCAGGATCAGGTGAAACCGGATCGACTGCTGCACGGTCCTGTTCGCGGCGGGCTTTGTCCCGGCAACGGTCATCGTACTCATGCTTTGGCCACTCCGCCTTCACTGACGACCTTGATTGGCGTCGGCGGTGCGACGCGCGGCTGGAGTACCTGCGCCAGCACCTGCTCCTTTGGCCCGAAGGCCTGCATGCGGCCGTCGCGCAGCACCAGGATCTGGTCGACCGCTTCGACGCCGATCGGCCGGTGCGCCACCACGATGACGATGGCGCCGCGCTCGCGCGCGGCACGGATGGCGCGGGTCAGCGCCTCGTCACCTTCGGTGTCGAGATTGGAATTGGGCTCGTCCAGCACGATCAGGAACGGATTGCCATAGAGCGCGCGCGCCAGCGCCACGCGCTGCGCCTGGCCTGCGGAGAGCGAGGTGCCCTGCTCGCCGACCTGGGTATTGTAGCCCTCGCGCATCTTGATGATCATCTCGTGCACGCCGGCTTCCTTGGCCGCGGAGATGATGCCGTCGGAAGTAGCCTCCGGATCGAAGCGGCTGATGTTCTGCGCGACGGTGCCGCCGAACAGCTCGACGTCCTGCGGCAGATAGCCGATATGGCGGCCAAGCACGTCGGACGCCCACTGGTCGAGCGCCGCGCCGTCGAGCCGCACCTTGCCGCGGACCGGCTGCCAGACGCCAACCAGCGCGCGGATCAGCGACGATTTGCCGGAGCCGCTCGGCCCGATTACGCCAAGGCCCATGCCGGCTTCGAGAGCAAAATTGACGTCCTGGACGATCAGGCGCTGGTCGCCCGGCGCCACCATGGCGACGCCTTCGATCGACAGACGACTGGTGGGCGCCTGCAACTGGGTCGGCATCATCTGCGCCGGCATCTGCTCCAGGAGGCGGCTGAGGCGATGCCAGCTCTGGCGGGCCGCGACGAAGGATTTCCAATGCGCGATCGCAAGATCGACCGGCGCCAGCGCGCGGGCCGAGAGGATCGAGCCCGCGATGATGATGCCGGCGGTGGCCTCCTGGTGGATGACGAGATAGGCGCCGACCGCGAGCACCGCCGATTGCAGCATCATCCGCAGCACTTTTGCGATCGCGCCGAGGCCGCCGGCGACGTCGCTCGCACGCTGATTGCCGGCGAGGTATTTTTCGTTGGCCTCGCTCCAGCGCCGGTTCAGCCGGCCGGCCATGCCCATCGACACCAGCACTTCGGCGTTGCGGCGGCTGGACTGGGCGAGATCGTTACGCTGGGCGGCAAGGCCCATCGCCTCCTTCGCCGGCTGCCGGGACAGGAACTCGGTGACCAGTGTCAGGCCGACCAGGATGACGGCACCGACCAGCGCGGTCACGCCGATCATGACGTGGAAGGCGAAGCAGATGGCGAGATAGAGCGGCAGCCAGGGCAGGTCGAAGAATGCGCTCGGGCCCATGCCGCCGAGGAAGGAGCGGACATTGTCAAGGTCGCGCAGCGGCTGCAGCCCTTCGTTGCGGCTGCCGACCAGCAGCGGCAGGCGCACGATGGTGTCGAACACGCGCTTGTTGAGGGCCTCGTCGAGCGCGGTTCCGATCCGTCCGAGGATGCGGTTGCGGATCATGTCGAGCACGCCCTGCGCCATATAGAGGCCGCTGGCGAGGACGATCAGGCCGACCAGAGTCGGGATGCTGCGACTCGGCAGCACCCGGTCATAGACCTCCAGCATGAAGATCGACCCTGTCAGATAGAGCAGGTTGATCATGCAGCTCATGAAGGCAAGGCCGACGAGCGCCGTGCGGCAGGCCCGCAGCGCGTCACCGAGCTCTGAACGGCGGAGGCCGGGAACGGCTGCCATCAGTCTGATCTCTTTCGGGTGAGGGGCAAAACCCCGATTTCCAAAGCCCTAAATCCAAAGGCAAATTGAGGCGTACGCGCCCCGGATTAATAACGGGTTCTCCCCTGCGTGCAACGCAATCGAATGAATCCGGACACCGTCACATCTACCTCGGACGGCCCGATGCGCAAGTCCGGTATTTCACAGTCTTTGCGGCTTTTTATGGCAGACAATGACGCCTCTCCCCAGCTCGGGGAGAGGCGCAAAGTTCCGATCGACTGAAACCGGGGAGGCTAGAACCGGCCGCCGCCGCGCACCAGCCTCACGACCAGCAGCAGGATAACCGCGCCGATGGCGGAATAGACGATCTCGGACACCAGCCCGGTGCCGATATGGATGCCGAGCCTGGGAAACAGGAAGCTCGCCACCAGCGCGCCGGCGATGCCGACGACGATGTCGCCGATGATGCCGAACCCGGTTCCCCGCACCACCTTGCCCGCAAGCCAGCCGGCCACCAGGCCGACGAACAGAATGACGAGCAGGCCTTCATTGGAAATGTACATAAGTCAGATCCCTCTTCCGTGAACGGGGGCCATGGAACGGGAACCGGGATGAACGGGGTCTGAATACTGCTCCCGACGACTTGGGGTGGCCTCAGTCCGACAAAAATGTCGAAAACAACCCCATGCACAGTAGAACTGCGCTTTTTCGAACACGGCCGGTGGATTGTGACAAGTGCGGGATGGCGCAGGGGATTTTCGAATTCCGGAGCGCATCGGTTACGAAGCGGCCACCGGCTCCGCCAGCACGCACCTCGCCGCCCGGCCCGGGCCGACCTCCACGTTGGGCGGCAGCTGCTCGAGGCAGCGCGGCTCGGCAAGCTTACAACGCGGGGCGAAGGAGCAGTTGTGAGGCTTCTCGGCCAACGAAGGCGGGGTGCATAGACCGTGCGCTCGCCGGTGAAGCGGATGTTGAGGCCTGCGATATCGACGAGCTTTGTCATGACGGCAGTTTGGGGACCCGGTCCTGATAGTCGGTGACGCGCTGGAAGGCGGCGCCGATGGTGAGCAGGGTCGCTTCGTCGAAAGAGCGGCCGATCAGCTGCATGCCGATCGGCAGGCCGCTTTTGGTGAAGCCGGACGGCACGGTGAGCGACGGCAGGCCCAAAAAGTTCACCGGACGGGTGAACAGCGTCAGCCGCTGCAACAGCGCCGGCGCGTCCGGTCCGCCGCCGACATCGCTCTCCTCGATCGTCGGCGCCGGCACAGGCGATGCCGGCGCGATGATCGCGTCGACGCCGGCCGCCGCGGCGTTGTGCGCGGCAAGCGCAGGCCCGCGCCAGCGCATCGCCTCCAGATACGTGATGGCGGGAACGGCGAGGCCGTTCTGAAGCCGCATCAGCGTCTGCGAGCCGTAATCCTGGGGACGCTCGATCATCCAGCGCTTGTGGAAGGCGGCCGCTTCCGCCGCGAGCACGAGCTGGCTCGCCGAAGACAATTGCCGCTGGTCGGGCAACTCGACTGTGAGGATGTCGGCGCCTTCGCGCCTGAGCACCGCAATCGTCTCGTCCAGCACGCGCGCGACCTCGCTGTCGAGATCGTCGACATAGAACGACGCGGGCACACCGATCTTGAGGCCCTTCAGCGAGCCCTTGGTCGCCGCGACATAGTCCGACAGCGGCTCGTGGCTACAGGTGGAATCCTCAGGGTCCGGGCCAGCCATCAGCGCCAGCAGCAGCGCGCAATCCTCGGCGGTGCGCGCGAGCGGGCCCACCGTGTCGAGCGATTGCGACAGCGGCATCGCGCCGGCACGGCTGACGCGGCCGACCGTGGTCTTCAGCCCCGTGACACCGCAGAAATGCGCGGGCATGCGGATCGAGCCGCCGGTATCCGAGCCGAGCGCCGCATAAGTCAGCCGCGCGGCGACCGACGAGCCCGAACCTGACGACGAGCCGCCGGTGATATGCGCGACATTCCAGGGATTACGCACCGGGCCATAATGGGCGTTGTGGCCGGTCGGGCCATAGGCGAACTCGGCGAGATGCAGCGTGCCGAGGCGAACCTGGCCGGCATCCTTCAAGCGCTGCAGGGCAGTGGACGTCACGGTCGGGACGAAATCGCGACGGATCAGCGAGCCGCAAGTCGCGACGTGGCCGGCATCGTAATACATGTCCTTGTGCGCCAGCGGCACCCCGTGCAGCGGACCACGGACCTCGCCTTTGGCAAGCTCGGCGTCGGCGGCATCGGCCGCCTTCAACGCGGCTTCCGACTCGATCGACATGAACGCGTTGAGATGCGGCTGCCACTGCGCAATACGGTGCAACAGCGCGCGCGTCACCTCATGCGAGGATACCTGCTTCATCGCGATCGCGCGCGCGACCTCGGTGAGCGTCATCAATGCGGGCTCGGTGCTCATTTCGACACCTTCTGCGTCTGCGCCAGCGGATAGAGCGCCGGCTCGAGGTCGAACGGCAGCGTTCCGGCGATAGCCTCAAAGCCCTCGAAGGCCGGCCCGATCGAATTGGAGATGCGCGTCGCGATCTCGTCGTCCACGGGGACGCCTGCGACTTGCGCCGTCGCCCTGATTTCCTTTGTCGTCGGTCTCGTCATGCGGTTTCCTCTATGGGCGCGCGCGGCTATGGCCTGAACCCGGAATGGCCATGTAGCAGGCGGCGTCGTGGCCCATTCTATCGACGGCCGCGAGCTTTGGCGCGGCATTTGCGCAGAGCGGCTCCGCAAACGCGCAGCGCGTGTGGAAGCGGCAGCCCGACGACCTCGCCGAGATACATCACCAGCACGCGGTCGCTGATGTAACGCACGACGTTGAGGTCGTGGCTGATGAAGAGATAGGTCAAGCCGAACTCGCGCTTGAGATCGGCGAGCACGACGATCGGGGTGGAGTGAGGGCCAATGGTAGGGTGGGTTAGCCGAAGGCGTAACCCACCACGCCTGTCTCCGCGGATAGAGACAGCGGTGGGTTACGCCCTGCAGATGCGCTCTGCGCATCTGCAGGGCTAACCCACCCTACAAACCGCTCATCTGCCGCTACTTCGTCAGCAGCGCAAACGCCCCGGTCCAGCCCTCCGGCGGCGGATCGAGCTGGAAATCCTTGATGCGCGCTTCGTACAGCTTGAACAGCTTCTCCAGCGTGTCGGCGTCCTCGCTGCGGCGGCCGCGCTCGATGGCGTCGAGTGCGCCCTGCCAGTCGCGATTGCGGTAGCAGCCGAGCATCTCGATGGTGATGTTGCGCAGGCGCTGGAACGCACCCGAATGCATCACGTCCTCGCGGCCGGCAATCGCATAGATCACCTCCGGCTCGGTCTTGCCCTTGACCATGATGAAGTCGAGCTCGAGAATTGCGAAACTGTCCTTGGCGGCGAGCGCGGTCCGGGAGCCGACGATGATCGGGAAGCCGTATTCCTTGGTCTGGCCTTCAAGGCGTGACGCCAGGTTCACGCTGTCGCCAAGCACCGAATAGTTCTTCTTCAGGTCGGAACCCATGTTGCCGACCACGCCGATACCGGTATTGAGGCCGATGCCGACGTTGAGCGGGATGTAGACGTGGCCGCCGTCGGCGGCTTCCTGTTCGCGCTCCTTGTTGACTACGTCGATCTTCTCGAGCATCCGGACCGCGGCCTCGCAGGCGTTGACCTGGTGCTTGCCATCGTCGAGCGGTGCATTCCAGAACGCCATGATGGCGTCGCCCATATACTTGTCGACGTAGCCCTTCTCTTCGATGATCACGTCGGTGAGCGGCGTCAGGAAGCGGTTCATCAGCACGATGAGCCCTTGCGGATCGTGCTTGTAGCTCTCCGAGATCGTGGTGAAGCCGCGCACGTCCGAGAACATGATGGTCATCTCGCGCTCCTCGCCGCCGAGCACGACCTTTTCCGGCGACTGCGCCATCTGCTCCACCAGCACGGGCGACATGTATTGCGCGAAGATGCCGCGGATCTCCTTCCGCTGCCGCTGCTCGCGCACGAAGCTCGCGAAGATGAAGGTCAGGTAGATCGCGGTGGTCGACAGCAGCGGATAGGTGAAGTCGATCAGATAGCGGTACTTCCAATAGAAGAACCAGGACGTGCCGATCAGGATGCCGGCAAACATCGCGCCCGCGATCACAAGCCGCACCGGCCCGAGATTCGGCGTGAAGATGATGACGAGAATGCCGATGATCAGCGCGGCGAGCAGCTCGACGCCGAGCGCGTAGTTCGGTTGCGAGATCACCGCGCCCGTGAGCACGCTTTCTATCACTTGAGCGTGGATTTCGACGCCGGGCATGGTCGAGGACACCGGCGTGGTCTTGATGTCGTTCAGCCCGGCTGCGGACGTGCCGATCAGCACCAGCTTGCCGTTGATCTTGCCCGGCGGCACGGTGTTGTCGAGCACGTCGGCCGCGGAGACGTAGATCGAGGGATCGTGGCGAGCGTAATGGACCCAAAGCTGGCCATTCTTGTCGGTTGGGATCTCGACGCCCTTGAGGCGGATGGCGCGGATGCCGGTCTTGTCGGTGCGAACCAGCAGTGTCGGCGTCCCTGTCACGACCCGCAGGATCTCGAGGTTGAGCGAGGGCATGGTGTTACCCTGGGCGCGCATGATCATCGGCACGCGGCGGATCAGGCCGTCGCGCTCGGTCGGAATACTGAACAGGCCGCGGCCTGCCGCGACTTTCTCGATGACAGGCACGTTGCGGAGCAGGCCGGGGAATTCGAACATGAAGCGTTCGGCGTTCGCTTCGCCAACCGTGGCAACGCCGGTGAAGGGCAGCGTCTTGTCGATTTCGGACGTGATCTCCTGCTGCCCTGTCTCGCCCAGCACCACGCGCGAACGCTTGATCGCGTCCGAGAGGATCTGGTCGTTGCTCGGCAGCTCGCGCAGCCTGGTGCGGGTGGCGTCGTCCAGATAGCGCATCTGGCTGGCGATCAGATCCGGATTGAGCCGGTCGGGCTCTGAAAACACCACATCGAAGCCGATCGCCACCGCGCCATTGTTGGTGAGGTTGATGATCATGTCCGCGATCCGCGTCCGCGGCCACGGCCATTGGCCAAACCTGGCAAGGCTCTTGTCGTCGATGTCGACGATGGTGACCGGTCGCACCCCCTTGTCGCGCGGGTCGATCAGCTGGAACATGTCGAAGGTGCGCAGCCGCAACTCCTGCACCGGCGGCGGATCCCAGAGGCGCAAGCCGGCGAAGACGACGAGCAGCCCGAGGCAGACCATCCGCGCAAAGCCGAATTTTCGCGCGAACCACCTGCGCAGGATTTTGAGACGTTTCATGTCAGTCGAGCTTCCTGCCGCGCGTCACGTCCTCCAGGCCGATCATGCAGCCTCGGGGCGCGATTGGCTATTCCCTGGTGGCAGAAGGATTATGGATTTTTTGCCGGGGTCAAGATGCGCGTTGATCGCCGACCGGCCGGCCGCGCGCCGGATCCGGCGCTCATCAGGTGATGTGGAAGATGAAATCGCTGGCCTTGAGTGTCGCAGTCACGCTCTTCAGCAGCAGTTGCTCATGCTCGGTCACCGAGCCCTCGCC
Organism: Bradyrhizobium diazoefficiens; assembly: GCF_016612535.1. NCBI lineage: Bacteria > Pseudomonadati > Pseudomonadota > Alphaproteobacteria > Hyphomicrobiales > Nitrobacteraceae > Bradyrhizobium > Bradyrhizobium diazoefficiens. The sequence goes on from NZ_JAENXS010000001.1 coordinate 1,631,885, forward strand.
CACGCCGACCTGCTGCTGCCAGTCGATCAGCGTATCGCCGGACTGCTGGGTGATGGTGAGGCCGTGGATGGAGCTGACATCCGAGAACTGGCGCAGGTCGATCCTGTCAACGCCTTCGATGAAATCGGTGATGGTGTGCGAGTAGTCAGCGACGGGATGCCCTTCGTCGTCGAACCCAGCCGAGCCCGGCGCGAACACGAACTGATCCTTGCCGCCGTTACCGGACAGCGTGTCGCCGGTCGTCGTCGCAAAGATGACGTCCTTGCCGGCTGTGCCGTTCAGCGTGACGCCTTGGCTGGCGTCGCCTTCGTTGAAGATGAAGTTGACGGTGTCGCTGAGGCCGGTGGTCTTGTCGGTCACGGTCAACGTGATGTGGTCCTGGTCGGGTGCCGGATCGCCCGGCGTATAGGTGACGCCGTTCGCCAAGCCGAGATTGATGTCATTCAGCGAGCCGGACGTCGTCGGAACATCGACGCTGCTGGTATCGGTCGAAGGCGTGGGCGAGGTCGACGCCGTGACCGTGAAGGTGTCGGTCGGGGCGCCGGAATCGCCGTCGGTAACCGACAGATTGTAGATGGTGTCGGTACCGAGCCCGTGATCATGCGAAACGGTGAAATTGTCGGTGTCGATGACCGGACCGCCGACAGGCGCATCGCCATCAACTTTGACCGCGACATCGTTGGTGAACGTCTCGGTTTCGCTCAGTGGCCCGCTCAGGCCGGTCGCCTGATCGACCACCGTGCCGCTGACATGCAGGCTGAACTCGCCGATGTAGTCGGCCGGCGCCGTCATGGTCAGCGGAGAAGCGCCGAGCGAGGAAATATCCGACGAACTGATGAGCCAGTGGCCGGCCTCGGCCCCTGTCCCGGCCTGACCGACCGAGAACGTCGTGCCATCCGGGAAGCCGGACAGATCCAGCGACATGTGCTCCGACCCGTCGGTATCGGTGACGGCGGTGAGGCCCGAAAGTGCGATGGGCACGCCGTGCTCGCCTTCGAAAGCATTGGAGACGGTGACATTGCTGACCGTGGCGTCGTGCTGGCTGTCGTTCGCCTCACGGTTGGTGATGGTGACGAGATTGCCGGCAGCGTAGTCGCTGAAGTCGGACGTATAGGTGCCGACCGTCTCGCCGGTGCCGTGATCGACGATGACCACGGTTTGATGGGAGCCGTCATCGGTGATGCTCGCGTCGTAGACGGTGCCCTGGCTAAGGCCGGCCGAGAGATTGACAGCTTCGCCGGTGGCGTTGTTGGCGATAACCAACCCGTGGCCCCAGCCGAACATGAAGGACAGACCGTTGGCCGGCGAGCCGAATGCGCCGGTCGTCCCGTCGGTGCCGTCAGTGACCGCGACATAGGGGCCGACGCCGTCGTCGAGGCTGAAGCTCAGGCTGACATGCAGCGGCGTGGCTGCCGTCGGGGTAAAGCCGGAGGTCGTCTCCAGGTAGCCGTGATCGTGCAGGACCACGCCATTGGCCGTTGGCGTGACCGACGCATCGTCGGCGGTGCCAGGCACCGATGGCAGGACGATTTGCCATTTCGTAAGGTCGATGCTGTTGCCGGTCAGGCTGTCGGCGACATAATTCACGGCCATCGCGGTGAATGCCGGCGCATCTGCGACCGGGGTGACTTCGGTGTTGAGCGTGGCCGCCTGGGCCGATACGCTGGACACAGTCCCGGAAGACGTGATGTCGATCAGGACGGGCGTATCGCCGCTGACGCCACCGCCATAAGTGTCATCGAGGGCGTGGACGTCGAGACTGCCCGGCACGCCGCTGTAGTTCGCGGCCGGCTCGAAGCGAATCAATGTGTCGGTGGCCAGAACGAGCGCGCCGGTATCGCTGACGCCGGAGATATCGATCCACTGATTGCTGCCCGCAACCTCGTACTGCCAGACGCCCTGCGACGCCATCGCGTGGTCGGCCGTGATGGCAACAGCCGAGAGGTTCGAGCCGTCGTCGACGTCGTGGAAGCCAGCGGCGAACAGCTTGCCGACAGTGGACCCGGCGGGCGCGGCGGTATCTTCGCTGATCGCGCCGAGCGTCGCATTGTCGAGCGTTGGCGAATCGTTGCTGCCGGCGATGTTGATGGTGACGATATCGGCCGTGCCGCTGGTGTGGCCGTCGTTGGGCGCGATGGTGTATTGCAGCGAGAGCGTGTGGCCTGCGGCGAGGAAGTCGAAGGCCTGGTCGCCCGAATTGAACTCCCAGGAGAACTGGGCGTGGGTGGCGGTGCCGTCGAGGATGTCGCCGGACTGAATGGTGAGATAGTTCAGCAGGTCCGCGTTCGACAGCCCGCCGACATCGTCGGTCTGCAGATGACCATCGAGATAGACGCTGACATGATCAAGCGCGACGCTCACGTGGTCGCCGGTGTCGGCGTCCGAAACCGTCAACGTGCCGGACTTGTCCAGCCCCGCATTGCTCTCGTTCACGCTTGCGCCGGCGCTGTCACCCGCTTCAGCCGTGATCGCCGGCGCGTCGTTGGCGCCAGTCACGTCCACCGTGAGCGTCGCCGTGCCGGTCGTGCCATGCGCGTCCGTGGTCTGCACCGTGAACGTATCGTGGTAGGAGCCTTCCGACAGCGCGTCGATCGCAGCCGCGCCGGCGGCGTAGCTGTAGGTGCCGTCGGAATTGACCGTCAGCGAGCCGTAATGGCCCGCGAGCGTCGTCACTGCATGGCTGTCCGCGTCGAGCACGGCATAGCTCAGCGTCGCCGTCTCGCCGGTGTCGGCATCGGTCCCGACCAGCTGCCCGGTGAGATCGGAGAAGGTATCGGCCGCAGCCGTATCCACCAGCGGTCCCGCGGTCACCGCAGCCACGGTCGGCGCGTCGTTCGCGCCCGCGATGGTGATCGTGACCTGGGCCGTATCGCAACCGCCGTTATGATCCCTGAGCTCGATGGTGGAGACCACCGTCGCGGTCTGGCCCTGACCGAGGAAGTCCAGCGAGCTGTCGGCGATCGAATAGGTCCAGCCGACCGTGCCGTTGTTCTTGTTGCCGGTCTGCTGGAGCGTCAGCGCGTGCTCGAGCGCCGAGGTCTCGTCCGGCGTCAGCGTCAGGGACGTGGTGTGGTCGGCGGCGAGCCAGCTTACATCCTGATGGGTGATCTTCGCCGTCGGACGCTCGGTCAGATCGATATCGCCAAAATGGATCGTGCCGGTGCCGCCTGACGCCGGGTCCATTGTCGTCGAATAGCCGGTCTTGTTGTCCAGCTCGGCGAAGCTCAGGCTCGGCGGCGCCTCGGCGGCGGTGAGGGCCGGCGCGTCGTCAACGGCATTGAGCGTGATCAGCGTGCCGCCATGGCCGTCGCTGCTGCCAGCGAAATGCGCGCTGCTGTAGTCCGTACCGGTGAGCTTCACCGTGATGCTGTGGCCATAGGCATCGCTGACGACGAGATTGCCGGTTGCGGCATCGTAGGTCGACGAGGTGCCGACATCGAACTTGATGGTCGACAGATCCAGCTTGTCGGTCGCGGCGAACCCCGCGACAGATCCGCCGAAGCTCGACGTGTCGATCCGGAGCTCGCTGCCGCCGCCGTTGAAAGTGACGGTCTGCGACACCGTCCCATCGACGTCGAGCGTCGCGCCGGTGTCGATCGTGACCGAACCTGAGCCGGACAGCGAACCGAACAGCGATAGCGTCCCGTCGGTGTGGATCTCGATCGTGTTGGCATTGGTGATGTTGCCCGTGATCGACGCGGTGCCCCAGCTTTCGATCTTGCCGGAGTTGCTGATGGCGAAGGTCAGCCCGTCCGCGCTCGAGACCGAGGCGCCGTCGAGGAGATCGATCTCGCCGGCATTGTCGATTGTGGACAGGGTGCCGAACACGCTGGTCCCCGAAACCGTCCAGGTGCCGGCGCTCTCGTTGTCGAAAGTGGCGCTGGCGACCGAGATGTTGCCGTTGATGTGGTTGCTGTTTTTGATGGTGATCGCGCCGCCGGTCTCGAAGATGGCGTAGGTCGTCGAGACGACGCTGCCGGCATCGTCCGGCCCGATGGTGCCGGAGTTGTCGATCAGCGCAGTGCCATGCGTATTCTCCTGGACATAGATCGCGGCATAGCCGTCGGCGCCGAGGACGGAGCCGGTGTTGGTAATGTGCGTCGAGCCGGTCGCGCCCGCAGCGTTCTGTGTGACGTTGATGCCGACGGTTCCGGTGCCGGTGAGATCGCCATCATTGACGATGGTGACGTCGCCCGCGCCGTTGGCAAAAGCGGACAAGCCGACTGCGCCGGCGGCAGAACCCTCATTGGTGACCCCGACATCGCCGCCACCGTGATCGACGGCGCCGATCGCGGCGCCTCCCGAGGCGGTGATTGACGACGTCGCACCGGTTGTCACCGTGACGTCGCCGATGCCCCAGGTGAAAGCCTCGATGCCGAAGCCAGTGGCCGCATTGATCGTCGCGTCGCTCTCGACCGTGACGTCGCCGTTGACCAGGTTGGAGAACGTGGAATTGCCGTTGGGGTTATAGCCCGCGATGATGCCGCCGGGCGTCGTGCCATTGTCGTTCAGCGTCGTGCCCGAATTGATCGTGCCGTGCGCCTTGACGACGATCGTGCTGTCGACGCTGCTGGCGATGGCGGTGGCATAGTTGACCGCCACGATGCCGGAGCTGCCCGAATTCAGCACGTCACCGGACGACATGGTCACGCGGATGTCGCCGGCGTCGATGCTGTAGGCGAAGATGGCGTAGCTCGCAGTGCCCGTGACATGGGCATTGGCGCCGACCATGACGTCGACGTCGCCGGCGCCGCCGTTAAGCGCCTGGGCCCGGATGCCCTGGTTGGCACCGATCACCGTGGTGCCGGCGCCATCGCTCACCGTGACGTCGCCAACGCCGTAATTGTAGGCATGGAGGCCGAAGCCGCCGGCGGCGGTGACGTTGGCGTAGTTGTTGATGGTGACCGAGCCGTTGACGGCGGCGTTCGCCACGGAGCCGGTGGTCGCGCCATTATAACCGGCCTGGATGCCGCCCGGCGTGTTGCCGCTTTGATTGAGGCTGCTGCCGGAATTGATCGTGCCGTAGGCGTTGACGGTAATCGTGCTGGCGTCCGACGCGTCGACCGACGTCGCCCGATTTGCCGCGACGATGCCGGAACTACCCGACGTGACGATGCTGCCAGCCTTGGTGGTAACCGTCTCGCTGCCAGCGCCGTAGCTGCGCGCCCGGATGCCGTAGATCGAGCTCCCCGTGATCGTGCCGCCGGCGTCGATCGTAATGTTGCCGTCGCCCTGGGTGGTCGCGTCGATGCCAAACGCGCCGCTGACGGCGCCGCCGCGCTGGGTGATCGAAATGTCGCCGGCATTGGCGGAGTTCAAATTCTCGACGAGCACGCCGACCGAATTCGCGCCGGCGCCGGTGGCTTTGCCGGTGAGGTCATTGACCGTGATATCACCGGCGCCAGTCGCGCTGTCGCGCAGCGTAATGCCATTGCCCGCAAGGCCCGTGACGTCCTTCGTCGCCGTCAGCGAGATGTTGCCGGTGCCGTTCTGGGTGACGGCGATGCCGTTCGCCGCGCCCTTCAGCGCGCCGGTGGGCGTGAGGACGATATCGGCCGGCTTGGCGAGCGTGCCGCCCGACGCCGCAAAGTCGAGCGCATCGCCGCTTGCCGTCGTGATGTCGGCCGCGCCTGTCACCGTGAAGGTGCCGCCGGCCGACGACTGGCCGGTGATCGTGCCCGTAAAACTCTGGCCGGCCACCTTGTCGAGCTGAAGCGTGTCGGCACCACCGGCGAAGGTCACGGTCTGCGCCGTCGCTCCTGCGAGTTCGAGCGTCGCGCCATCGTCGATGACCAGCGAGCCTGCGCCGCTGAGGCCGCCGGAGAGGTTCAGCGTGCCGCCCTGCACTTCGATGGTACCAGTGTTGCTGACGGCGGCGGTCACGCTGTTGCTGCCGGAGACGCCATAGAGATGGCCGGAATTGCTCAGGCTGCCGCCGTTGATCGCGGAGAGATTGGACAGATAGAGCTTTGACGTGCCGTCGACCGTGACCGTGCCGCCGCTATTGGTCACGATGACAGCGGACAGCTTCAGGATGCCGCCGTTGATCGCCTTGATATCCGCCGTGTTGGTCAACAGTTCGCCGGCGATATCGAGCTCACCGCCATTGGCCTGGATCAAATGGCTGTTGCTAATGGTATGGAGCACCGCGGGATCGATCGTCAGCGTGCCGCCGGTGACGGTGATCGTGCCGGTGTTGGTGATGTCACCTTCTGTGATGGCGCTGGTTCCGGTGGATTCCAGCGTGCCGCCGATGGTCATCGTGCCGCCATCGATGGTCGCACCATTGAGATCCAGTGTCGAGCCGGACTCGATGGATACGGCGCCGCCGGCGTTGGTCACCTTCATCGAGATCAGCTTCAGCGTGCCGTCGTCGATAGCGGCGAGCGTACCGGTGTTGGTGACGCCCTCGCCATTGATGTCGAGCTCGCCGCCCTTGGCCTGAATGGTGCCGCCATCGTTGGCGATGGTCGCAGACGTCGTCGCCACCAGCGCCAGCACACCGCCGATCGCCTCGATCAGAGAGCTGTTCGAGATATTGGCGTTGGTGATCGTGCTGGTGCCCAAGGAATCGACCGTGCCGGAGACGGTGAGTGCGCCGCCGGTCAGGCTCGCGCCGTTCATCGTCAGCTTCTTGGCCGTCTCGACCTTGACCGTGCCGTAATTGGCGATCGCGGTTCCGGCAACCGTCGCATCGTTGAGCGTTAGCGCGAAGCCGCTTTCGACCGTCACGGCACCCTTATTCAGCGTCGCCTGGCCGTCGATCGTGCTGTTGCCGGTGACGTCGATCATGGCGCCGAGCGCACCGCTGTAATTATTGATGGTGCCGCCGGTGATCTCGGTGCCCGACAGCGTCAGCGCCTGGCTGTCGTCGACCTTGACGATGTGGCCGGTGTTGGTCACGACGTCATTGAGCAGCGTCGCGGCGCCGGCGATCTCCAGGGTGCCCTTGTTGGCGACCGGACCGCCCTTGATCTCGGCGCTGTCCTTCAGCTTGACGGTGTTGTCGAGTTCGATGCTGGCATTGTCGGTGATGACCGTGCCGGACACGGTGACGCCGTCCAGCGTCAGCTTGGCATCAGCGGTGACCGCGGCAACGCTGAGCGTGGCGCCGCCGTCGATGGTGCTGGCGCCGGCGATTTCGATCGTGCCGCTGCCGTTGATGGTGCCGCCGGCGATTGTGGCGTCGCTCAGGGTCAAGGCGGCATTGGCATCGACGACGACGTCGCCGCTCGAATTGTCGACCGTCGAGCCCTGATCGATGGCAAGCGCGCCGTTGGTCAGAACCTCGATCGTGCCGGCGTTAGTGAGGGTCTCATTGTCCAGCGCGTTGCCGATGCCGCTGACGTCGAAGGTCGCGTTGTTCTTCAGGGCACCGCCGCTCAGCACGGCGTTGCCGGTCAGGTCGATCTCACCATTGTCCGTGACCGTGCCGGCGCCGCTGATGGAGGCGCCGTTGACCGTCAGCTTGCCAGTGGCGTCGACCGTGACGTTGCCAATGTTGGCGATGCTCGAGCCCTGGTCGATGGTCAGGGCGCCGTTTGCCAGCACCTCGATGGTGCCGGTCGAAGCGTTCGTGATCGTCTCGTCGTCCAGCGCGTTGCCGATGCCGCTGACCTTGAAGGTCGCGTTGTTCTTGAGAGCACCGCCGTTCAGCACGGCGTTGCCAGTCAGGTCGATCTCGCCATTGTCCGTAACCGTGCCGGCGCCGCTGATGGAGGCGCCGTTGACCGTCAGCTTGCCAGTGGCGTCGACCGTGAGGTTACCGGTGTTGGTGACGCTCGAACCCTGGTCGATCGTCAGGGCGCCGTTTGCCAGCACTTCGATCGTGCCGGTTGAGCTATTGCTGACGATTTCGCCGTCCAGCGCATTACCGATGCCGATGACATCGATGGCGGCATTGTTCTTCAGGATGCCATAGCTGATCACAGCATTGCCGGTGAGATCAATCTCGCCGTTATTTGTGACCGTGCCGACGTTCGGGCCGCCGGTTGTCACGATGAACACGCCGTCGGCGTCGTCGCTCACGCCGTAGTAGAACTCCGGCGTTCCTGGAAGGATAACGATTGCTCCGCCGTCGATTGTCGCTCCATTGACCGTCAGCTTGCTGCTGGCATCAACGTTGACATTACCGGCATTGTTAACGACGGAGCCCTGGTCGATCGTCAGCGCGTGGTTCGCCCACACCTCGATCGTGCCGCCGGCCTTGTTGGCGACAATTTCGTTGGCGAACTCCGCCGTCCCCTTGACGTTGACCGCGGCGAAATTATTCAGAGTGCCGTTCTCGATCAGGCTGGTGCCATCGAGTTCCAGCGTGCCGAGAATGGTGACGGTGCCGCCATCGACCGTCGCGGCATCGACGATCAGCGTCGCGCCACTATCCGCCTTGAGGGTGCCGCCGGCATTGTGAATCTCGGCCAGGGTCTTCAGCGTACCGCCGGTGAGCTCTATCGTGCCGGAATTGGTGATCGTGGTGCCGCTGGCGAAATCGCCGCCGCCCGCGAGCGTCAGATACCCGGCATTGGTGAGCACGGCCGTGTCCAGGATCTCGGCCTTGCCGCCGACAGACATCGTACCGGTCGCGGTGTTGGTGAAGATCGAGTCGGCGCTCATATCGAGCGCGCCGGCGACCGTCAGCACGCTCTTATTGATCACCTTCGGCGGCGGGCCGCCGAAATCGTTCATCGTGATGGAGTTGGCGTAGGCGGCCGCGTCAATCGTCACCGGATAAGACGGCGTCAGGCCGTGGAGCTGATCGGTGATGACGATGACGTCGTCAGTGAGGGTCGGGACCGTGCCGGTTTCCCAGTTCGCCGCGTCCTTCCAGAAGCCGCCCGGGGGGGCGCCGTCCGTGTTCGTCGCGATCCACACCACCGCGGCTGCGTCGGTGCCCTTAATCGTGACGGTGATGGTCTGTTGCGAGGTCGCGCCGTGCTCGTCGGCGACCGTCACGGTGTAGACGAGCGTCAGCACCTCGCCCTTCGGAATGAAGTCGGCGAGGTAGACGGGCAGATCGGCCAGCGACCAGTTGATGGTGCCAGTGCCCGTGCCCGTGCTGTCAGAGCCGGTCGCGATCGCAACCGACATCGCGCTTTCAAACGCTGCGAGCGGGCCCGGCGGCACGGTGCCGTCCGGCAAGCTGGCGCTGGTCAATTTCACCGAGACCGAGTGCGTGTCGGTGAGGTCGACATCCTTGAAGGCCAGCGTGCCCGACGTCGGAACGTCGGTGGTGAGCGGGCCGCCCGGCACGCTGGTGCCGCCCTCGAAGGTGATGGTCGGGACGCTGGAGGTGATGACCGGCTTGTCGTTGGTGCCGGTGACCGTGATGGTGATCGTGATGTAGGTAGATTCGGGATTGACCGCGAAATTGTCATTGATGCGGACCTTGTAGGCCAGCGTCAACGTTTCACCCTCCGCAAGGAAGTCGAAGGCGTGGTCGGGAATCGTGTAGGTCAGGACCGCCGAACCGTTGTTATTATTGCCACCGTCGGCGACAACGCCGATCTGGATCTGCGTCGCCGCGATGTCCAGCTTCTGAAGCGCACTGAGCGAACCGGTGACGTCGTGATGGCCAGCGTCCATGTAGACATAGTTTGGCGCATCACCGAGGTCCACGCTCACCGTCGGCCGATCGCCCAGATTTTGATCGACGAAGGTGATCAGCCAGGAGATCGTGTCGGGAGGTACGGCGTCGCCGCTCGTGTCCAAGTGGTCGCCGGTCGCGTTCGCATGCTCCTTCAGAGAAAAGGCCGACGTCACATTGTGATTGAGATTGAGGCTCTGCGCGAAGGGCGCGCCGGGAAAGCGGTCGGCCCCCTTGTCCGGCCCGCCCTGCCCGGGGCCGGAGCCGTTGTTGACGGTGTTGGTGAAGGTCGCAGTCGCGGCGGCACCGGTGTCCGTCTTGATGAAGACGATGTTGCCGTTCTGCGTGATGGTGTCGGTGAAGTTCGTGGTCAGCTTGGTGTTGGTGTTGTTGTCCGTGAACTTGAGCGTGAACACGTCCGTGATCAGCTTCTGCACGTCCGGCGACAGCAGCGCATTGGAGATCGAGACGTTGCCACCGCTGATCTGGACCATCTGGCCGGCCTGATTGACCGTCGCGATCGGCAGCAGCGTAACTTTGTCGAACAGGATGTAGGAGCCGGTGGTGCCGTTCGGCTCGACCAGCACCTGGAAGCTCACCTGCGGCTGCGGATCACCGCCGCCGGGGGGAATGACGAAACTGATCTGGTTCAGCACGGCGGTGCCGCGGATGCCCATGGTGGCGACCGGGGTGTCGACCTTCATGTCGCCGTGTTTCGCGGTCTCGCCGGCGACGAAGGTGATGGTGCCCGCAACCAGGCTCAACAGGGAGGAGTTGTTCGACCCGTTGGGGTCGTAGACCATCTCGTTCAGCACCATCCGCGCGTTGGAGGACAGGCCGAACACGGTGCCGTCGATGAAGGTGACGCCGAGCGTCGAGTCCGAGCCGGTCGAGACCACGTCGCCCTTCTCGACGTTGTCGCCGTTGTTCAGGATGACCGAGACGCCGTTGCGGATCGCGGTGGCGCTGCCGGTGAGCTTGGTGACGTGGCCGATAATTTGCGCCGCGGCGACGCCGGGCGCGGCCTGGGCGTACTGGACGTAACCCGTGAGCGCGCTGACGATGTCGCCGGTAAGATGGGCGCCGTCGGGCGAGGCGATCGCCGCGCGGTTGTCGCCCCTGAAATAATCGTGAACGACGAACTCACGGCCATCGTGCGACAGCACGAGATCGCCGCCCGTGCGCTTGAACTCGCCGTGGAAGATCAGATTGGGGTCGGGAATGACGACCGCGCCTTCAGGCACATGGCCATGGGCATGGGCGGTAAACGAATCGACATGGACGTCGGCGGGCGAGCGAGGACCCTTGCCATCCAAGAAGAGCGCGGCGTCAAATTGGCCAGCGTAATTCAACCGGGCACCGTAAAAATGGTTAATATTTAAGTAAGTATCGACCGCTTAAGCTTGCATATCATTACCAAGTCCTTAGCGAAACCATCTATTGCTCGTGTGATTTTGCGTGACTTGCCCGCCGGCGCCTATGCCTGCGGCGACATCAAAGATAAGCTGATGTAAATCGAGCATTCTTAGCGAGTAGAGTTTCGTCTATTCGAACAAATTCCCCATAACCCCATGTATTCCGAAGTATAAATCTAATGGTGGATACTTATGTCATCTTTTCTTCGTAACCCCTCGGAACATACTGCGACAAATACGGAGCTAAATCTGTGATCCAATTAACAGAAGCCGTGAAATAGCGGATCATTAGCCATAGGCGCAAAATCGACAATCCCACAATTTATGCCTGCAATTTATTCCAGTTCGCGGCGGCGGCCGAAACTCTCCGGGCCCCGTTTCGTAAAGTTTTACGGAAGTCCGGCAGGCCCGGTTCAGCCTGCTCCGTGGTTTTGGGGCCCCTGCCGGGCCTCGTTAAGCAGAACAAAACGGGCCGTCTCGCACTATCTCCGCGAAAGCAACAAGCCCGGCACGTCGAGGTCGAGGGGGACCTGGCGAAGCCGGAAAGGGGATGTCAGATGGAGACCGCTGCTCGCTCGCGCGCCTGGCGCGCAATCCTTGTCCTGTGCGGATTGATCCTGTTCGGATCGGCCGACGACGTTCGTGCCGGCACATTGCTGTCGCCGGGCGCAGGCGTGCTTGTGCGCAAATCTGCCGAGCCGTTCGGCGTATTCGCCTTCGCCATTTCCACCGGAGGCCTGCGTCAGAAATGGTTCGCACTGAAGGAAAAGCTCGACGACGACATGGTGCAGCTCGCGCTGTGCGACGGTGACCGCGACCATTGCGCCTCGCCCGCGGCGCTGAAACTGCTCGCCATCGTCGACCAGGCCCGTACCCGCGACGGCCGTGCGCTGCTCGGCGAGACCAACCGTGCCGTCAACCTCGCCATTCGCGCCGAAAGTGACGGCGCCGAAGACATCTGGAGCTCGCCGCTCGCGACCTTCGAGCGTGGCGCCGGCGATTGCGAGGATTACGCCATCGCCAAGCTGGCCGCCCTGCGGCTTGCCGGTGTCGCTGCGGAGGACCTCCGCATCGTCGTGGTGCGCGACACCCGCAGCGGCGAAGGGCATGCAATTGCCTCAGCAAAGCTCGACGGCCACTGGCTGATGCTGGACAATCGCCGCATGGCCATGGTCGAGGACGACGACGCCCGCAGCTATCAGCCGCTGTTCGTGCTCTACCATTCTGCCGTGCTGAAATATGTCGGCGAACCCGTGCGGGGCGAGAGCCAGCGGGTGTCGATGGTGTCGGCCGAGGCCGAGGCGCGGTGATCCGGGTGTAACCACCCGCCACAAACCCATTCCACCGCGCGATCCGGGACGCTAGCATGGCCATGGCCATGCCGGGGGTACTTGGAATGCGGTTGATCGTGTTGACTGTGCTTGCGCTGCTGGCTTGGCCGGTAATGCTGGCATTGCCGGCGGCACCAGGCTTCGCGCAATCCGGCACATCCGACCGCTCCGTTGCCGACAGGCTGCCGCTGTTTGCCAGGAACAACTGCCAGCCGATCCGCGACCCCGGCAATCAGTTGTTCTGCGGTGATCCCGAGCTGTCTGCCGCCGCCGAAAAGCTCAGCACCGCCATCGAGGCGCGGCTCGCCCGCCTGCCCGATCGCCTGCCTGGCATCGAAGAGAACGCGATCTGGATCCGCCAACGCAATCTCGGCTGCGGCATCGTCGGCCAGACCGCGGTCCGCACCGAGGATTTCGACCGGGTGAAAGCCTGCCTTCTCAAGGTGACCGAGGATCGCGCCACGATCGTGCGCGATCCGGACTTCGACTGTCTCGCGGCCAACACCGCGGCCGGCGCGCTGATCTGCGCGGAGCCGTCGCTGGCGCTGACCGAGACCGAGCTGAACAGCCAGGTGCTCGGCCTGATCGGCAGACTGGACCCGACCGCGGCGCGCTTTGCCTACGCCGAATACGGTCGCTGGACGCGAGAGCGCGATCGCAAGTGCAATCTGGTCGGCAAGGAGAACGTGCCGCTTGGGGAGCTCGACTCCGCGGAAAGCTGTCTCGCCGACTATCTGAAGCACAAGGCCGACGAGATCGCGGCCGCCAAGGGCGATCCGAAGAAGGTGTTCGGCCGGCAGGTCACAGCCAGCGAGCCCGACACCGATGCCGTCGATTTCTGCGCCGCGCGCATCCACGCCGCCAATTCGTGCGGCAATTTTCTCCGCATCAACCGCGTCTACGCGCTCGACAGCCAGGTGACCGATCAGGAGGCGCAGGTCACCGGCGAGATCGAGATGGTCGTGCTGGCGCCGTTCACCACCTGCAGCAAGGTCGCCACCACCTGCACCGGTACCTGCTGGGACCCCAGGACCGGCCGTCCGCAGCCGGGCGCCGGCAACAAAGAGCGCTCCGCAGAAGCCTTCAACGTCACACGCCGCCTGCGAATCCAGCGGACGTTTGCTTTCGTGAAAGCTGCCGACGGCTGGCGTTGCCGCGAAGACGAATTGGCCCCGGTGAACTCGGGCACCGCGGGCGGGGGGTCGTAGGATGACTCTTCTCCCTCTCCCCGCCCTTCGCGGGGAGAGGGTCGGGGTGAGGGGCTGCCTCCGCGATCGCGGTGAGTGCTGGACTCGCGGAGAGTCCCCCTCACCCGCATCGCATCTTCGATGCGCTGCGGCCTCTCCCCGCAAGCGGGGAGAGGCGAAGAAGCATCAAAACATCAGATTGTCCTTCACCAGAACCCAGCGGCCGCTCTTGACCTGCTGAACCTGGGTGATGGTGTTGGCGAGGTGGTCGGTCTTGGAGAACTTCGTCGGCGGCGAGTTGAAGATGTCGAGGAATTTCTCGCCTGACTCGAGCGAGTCCAGCATCTTCTGCCCGGTCAAATCCTTGCCCGCCCTCTGCGCATAGAAGGCGAAAGTCATAATCGCGTTGTAGCCGATGATGGCCTGTGTATTGGCCTCGGTGTTGAACATCTTCTTGTAGTTGATCAGCCAGTCGTGGACCTTGCCCTTGGCGGTGTCCTCATAGGGAATCTCGAAACCGCTCGCCGCATAGAGCCCTTCGACCGCCTCCTTGCCGAGCGTCGGCACCTCCAGCACGTTGGTTGGCGTCGCGCCGAGGAAGGTGACGTCCCAGCCGAGCTTCTTCGCCTCCGACATCGCGCCGATGGTCTCGCGGATCACGGTGCCGAGCACGACGAGGTCGCAGCCGTCGGACTTCATCTTGGCGATCTGCGCGCTGAAATCGGATGCACCGCGCTTGTAGCTCGTGATCGAGGCGGGCTGCACCTTCATCGCGGCAAGCTGCTGGTTGAAGCCGTCGAGCACGTTCTTTCCGTACTCGTCGTCCTGATGCATGATGCAGGGCTTCTTGAAGCTCTTCCAATCCATCATGTATTTCAGCGCGGCGCGCGTGCTCTCGACGTAAGGCAGGAGGTTGTTGAACTTGAGCCGCTCCTGCGGCTTGGCCGGATCGAACTTGAAGGTGAACTCGGCGGCCGTCAGCGGAAACAGCTGGAGCACGCCGGCATCGAACAGGATGTCCTGCGCGGCAAGCACCGTGGGCGAACCCATCGGGCCGATCATCGCAAAGATCTTGTCGCGCTCGACCATCTTCTGCGACGCCAGCACCGCCTTCTTCGGATCGTAGCCATTGTCTTCCAGGATCATCTTGATCTTGCGCCCGTTGATGCCGCCGGCCGCGTTGATCTCCTCGACCGCCATCTTCATGCCGTTGGAGACCGGTACGCCCCAGACCTTGATCGGGCCGGACAAATCCTGGTGGGTGCCGACGACGATCTCGTTGGCCGAGATGCCTTCATTGGTGACCTTGGTTTGCGCCGCTGCCGGCAGACAGGTGAGCGCCACCGCGCCTACAGCAAGGCCGAACGTTCTCAACGATTTCGACATTGACGTCTCCTCTCCTTGGGGCCCATATGATGCGAAGGGTGAGGGCCATCACTCCTTCGCTGTTCCTGAAGATGCGCCTCACGCCACCGCGCGCGCGAGATACATCGCCTCGATCTCGGCAGCGTAACGCTTGTGCACGAAATTGCGCTTCAGCTTCATGGTCGGTGTCAGCTCCTCGTCCTCAGGCGTGAGCTGGCGTTCGATCAGGCAGAATTTCTTGACGGTCTCGACGCGGGCGAAATTGCCATTCACCGCTTCGATCTCGTGCCAGATCAGGTCCTGGATCTCTCTTGCCCGGCACAGGCTGGCGTAATTGGTGAAGGGGATGTCGTGGTCCTGAGCGAACTTCTCGACATTCTCCTGGTCGATCATCACGAGGCAGGTGAGGTAGGGCCGCTTGTCGCCGATCACCACGGCGTCCGAGATATAGGGCGAGAATTTGAGCTGGTTCTCGATCCCCGACGGCGTGATGTTCTTGCCGCCGGAGGTGATGATGATGTCCTTCATCCGGTCGGTGATCTTGATGAAGCCCTCGTTGTCGATGGTGCCGACGTCGCCGGTGTGCAGCCAGCCGCGCGGATCGATCGTTTCCGCCGTCCTCTCCGGCTGATTCAGATAGCCCATGAACAGGAAGTCACCCCGGATCAGGATCTCGCCGTCCGGCGAGAGCGCGACTTCGCCCCATGACACGGCCTTGCCGACCGAACCGAGCCTGATGCGGTCCGGCGGCATCACGGTCGCGACACCGCAATTCTCGGTCTGGCCGTAAACCTCGCAAATGTTGATGCCGAGCGCGAGATACCAGCGGATCAGGTCCGGCGAGATCGGTGCTGCGCCCGTGAACGCGATGCGACAGCGATCAAGCCCGATCATGCGACGGATGTTGCGGAACACCAGCCAATAGGCGAATCGATTGGCGAGCTTGAGCGAACGCGACGGCGTCCCGCCGCCGAGCCGGCAATCGGTCATGCGAAAGCCGACTTTGATGGCGCGGCGGTAGACCCATTGCTGGAACGGGGTCGCGTCCTTGAGCGCGATGGTGACGGCGGAATAGAACTTCTCCCAGATCCGCGGCACCGCGAGGAAGACCGTCGGCTGCACCTCGCGAAGATTGTCCGGCACGGTCTCCGAGCTCTCGGCGAAGTTCATCACCGAGCCCAGCGCAAGCGAGGTATAGTAGCCACCGATACGCTCCGCGACATGGCAAAGCGGCAGGAAGATCAGTCGCTCCTCATGTTCCTGTGCGGGGATGTAATCGTTGGCATGGCGCATCTGATGCGTCACGCTGCGGTTGGCGTGCATCGCTCCCTTGGGCGGACCGGTCGTGCCCGACGTGTAGACGAGGACTGCGAGATCGCCCGGGCCGCGGCCGTCGATCATCTGCTGCCACAGCTCCTCGTTGCCGACCATGTGGTTACGGCCGAGCGCGCGAAACGCGTCGAGCGACGTCACCATGTCGTCGGAGAAGCCGCTGAGGCCTTCCATGTCGAACACGATGATCCTTTGCAAGGTCGGGCAGCGCGCACGAATGGCGAGGACCTTGTCCAGCTGCTCTTCATCCTCGACAAAGATCACCCGGGTAGCGGAATCGTTGACGAGGTATTCGACCTGAACCGCGGAGTCGGTCGGATAGATGCCCGACGAGACACCGCCGGCGCACAGGATACCCATGTCGGCATGGACCCATTCCGGCACGGCATTGGCGATGATGGAGGCGACGTCCCCGGGCATGAAGCCGGTGGCGTGCAGGGCGTAGGCGATCTCCTTCGAGACCTCCAGCCACTCGCGCCAGCTCGTCGGCTGCCAGATGCCGAACGTCTTCTCGCGGATCGCGGGCCTGTCGCCGCGCAGCTCTGCTGCGCGCAAAAAGCTCTTCGCGATCGTATCAGCGACCGTCAACACCGCCGGTCGGGCCATGCGCATCTCCTCGTTGTCGCTTCGCGTCAACTCATCATCGCCAGCTCTTCATCTCCAAGTTCTTCATCGCCAGTTCTTCATCTCCAAGTCTTCTTCTTTTTCCAGCGCCGCTCGCCTCGCGCACCCTGTTCCTTGGCGCCAAGATAGAATTCCTGGATGTCCTTCGAATGCATCAAGCGGTCGCAGCTGTCGTTCATGACGATGCGGCCGAGCTCCAGCACATAGCCGTAATGCGCCGTCTCCAGCGCCACCCTGGCGTTCTGCTCGACCAGCAGGATCGACATGCCCTGCTCCTCGTTCACGCGGCGAATGATCGTGAAAATCTCCTTCACCAGGATCGGCGACAGGCCGAGCGAGGGTTCGTCGAGCAGCAACAATGTCGGACGGTTCATCAGCGCGCGCCCGATCGCCAGCATCTGCTGCTCGCCGCCGGAGAGCTGCCCGGCCGGCTGGTTGACGCGCTCCTTCAGCCGCGGGAAATAGCCGTAGACACGCTCGATATCCGCCGCGACGCCGTCGCGGTCGCTGCGCGGATAGGCGCCCATCATCAGGTTCTCGCGCACGGAGAGGAACGGGAACACCTCGCGTCCCTCCGGCACATGGCTGAGGCCCAGCCGTACGATGCGGTCGGCTTCCATGCGCTGGATCGACTTGCCCATGAACTCGATCGAGCCCTTTTGCGGGTCGAGAATGCCCGAGATCGTCTTCAGCACCGTGGTCTTGCCGGCACCATTGGCCCCGAGCAGCGTGACGATGCGACCGCGCGGCACCTCCAGCGAGATGCCGCGGATCGCCATGATCGGCCCGTAATAGCTCTCGATGTTGGAGAGCCTCAGGATGATCTCGGGCGCCGTGGTCGCATCCATCCGTCAGGCTCCCAGATACGCGGCGACGACGTCGGGATGCTGCTGAACTTCACTGGGCGAGCCCATGGCGAGCACGCGGCCATAGTTCAGCGCGATCACACGATCGGAAACGCGGTTGACCAGCGACATATCGTGCTCGACCATCAGCACGGTGACGCCGAGCTCGCTCTTCATGTCGCGAATCCAGAACGACATATCGTCGGTCTCTTCCACGTTGAGGCCGGAGGACGGTTCGTCGAGCAGGATCAGTTTCGGCTCGGAGCACAGCGCGCGTGCGAGCTCGATCACCTTGCGTACGCCGTAAGGCAGGCCCGAGATCAGCTTGTCGCGATAGGGTTCGAGGTCGAGGAACTCGATCACCTGCTCGACCCGGCGGCGATGCAGCTTCTCCTTGGCGCGCACGCTCGGCAGGAACAAAAGCTCCTGCCAGAGCTGCGTGGTCGAATGGCGGTGACGGCCGACCAGGAGGTTGGACAGCACGGTCGCATTCTCGAACAGCTCGATGTTCTGGAAGGTGCGAGCGATGCCGAGCCTGGCGATGTCGTAAGGCGGCTCCTCCGTGATGTCCTGGTCCTCGAAGAAGATGCGACCCGAAGTCGGCCGGTAGATTCGCGAGATCAGGTTGAAGATCGAGCTCTTGCCGGCGCCGTTTGGACCGATGATGGAGAGGATCTCGCCCTTCTCGACCGCGAACGACACCGCATCGACGGCCTTGAGGCCCCCGAAATGCAGCGACAAATTCTCGGCGCGCAGATAGCTCATCGGTTCCGCTCCGACTTCACGTAGATCTTCTGCCGCTTGAAGGTCGCGCGCTTGTAGAGCGGGAACAGCTGGAAGAAGAGCTTGATCTTCAGCCAGCGTCCGTAGAGGCCGAGCGGCTCGAACAGCACGAACAGCATGATGATGATGCCGTAGATCGCGCCCTTCAGGCCGTTCAGCGATGCGAACGTCGCGATGCTGTCCTGGATGTGCGCTGCGCGCTCCTTGCCGGCACCAAACGTCGCGGCAACGCCGGCGATGATATCGGGCATGTCGTCCTTGAGATACGTCAGGAACGGGTCGATCATCACGATGAAGATCGCGCCCAGCACCGCACCGTGCAGCGAGAAGGTGCCGCCGATCAGGATCACGATGATGAACTCGATCGAAAGCTGGAGCGTGAACATCTCCGGCGAAATGAAGGACAGCTTGTGCGCGAACAGCACGCCGGCAAAGCCGGTGATCGCCGCCGAGATCGCAAAGGATTTGACCTTGTAGAGCGCGACATTGACGCCCATGCTGCGCGCCGCCGTCTCGCTGTCGCGGATCGCGACGAAGGCGCGCCCCGTTGGCGAGCGCAGCAGATTGAGCGTGCCGACGATGGTCAGCACCAGTACGGCGAGACACAGAAAATAGAAAGTCGGGCTGTCGCGCGAGACGGTGGCGCCGAGCAGCGACACCGCCTTGATTCGCATGCCCTCGTTGCCGTTGGTGACGCTTTCCCAGCGCGCCAAAATCTCCTCGACGATGAAGGCGAAGGAGATGGTGGCGATGACGAGATAGATGCCCTGGAGCCGCAGCGCGGGGAAACCGACCAGCGCCCCGATCAGGCCGGTCAGGGCGCCTGCGGCGAGGAAATAGAGCGGAAAAGGGACGTTGTATTTTTGCAAATAGGCGGCCGTATATGCGCCGATCGCGAGAAACGCGGCATGCCCAAGCGAAGCCTGCCCGGTAAAGCCGGTCAGGATCAGCAGCGCCACGCCGACGGTCGCATAGATGCAGACGAAGACGAGCTGGCTCATCAGATAGCTGGAGAGCACGTAGGGCGCGATCAGCAGCACCGCGAGCAGGAGGCCATAGGAGACGACATAGCCCGAATGCGGGAAGAGCCTGATATCGTCCTCATAGTCGGTCTTGAACAGGAAGCGCATCGCGTTCAGACCTTCTTGCGGGCGTGGAGGCCGAACAGGCCTTCGGGCTTCAGCAGCAGCACCGCAAGCAGCACGATGTAGGGCGCGACATCTTTCCATCCTTCCGGCAGATAGAAGCCGGCCATGCTCTCGATCACGCCGATCAGCACGCCGCCGACGACCGCGCCGGGAATCGAGCCGAAGCCGCCGAGGACCGCGGCCGGAAACGCCTTGAGCCCGAGCACGAGGCCCACATTCGAGTGAATGAAGGTGATCGGCGCCAGCAGCACGCCGGCGCAGGTCGCGACCGCCGCGCTGATCGCCCAGACGATCGACACCACGCGCTTGACGGGAATGCCCATGTAATATGCCGCCAGCATGTTCTCGGAACTGGCGCGCATCGCGGTTCCGAGCGTGGTCTTGTTGAAGAACAGCCAGAGCAGCGCGCAGAGGATGATCGTCGCCGCGATCACCGAGAGCTTGTCATGGGCGAGCACCAGCGAACCGATGCGCAGCACGCCCTGGCTGAACGGCGTCTCGATCTTGAAATCGTCGGTGCCCCAGATCATGCCGGCGACCGAGCGCAGGAAGTAACCGAGCCCGATGGTGGCCATGATGATGGAGAACTGCGGATAGCCGAGGATCGGCCGCACCACGATCCGCTCCGCCAGCATACCGAACAGCGCCATCGCCACCACCGCACCGGCAAAGCCGACCCAGTAGTTCAGGCCCATCATGCCGATGAAGGTAAAGGCGAAGAAGCCGCCCAGCATCATCAAATCGCCCTGGGCGAAGTTGACGACCTCGGTGGCCTTGTAGACGAGCACGAAGCCGAGCGCGATCAGGCCGTAGACACAGCCGAGCGCAACACCGCTGACCAGCTGCTGAACGAAATCCAGCATCGCCGCGCTTCCTCCGGATGCAACCAGCGGTTCTTGATGACCGCCATCTCGCATCTTGTGTCCAGCCGCTACGCAGTGTTTTCGCCGCGTCAGCGCCATTTGTCCCGTCGCCAATTCAGCCTGAACCGCCAAGCGCTGTCAACAAACGGTGACTTGCCTTTAGTCCAAGGCGTCGTCGAAGTCGGATGCCGGAATTTGCGGCAGCGCGATTCACCGAGCCGAAACATCTTCAGGTCATGGTCGCGAGCAATGCAAAACCGGATGGTGTGGCCGTCATGAAGCCCGACAGCTCGGCGCTCGAAGTCTTGGGGTTAACGAAGCGTTTTGACCGTTTGGCGGTCGATAGCCTCGATCTCACCATTCATGCCGGCGAATTCTACGCCCTGGTTGGCCCCAACGGCGCCGGCAAGACCACCACCCTGCGCATGGTTGCAGGCCTGCTGCGGCCCGACGCCGGTGCGGTCTCGATCTTCGGCATCGATGCGCTCCAAAATCCCGTCGCCGCCAAGCAGGTGACCGCGTGGGTCTCCGACGAACCCATGATCTATGACAAGCTGACCCCGCTCGAATATCTGGAATTCGTCGCCGGCCTCTGGGGCATTTCGCCATCCGTCTCGGAACCGGTCGCCGAGGAACTCCTCTGCTCGCTCGGACTCGAACCGCACCGGCACGAACGCTGCGACGGCTTTTCCAAGGGCATGCGTCAGAAGGTGGCGCTCGCCGGCGCGCTGGTGCACGATCCCCGCCTCATCATCCTCGACGAGCCGCTGACTGGCCTCGATGCCGTCTCGGCGCGCCATGTGAAGGGCCTTTTGAACGAACGCGTTCAGGCTGGCTGCACCATCATCATGACCACGCATATTCTCGAGGTGGCCGAGCGCATGGCCGACCGCATCGGCGTGATCGCCTCGGGCCGACTGGTCGCGGAAGGCACGCTCACTGAGCTGCGCCAGCAGAACGGCCATGCCGACACCAGCCTCGAAGATCTCTTCATCGCATTGGTGACGCTCCAGGAAGCCGCATGAGCTCGGCGACCGCGCTCTCCTGGTTTGCCCGTCACGAGCTTCGGCTCGCGTGGCGCGAATGGTTCGCCATGATGTCGGGCGGACGACGCCGGCGAACGCGTGCGGCCGTGGTCGGCCTGCTCTTCTTCGCGGCGCTCCTGCACGTGCCGGCCTGGGCCGTGATCGGCCGCTTTGCCAATCTGCAACTGCCGCTCGACAAATCCTCACTGATCGTGATCTCGGCGACGATCTTCCTGGCCTGGACGCTGATGCTGTCGCAGGCGATCGAATCGGTGACGCGGGTGTTTTACGCCCGCGCCGATCTCGACCTCATCATGTCCTCGCCGGCGCGGCTCGCCAATCTGTTCTCGGTGCGCATTGCCGCGATCGCACTCACCGTCACGACGATGGCGCTGCTGTTCTCGACGCCCTTCATCGACGTGCTGGTGATCGGCGGCGGCCCGCGATGGCTTGCGGCCTTCGGCGTGGTCGTCGCGATGGGCCTGTCGGCTGCGGCGATCGCGATCGCCGTCACCATCCTCCTGTTTCGCCTGATCGGCCCGGCGCGAACGCGCTTCGTGGCCCAGATCCTAGCCGCCATCATCGGCGCCGGCTTCGTGATCGCGCTCCAGGTCGCCGCGATCATCTCCTATGGCACACTGTCGCGCTTCACCATTCTGACGTCCGGTGCCTTCGCTTCCCACGCCCCCGAAATCGACAGCATCTGGTGGTGGCCCGCCCGGGCCACCATGGGTGACAGCAACGCGCTGCTGTCGCTGCTGGCCCTTGGGTTCGTGCTGCTCGGAAGCGTGATGGCGATCTTCTCGGGCCGCTTCGCCGATACCGCGATCGACGCCGCCGCTTATGGCACATCCGGCCGCAAGCGCGCGAAGGAACGCCCGTTCCGCGGCGGATCGCGGCAGCAGGCGCTGCGGCGCAAGGAGTTCACGCTGCTCTGGCGCGACCCCTGGCTGATCTCGCAGACTTTGATGCAGCTGCTCTATCTGGTGCCGCCTGCGCTGCTGCTCTGGCGTAGCTTTGCCGACAGTTCTGCCGCGCTGACGCTGATCTCGCCCGTGATCGTGATGGCCGCGGGTCAGCTCGCCGGAGGGCTCGCCTGGCTGACGATCTCCGGCGAGGACGCGCCCGATCTGGTCGCGACTGCGCCGCTGACACCCTCGAACGTCATCCGGGCCAAGATCGAGGTGGTGCTGATTGCGATTGCCGTCATCTTCAGCCCGCTGGTTGCGGCGCTGGTTTTCGCCTCGCCGTTCCAGGCTGCGATCACGGCAGCCACGATGATCATCAGCGCCGCCTCCGCCACCGCGATCCAGCTCTGGTTCCGCGTCCAGGCCCGACGCAGCCAATTCCGCCGCCGTCAGACGTCTTCGCGGCTTGCCACCTTCGCCGAGGCCTTCTCCTCGATCGGCTGGGCCGCCACCGCGGCACTGCTGCTCACGCTCCCCATCGCCGGCATCGTCAGCGGCCTGATTACTGCGGGCCTAGTTGCCATCACCTGGAAGTTCAGCCCGCGTCGGGAGTGAAGGCGGTGCGACACTGACGCGCTGTTGATCGCAGTCCATTGGCGACGCGCTGCGTTGCGCGCTAGACTTCCCTGAGGTCACGGGACTCGATATGCGGCAACTCATCTCGGCGGCATTTGCGCTGTTGAGCGCCTGTCTCTCACCAGCCCTCGCCCAGCAGCCACCGCGCAGCGAATGCCTGGCCATGGCGAACGCGGCGCCTCGCGCGATGCCGGTCGCCTTCAGGCAGGCGACCGCTGCGGCCGAGGTCGAGATCACCTATGCCGGCCACTCCACCTATTTCATCGACACGCCTGGCGGCCTGCGCATCGCGACCGATTATAGCGGCGCCTATCAGGTCGGCCGGCTGCCCGATGTCGTCACCATGAACCGGGCGCACAGCACCCACTACACTCTCTTCCCCGACAAGCGTATTCCCCATGTGCTGCATGGCTGGGGCGAGGACGGCAAACCCGCCGCCATTTCGGAACGCATCGGCGACACCTTGATCCGCAACGTTACGACCGACATCCGCCGCTATTTCGGCGACGATTCCGGCACCGACATGATCCGCGACGGCAATTCGATCTTCATCTTCGAGGTCGCGGGCCTCTGCATCGGCCATCTCGGCCAT
The DNA here is from genome assembly GCF_016612535.1 of Bradyrhizobium diazoefficiens. NCBI lineage: Bacteria > Pseudomonadati > Pseudomonadota > Alphaproteobacteria > Hyphomicrobiales > Nitrobacteraceae > Bradyrhizobium > Bradyrhizobium diazoefficiens. The sequence continues at coordinate 1,655,522 of NZ_JAENXS010000001.1, forward strand.
CTCCACCACAAGCTCGACGACAGCCATTTCGCCCAGATCGGACGGCTCGACATCGTGATGGTGCCGATCGACGGCACCTACACCATGTCACTCGACGGCGTCTCGGAGATCACCAAGCGGTTGCGCGCTTCGGTGGTATTGCCGATGCACCGCTTTGCCACCCCGCTCGACGAATTCATGCGCCTAATCGGCCAGCAGTTCGAAATCGACCGCCGCACCGAGCGGTCCCTGCGAATCTCGCGAGATACGCTGCCGTCGACACCGACGGTGATCATCCTCGATGGGGTCTGACGCGCAATTTTATCCAAGCCGGCTATCGGCTGTTCGTGCTGATCTCCTCGCAACAGGAGATCGACATGACCGACTTTGCGAGACTTTTGCATGCGGATGGACCGAACGCGGAGCACGCGGCGGCACTTCAGCTCTACGGCCGCTTCGTCGGCGACTGGGATGCCGAGATCACGGCGCACGGTCCCGACGGTACCAGGCACACCGCGCCGGGCGAGATTCATTTCGGCTGGGTGCTCAAGGGCCGTGCCGTCCAGGATATCTGGATCATTCCCCACCCCTCGGGCAGTCCGGCTTTTCCGATCGCCGGCAATTGGTACGGCACAACGTTGCGCGTCTACGACCCCTCCATTTCCGCGTGGCGGATTTCCTGGTTCGATCCCGGCCGCTGCATGTTTCGCCAACAGATCGGCCGGCCGCGCGGCGAAGACATTGTGCAGGAAGGCACGACCGAATCCGGCGACCTCACGCGCTGGAGTTTTACGGAGATTACCGAGAATTCCTTCCACTGGCTCGGCGAGGTCAAGCCCGCAACGGCAACCGATTGGCGGCTGGTGGTCGATGTCGGGGCGATCCGGCGGGCGGCGATCGCTGCCAGCACAGACTAGGCAGCCGCAGCTTCTTTCAACGGCTTCGGATCGAAATAGGGACGCAGTTCCCTGATCTTTCCGTTCTCGATCCGAAAGAAGTCGAAGATTGGCACCACAACTTCTGTTGCACCCGCCGGAGCGAAGGTCGCTTTCCATAGCGTGCCCACGCAATCGCCATCGACCAGATGGCGCTCCACTTCGGCCCTGCGTACGGGGATTCTGGGAAATACGCGCTTCTTTAGGAACTCCGCCGCGGCTGCCTTGCCGACCACGGGGTGTTCCGGATCGATCGGGCTGATCAGCACGATGTCGTCGGCGAACGGCATCCTGTCCAGGTCATTCGACGTGAGACCCGCGAGAAAATCCTCGATCGCTTTGAGCTTCTCGTCAGTCGCGTTGGCCATTTCGGTTCCTCCGATCTGCCTGCTTGACCTGCAAAACGCGCGACTGCCGCAAACGTTGCGTTCGGCTTCCACGCCGAGGGAAAACGCAAACTTGCCAACAAGCGCGATGTCATGCGCACGCGACAAGGGGCCGGGATTTTCATCCCGGCCCCTCTCCGTCGTGGCCGCTGGGAAGCGTCCTTGAATAAGATTAGCCGGCACCCATCAGTGTCGCGGAACGGCGCTCGCCCGCCGAGAGGAACATCCGCTTCAGCTTGTTGACGACGCGGATCATGAAGCCAATGACGGCCGGGTTGGTCTTGCGGCAGAAGGCGATCTTCTTGACGTGGCCTTCGACATGCCATTTGGCATGCGCGCCGTCGCGGAAGAAGATGACGTCGCCGACGCCGTAGCGCTTCGGCGGCATGCCGTCGCTCTCCAGCACGATCGATCCTTCCAGGATCATGATCGTCTCGTCGAAATCATAGTACCAGTTGAAGCGGCCTTCGGTGCACGACCAGATGATGGTCGAGGAGGTGCCGTCTGCGCTGGTCGACAGGATGTGCGAACGCGAGACCGGGTTACCCTCGATGATCCATGCCGGCTCGATCGGCCGCAGCTCCAAATCCACATTGCAACTACTGATTTCAATCAACGCGCGCGACATCTGCTTCCCCAGGCGATAGAATAAGTATGGCCGGGTCGGACCCGGATTGTTTCGAAAGATGCCGGGAAGGCTAATAGCCGGCTTTTAATTCTTTCTTACGCACGCCCCGACAATCAGCCGCAAGTTGCAGACGCGAAGCGGTTAACGTCGCGATTTCCCTGCAAATTCGAGCACATGAACCGATCTTTTCCGGGGTGCGACAAAGTGCGCGAAGCGACCCAGAAGGAGCCCCATCGATGCCCCTGACCCCAGAGGTTCTGACAGCCCAAGGCGAGATCGTCGCCTGGCTCGGCAGCCTTGACGTCTCGTTTGCGCCGGACGAGGAGCCCTGGTTCACGATCGACGGCGTCGAACGCGCCCGGCAGATCGGCAGTGACGGCTCAGGCGGCGCCTTCGTGCTGCTGCCGTCGCGGAATGTGCTCTACGTCTCGTCCGAAGGTCGCGCGGGCATTGTCGCCGACAGTTTCGAGGCGTTCATCCAGCTCGTCATTGCCCACCCCTATTGGCTCGACATCCTCAAATTCTCCGCCGGCGGCGATCTCCAGGAAATGCGCCGCGCGGCGGATGCGCTGGAGGCGACACTCGAGGACGAGGACGACGTCAACGAGGCGAGAGAGGAAATCCGCGGGGGACTCGACCTGCCGGAGGCAGACGATCCGGTCGGCGCGCTTTACGAGGCGGTCGCAGCCTCCGACGCCATCGTGCGGGCCACCGACGGCAGTCCGTTCACGACGCTGTTCAACCGCTTCAGCATCGACAACAACCCGATGCTGCGGAACCCGGCGGCGTGAGACCCTTGACGCCAGCGTTTGGACTTGAACCTTCCACGATCGTCATGGCCGGGCCTGTCCCGGCCATCCACGCCTTGCGACACAAAGAACGTGGATGCCCGAGACAAGCCCGGGCATGACGAGCTGCGGCGTTACTTCGCCCACTCGCCCTTGCGGAACACCGGCACCTTGCTGCCGTCGGCCAGAATACCGTCGATGTCGGTCTCGGCCGAGCCGATCATCCAGTCGATATGGATCAGGCTCTGGTTGCCGCCTTGCGCGGCGATCTGCTGCGGCGTGAGCTGCGCGCCGTTGACGAAGCACTTCGAATAGCATTGGCCGAGCGCGATGTGGGACGCTGCGTTCTCGTCGAACAGCGTGTTGTAGAACAGCAGCCCGCTCTGCGAGATCGGCGAGGAATGCGGCACCAGCGCCACTTCGCCGAGGCGGCGTGCGCCCTCGTCGGTGTCGAGCACCTTGTTCAGCACTTCCGCGCCGCGCGAGGCCTTGGCGTCGACGATCCTGCCGTCCTCGAAGCGCACGGCGATGTTGTCGATCAGCGTACCCTGGTAGGACAGCGGCTTCGAGCTCACGACATGGCCATAGACCCGCCGGCAGTGTGGCGTGGTGAAGACCTCTTCGGTCGGAATATTGGCGTTGCAGCTGATGCCGTTCTTGGAGAGCGAGGCACCGCCTTCCCATTCATGGCCGTCAGCCAAGCCTATGGTGAGGTCGGTGCCGGGCCCTGAATATTGCAGCGCGCGAAAACGCTGGCCGTTGAGCCAATTGGTGCGCTCGCGCAGCACTGCATTGTGGCTTGCCCAATTGGCCGTGGCGTCCTCGCGATCGACACGGGACGCCGCGAAGATGGCGTCCGCGAGCTTGCCGACCGCGATCTCTTCGGGATCGTTCGGGAAGACCTGCTTGGCCCAGGATGTGCTCGGATAGGCGATGATGTTCCAGTTGGTATCGAAATTGACGATCTTTTCCAGCGCCGGCTGATACGCCATGGAATTGGCCTTGCTGGCGCGCGCCACCTTGGACGCATCTTCGCCCGACAGCAGCATCGGATTGTCGCCGACGATGGCGAGACGCGCGGTGTTGTCGGCGAACGCCTTCGCCATGCCCTCGTAGAGCCAACCGGCGGCGCGATCAAAGCTGCTGTCGTGACCGTAGCGATAGCGCGCCAGTGTCATTTCTTCGTCCGAGAGGATCGGCGTCACGATTCCCGCGCCGGCCTTGTAGGCGTGCACGGCGATCCGCCGCACCAGCGGCAGCGCCATCGCTGGCGCCGTCAGAAGAAGGTCCTGTCCCGGCCGCAAGCCCAATCCCACCTTCACCGCCACCTCGGCCAAACGGTCGAGTTTCACGGGATCGATGGAAGTTGCGGAATTGCGTTGATCAGTCATGCCGGGTCCTCTGTCGGAATCTCTCGTTCAATCTAAGTCTAGCATCACGAGACACAAGTGCGCGAGCGTCTTGGCGCCTGTGAAAGATACGCAGTTTGGTTTTCAACGCGTTGCCGATTTCAGCACCCGGTCGACCATGGCCGGCGCAAGACCAAGGTAATTTATCGGTGAAGTGAGGGCCTCGATGCCGGCGCGATCGATTTGGGCCGTGACGCGCGGATCGGCCGACAGCGCATCGGCAAGGCTGATGCCCTCCTCGTTGGCGAGCCGGCAGGCGTCGTAGACCACGTCGTGCGCGTCCTGCCGGCCCATCTGCGGCGCCAGCCCCATCATGACCGCTTCGGCCACAATCAGACCACGACTAAGGGCGAGGTTGTCGTTCATCTTCCTCTCGTCCACGATCAGGCCAGCGAGGGCGAACTTGGCCTGGTGCAGCGCGCCGGCAGTCAGCACGAAGCTTTCGGGGATCGCCATCCATTCGGCGTGCCACGGACCGGTGGCGCGCTCGAAATCCTGCACCATGGCATCCAGCATCAGCCCCGCGTGCTGACGCACCGCCTTGGACGCGGCAAGCATCAGCTCCGAGGAGATCGGGTTGCGCTTCTGCGGCATGGTCGAGGAGGCGCCGCGGCCCTTGACGAAGGGCTCATAGACCTCGGCGAATTCGGTCGAGGCCATGATCATGATGTCGAGCGCGATCTTGCCGAGCGAGCCGGTGACGAGCGCGAGGAAGTTCACGGCCTCGGCAAAGCCGTCGCGCGCGACGTGCCAGGTCGAGATCGGAACGCCAAGCTTCAGTTCGGCACAGAGCGCCGCCTGGACCTCGAAGCCCTTGTCGCCGAGCGAGGCCAGCGTGCCGGCGGCGCCCGCGAACTGGCCGACCAGCACGCGCGGCTTCAATTGCGTCAGACGCTCGGCCTGGCGGTCGAACATCGCAAGCCAGATCGCGGTCTTGTAGCCAAAGGTCACCGGCAGCGCCTGCTGGAGATGGGTGCGGCCCGCCATCGGCGTGTCGCGATGGCGCCTGGAGAGATCGGCGAGGATTTTGCGCAGCTCCGCGATATCGCGTTCGATGACCTCGAAGCCAGCGCGCAGCTGCAGGACCACCGCGGTGTCCATGATGTCCTGCGTGGTCGCGCCCCAATGCACGTAGCGGCCGGCCTCGCCGCACTGCTTCACCATCTGATGCACCAAAGGCAGGATCGGATAGCCGACGATGTCGGTCTCCTGCCGCAGCAACTCGAAGTCGAGCGCGGCGACATCGGTGCGGGCCGCGATCTGATCGGCGGCGTCCTGCGGGATCACGCCGCATCTCGCCTCGGCCTTCGCGAGCGCCACCTCGACTTCCGCATAGCGCCCGACCAGCGCGACATCGGAAAACACCTCGCGCATCTGCGGCGTGCCGAAAGCATCGCGGAACAGCATAGAATCGAGCACGGTGGTCGAGGCGGGAAAGGCGGACATGGGCGCTTCTTTGCTGCTGTTACTTTATGTGGGAGATAGCTTACGCAGGTGACCGTGTTCGGCAATGGTGGTCCGTCGGCATCCGGATATCGCCGGAATGCCGCGACAACCTGACCAAAACCGTCACATTCCAATTCAAGTTGTATTCCTCCACGCAAATGGCATGGCAGCCATCCGGCGGTTGCGTTGAACCGGGCTGACCTCCCGGGGGACTTACAGACCTCAAACCGAAATCTATTTTGATTTCATCAATGCCTGAAATCGCCGTGAGGCCCGAGTTTTCGACGTGCAGTTTATGTTCCGGGACCACCTTCTCGACACCGACCGGCGCGAGCTGAGCCGCGAGCAGGTTCCCGTATCCGTGGAACCGCAGGTCTTCGACCTCGTCGTCCATCTCATGGAGAACCGCGACCGGGTCGTCAGCAAGGACGAGCTGATCGACAAAATCTGGCACGGCCGCAGCGTCTCCGAATCCACGCTCACCAGCCGGATCAATGCGGCGCGGAAGGCGATCGGCGACAACGGTGCCCGGCAGGCCCTGATCCGCACCATCGCGCGCAAGGGCTTTCGCTTCGTCGGCGATGTCGAGACCCAGTCCGGGGCAGCGACGGTAGAACCCGGCCGCGGCCTCCCAGCGTCGCACGCCCCGCTGGCACTGCCCGACCGGCCCGCGATCGCCGTGCTGCCCTTCACCAACATGAGCGGCGACCGCGAGCAGGACTATTTCTCCGACGGCATCAGTGAAGACATCATCACCGCGCTGTCGAAGCTGCGCTGGTTCTTCGTCGTCGCGCGCAACTCCTCCTTCGTCTACAAGGGCCGCGCCGTGCATCTCAACGAGGTCGCGCGCGAGCTCGGCGTCCGCTATGTGCTCGAAGGCAGCGTGCGCCGAAGCGGCGATCGCGTGCGCATCTCCGCCCAGCTCAACGACGTCTCGACCGGAGGCCATCTCTGGGCGGAACGCTACGATCGCGAAATCGCCGACATCTTCGCCGTGCAGGACGAGATCACAGAAGCCATCGTCGCCGCGATCGAGCCGCAGCTCTACGCCGCCGAAAATTTTCGCGCCCAGCAGAAGCCGCCGGGTAGCCTCGATGCCTGGGACTTCGTGATGCGCGCGCTGTCGCGTTACTGGCGCATCACGCGCGAGGACAATGCATCGGCGCAGGCGCTGCTCAAACAGGCAATCGCGATCGACCCGGCCTATGGCAAGGCGCTGGGCCTGCTCGCGACCAGCCACGTCTTTGGCGCCCATATGGGCTGGGCCGACATGGGCGCGACCGTCCCCGTCGCGGAAGCCGCAGCGCTTGCCGCGGTCGAGGCCGATCGCGACGATGCCTGGGCCCATCACGGGCTCGCCTATGCTTATCTGTTCCGCCGCCGCTTCGACGATGCGCTGGCGGAATTCGAGCTGGCGCTGATGCTCAATCCGAATTTCGCGATGGCGCACGCCTTCTACGGCGTCACGCTGTGCTACGCCGGACGGTGGCAAGACGGCGATGCCGCCGCACGCCGCGCGCTGCAGCTCAGTCCGCGCGATCCGCTCGCGGCGATCTATTGCGGTGTCGCGGGCTACGCCCAGTTCATCGGGCATAATTACGAGGACGCCATGCAGATGGCGCGGGAATCGATGCGCCAGCGGGCCGATTTCGTCGGCGCGCACCGCGTGCTGACGGCAGCGGCCGGCATGTCGGGTGATCCCGCACTTGCCGCCTCCGCGCTGGAAGGCTTGCGCCGCGCCCAGCCCGGCATCTCGCTCGCCTGGATCACGCGCGACCTGCCGATGCTGCGGGACGAGGACCGCGCGCTTTATCTGGAAGGATTTCGGCGCGCGGGGCTGGAGTAGTCCCTCCCCCTCGCCCCGCTTGCGAAGAGAGGGTCGGGGTGAGGTCCTCCTATTCCTGCATCATCTCACCGCTGCCGCCGAACTCGGCGGGAAAATCCTTCAGCTTGGGCAGGCCGTCGCGCATCGGCAGCACCGTCTCGGAATAGTTGACGTGGACGCCGGGGGTGAAGGCGAGCGTGGGGAGGGTGGCGGTGAAGACGTCGATCAGGTCGAGCGGCGGGTGATTGGTCATGAGATGACCGCCGCACTTCCTGCAATATTTGCGCTGGCTCATCGGCGTCTTGGCGAAGGTCTCGACGTTCTGCGCGCCTTCGGTGATGCGCACGGCCTCCGGCTTCCACAGGCTGAAGGCGTTCACCGGTCCGCCCGACCACGAGCGGCAGGAGCGGCAATGGCAATAACCCATCGCCGCAGGCTCACCCGTGACCTCGATCGTGACCGCGCCGCAGAAGCAGTTTCCGACATGTTTCATTTCTCGTCTCCATTTACGGATAAAGTTGGAGAGGCAGGCGATCTACCTCTACTCCCTCTCCCCGCCCGCGGCGAGAGGCGAAATGGCACTTGGCCGCATCGTCCGTTCAGAGGACGCGCGCCAAGAGAGACAACACCTAGAGTGACCGGCGCCAGGGAATAAGCATCGACACCCGCTGTTTGTACTGCCGGTATTCGTCGCCGAAGAGGTCGACGAGATCGTGCTCCTCCAGCGCAATGCCGACGAAGATGTAGGCCGTGGTCACGGCCGCGAACAGGAGATGGCCTGCGGTCATGGTCGGCGCCGCCCAGAAGGCGATGATGAAGCCGAGATAGATCGGATGACGGACGAATTTGTAGAGCAGCGGCGTCTTGAACCGCGGCGGCGCGGCCTGCTTGCCGATGAGATTATTCGCCACCTGATGCAATCCGAACAATTCGAAATGGTTGATGATGAAGGTCGAGGTGAACACCAGCACCCAGCCCGCGAACGACAACGTGACCAGCGTCACGGCAAGATCGGGATTGGCGACGTCCCATATGACCATGGGCAACGGACGCCACTGCCAGAACAGGAGGAGCAATGACAGGCTGGCGAACAGCACATAGGTCGAACGCTCGACCGGCCTGGGGACGAATTGCGTCCACCACGCCTTGAAGCGCTGGCGCGCCATCACGCTGTGTTGAACGGCGAACAGCGCCATCAGAAGCAGATTGATGATCACGGCCTCGGCCATGGGCGTGTCGGTTCCGGTGTCGATGGTCTTCGGCACCACCAGCCCCATCACAAAACCGATGGCATAGACAATCGTAACGCAAAACACGAGATACGCCGCAATTCCGTACAGAAAAGCGATGAACTTGAAAACTTTCGAACCCGAAACGTCGGGCCTCAGGGAATCAACCTGATGATCAATTTGGGTCATAAACAGCTCCGTTGTGCCAAAAATTCGGCACTTCATTGGTCGCTGCACCATGCCGCATCGGAGGTCCCCTGACTTTCGTGGACGATTGATTTTCGCCTGAGACGACTTTGATTTTTGCTTGAGACGACAGAAACGTGCGATTTTTCTTTGAAAACAATGTGCTCGACGGCGATCTGCGCGAGCTGACCTGCGCCGGGACGACCGTGCCGCTGCAGCCACAGGTGTTCGATCTGCTGCTTTACCTCGTCGCGCAGCGCGCCCGCGTCGTCAGCAGGGATGATTTGATCAGCCAGATCTGGAGCGACCGAATCATCTCGGACTCCGCTCTGAACAGCCGGATCAATGCCGCGCGCAGGGCGCTCCGTGACAACGGCGCGACGCAGCGGCTGATCAAGACGATCCCGCGCAAGGGCTTTCGTTTCGTCGGCGAAGTTCGGGAAGAAGCGGCAGCAAAGCCCGCACGGGCCGGCGCCACATCCAGCCCCGCACGCGTCGCGACGGATCGTCCGGGCATCGCCGTGCTCGCCTTCGAGAACATGAGCGGCGATCCGGCCCATGATTATTTCGGCGACGGCATCAGCGAGGACATCCTCACTGCGCTGTCGAAGCAGCGCTGGTTCATCGTGATCGCCCGCAACTCGTCCTTCACCTACAAGGGGCGCGCTGTCCACATCAAGCAGATCGCCGAGGAGCTCGGCGTCCGCTACATCGTCGAGGGCAGCGTGCGCAAGGTGGACAATCGCGTGCGCATCACCGCGCAGCTCAACGACGCCACAACCGGCGGCCATCTCTGGGCCGAGCGCTACGACCGCGAGCTGGTCGACGTCTTCGCCGTGCAGGACGAGATCACCGAGCGGATCGTCGCGGCGATCGAACCGCAGATCCATGCCGCGGAGAATTTTCGCGCGCATCGAAAGCCGCCGTCGAGCCTGGACGCCTGGGACTTGCTGATGCAGGCGCTGTCGCACTACTGGCGCATTACGCCGCAGGATCATGTCGCAGCCCAGAAACTGCTCGAGCGCGCGATCGCGATCGATCCGGATTACGGCCAGGCGCTGGCGGTGCTGGCGGCAAGCCACATGTTCGGCGTGCATCTGGGCTGGGCGGAGCTGGCCACGACGGCGCCGATCGCGGAGAACGCTGCGCTCGCCGCGATGCGCTGCGACCATGAGAATGCCTGGGCCCATGCCGCGCTCGGCAGCGTCTGCTTCTCGACGCGTCGGCTTGCGGATGCGCTGTCGGAGTTCGAACGGGCGCTCGCGCTCAATCCGAACTTCTCGCTGGCACAGGGCTATTACGCGCTGGCGCTGTCCTATGCCGGAAGACCCAACGATTCGTTCGAGGCGGCGCAAAAGGCGATCAGACTCTCACCGCGCGATCCGTCGCTGGCAATCTATTACGGCATCGCCGGATATGCCCGCTTCACCGAGCGGCAGTATGACGAGGCCATCGCGCTTGCGCGCGAGGCGATCCGCCATCGTGGCGATCTCACCGGCGCCTATCGCGTGCTCGCCGTCTCTGCCGGCATGACCGGCGACAGCGCGCTGGCGGACATGGCGCTGCAGGAGCTGCGCCGCACCCAACCCAATATCTCGCTGGACTGGATCGCGACGCAGCTGCCGTGGGCCAACGATGCGGATCGCGAACACTATCTGGACGGATTTCGGCGGGCGGGGTTGCACTGAAGTCTTTTTCACTGCTGCTCGTTTTCAGGCGCAGAAGCGTCGTCCTCGTCCTTGCGCGGAGCGAAGCGATCCGCTACTTCGCCTTCACCAGCGTCGGCTTCGGGGCCGGCACGGCGGCCCATTCCTTGTCCGCGCGAGGGCCGTTGAGATCGCCGGTGAGGCCGATGAGCTGGCCGGGCTGGGCGTCGAGGGTCTGCTGCCAGGTCTGGGTCTGGCACAACAGCTTGATCAGACAGCCCTTGAGCTTGAGGCGGTCGGCGGATTCGCGCCACAGCGAGACCGAATAGAATCTGCCGTCCTCGGCATTGTAGATGTCGCCGGCGAACCGCCCCTCCGGCGTCGCCTGCAGACCCATGATCAGCTGGTGACCGAGCAGCGCGCGGGCGCGCTTGTCGGGCTCGGGATTTTCCTTGTCGCGGTAGGGCTGGCCGCGCTTGTCGGCCGGCTCCTTCATCCAGACGATGAAGCCGCAGATGCGGTCGCGCGACGGTCCGCAGCGCTCGAGCCGGATGCGGGCCCGGCCGTCCTCGACGAGCCAGGTGCCGCTTGGATCGTTGGGCGTGACCGCGCCGACCCGACCACCAAAAATCATCATCGCGATGGTAATGGCGACGCGCAGCACGAAGCGAAGGACGAAATTCATCAGCGGCACCTTTCGTTGGAGGAGTTGCGGCGTCAGTTCAGTTGCGCCATCAGGGCGTCGGCGCCCTTGTCGACGCCGGCATTGGCGGCCGCGAGCGCGCCGACGCTGGCCTTGATGTCGTAGGCGCCGGGGTATTGCTTGGTGACGTAGGCGGAGAGCAGGCGCGCGGTCGTGGCGTCGAAGATCTCGACGCCGTAGATGACCGAGCCGGTCAAGGTGCCCTCGCCGTCGCGGGCAGCCTGCACGCCGTTGTAGACGGCGCCCGCCATGTCGAAGCGGGAGAGCGTGCCGAGCACCGGCGTATTGGTGACTGCGCCGGTGAGCGTCAGCCGGATCCGCAACGTGTTCGGTGCGCGCTCGCGCACCAGCGTGAAGCGGCCGCGCAGCCGCTCGGCGAAGCGGGTCTGCATGTAGGCGGCGAGCGTCGCCTTGTCATGGTCGGAGATGTCGCCAAACTGTTGGTCCCTGCCGCGGTAGACCACGACGGGTTCGAGGATGACTTTATTGTATGCGCGCCAATCGACCGACGTGGAGTAACGGTAGGGCACGCGGCCGGAGGCATCCGCTTTGTCCGGCGCCATATAGGCCGAGGATGCCATCTCCGAATAAGGCACGGGCGCAACCGAGGCGCAGCCGGCTACGGCCGCGCCAAGCACCAGCGTTCCCAGACCGCGCAGGGCGATCGAGCGATCCATTCCAGAACTCCTTTTGCGGCTCTTCGAAAGGTGACGGCGGCCGCAGCCGTCTGCGGGACCAGAGACGGCTGCGGCCTTCACCATTGCCAGCCCAAGGCATCGTCCGGGGCCATGTCAGACGCCTTGGACCGCTTCAGTGTTTCCGTTTTATAAAACCGACCAGGCGGTTTGTAAACTGCAAAAATGATGACTGGTGCATTTGGCCGCAGACGCGGCTTTGGGCAGCGGGCCTTCGGAAATCGTTGACTTTGAATCAGGCGCGCTTGCGCGCGGTCGGGCTCTTCGGCGCCGTGCCGCCGCGCGGCTTGGCCTGCTTGTCCAGCGCGCTCCACTGGCTGTCGTCGAGCAGGCGCGCGAACAGGCGCTCGCGCTCCGCCTTGGGAAGCGGCGACATGCCGAATAGCTCGCCAAGGAGGAGCCCGCGGGCGGCCGCCCAGCGCAGCATGGCGAGATCCGGATCGGAGGCCTCGGACTTGATCGCCGCGATCGTCTTCAGATCGCTGTCGCGCGGCAGCGCCATCAAGTCCGGATTTGCGACCATTGCCGCGAGCAGCGCGAGCGCCGCCGAATTGGGCGTGTTGGCGGCCTCCCGCACGGTTGCGATTTCGGTGGCGAGTTCGGGGTTTTCGGACTCCGCGCGCGCCTTGGCGCGGTAAGGCGCCGCGAATTGCTCGAAATGCGCCATCTGACGCTCGAGCAATGCCTTCAGCACCGCGTCCTTGGTGCGGAATTGATGCATCACGCCGCCCTTGCTGAGGCCGCTCTCGCGCGCGATCGCATCGAGCGTCAGCCGGCCCGGCCCGTCACGCGCGATGATGGCGAGCGCAGCATCGAGCGCAGCGTTGCGGGATCGTTCGGAGCGTGTCGCGTTGTCCATGGCGGACTTGTCTCCGTGACAGGACAATGAATCAAGTGAAAACAGGACGCGCTGTACATTTTTTGTGCGAACACTGTCGAGACTTTCATCTTGCGGCGCCGAACGAGACTATGTGAGCCTCGATGCCGGATGGGGACCGGGATGGGCCGGCCGTTGCTTTGCGCGCGAGGACGTCGCGAAGCTTTGACGGCCGGTCGTGCTTGAGAAAGATACGACATGTCGAAACGAGTGTTGCTTGGTCTCCTCCTGGCTTGCGGCCTCACGGCCTCGGCGCTGGCGCAAGAGGCGAAAATGGGGGGCACGATCAATGCGGTGATCCAGCCCGAGCCGCCCGGCCTGATGCTTGCGATGATCCAGAACGGCCCGACCCAGATGGTCTCGGGCAACATTTTCGAGGGCCTGCTGCGCTACAGCCCCAAGCTCGAGCCGCAACCCGAGCTCGCCGAGAGCTGGAGCGTCAGCGAGGACGCCAAGACCTACACCTTCAAGCTCAGGAAGGGCGTGACCTGGCATGACGGCAAGCCCTTCACCGCCGCCGACGTGCTGTTCTCGATCGAGATGCTGAAGCAGACGCACGCGCGCGCACGCGCCAATTTGATGCAGGTCGACAAGGTCGAGGCGCCCGACGACTACACCGTGGTGTTCACGCTGAAGCAGCCATTCGGCCCGTTCCTCGGCATCTTCGAGGTCGGATCGATGCCGATGGTGCCGAAGCATCTCTATGAAGGCACCGACTGGAAGACCAATCCCTACAACAACGCGCCGGTCGGCACCGGCCCCTTCATGTTCAAGGAATGGCAGAAGGGCTCGTTTATCCGGCTGGTCAAGAATCCGAACTATTACGAGAAGGGCAAACCCTATATCGACGAGATCTACTGGCAGATCATTCCCGACGCGGCTGCGCGATCGGTGGCGTATGAGACCGGCAAGGTCGACGTGCTGCCCGGCGGTTCGGTCGAGAATTTCGATGTGCCGCGGCTGTCCAAGCTGAAGGACACCTGCGTCACCGGCGCCGGCTGGGAGTTCTTCTCGCCGCTGGCCTGGCTGTGGCTGAACAACCGGCAGGGTCCGCTCGCGGACAAGCGGGTGCGGCAGGCGATCATGTATGCGATCGACCGCGACTTCGCCAAGGACGTGATCTGGAACGGGCTCGGCAAGGTCGCGACCGGTCCGTCGGCCTCGACCATCAAGTACTACACCGGCGACGTGCCGAAATACCCCTACGACCCGGCCAAGGCCAAGGCGCTGCTGAAGGAAGCCGGCTACAAGGGCGAGAAGATCCGGATGTTGCCGCTCGCCTATGGCGAGACCTGGCAGCGCTGGGGTGAAGCCGTGAAGCAGAACCTCATCGACGTCGGCATGAACATCGAGACGATCTCGACCGACGTCGCCGGCGGCAACCAGAAGATCGGCGACTGGGACTACGACATCGCCTTCACCTATCTCTACCAGTACGGCGATCCCGCGCTCGGCGTCGGCCGCAACTACGTCTCCAGCGCCATTGCCAAGGGCCAGGTGTTCAACAACGTCGAGGGCTATTCGAATCCCGATATCGACAAGCTGTTCGCCGACGGCGCGGTCGCAACCCCGGATTCCAAGCGCAAGGAGATCTACGAGAAAGCGCAGAAGATTCTGGTCGACGACGTGCCGGTGGCCTGGATGCTGGAATTGCAATTCCCGACCATCACGCGCTGCAAGGTCAAGAACCTGATCACGACCGCGATCGGGGTCAATGACGGCTTCAAGGACGCATGGCTCGACAAGTGAGGGCTGCATGCAACCGCGGCCACCTAACGCCACGGTGTCGCTCCAAGGCTACGAACTGGTTTCACGATGAAATCGTATCGAGACGCTGAGGCATCGGCGGCGCCCACCTCTCCCATAGGGAGAGGTCGGATCGCATCGTCGGATGCGATCCGGGTGAGGGGTTGCACTCCCTCGTGGGACCAGATCCCCCTCACCCGCGCCTTTGGCGCGACCTCTCCCCATCGGGGAGAGGTGCTCCTCGCGGCGAGACCGCCTCAACCAACTGGCAAACGAATCTAAGATGCTCTCCTTCGTTGCTCAGCGTGTCGTGAAGGGCGTGATCGTCCTGCTTGCGATCGTCGTCCTCAACTTCTTCCTGATCCGGCTTGCGCCCGGCGACCCCGCTGTCGTGATGGCGGGCGAGGCCGGGGCCAGCGACCAGGTCTTCGTTCAACAACTCCGGGAAAAATTCGGCCTCGACAAGCCGTTGCCCGAGCAGCTGTTCATCTACGTCAAGGGCATCGCGACCTTCGATCTCGGCTTCTCTTTCCGCCAGCAGGCACCGGTGGCGAAGCTGATCGCGGAACGGCTGCCGGCGACGCTGCTGTTGACGCTCACCGCGTTCGCGATCTCGCTCGCGCTCGGCGTTCTCTTCGGCACCTTCGCCGCGCGTTTTGCAGGGACCTTCCTCGACACCGCCATCACGATCTTTGCGCTGATCTTCTACGCCATGCCGATCTTCTGGGTGGCGCTGATGGGAATCCTGTTGTTCTCGGTCACCGTGGATTGGCTGCCGAGCTTCGGCTACGAGACCGTCGGCGCCAACTACACCGGGCTTGCTCATGTCGTCGACGTCGGCGCGCACCTGATCATGCCGGCGATGACGCTCGGCTTGTTCTTCATGGCGACCTACACCCGCATGACGCGCGCCTCGATGTTGGAGGTGAAGCGGCTCGACTTCGTCAAGACCGCGCGCGCCAAGGGCCTCAGCGATGCCGTGATCCAGCGACGCCATGTGCTGCGCAACGCGCTGCTGCCGGTGGTGACGCTCGCCGGCGTGCATGCCGGCACGCTGATCGGCGGCGCCGTCATCACCGAGACCGTGTTCGCCTGGCCCGGCATCGGGCGGCTGATGTACGACGCGCTGCTGCAGCGCGACTACAATCTGCTGCTCGGCGTCTTCGTGACCTGCTCGATCATGGTGCTGATCTTCAACCTCATCACCGACCTCGTCTATCGCCTGGTCGACCCACGCATCGAATTCGCCGCATGAAACAGTTCTGGAAATCGATGCTGCGGAGCCCGAGTGGCGTCATCGGGCTCGTCATCCTGCTGCTCGCGATCGGGATCGCGGTGTTCGGGCCGATGCTGTTCCCGAATTCGCCATGGCGCATGGTGCAGCGGCCGTTCCTGCCGCCCTTCACGCTCTCGACCGTGCCGCTCGGCACCGACGCGCTCGGCCGGGACGTGTTCGCCGGCATGATTTTTGGCGCACGCGTCTCCTTGCTTGTCGGGCTCGTCTCGACGCTGGTCGCGCTGGTGGTCGGCGTGCCCATCGGCGCCATGGCCGGCTATTTCGGCGGCAAGGTCGACGACGCCCTGATGCGTTTCACCGAGTTCTTCCAGACCATCCCGAGCTTCGCGCTCGCGATCGTGCTGGTCGCGATCCTGCAACCCTCGATCTACTCGATCGTGGCCTCGATCGCGGTGGTGAGCTGGCCGCCGGTTGCGCGCCTCGTGCGCGGCGAGGTGCTGTCGCTGCGCACACGTGAGTATGTCCAGGCCGCCGTGGTCACGGGCCAGAGCAACACCTGGATCATTTTGCGCGAGATCCTGCCCAATGCGCTGTCGCCGGTGATCGTGCTGGCCTCGCTGATGGTGGCAACCGCGATCCTGCTGGAATCGTCGCTGTCGTTTCTCGGCCTCGGCGATCCCAATCTGATCTCCTGGGGTTACATGGTCGGCGCCGGCCGCACCGTGATCCGCCAGGCCTGGTGGATCACCGTGTTTCCCGGCGTCGCGATCCTAATCTCGGTGCTCGGGCTGAACCTGATCGGCGAAGGCCTCAACGACGCGCTCAATCCGCGTCTGTCGCGGGAAGGACGCTGACGATGACCGCCCCGCCCGCCGTCTCGATCAAGAATCTGCGGCTCGCGCTGCCCAAAGGCGCCGAGCGTCCGTTCGCCGTCGACGGCGTCTCGCTGGATCTGCGGCCCGGCAAGATCGTCTGCGTCGTCGGCGAATCCGGCTCCGGCAAGTCGATGTGCGCGCATGCGCTGATGGGTCTCTTGCCCGACACGGTGTCGGTCACATCAGGCGAGATCCAGTTCGAAGGCTGCGACCTGCTCAAGCTCGATGACGACAATTGGCGCGATTTGCGTGGCCGCCGCCTCGCGATGATCTTCCAGGAGCCGATGACCGCGCTCAATCCGTTGATGCGGATCGGGGACCAGATGGTGGAGATGTTCGAGGCGCACGATCTGCTGACGCCCAGGGAGCGCCGCGCCAAGGCATTGTCGCTGGCGCGCGAGGTCGGCCTGCCCGACCCCGAACGCATCGTGCGCGCCTATCCGCACCAGCTCTCCGGCGGCCAGCGCCAGCGCGCCATGATCGCGATGGCGCTCGCGCTCGAGCCGGCCGTGTTGGTCGCGGACGAGCCGACCACCGCGCTCGATGTCACGACGCAGGCGCAGATCCTGAAACTGATCCGCAACCTGCAGCGCAACCGCAACATGGCGGTGATGTTCATCACGCATGATTTCGGCGTGGTCGCCGACATCGCCGACCAGGTCGTGGTGCTCAGGCACGGCAAGGTCGTCGAGGAGGGCCCCGCCGCGGTGGTCTTCAACGAACCGCAGCACGATTACACCAAAGCGCTGCTCGCCGCCGTACCGTCGATGCACCCGCCGGCGCGCGCGCCTCTCGATCATCAGGCCAGGGCGGTCGAGGTGATCGGCCTCGACAAGACCTACGTCACCTCAGGCGGCTGGTTTCGCGAGGATCGCCGCGTCGATGCGGCGCGCGAGGTCAATTTCAACATCCTGAAGGGCGAGACGCTCGGCCTCGTCGGCGAATCCGGCTCCGGCAAATCGTCGGTGGCGCGCCTCGTGATGCGGCTGATCGAAGCCGACCGCGGCACGGTGCGGATCGGCGACACCGATCTCACACAGCTTTCCGGCAGGGCGCTGCGCGCCGAGCGCCACCGCATCCAGATGATCTTTCAGGATCCGTTCGCCTCGCTCAATCCGCGCCGCAAGATCGGCCACATCATCGCCGACGGCCCGATCGCGGCCGGCACTGCCCCGAAGGTCGCGTTCGACCGCGCGCGCGATCTCCTGAGAATGGTCGGTCTCGACGCGGGCGCGCTCGACCGCTACCCGCACGAGTTCTCCGGTGGTCAGCGCCAGCGTGTCGGCATTGCACGCGCGCTCGCGCTCGAGCCGGAGATCATCGTCGCCGATGAAGCCGTGTCCGCGCTCGACGTCTCCGTGCAGGCGCAGGTGCTGAGATTGCTTGGAGATATCAAGACGCGCCTCGGCCTGTCGATGCTGTTCATCACCCATGATCTGCGCGTCGCCGCCCAGATCTGCGACCGCATCGCAGTGATGCAGCGTGGCGCGATCGTCGAGCTGAAGGCGACCGCGCAGCTCTTTGCCGCGCCAGAGCACCCCTACACCCGCGAACTGCTCGCGGCGGTGCCGGGACAGAAGGAGCGCGCGCCGGCGGCGTGAGGTCAGCGCGGTTACTGCTTGGCCGGAGGATTCGTGTTTTTCCAGGTGGGGACTGAGTTAGTCACACCGACGGAAGGTTGGTTGGACGTTCCGATCGACGGCGCGGTAACCGTCCCGACAGTCTGTCCGGAACTTCCATAAGTGCCTTGCTGTGCCGGTGCTCCGGGGCGCACGCTCGTGCTGCCTTGTGTACCCGTCCCGGACGTCTGTGCGCTCACAGCAAATGGCGTCGCCGCAAATCCGAGAGCGACAAGTGCAACAATGGAGCGTCTCGTTCTCGTCATGGCTGATCCTTTTGGTACTATCCCTCAGCCGCATCGGCCGGCGCTGGGGCGAACCGCTCGTGAACTGAACCTACGGACAACGCCACGCGCGCGAAAATGTGCCGTAACATGCACACACCGCGGGTCCTGACATTCCATCACGATGCTGCGACGAACGGCTCCGGCCCGGCCCCGGTGAGCGCGCGCCGCGGCACGAGGCAGACGCTTCACTCCGGTATCCCGTTCCGCCCCCCGCATCGGAGCAGTCACGGGCTTTTTATCCCGCATGACCGAACTCATAGCTGCAAACCCGAATGTCGTCCCCTACATCCCTATTGAATGATTATCATCATTTTAAAACGGATCACCGATCCAACGGAGCCGACATGGGCCAGGTTATTCAGTTTGTCTCGAAGTCCGATCGCGAGCGTATCCGCCTTATCCAGGAGGCCCGCGCAATCTACGACAGCATCTTCCCGCCGGCGGATCCGGTCAGCGAGCAGCCGGACGGAACGAATATCCGTCGCGGCGACGGGGGCAACCTCGCGTGATCAAGATCATAGCCGTGCTCTGCAGCCTTGCCTCGCCGGCGAATTGCCACGAGCAGATCGTCACCACGTCGGACTTCGCCGACGTCTCGATGCAGTCCTGCATGATGGGCGCGCCGCAGCTCGCCGAATGGATGAACCAGCATCCGGCCGAGCGGCTGGCGGGATGGCGCTGCGTGATCGGCCAACAGGGCAGCAGGGGCGCATGATATTGGAGGCTCCCTACCTGACGGGCGGGTTCGTATTGCTCCAGGTCGGGACTGCATTGGTTACGCCGACCGACGGCCAATTATACGTTCCGATCGATGGCGCCGTGACCGTTCCGATCGACTGTCCCGAACTTCCATAAGTCCTGGGCTGCGTCGCGGTCACTCCAGGGCTTCCATAGGTTGTGGCCGGCACGGTCGTGCTGATGTGCCTGCTGGATCTGTGCCCCTTCGCTTCGGCCGCGAAGGGCGCCGCCGCCAGCCCGACAGCGACAAGTGCCGCAATAGAGAGCTTGGTTCTTGTCATGGCTGTTCCTCTCGTTGCTTGCCCCCTTACAAGTCGTTCGTTGGTCAGACCGTTTCAATACACCACAGGCTTACAACTCCGTGTGCCGCGACATGTACGGGAGCGCAGGCGGTGGCGCGATCAGCGCCGCCGCGGACGGCTGGCCTTGCGGCTATGGCGCTCCTTCACGGTGGCGACCCAATTCACCGGTGGGCGGATAAATCGACTGAACGACATCCCCCGACAGGGGCAGCTTGAACACGGGCATGGAATTCCCCTCGCTGACGCTCGACCGGGGCGGAGATATTACCACGATCATGGCCGCCTTCGGATGGACCCGAATCAGCGCTACTGCACTCGCTTCGACGACTTCGCGGATTGAGGTGACATGACCGGCCCCGAACTGAAGCAACTCCGTGACGACCTCTCCGAGGCCATCGAGCGCAAGCTCACCGCGGCCGACATGGCGAAGCTGTGCGCATTGCCTGAGAAGGGTGGCGCCGACACGATCCGGCGCTGGGAGGTGAGCGGACCGACGCTCGCCGCGACCAAGGTGCTGCGCGTGCTGGCGATGGCAAGCGAGCGCTATCCGATCCTGGAGAAGTTCGACATTTTCGATCGCCACGACGTGCGTGAGGAAGACCGACCCGCAAAGCGCGCGGCCTTCCGCGCCCAGATGCGCGAGGAGGTTCGGCGGCGTCTTGGTTGAGGCTACCCGGTGTCGTCAATCACGGCGCAACTCGGCACGCCGTCGACGCCGCCGAGTCAAATCAGGCAGACTGCACCGTCTTCAGGAACCGGCTCACCTCGTCCCTCAGGCGTTGGCTTTCGCCCGACAGCGACTTTGCCGCCAAAAAGACTTGGGAGGACGCCGAACCGGTATCTGTGGTTCCGCGCTGCACATCCAGGATATTGGCGGAGACCCGCTGCGTGCCCTCTGCCGCCTGCTGGACGTGGCGGGAAATCTCCTGCGTCGCCGTGCCTTGCTCTTCAACGGCAGCAGCAACGGCCGAGGCAATTTCCGACAGCCTCTCGATTGTTCCGCTGATCTCTCCGATGGCGCCGACCGACTCCTGCGTTGCGGCCTGGATGCCACTGATCTGCTGACCGATTTCACCTGTAGCCTTTGCCGTCTGCTCGGCCAGCGCCTTCACCTCGGAAGCGACCACGGCGAAGCCGCGGCCGGCCTCGCCGGCGCGCGCGGCCTCGATGGTCGCGTTCAACGCCAGCAAATTGGTCTGGCCGGCGATGCTGTTGATCAGCTCGACAACGTCACCAATGCGGGCCGCCGCCTTGGACAATTCGCTGACGCGATCGGTGGTCTTGCGTGCCTGCCCGACCGCCTCATTGGCGATGCGAGCCGATTCCTGCACCTGCCGGCTGATTTCCCTGACAGAGGATGACAATTCCTCGGCGGACGAAGCGACCGATTGAACGTTGTTCGAAGCTTCCTCGGAAGCTCCCGCGACGGTGGCTGTCAAGCGTTGCGAGCGTTGGGCCGTGGCGGTCAATCCGGTCGCCGAGTTCTCGAGCTCCGACGAGGCGGAGGAGACGGTCGCCACGATCTTGCCGATGACATCTTCGAAATCGACGGCCAGCTTGCGAAGCAGCAATTTCTTTTCTTCATCCCCCTTCATCAGCCCATCGATTTCGACCAATGATCCGCAGGCGCGTCGCGGCTTGCGATTCTCGTCGAGCACGACGCCGCCGGTTGCCCGGAACCAGCGATAACTTCCGTCCCGGGCTTTCAAACGATACTTCACGTCGTAGCCGATCCCGGTTTGGCAGGTCGAGCCGAAGGCGGCAAATGTGGGGGCGACATCGTCCGGGTGAAGGCGGTCCGACCAGGATTGCACGACGTTGGGGAATTCGGCCTCCGTCTTGAAGCCGAGGAGGCGCCGGAACTCGGACGACCAGGTCCACTGCGCCTTAGCGTGCATCGCATCGCCTTCATGGAAGATTGCGTCCCACAATCCGACGCCGCAATGTAGCGACAGCGTGTCGAGCCACTCGGCCTTGCGAAGCAAGGCCTGATTTGTAAAGCGTCCCTTGAACATGCTCGTCCCCAAAAGTGCTGTCGCGGACAAAACATCCGGACGACGCATTGCCTCTGCGCAGCCGGAAGAGTTCCACGCTTGCGTTAATGCGGCGTTAGCCTTGACGACCGGAAAACTGCGGTGCTCGACGGGGTTAAGGCTTTCTTCACTGCTCCCTGGGCTTCACCGCTCATTAACTCCGCGTTAGGCACGCGCAACGTTTTGAGGCCATCGGAGGTCGCTGTGCCATGCATGTGACAGCATTTTAGTCAAAAGCAAGCTATCTGCAAAACCAACGACGGCGCGGACAGCGCGCCTGCCGGGGACCATGTGTTTGGAGTTTGGACGATGAAGAAGATTCTGTTTGCGACCGTTGCACTGCTCTCGGTGGGCGCGGCTGCGCCGGCAGTCGGTGCCGATCTCGGCGCCCGCCCCTATTACAACAAGGCGCCGGCCTATGCCGCGCCGATCTACAACTGGACCGGATTCTACATCGGTGCGCATGTCGGCGGCGCGTTCTCCAGCGACAACAATTTCAACGGCCTCTCCACCGGCAACAACGGCAATGGCCGTTTCCTCGGCGGTCTGCAGGCCGGTGCGGACTGGCAGGTCAACCCGAACTTCGTGGTCGGCACTGAGGCCCAATATTCCTGGCTTTCCGGCAATGTCGGCGCGGTGTTCCCGGGCGGCGTGGCCTACACCAACGACCAGCGCGGCCTCGGCTCGATCACCGGCCGTCTCGGCTACACCTGGGGCCCGGGCCTGGTCTACGTGAAGGGCGGTTACGCCTATTCGGACAACAACGAGAAAGTGACGATCGGCGGCGTGCCGACCGGCTTCATCATCGATGGCGATCATCGCAACGGCTACACCGTCGGCGCCGGCCTCGAATACATGTTCGCCCCGAACTGGTCGGCCAAGGCCGAGTACCAGTACTACAATTTCGGCGACGCGCACTTCACCGCAGGCCCACTGGTAGGCACCGGCAACTTCACCACCGACGATCACACCTTCAAGGCCGGCGTCAACTACCGCTTCAATTGGGCGAGCCCGATGGTCGCGCGCTACTGATCGCGCCGGAAAAAACTCTTCACAATCAAGGGCCGGCATCGTTGCCGGCCCTTTCATTTTTCGCTCTGCGGAACTAGCCAAGCAATTGTGCAACTTGCGATTTTTTAACCCGCTGCAGGGATACTCCGTGTCGAAAACATAAGATTACGGGTGTGGGGGAATTTCGATGGCGATCCGTCTGGGTATTGGCCGTGTCCTTGGCCGTTTCAAGCCGCGCTTCAAAATGCCGAAATGGGGCCTGCGCGGCAGCCTGTTCGCGGCTTTCGCCGTGATCGCGGGCATGGGCCTCGTGATCGCAGCCGGCGCCGGCTTCGTGTTCAACCATCTCGGATCGACCATGATGGACCTGAGCGGCCGCGATATCCCGCGTCTTTCCGCCAGCCTTCAGCTCGCCTCGCAGAGCGCGACGCTCGCAGCGCAGGGCCCGGGCCTGCTCGCTTCGCCCAGCGATGATGCTTTGAACGAGCGCACCAAGAACGTGAAGGACATCCAGCAACAGGCGATGGCCAAGCTCGGTGAGATCATCGAGCTCGGCGCCGACCAGCAGACTGCGAACGCGCTCCGCGACACCGCCAAGAGCATCGACGATGCCACGCAGAGCCTCGTGTCGGCGGCGCGCGAACGACTCGACACCGGCGCGCTCCACGACAAGCAGTATGAAGCACTGCGCAAGGCCCAGATCTCCTTCGTCGGCGCCGCAGGCCCGGCCATGCTGGATGCGCAGACGCGCCTCAACGCGATCCTCGGCGCGGCGGACGTGTCGGCCGATGATGCCACCGAGGCCGCCCGCACCGTCGCCCAGGTCTCGACCGTCTCCGCCAATGGCAATCTGATGGCCGCCGACATGATGGCGGCACTCTCGGCCAACAGCAGCGATACGCTCGAAGCGATCGAGAAGGAATTCAAGACGACACGCGACCGCGTCAAGTCCAACCTCGAGGACATCCCGAACATTCCCTCGATGCAGGCCGTGCGCGACGCCGTGCAGAAGCTGTTCGCCTTTGGCGAGGGCAAGACCGGCGTCTTCAAGATCCGCCAGAAGGAGCTCGACTCCATCGACTACGGCCAGACCATTTTGGACGAGACCCGCAAGCTCAATGTCGGCCTCGGCATCAGCGTACAGCAGCTGGTCGATGGCGTGCAGAAGGAGACCAACGCATCGACGTTCCAGGCGCGCCAGGAGATTTCGCTTGCCACGACCGCAATGCTGGCGCTCGGCGGGCTCACCTTGGTCGGCTCGGCGCTGTTCGTCTGGCTGTATGTCGGCCGCAACATCCTGCGCCGCATCCGTGAGCTTCAGCGCGCGATGCAGCTGCTCTCGGCCGGCGACCTCGATACCGAGATCGTCCGCTCCCGGCAGAACGACGAGATCGGCGTGATGAAGGAAACGCTGACGGTGTTCCGCGACAGCATGATCGAGGCCCGGGCGCTTGCCGGCGAGCAGGACAAGGATCGCGTCATCAAGGCCGAGCGTGCCGCGCATATGGAGGCGAAGATTGCGGAGTTCGAGCGCACGGTGCGCACCGCGCTCGACAATCTGGCGCAATCGGCCAATTCGATGCAGGCGACCGCGCAGAGCATGTCGAACACCGCGGATCAGTCCAATGCGCTGGTGAACGCAGTCGCCTCCGCCGCCGAGGAGACCTCGGTCAATGTGCAGACCGTGTCGTCCGGCACCGAGCAGCTGTCGTCCTCGATCGAGGAGATCAGCAAGCAGGTCGTGACCTCGGCTGCGATCGCCAAGAAGGCGGTGGATGAGGCCGGCGCCACCGACAGCACGGTGCAGAGCCTGGCCGACGGCGCGAGCCGCATCAGCGTCGTGGTCGACCTGATCCAGACGATTGCGTCGCAGACCAATCTGCTCGCGCTCAACGCCACCATCGAGGCGGCGCGCGCGGGCGAGGCCGGCCGCGGCTTCGCAGTGGTTGCTTCGGAGGTGAAGAGCCTCGCGAGCCAGACCGCGAAGGCAACGGAGGAGATCCGAACCCAGATCGCCAGCATGCAGCAGGCCACAACCTCGGCGGTCGGCGCCATCCAGGGCATCGGCCGGATCATCGGCGAGATCGACAACGTCACGACGACGATCGCGGCGGCAGTCGAGGAACAAGGCGCGGCCACCCGCGAGATCGCCCGCAACATCCAGCACGCGGCCGGGGGCACCAGCGAGGTCTCCAGCAACATCGTCGGTGTCTCCACGGCCTCGGCCGAGGCCGGCGCTGCGGCGACCGAAGTGCTGAGTGCCTCCGACGCGCTCCGACGCGAGGCCGACATGCTGCGCGGCGAGATCGACGCGTTCCTCAACAACATGCGGGCTGCGTAGGTCGCCGACCCGTAGCCCGGATGGAGCGGAGCGCAATCCGGGGCGTTCACGCTTGCGGCGATGTCCTCGGATTTCGCTGCGCTCCATCCGGGCTACGGAAAACTGTCGGAATGACCGCTATGCGAGCTAGGCTCGCGTCCTTTTTCGGCTGGCGCCCCGCCCGCGCTGGGTTTAAGCCGGTAGCATGAACGTAAAAACCGACACCGTGCAGTCCTCGGCCGAGGCCCTGCGCTATCCCTGGGAACAGCATCCCGGCCCCGAAGAGGTCGTGGAGGTCAGGCCCGGCGTGTTGTGGGCGCGGCTGAAATTGCCGTTCCGCCTCAACCACGTGAACATCTATTTGCTCGCCGACGGCGACGGCTATGCGATGGTCGACGCCGGCTTCGGCAACGAGGAGACGATCGAGGCCTGGACCAAGCTGTTCGAAGGACCGCTGAAGGGCGTCAACATCACGCGCCTGATCGTCACGCACTCCCACCCCGACCATGTCGGTCTCGCGGGCTGGATCGTCGAGCGGTTCAATTGCCCGCTGGTGATGTCGCAGGTCGAATATCTACAATCGGTCTATCACCAGAACCGCGGTACCGAGGAGCGGCGCGAGGCGCAGCGGCTGTTCTTCCGGCGCCATGGCATGGACGAGTCGCTCACCGAAAAGCTGCTCGGCCGCGGCCAGGATTATCTCAAGCGCGTCTCGGTGCTGCCGCCGTCCTACCGCCGTATCTCGCATGGCGACGAGGTCGTAATCGGCACGCGCCGCTTCAAGGTCATCACCGGCGGCGGCCATGCACTCGACCAGGTGATGCTGTATTGCGCCGACGACAAGCTGTTCCTCTCCGCCGACCAGGTGTTGAGCAAGATCTCGCCGAACGTCAGCGTCTGGGCGGTCGAGCCCGACCAGAATTCGCTCGGCGAATATCTCGCCTCGCTCGCAAGCCTCACCACCACTCTGCCGTATGACTTGCTCGTGCTGCCCGGCCATGGCGTGCCGTTCTACGGACTGAAGACCCGCATCAAGCAGCTCGCCGACCATCACGAGGAACGCTGCCGTCTGATCGCGGAGGCCTGCCGCGAGGTGCCGCAGACCTCGCGTGCGCTTGTGCCTGTCGTGTTCAACAAGCATGTGCTGGACGAACACCAGATGGGATTTGCGGCCGGCGAGCTCGTCGCCCACGTCAACTACATGATCGTCGAGGGCCGGCTGACGGCCGAGACCAAGGACGGCGTGCTGCAGTTCAGGACGACGTGAGCGTTGTCTTAGCCCGGCCCCGCAAGCGGGGCGAGGGAGCAAACGGATGGTGCAGGGCAGCATTACAAGTCGCGCGGACTTGATCGGGATCAAGTTTCAAATCGCACGATAGGGCATTTTGCCCAAATGCCCCTCACGGCCAAATGTGGGATAGCGCATAGACATTAGAGCTGGAAAAGCTCTAAAACGATGCGCCCTTTTGGCCAGTTCCGTCTCAGGTTGTCCCGATGGATTACGCTCAGTTCTTCAACTCTGCCCTTGATCGTCTCCACACCGAGCGCCGCTACCGCGTGTTCGCCGACCTCGAACGCATCGCCGGCCGGTTCCCGCACGCGCTGTGGCACTCGCCCAAGGGCAAGCGCGACGTCGTGATCTGGTGCTCCAACGATTACCTCGGCATGGGTCAGCACCCGAAAGTGGTCGGCGCCATGGTCGAGACCGCGACGCGAGTCGGCACCGGCGCGGGCGGCACCCGCAACATCGCCGGCACGCATCATCCGCTGGTGCAGCTCGAGGCCGAGCTCGCCGACCTCCACGGCAAGGAAGCCGCACTGCTGTTCACCTCGGGATATGTCTCCAACCAGACCGGCATCGCGACGATCGCAAAGCTCATTCCGAACTGTCTGATCCTGTCGGACGAGCTCAACCACAATTCGATGATCGAAGGCATTCGGCAGTCCGGCTGCGAGCGGCAAGTGTTCCGCCACAACGATCTCGCCGATCTCGAAGCGCTGCTGAAGGCGGCCGGTCCGAACCGGCCGAAGCTGATCGCCTGCGAGAGCCTTTACTCCATGGACGGCGACGTCGCGCCGCTCGCAAAGATCTGCGATCTCGCCGAGACGTATGGCGCGATGACCTATGTCGACGAGGTCCATGCGGTCGGCATGTACGGCCCGCGCGGCGGCGGCATTGCCGAGCGTGACGGCGTCATGCACCGCATCGACATCCTCGAAGGCACGCTGGCGAAAGCGTTCGGCTGCCTCGGCGGCTACATCGCCGCCAACGGCCAGATCATCGACGCCGTGCGCTCCTACGCGCCGGGCTTCATCTTCACCACCGCGCTGCCCCCGGCGATCTGCTCGGCCGCGACGGCTGCGATCAAGCATCTGAAGACCTCGAGCTGGGAGCGCGAGCGCCACCAGGACCGCGCCGCGCGCGTCAAGGCGATCCTCAATGCCGCCGGTCTGCCGGTGATGTCGAGCGACACGCATATCGTGCCGTTGTTCATCGGCGATGCCGAGAAGTGCAAGCAGGCCTCCGACTTGCTGCTCGAAGAGCACGGCATCTACATCCAGCCGATCAACTATCCGACGGTGGCCAAGGGCACCGAACGCCTGCGCATCACGCCGTCGCCCTACCATGACGACGGCCTGATCGATCGGCTCGCCGAAGCCCTGCTGCAGGTGTGGGACCGCCTCGACCTGCCGCTGCGGGAAAAGTCGCTGGCGGCGGAGTAGATCGGTCCTTCGCTTCCCCCCGCTTGCGGGGAGAGGCCGGAATGCGCGCAAAGCGCGGATTCCGGGTGAGGGGGAGTCTCCGCGAGTCTCACTGTCACCGTCCCCGCGGAGAGCCCCCCTCACCCCACCCTCTCCCCGCAAGCGGGGCGAGGGAGTGCAACAGCTCGCCGAGCACCTTAACGACAACCCCAGTTCCCGCCCCGGCGCGGCATTTCGCTGTCGCCACCACCCGGCCAACGCGCTAGATTTGCGAGTGAAAATGAGATCGGGCGCGGTCAGCGCCCAGGGAGAAGCACGCTCGCCATGCTGCACGACTGGGGCGTGATCGCTGCCGCCTTCGGCTATATCGGCTTCCTGTTCCTGGTGGCGAGCCATGGCGATCGCCGCTCGCCGGCCGGCCCCGGCCGCGCGTCCGGGCTGATCTACCCGCTGTCGCTGGCGATCTACTGCACCTCCTGGACCTTCTTCGGCTCGGTCGGCTTTGCCACCCGCACATCGACCGACTTCCTCGCGATCTATGTCGGCCCGATCCTGATGATCGGTCTCGGCGCCGGCGTGCTCCGCCGCGTGATCCAGCTTGCCAAGGCCCACAACATCACATCGATCGCCGACTTCATCGGCGCGCGCTACGGCAAGAGCCAGGCGGTGGCGGCAACCGTGGCGCTGATCGCGATCATCGGCTCGGTGCCTTACATCGCGCTCCAGCTCAAGGCGGTCGCCTCGTCGCTCGAAGTCATTCTGAGCGAGGACCAGGCGTTCTCCCACATCCCGATTCTCGGCGACATGGCGCTGATGGTGACGCTGGCAATGGCGGCCTTCGCGGTGCTGTTCGGCACGCGGCAGACCGACGCCACCGAGCATCAGCACGGCCTGATGCTGGCGGTCGCGACCGAATCCATCATCAAGCTCGTCGCCTTCCTCACCGCCGGCATCTTCGTCACCTTCTGGATGTTCTCGCCGCACGAATTGATCGAGCGCGCGATGAAGACGCCGGAGGCGGTACGCGCGATCAACTATTCGCCGTCGATCGGTAATTTCCTGACCATGACGCTGCTGTCGCTGTGCGCGATCATGCTGCTGCCGCGCCAGTTTCACGTCAGCGTGGTCGAGAACTCCTCGGATGCCGAGGTCAGCCGCGCGCGCTGGCTGTTTCCGCTCTATCTCGTCGCCATCAATGTGTTTGTGATCCCGATTGCGCTGGCCGGCCTCATCAGCTTCCCGTTCGGCGCGGTCGATTCCGACATGTACGTGCTGGCCCTGCCGATGGAGGGCGGCGCGAGACTTCTCAGCGTCGCCGTCTTCGTCGGCGGCCTGTCGGCGGCAACCGCGATGGTGATCGTCGAATGCGTCGCGCTCTCGATCATGGTCTCGAACGACCTGGTGGTGCCGCTGGTGCTGCAACGACGGCCCGACGGCCACGCCGGGGCCACCGATTTCGGCGACTTCCTGTTGCGCTCGCGCAGGCTCGCGATCTTCGCCATCATGGTCATGGCGTATTTCTACTATCGTGCGCTCGGCAACACCCAGCTCGCGGCGATCGGCCTCCTGTCGTTTGCCGCCATCGCGCAGCTCGCGCCCGCCTTCTTCGGCGGCCTGTTGTGGCGGCGCGCCACCGCGCGCGGCGCCATCGGCGGCATGCTCGTCGGCTTCGCCGTGTGGCTCTACACGCTGTTCATTCCGAGCTTCATGGATTCCTCGACGGCCGGCATCCTGCTGCTGCAGCACGGTCCCTTCAGCATCGAGGCGCTGCGGCCGCAGGCGCTGTTCGGCGCCGATCTGTCGCCGCTGATGCACGGCGTCGTCTGGTCGCTCTCGCTCAACATCCTCACCTACGTGCTGCTGTCGCTGGCGCGACAGCCCTCGTCGATCGAGCTCGTGCAGGCCGATCTGTTCGTGCCCAATACGCTCGCCCCGATCGCCCCGAACTTCCGCCGCTGGCGCACCACCATCACGGTGCAGGACATCCAGACCACGGTCGCGCAATATCTCGGCCCCGACCGCGCCCGGCATTCGTTCGAGGCCTTCTCGACGCGGCGCAATGTACGGCTGGAATCCGGAGCCCCCGCCGATTTCGAGTTGCTGCAATACGCCGAGCACCTGATCGCATCCTCGATCGGGGCTGCATCCTCGCGACTCGTGATGTCGCTGCTGCTGCGCAAGCGGACGGTCTCGGCAAAGGCCGCGCTGAAGCTGCTCGACGATTCCCATGCGGCGCTGCACTTCAATCGCGAGATCCTGCAGACCGCGCTCAACCATGTGCGCCAGGGCATCGCGGTACTCGACGCTGATTTGCAGCTGATCTGCTCCAATCGCCAGTTCGGCGATCTCCTCAACGTCCCCCCGCATTTCATCCAGTTCGGCACGCCGTTGCGCGAGATCCTGGAATTCATGGGCGTTAGCAGTCCCGACGATCCGATCGAGCGCGAGGCCATGCTGGAGCGGCGGCTCGCGGCCTACACCACCGACGGCGAGCCCTATCTCGAACGCCTGCCGGAACGGCACCTGGTGATCGAGATCCTGACCAACCGCATGCCGGGCGGCGGCTTCGTCATCACCTTCACCGACGTCACGCCGACCTTCGAAGCAGCCGAGGCGCTGGAGCGCGCCAATGCGACGCTGGAAAAGCGCGTGCGCGACCGCACCGAGGAGCTGACCCGGCTGAACTCCGAGCTGGCGCTGGCCAAGAGCAGCGCGGAGGACGCCAGCATCTCCAAGACGCGCTTCCTTGCAGCCGCCAGCCACGACATTCTCCAGCCGCTGAACGCGGCGCGGCTCTACGTCACGAGCCTGGTCGAGCGCCAGCACAGCGGCGAGGAGACGCGGCTGGTCGAGAACATCGACGAATCGCTGCAAGCCATCGAGGAGATCCTCGGCGCGTTGCTCGACATCTCCAGGCTCGATTCCGGCGCGATGGCGACCTCGATCTCGAGCTTCAAGATGGCCGATCTGATGCGCTCGCTGGAGATCGAGTTCGCCCCGATCGCGCGCGCCAAGGGTCTCGACCTCACCTTCGTGCCCTGCTCGCTGCCGGTCGAGTCGGACCGGCTGCTGCTGCGGCGGCTGCTGCAGAACCTGATCTCGAACGCTATCAAGTACACCCCGCGCGGCCGCGTGCTGGTCGGCTGCCGCCGCCAAGGCCCCTCGCTCAAGATCTGCGTCTACGACACCGGTGTCGGCATTCCCTCAGCCAAGCGCGGCGAGATCTTCAAGGAATTCCACCGCCTCGAGCAGGGCGCACGCATCGCGCGCGGGCTGGGGCTGGGGTTGTCGATCGTCGAGCGGCTGGCGCGCGTGCTCAACCACGGCGTTGCCATCGACGCCAATACGAGTGGCGGATCGTTGTTCTCCGTGACGGTCCCGACGGCGAAGGCCGTGACGCTGACTGCGGCCGTGACCAGCGCGACGCCGCTGGCGCGTACGCCGATCTCCGGCGCGCTGATCGTCTGCATCGAGAACGACGCCGCGATCCTCGACGGCATGCGGACCCTGTTGAAGGCCTGGGACGCCGAGGTGATCGCGGTCGCCGATCCCGAAGGCGCCATCGCCGCGATCGAAGCCGCGGGCCAACGCGTCACCGGACTACTCGTCGACTATCACCTCGACCGCGGCAACGGCATCGCCGCCATCCGCGACATCCGCCGCCGCTTCGGCGACACCATTCCCGCGATCCTGATCACCGCCGATCGCAGCCCCGCCGTGCAGATGGCCGCGCGCGATGAGAAGATCGCGGTGCTGAACAAGCCGGTGAAACCGGCGTCGCTGCGCGCCCTGCTCGGGCAATGGCGGACGCAGCAGATGGTGGCAGCGGAGTGAGATGCTGCCCTGACCTCATGCCCCGCCGTCGACGTCGATGACGGCCTTGGCAAAGGCCTGCGGTGCCTCCTGCGGCAAATTGTGGCCGATGCCGCCGGTGATCAGGCGATAATCGTAGCGGCCGGAGAACCTCTTGGCATAGGCGCTGGAATCGGGATGCGGCGCGCCATTGGCGTCGCCTTCCATGGTGATGGTCGGCACGCCGATGACGGGCGTTGCCGCAAGCTTCTTTTCGATCTCCTCGTATTTCGCTTCGCCTTTGGCGAGCCCGAGCCGCCAGCGGTAATTGTGGATCGTGATCGCGACATGATCCTTGTTGTCGAAGGCCGCCGCACTGCGATCGAAGGTGGCGTCGTCGAACTTCCACTGCGGCGAGGCCAGCTTCCAGATCAGCTTTGCGAAATCATGCGTGTACTTCTCGTAGCCGGCGCGACCGCGCTCGGTCGCGAAATAGAACTGGTACCACCATTGCAGCTCGGCCGCCGGCGGCAGCGGCGCGTTCCCGGCAGCCTGGCTCGAGATCAGATAGCCGCTGACCGACACCAGCGCGCGGCAACGCTCCGGCCACAGCGCCGCGATGATATCGGCGGTGCGCGCGCCCCAGTCGAAGCCGGCGAGGACCGCCTTCTTGATGTTGAGCGCATCCATCAGCGCGATGATGTCGACGGCCAGCGCGGCCGGCTCGCCGTTGCGCAGGGTCTCGCTGGAGAGGAAGTGCGTCGAGCCATAGCCGCGCAGATACGGGATGATGACGCGATAGCCGGCCTGCGCCAGGATCGGCGCGACCTCGACGAAGCTGTGAATGTCGTAGGGCCAGCCGTGGAGCAGGATCGCCACCGGTCCGGTCGCGGAGCCGGCTTCGGCGTAGCCGACGTTCAGCACGCCGGCATCGACCTGCTTGATCGTGCCGAACGATGCGTTCGTTGCGGAAGGGCGCGGCGCTGCCGTTTCGGCGCGTGCGAGGTTGATCGCGCCGAGGCCGACGGCGGCGGTCCCGGCTGCGATGCCGAGGAACTGGCGGCGATGCTGGTCGATATTCTGTTTCATCTTTGAGGTGCCTTATTAAGGATCGTCCGGGTCGTCAGATCAGATCGACACTGGCGTGGCTCGGTTGGGCTCTTCTTGGCGGTCACGCAACTGACTATCAGCGCCTGCCGCGAAAGGCTCGTTTGGACTTGTGAGAAGTTGTGAGGCGGGCTGGAACCCGTTTGCAGGGATCCGCAAGCATGGCTTGCTTACGGCTTCGGAAACCCGCGTCAATGCACTCTCCTGTGAGATTGCCAGACCATCGCCCTCAAGAACTCGTCATTGCGAGCAAGGCTCGACACCGCAAATCTAAGACGCATTTCGACCCACTGATACGCCTTCGCCTTCCCGCGGCGCGTTTCGCCCGGGTTTTGCTGTCCGCTTCACGCCCTCTCGAAAGAAAGGGCGCAGGGAAGGCCGGGTGCCGGCTGGCACCCACGGTCCGCTGTGCGCAGTAGCGCAACAAGAACTGCACAGCGGCATACAGGTGAAGCCGAACACACGGCCTTCCCTGCGCAGTGGTTGGACGGCTTATGCCGTGCTCTCCCGGGAGCCGAATTCCTTCTGGCCTCCCTCGCCTCACGGAATTCACCAGCATGGCGCCGGTTGACACCATGCCGCCTCCGCAAGAACTTGGCCGTAGCGACGACGGCCAGGACCACACGGTTTTGCCGTACGCAAGCATCCGGCTTCGCCAAAAGGCCTCGCCGGACAAGGCGCCGTTCGTTCACGCGGCTTGCAAGTCGCTCACGGGGCTCGGCTCAATCCACTGCCCCGCCCTGCCACTCACATCCGCGACGGCGCCGCTCAGCGTCCACCGCAACCCGATCCGCGGCTCGTGACGACGTACGACCGCCCCTTGTCACCGGATCAGGATGGGCGACACATACGACAAAACCGAATTTCGGTAAAGTAGAATATTTTGGGAAAACGGATTGACCGAGCCCTTGCTGTTTTGCCCGATGGCAACGCAAGAGCTGGGGTGACCGAGGCCGGACTCATAATGCAGTGCTCTTGAAGAACGCCAATTTCTCGTCAGGAACAGGAATGTGCAGCCGCGAAGACATCGCGTGCGGACGTCGTACCCGCTACGTGCTCCGTATCCTCGGCTCCGAGGTCCATCCATCCCGCGTTCACGGCCTCAAACATTTCTTCGGCAGGTCCGGTGCGGCCCTTCGGGATGCCGAATTGTTCGAACGCTTCCGCCCACCCCGCACGCGGGACTGCAAAGGCCTTCACGTCGAGATTCAGGACGTCACCCAATTGCTCTGCGATGTCATCCGCGCTGACCATCGAACCAAGCTCGACGACGCGCTGTGCTGACCAGGCTGGCCCGGTCAAAAGGGTTGCGACTTCCGCGCCGATGTCGTTCGTCGCGACCATGGTCGATTTCCGGTTTGTCGGATTGTAGTAGACCGGCAGCGTTCCGCCCTGGGCGACCTGCAAGCCGTAGAGGAAGTTTTCGAAAAAGCCGCCTGCGCGCACAAATGCCATTGGGGATGTCAGGCCACGAAAACCTTGCTCCAGAAGCGACAAGGCCGTGATCATCCCGAGCCCGCTGGTTCTGTTCGCGCCCATCGACGAAAGGGCAACCACTCGCGGCGGCGCTGCCTTGGTGAGCGCCTCAACATAGTTTGCAATCACGCCCTTGGCTTCTTTGTAATCGGGCGAGGGCGCCCAGACAGCCGGCAACATGACGAACGCGCCTTCGACGCCTTTGAGCGCCTGCTCGATGGCTGCCGAGTCATTCCAATCCCCGTCGACCAGTTCCACGCCCTGGCCCGCCCAGTTAGCCGCCTTCTCGCGATTGCGGACGAGCGCCCGTACTTCCTTGCCTTGTGCCAAGAGGCGTTTCGCAGTTGCGCCGCCCACTTTTCCGGTAATTCCCGTTACTAAAAACATGCGTTTTCTCCTGATCTTGAGGGACGGAACAAATGCCCCTGTTGGTTCAACGGATGAGCGGCAGAACCGCCCGGATACGGGGATTGCGCACGTAGAGACCGCCCCATGCCATCGCGCCCAGAAGCAGGGCAATGAGTTCCGGCTGCGACCCCAGCTCGCCGATGCGGACATGGGCGCAGATGGCGCCGCCCAGAAAGCCAGTCACCAGAATCGCGCCGAGGACGGCAGTAGCCGGGATCGCGTAAAGCATGGCGCAGGCGAGGATGATCGGACCCACGACGCGGGTCGCCTCCGTCGCGAAGCCGGTTTCATGCAACATGCTCGCGATCTGCGACGGCGCGAACAGCTGAATAGTCCCATCCGCCATCAGAGCGATGACGACAAACGCGCTCATCAACCGGCCGACCCACAGGGCGCGATGCAAGGTCATAGTTTCAGGCACCTGATGTAGATTTACGGTTTCGGACACTTGTTGTTCTCCGATTGGGGGTCCCAATATCTCGAAACTTATTGTGTCTCTTGGTCGTGATAAACGCCGGTAGATTGAACAGGCTGTTCTCTTTGCAGTGAACAATACCGAGGCACGAAAATGCAGAATCTCGAACCCATTCTCATATTCATAACGGTAGCGGAAATGGGCAGCTTCACCCGCGCGGCCGATAGCCTGGGCATCCAGAAGGGGAGGGCCTCAACGGCGGTCCGGAAGCTGGAAGAAGATGTCGGGGTCAGGCTCCTGCACCGGACGACGCGCAGCGTGCAGTTGACAGAGGACGGACGCGCGTTTCATACGCGTGCTCGCGATCTGCTTGCGGAAGTCGATGACCTACACGCGATGTTCGCAGGCGAGCGCGTGGCGCTCCGCGGGCGTTTACGGGTCGATCTTCCGACCGAGGTGGCGCGCACAACGATCGTGCCAGCGTTGCCGGATTTCATGGCGTCTCACCCCGAGCTGGAGTTGGAGGTATCGAGTACGGATCGGCAAGTCGATCTGGTTCAAGAGGGGTTCGACTGTGTATTGCGGCTTGGACCCATAGGGGACGAGACGCTGATTGCCCGCCCACTGGGCCGGTTGCGCATGGTCGACGCCGCCAGTCCCGCCTATCTGGCGCGATATGGCGTCCCTCGATCGCTGGAAGATCTCCAGCGTCAGGAACACCGGACGATTCATTTTTCGACGATGCTGGGCGCAAGACCTTATGGATGGGAATATCCGGACGGCGACAGCTACGCGACGCTTCAGTTGCCAGGTGCGCTACACGTCAACAGCGCGCAGACCTACGAAGCCGCTGCCCTCGCCGGCCTTGGCCTGGTTCAGGCGCCACTGTTGGGGATTGGCCGATACATAGAGAGTGGAGCGCTTGTGGAGATCATACCCGGCTTTCGTCGTCGGGCGCTCGCCGTGTCCCTCGTCGTTGCACATCGGAGCAATCTGTCGCGCCGGGTCCGCGCATTCATGAAATGGATCGAAGATGTGCTGAGGCCGTATCTGGAATAGCGAGACGAACATCTTCATCCGGGCCTCGAAATCAACATTCTGAAGTGATGTCGGGCCGGTCGGCGGCCCGGCGGTCCAACATGATGCAATATTGAAGCCGAGGATGGGCTCGAAGCGGAAACAACTCCCGCTCCCTTCTCGAGGTCAGCTTGGGGTCAAACCGGCAATGCTCTTTACGAACAGAATCACGCCGCTCTGCCCTCAGGAGCGGACATCCGCGACTTAAGAGTAAACGCGACTACCCCGTCGGCGTGCCCTGCTTCCACTGGCCGCCGGCGATCTTCGCCGCCGCGATCACCGCTTGAGTCCGGCTCTCGACGCCGAGCTTTTGCAGGATCGCCGAGACGTGCGCCTTGATGGTGGCCTCGGAGACGCCGAGCTCGTAGGCGATCTGCTTGTTGAGCAGTCCCTCCGACAGCATCATCAACACGCGCACCTGCTGCGGCGTCAGCGTCACCAGGCGGTCGCGCAGGCGCGTCATGTCGGGGTCGGCGGCGGCCGACAGGTCAGTGTCGGCGGGAACCCAGACGTCCCCCTCCATCACTTTGAGGATGGCGTCGCGCAGCGTCTCGACGCCGAACCGCTTCGGGATGAAGCCGGAGGCGCCGAAATCGAGCGAGCGCCGGATCGTGGCGCTGTCGTCGGAGGCCGAGACGATCACCACCGGGATCGCCGGATATTGCGCGCGCAGATAGATCAGGCCGGAAAAGCCGGAGATGCCGGGCATCGAGAGATCGAGCAGGACCAGATCGACGTCGGAGGTCTGCTCCAGCAGCTTCGTCAGATCCTCGAACGACCCGGCCTCGTCGATCTTGGCCGTGCTCAGGACGCTCGCCACCGCCTGCCGCAGTGCGTCGCGGAACAGCGGATGGTCATCGGCTATGACGAGATGGGTGGAGGGAGCGCTCATCGAGCTCTTGGATCTCTTGCTGTCGTTCACAACCCGGCCAGTAGTCCGAACCGGCACAATGGTCAATTCTTCCCCCGGCCGGCCGTGGCATGCAAGGGCACATTATGCCTTTGCGGGAAAGGGGTTAATCCGCCGCCGAGCGTCGCGGCGCTGCACTATATATCCGCACCGTCAGTTGCGTGTCAGTGCGCAAGGCCGAAAGTCGTATTGGGACCGGTTTCACGCCGATGTTACTTTGAGTCAAGGTCCTATGGAGACCCGGCATCCGGGCGCAGGGATTTGCATCAGCTTACGGGGAGCGAAACGATGACCATGGCTGCAGCAGCGGGCACAGGTGTCCGCACGAGAGGAATGACTGCCGAGGAGAGGAAGGTCATCTTCGCCTCCTCTCTCGGCACTGTCTTCGAATGGTACGACTTCTACATCTACGGCACGCTCGGAGCCTTCCTCGCAAAATATTTTTTCTCCAACGTTCCGCCGAACGTCGGCTTCATCTTCGCGCTGCTCGCCTTCGCCGCCGGCTTTGCGGTTCGCCCGTTCGGTGCGCTGATCTTCGGTCGCCTCGGCGACATGATCGGACGCAAATACACCTTCCTCATCACCATGACCCTGATGGGCGTGGGCACGTTCTTCATCGGCCTTCTGCCGGGTTACGCAACCTGGGGCATCGCCGCGCCGATCGTGCTGATTGGGCTCCGTCTCGTGCAGGGCCTCGCCCTGGGCGGTGAGTATGGCGGCGCGGCGACCTATGTCGCCGAACATGCGCCACAGAACAAGCGCGGCTACTATACGTCGTGGATCCAGACCACGGCGACGCTGGGACTGTTCCTCGCGCTGCTGCTCATTCTCGGCATCCGGACCGCGATGGGCGAAGAATCCTTCGGCGATTGGGGATGGCGCGTGCCCTTCCTGCTGTCCGGCGTTCTGCTGGTCGTCTCGGTCTGGATCCGTTTGAGCCTGAACGAGTCACCTGTGTTCCAGAAGATGAAGGAGGAGGGCAAGACATCCAAGCGTCCGCTCTCCGAAGCCTTCGGCGAGTGGGGCAACGCAAAGATCGCCATCCTGGCGCTGTTTGGCGCCACCGCCGGTGAAGCCGTGGTTTGGTACGGCGGACAATTCTACGCGCTGTTCTTCCTCACCCAAACCCTCAAGGTCCCTGCGGTCACCGCACAGATCATGATCGTGATCGCGCTCGCGCTCGGTACGCCCTTCTTCGTCATCTTCGGAATCCTGTCGGACAAGATCGGCCGCAAGCCGATCATCCTCGCGGGCTTCCTCCTGGCGGCAGTGACGTATTTCCCGATCTTCAAGGGAATCACCCACTTCGCCAACCCGAAGCTGGAAGCGGCGCTGGCCGCGTCTCCCGTCACGGTGATCGCTGATCCCAGCGAATGCTCGTTCCAGTTCAAGGCAACGGGTACCGAGAAATTCACCACGGGCTGCGACATCGCCAAGGCGGCGCTCGTCAATCTTTCGGTGAACTACCGGACCGAGGAGGCCCCGAAGGGAACGCCGGCCCAGGTCAAGATCGGCGAGCAGGCGCTGAATGCGACGTCTCCCGATTTCGCCAAGGCGCTGCCCGCCGCGATCAAGGCCCACGGCTATCCGGCTTCGGCCGACCCCAACGACATCAACTACGTGATGACCGTGTTCCTGCTTTGGTTGCTCGTGGTCTACGTGACGCTGGTCTACGCGCCTATCGCCGCCTGGCTGGTTGAATTGTTCCCGAGCCGCATCCGCTACAGCGGCATGTCGCTGCCTTACCATATCGGCAACGGCTGGTTCGGCGGCTTCCTGCCCGCGACGGTATTCGCGATCGTGGCCGCAACCGGGAACATCTATTCCGGCCTGTGGTACCCGGTCGCCATTGCCGCGATGAGCCTCGTGGTCGGCTTCCTGTTCCTGCCGGAGACCAAGGACGTCGACATCAAGCAGACCTAAAGCGTGATGGCATTAAGTTCGATATCCTGAATTTTTGAGGTAGTTGGCGCATTCCACGGGTGTGAAGGCATCGAGTGCGTGGCCGATTGCAGCGCAGACCGCATCGACAGTTCGCGCGGCAGCTTTGCGAAGCAGGTGCTTGAGCTTGGCAAAGACCTGTTCGATCGGGTTCAAGTCGGGCGAGTATTTTGGCAGGAAGAACAGTTTGGCGCCGACCGAACGGATGAGCTGGCGAACTGCTTTGCTCCTGTGGCTGCCGAGGTTGTCCAAGACGACGATATCGCCGGGCCGAAGGACGGGCAGTAGAACCTTTTCGACATAGGTACGAAAGCTCGCGCCATCGATCGGCCCCTCGATGAACCATGGCGCATCGATCCGATCATGCCGCAGAGCCGCCAGGAAGGTCATGGTCTTCCAGCGGCCGTGGGGCACTTTGGCGTGAAGTCTGTCTCCGCGCGGCGCCCATCCCCGCAAGGGCGCCATATCGGTCCTGGTCCAGGTCTCGTCGATGAAGACCAGGCGCTCAGCTTCGACGCGATCTTGATACTTTGTCCACTGGGCTCGCCGCCGCGCGACCTCGGGTCGATCGCGTTCGCCAGCCGCCACGCTTTTTTTTGAAGCTGAGCTTCTCGGCATGCACGAAGTCCCACACCGAGTGGTAATCGACCTTCAGGCCGCGTCCGGCAAGCTCGGCAACGAGCCCGCGTATGGTGAAATCGCCGGCCTTGATCCGTTGCGATAGCCAGACGGCGTGGTCTCCCGAAACCGCCTTCGGCTTGTGACCGCCCATCTGGCCAGGCTCGACGCTGCCGGTCTTCTCGACCCGCTTCATCCAGCCAATTGCCGTGCTGATTGCCACTCCGAACCGCTTGGCGGCTTGATTGCGGGACATCCCGCCCTCAATAGCGGCCACGACACGCTTGCGAAGATCCAGAGAATAAGGCTTGCCCATCCATGCTGGCCTCCGCCCAGCCAGCATGGTGAATCAGAAACAAGCTGATTTGGGAATCCCAAATCGATTCAAGCTAACACCATCCCGCTTTAGTCGACATTGACCGGCGTGACGTCGCGCCAGTGAGAACCAAACGGCCGCGGCTTCCGCGGCCGTTTTTTTGTCAGCGACCGTCAGTCAGCGTGTTTCGCCGATGAATTGCAGGACGACCTCGCGCCGGTGTGGGCGGCTGCGATGCTCGATCAGATAGATCGCCTGCCAGGTGCCGAGCGCGAGCTTGCCGTTCAGGACCGGCACGTGCAGCGAGGTCCCTGTCAGCATCGTCTTGACGTGCGCGGGCATATCGTCGGGTCCTTCGGTGTCATGCGTCCAGGGCGCATTCTCCGGCGCAAGCCGTGACAGCGCCGTGGTGAGATCGACGAGGACGGATGGATCGGCATTCTCCTGGATTGTCAGTGACGCCGAGGTGTGGCGGATAAACAGCGTCAACGCGCCGTCGCGGGCGTGAACGTCCGTGATGAATTTCGTGACCTCGGAGGTGAGATCGGTGAAGCCGCGCCCTGGCGTATCCACGGTGAGCAGCGACGACGAGATGGTGGTGGCTTGCACCGACGATGGCGCCGAGCGTGTGACGGATTTTGCTGATGTCATCACAGATCTCTCAACTTCGAAAGTTATCGTAGGGTGGGGAAAGCGAAGCGTGCCCACCAATTCGCGCAACGATATTTAAGATGGTGGGCACGGCGCTTTGCGCCTTTGTCCCACCGCGTTGCGGCTCAAATCTTTCCCGACACGTCCTTCTGCACGCGGTTGGCCATGTCGATCAGCCGGCGCCATGCCTTTTCCAGGAACGACATCATGCGGTCCATGTCCTGGTCGCTCGGCAACGGGATCTCGAGCTTGCGGTCGCCCTCGGCGACCTTTGGCTCGCCCTTCTTCAGGGAATCGGATTTCGGCAGCGCCTCGTCGATCTTGCCGGATACCGTCGGCCCGGCGGCGAGTTGCCCCTTCAGCTTCTCGACCTCGGCCTGGAGTCGTCCGATCTCGGCATCGAGCGCGGAGCGCTCGTCGGGCACGGCGTAGCAGGCCCAGCCGGTGCCGTTCTTGGTGCAGGTCGAGACCGTGCCGGTGCGGGTATCGAGCCGCAGCACGCCGTCGGGGATCGGCGTCATGCTGTAGCGGCCGTTGTCGCCGTCGGGCGCGGATTGCGCGGCAACCAGGCTACCGCTGACCATCGCCAGCGCAACGATCGCTGCCGCAAGCCATGATGTTGTGGATGATGTCGCTGCTCTCATCGCGCTCTCCGCCACGCCGCGAAAGGTGGCACGCCCCAAAATTCTACACCTCGAAATTCTACACCGTGAAATTCTACACCTGGGCGGGCGACGGCGCATCGCCGGCCCGCTCGAATTCGTCCCCAAAACCGCGTCTGCGAAATCAACGATGGCGGCGGTCCGTTTGATCCCGGGAGCGCGGCGAAATGTCGGCCGCATCGGCGGATCGCGCGGAGAGCTGCTGCGGTGCGGCGTCACGCTGTGTGCAGCGCTGACGCGAAAGGCAATATCGTAAATAAAATCAGATACATAACTGAACACGACGCGATCGTGACTTGGCTTGACTTGATTATGTGCGGTCAGTATGGTCCGCGCGGCTTTTGAGGGTGGCGGGCGTAATTTCCATTCAACCGCAGCGTTTCTGGTCTTCGTGGCATGGCTCAAGACACGGGACACGGCGAGAATGGAGATCGCGATAGATCGCCCGAGGAAGCTGCGCTTTCCGAACGGCTCGGAAATCTTGATCAGCGGTTGTCCGAATTTCGCGGCCGCCACGTCAAGACCGAGCAACCCGCAGGTGACGGAGAAGACAGAGCGGCCAGAGCCTCGGCGATGGCGCTTGGTTTTCGGTTATCCTCCGAGTTGGTCGCCGGTGTCGTTGTCGGAGCGGGGATTGGCTGGGGTTTCGACCGCTTGCTGTCGACGTCGCCTTTCGGATTTATCGTGTTCCTGCTGCTGGGCTTCGTCGCCGGCGTGGTGAATGTGGTGAGAACGGCGGGCGCGGGTCAGAACGGGCGCGGTGGTTCTTAAGCCGATCCGACACCAGGACAGGAATTTTCGCGCCGGCTTCGCCGGTGCGGGCCGGCCCGGCCGGCAGACCGAGACCAGCCGGCATCGCCCGGCAGACCAAGAGATGCCGCGCCGATGAAAATCGATCCGATCCACCAGTTCAACATCGAGCCTCTCTTCACGATCGGCCATATCGGCAATCACACGATCGCCTTCACCAATTCATCGCTCTACATGCTGGTCGCAGTGGCAGTGATCTCGTTCCTGATGCTTGCCAGCGGCACGCAGCTGGTTCCCGGGCGCCTCCAGTCGGTCGCCGAGATCTCCTACGAGTTCGTGGCGTCGACGATCCGTTCGACCGCTGGCGCGGAAGGCATGAAGTTCTTTCCGCTGATCTTCTCGCTGTTCATGTTCCTCTGCGTCTCGAACCTGGTCGGCGTCATCCCCTATACCTTCACGATCTCCAGCCATCTGATCGTGACGGCGGCGCTCGCCCTGCTGGTCTTCTTCACCGTCCTGATCTACGGCGTCTACAAGAACGGCCTGAAATTCTTCAGCATTTTCGTTCCCCACGGCGTTCCCGGCTACATCCTGCCGCTGGTGATGTTCATCGAGATCCTGTCGTTCTTCCTGCGGCCGGTTTCCCACAGCGTCCGTCTGTTCGCCAACATGCTGGCCGGCCACATCGCGTTGAAGGTGTTCGCGGGCTTCGTCGCCATGCTCGGCTTCTCACTCGGCGCCGTCGGCTGGGTCGGCGGCGTGCTGCCGCTGGCGCTGACGATCGCGCTGTACGCCCTCGAGATTCTGGTCGCGTTCCTGCAAGCCTATGTGTTTGCGATCCTGACCTGCATCTACCTCAACGACGCCATTCATCCGGGACACTGAGCGGTCCGGGGAATTCCACCCAAAACCCAATCTTTCTTCCAAGGAGTCTAAAATGGATCCGGCATCTGCAAAACTCATCGGCGCGGGCATCGCATGCATCGGCATGGGCGGCGCGGGCGTCGGCGTCGGCGTGATCTTCGGCAACTACCTCGCCGCAGCCGTTCGCAACCCGTCCGCCGCTCAGGGCCAGTTCGGCAACCTGATCTTCGGCTTCGCCGTGACCGAAGCGCTCGGCATTTTCTCGCTGCTGATCGCGCTGCTGCTGCTGTTCGTTCCGCTCTGAGGACGACGTTCTTCGCGCCGCTTCGACCGAAGCGGTGCGCATGACAGCAACAGGAGATCTCCATGGCTGAGAGTCATGGCGGCGCAAAAGATCCAGCAGTGGGCGCCCATACCGAGACCGAAGGTGGTCACGGTGGCGGCTTTCCGCCGTTCGAGAGCAGCACTTTCGCTTCACAGCTGGTGTCGCTCGCGATCTTCTTCGTCGTTCTTTACGTGATCGTGTCCAAGCTCGCTTTGCCGCGCGTCGGCGGTGCGATCGAAGCGCGTCAGAACAAGATCGAGGGTGACCTCGCCGAAGCGCAGAAGCTGAAGGACCAGTCCGACGCGGCGCTGAAGGCCTATGAAGGCGAGCTCGCTTCGGCGCGCACGCGGGCACAGGCGATCGGCAACGAATCCCGCGACAAGGCGAATGCGCTAGCCGAAGCCGAGCGCAAGGTGCTGGAAGACCAGTTGGCGACCAAGCTCGCCGAGGCGGAAAAGACCATCGCCTCGACCCGCACAACCGCCATGAGCAACGTCCGCGGCATCGCGGCCGATGCGGCAGGCCAGATCGTGCAGCAGCTCACGGGCGTCGTTCCGGATGCAGCGTCAGTCAATGCCGCCGTTGACGCGTCCTTGAAGGGTTAGTGGATATGTTCTTCGAACCTGAATTCTGGGTCGCCGTCGCTTTCGTGATCCTGATGGTCGTGTTCGGCTATCTCGGGGTCTTCAAGACCGCGATGAAAGCGCTCGATCACCGCGCCGAACGCATCAAGGCCGAGCTCGACGACGCGACGCGCCTCAAGCAGGAAGCGGCCAAGGTGCTCGCCGACTACAAGGCCCGCAGCGCCACGGCCGAGCGCGAGGCCGCCGACATCATCGCCAACGCCAAGTCCGAAGCCGAGCGCATCGCGGCTGAAGCCAAGGCGAAGATGGAAGACTTCGTGGCACGTCGCACCAAGACCGCGGAGAGCAAGATCGCGCTCGCCGAGGCCCAGGCGGTCGCCGATGTCCGCGCCGCAGCCGCGGAAGCCGCCGTGCAGGCCGCCTCCGCGATCCTGTCGCAGTCGGTCAAAGGCTCGGTCGCCGACGATCTGCTCGCCAAGGGCATCACCGAAGTCCGGCAGAAGCTGAACTGAGGGTAGACGCCTCACCCATCAAAAAGCCGGCGCGATGAGCGCCGGCTTTTTTGTTGTCTGCAAGACTCTCGTGTCCCGGCTCTGCGTCGCACCGCTGCGCGCTGCGCCGCGTCCGGGGGCACGAGACCTTACTTCCTCCTCCCCCGCGGCTTCGGCTCGGGCGAGAGCGCCTGCGGGTCGAAGCCGACATAGAAGATATAGGAATCAGCGGTCGCGGCTGTCGGCACAGGATAGGACAGGTCCTCGGCGACGAACGTGAAGGGCACACTGCCGCCTTCCGACATCTCGACCGTGGTCCGGTAGGCCTTCGAGGCGATCACCTTCTCGCCGACGCCGCCCTGCACCACGGCGACGCGCAGGGGGACCTCGACCGTGGAGGGCGCGCCGGCGGGGCCCGCGATGACGCGGCCCTGGATGCCGATGCGCGCAGTGATCTCGCCGCCATTGCGGACGCATTCGCGCGCCATCTTGGTGATCGAGGCCTGGAAGCGCACGTCGTTGCCGACGGCCGGCTTGCCGGTCACCCCGACCCCATAGGTGGATGCTCCGGCACGCACCGTGACCTGCGGGCAATCGATATCGTCATCGGCCGGCGGCTGACCCGGGGCCGGCGCCGGCTTCGGCTGGGCCGGCTCGTCGGACTTGCCGCCGAACAGGCTCTTGAAGCGGTCGGTCAGCGACTGCGCCGCGACCGGCGAGACGGCC
Source organism: Bradyrhizobium diazoefficiens (assembly GCF_016612535.1). Taxonomy (NCBI): domain Bacteria; kingdom Pseudomonadati; phylum Pseudomonadota; class Alphaproteobacteria; order Hyphomicrobiales; family Nitrobacteraceae; genus Bradyrhizobium; species Bradyrhizobium diazoefficiens. The sequence goes on from NZ_JAENXS010000001.1 coordinate 1,700,238, forward strand.
GCGAATGACACCGACAGCGCCAGCGCGATCACCGGACCCCGCCGCAGCGCCTTCCGCAATGAGCGAAGCTCCTTCATGAACCGCTGTACTCCATGACAACATCCCGGCGACAACATCCCGGCCGATCACCGGCCGACCAGCGGGTTATATCGCCAAAGTCGGCGATCCCAAGGCGAGAAAACAAGGCAGGAAAAAAGCTGACTTCGGTGCGGGAGCAAGTCCGGCTCAGCCGCGGAAATCCTCGTGCAACAGGCCAAACAACAAATGATCCTGCCAGATTCCGTTGATGCAGAGATAGCGGCGCGCCAGCCCCTCGCGGGAGAAGCCGCACTTCTCCAGCACCCGGATCGACGGCACATTGGTGGGGATGCAGGCGGCCTCGACCCGGTGCAAATTGAGCTCGCCGAACAGCGTCGGCAGCAGCACCCGCAGCGCCGCCGTCATGTAGCCGCGGTGGGCATGGGGCTGGCCGACCCAATAGCCGATGGTGCCGGCCTGGACGATGCCGCGCCGGACATTGGCGAGCGTGATGCCGCCGACCATGGCCCCGTCGAGTTCGCGGAAGACCAGAAAGGGATAGGAGCGGTCGGCGGCGATATCCTCGGAATAGCGGCGCAGGCGGCGGCGGAAGCCTGAGCGGGTGAGATCGTCCGACGGCCAGATCGGCTCCCACGGCGTCAGGTAATCGCGGCTGGTCTCGCGCAGATGCGCCCATTGCAAGAAGTCGGACATCTGCGGCGCGCGGAGCAACAGCCCGTTGCCACGGGGGGCGAGAGCGGCAGGTCCACTGGATGGCAGGCGAAAGAGGGCCATGGTGATGCTTCCCGGGGGCCGGCCTTGCGCGGCTCCTAATGCAGCCGGGCCTTGGCGCGCGCCTTGGTCAATCCTTCCGCAAAAGACACCGCCGTGTCCAGACCCCTGCCGCTGCCCAATGCGACTACCGCAGGGCGGCTGCGCGAAAGCAGTGCACGCGCCGCGTCCCGGGTCGATTCGACGCTGACGGCGTCGATCCGGGCCACCAGCTCCTGCACCGTCTGCGGCCGGCCATAGGCCAGCACGTGCCGGGCAAGCTGCTCGGCGCGCGACGAGCAGCTCTCCAGCGCCATCAGGAGACCCGCCTTCATCTGCGCCTTGGCGCGGGCGATCTCGGCCTCGGTCAGCGTTTCCACCGAATCATTCATGACGTCGATAACGACTTCCATCATCTCCGGCGCGTCGGCGGGATCGGTGCCGGTGTAGAGGCCGAAGAAACCGGTGTCGGTATAGGGCGCGTGGAAGGAATAGATGGAGTAGCAGAGGCCGCGCTTCTCGCGCACTTCCTGGAACAGCCGCGACGACATTCCGCCGCCGAGGAGGTTGGTGAAGACCTGAAGCGAGAACAGCGACAGATCGCTCTGCGGCACGCCTTCCAGCGCCAGCGTCAGGTGCGCCTGCTCGAGCTCGCGATGCACGACCTTGGCGCCGCCCTTGCCGAACTGGGCGGCCTGAGGCTTGGGCCCCGGCGTTCCCTCAAAACTCGCAAAGCGCTTTTCGACCTCGGCGACGACTTGCTTGTGATCGACGGCGCCGGCCGCCGCCACCACCATGTCGGGGCCGCGGTAATGCGTCGAAAGATAGCCGCGCAGCATGTCGCGGTTGAAGCCTTTCAGCGTCTTGGCGGTGCCGAGCAGCGAGCGGCCCATCGGCTGGTCGGGATAGCAGAGCTCGTTGAGATGCTCGAACACGACGTCGTCGGGCGTATCCTGCGCCGCGCCGATCTCCTGCACGATGACGTTCTTCTCGCGCTCGAGCTCTTCGGGCTCGAAGGCGGGATTGGCGAGGATGTCGGCCAGCACGTCGAGCGCCAGCGGCACATCGGCCTTCATCACACGGGCATAATAGGACGTCGTCTCGGTCGAGGTGCCGGCATTGAGGTCGCCGCCGACGGCCTCGATCTCCTCCACGATCTCGCGCGAGGAGCGCCCCGTGGTGCCCTTGAACGCCATGTGCTCGAGGAGGTGGGAGATGCCGTGCTCGTTCGGCTTCTCGTCGCGGCCGCCGACGCCGGCCCAGACGCCGAGCGCGGCGGTCTCGAGATGGGGCATGTTGTCGGTGACGACGGTCAGGCCGGACGCAAGCTTGGAAATCTCGACGCTCATCCGGCAACTCCCTGTTTTGCGGCGCGGCTGACCGACAGCACGAACCGCTCCACCTCGCTCTGATCGTTCTTCATCACCTTCATGTGTTCGGATTTGGTCATGAGACCGTCGAGCCATGCTGGCAGTTGCGGCCGCTGGCCGCAGGCGGCCTCCACGGCGTCCGGGAATTTGGCGGGATGCGCAGTCGAAAGCACGATGTTGGGCACGGTCGTGTCGGTGGTGTCGCGGTCGGCGACGGCGAGCGCCACGGCCGTGTGGGGATCGACGAGTTCGCCGGCCTCGCGCCAGGCGGCGCGGATCGCAGCCGCGGTTTCGGTTTCGTCGGCACGGCCGGCGTCGAATTCTTGGCGGATCGCGGCGAGCGTGGCGTCGGGCAGCACGAAGCGCCCGGACTGTTTCAGCTGCTCCATCAGCCGGCGCACGCCGGCCGCATCGCGCCGGCCCGCCTCGAACAGCAGCCGCTCGAAATTCGAGGAGATCTGGATGTCCATCGACGGCGATGCCGTGGCGTGCACCTCGCGCACCTCGTAGATGCCGGTCTTGAGCGTGCGGGCGAGAATGTCGTTGACGTTGGCGGCAATGCGCAGCGTCCGCACCGGAAGGCCCGTGCGCTTGGCGACGTAGCCGGCAAAAATATCGCCGAAATTGCCGGTCGGCACGATGAAATCCACTGCGCGCGCCGGCGCGCCGGCGGCGACTGCGGAGGTGAAGTAATAGACCACTTGCGCGACGATGCGCGCCCAGTTGATCGAATTGACGCCGGACAGCGAGGTTGCATCGCGGAAGCGATGGTTGTTGAACATCCCCTTCACGAGGGCCTGGCAATCGTCGAAATTACCCTCGATGGCGAGCGCGTGGACGTTGGCGGCGCCCGTCGTCGTCATCATCCGCTGCTGCACCTCGGAGATGCGCTTGTGCGGAAACAGCACGACGAGGTCGACATTCTCCAGTCCCGCGAACGCATCGACTGCGGCGCCGCCGGTGTCGCCGGAGGTCGCGACCACGATGGTGGTGCGCTGGTCGCGCTTGGCCAGCACATGGTCCATCAGCCGCGAGATCAGCTGCATCGCCACGTCCTTGAAGGCGAGCGTCGGACCGTGGAACAGCTCCAGCACGAATTGATGTGGCGACATCTGACGCAGCGGCACCACGGCCGGATGACGGAAGGTGGCGTAAGCCTCGTTCGCCATGCGGCCGAGGTCCGCGTCCGAAATCTCACCACCGACAAAGGGACGGATGATTTCGACCGCGACTTCCCAGTAGGGGCGGCCAAAGAAGCCGGCAATGGTCTCGACTGAGAGCTGCGGCCAGGTCACCGGCACATACAGGCCCCCGTCGCGGGCAAGCCCGGTCAGCATCACGTCGCAGAAGCCCAGCTCGGGGGCCTCGCCCCGGGTCGAAATATAACGAGTCAAACTGCCCTCCAAAGGCCAAGCCGGCCTGAATCCGGGCCATAAGCCTTTGATTTCACGATATTCCTAGTCCGCCTCAGGGGCGCTCCCGGCACCATAGAGTGTTTTGCGGCATCAGGAAACCGCTTCCCGGCCACGTCCTGCCCAACGAAAAAGGGCTGCGGCGATGCCGCAGCCCCCTCCTGGAAGGTCTGTCGTTGATGTGTGCAGACCTGGTTTCCGCGTCGGGGCGCCTGCCCCTGAAATCATTCGTTCGAGCTATCGTCACCCGTCATGGGATCGTCAAGGAGAAAAACGGCGCGCGCAGCCGAAATGTTCCTGTTTTTCCCGATGGACCTCGGCAGCGCCGGCCATCAGACTGCTCCGCACTCGGCCTCAGTGCCGTTTTTTCCCGGATCGATGCATCGAACAAGGAACGAACGCCTCGTCGACCCATTGTGTCGGCGGAAGGTGTCAGCCGTTGTCCACCCATTGCCCGGATGAACGGCAGCGCTCATCCGCGGCCGAACCGGCTGCATCCTGGAGCAGCCGGTTCGGTCCCTGCCGGTATCAGTTCATCCCGATTTCCACGGCGATCCGGATCAGATCAGAGTGATTCTTGGCCCCTAATTTCTGCTTGAGCAGGGACGTGGTGTTGGCGACCGTTTTGTAGGAGATGCCGAGCGCTTCCGCGACCTCAACGATCTTGTTGCCACGCCCGAGCAGGCGGAGAATCTCGAGCTCCCGCGGCGTCATCTGCGAGGCAGGATTGGCCTTGATCGCGGCGCCCGAGAACGTCACGGCCTCCGCGAGCTGCGGCGAGATGAAATTGTCGCCTGCGACCACCTTGCGCACGGCCTTGAGCAGGATCCGCGGATCGTCGCCTTTGGAGACGTAGCCCTGCGCCCCCAGCTCGACCGCGCGCACCACGAAGGCCGGATCGTCGTTCATGCTGAACATGATGATCTTGGCGTCCGGGTCGTCCTTGCGGATCCGGCGCATCAGCTCGAAGCCGGAGACGTCGGGCAGGCTGATGTCGATCACGGTCACGTCAGGACGCTTGCTGATATAGGCCCGGTGCCCTGATTTGGCGTCGCTCGCCTCCTCGATCCGGATCGAATGGTCAGACGAAAACAAGGTGCGACATCCCGACAGCACCACAGGATGGTCGTCGACGATCAAAACCCTGATCGCCGGCTTGGCGGTATCTTGCATCGCGCGCTCTCTGTTTGTTCGACTCATAGACCGGCAGGAACAAATGGAAAGAGAAAATCCCGCCAATGCGCGTTAGAATTGACCTAATGTGGCAACGGCTCTCGTTCAGAACCCAACTGTTTCTTCCGCTCGGCTTGAGCTTTGTCGCTGCGTTGGCCATGGGCGGCGTACTGCTCCAGGCATTTGCCACCGGTCAGCTGGCCGATGAGAATGAGCCGGGCCGACGCTCGACCCGGACCGTCGCTGTCGCACTCAACAGCGCTCTCGGCGCATCGGATAATCCACGGAAAGTACTCGACGCGTTCGTCCGTTCCCTGGATCCCTCCTCTGATATTCAATTCCGGTCCGTGGAAGCGGGTACTGTGCCCTCGGCGAAGGACGGCCTGCGGAATGTGCATGGCGTGCCGCGATGGTTCGTAGACCTGATCGCCATCCCGGAGATGGACGCGGCATCTCCCGTCACTATCCAGGACAGGCAAGTTGGTGACATCGTGTTCGTGCCCGACCTGTCGGCCGACCTGTTCGAAAAATGGATCGCCTTTTTGGCCCTCACGAGCCTCGTTGCGGTGCTGATGGTGTTGACCGGAACGATCGCCTATGTCTTCGCAGGGTCCACACTGCGACCGCTGCAAAATCTCGGCGCAGGACTCACCCGAATCCGGCGTGGCGATTACGCGATGCCGATTCCGCTCGCGGGGCCGCCGGAAATCCGCCTGAGCTGCGAGGAGGCCAATGCGCTGGCAACCACGCTCGCGCAATTGAGCCAGGACAATCGCGATCTCCTGCACCAGCTGGTGTCGCTTCAGGACAATGAGCGGCGCGATCTCGCCCGCGAGCTGCATGACGAGCTTGGCCCGCTGCTGTTCAGCATCCGTGCCGGCACGATCGCGTTGAGCGAATCCTCACCGAAAACGGGAAATCTCGGCAACTCCGTGCAAGAGGTGATGCGATCGGTCGAGGCGCTCCAGCAAACCAACCGCCCCATCCTCGACCGGCTGCGGCCGCTCTACATCGAGGAATTGGGGCTTGAGGCCAGCCTGCAGACACTGCTCCAGAACTTTCGACGACAAGCGCCGCATGTCAGCCTGACGACCGCGCTCGATCCTGGCTTGAACGAGATCGGCGGACCTCTGGCCCAGACAGTCTATCGGCTGATCCAGGAAGCACTGACCAACGTGCTGCGCCATGCCGGAGCACGCAACGTTCAGGTGCAGGCGAGCATCGCCGGCGAGGCGCTCGCGGTCGAAGTCTCCGACGACGGCGCCGGCTTTCCCGCCGACAATGTGTTCGGCCGCGGCCTCACCGGAATGCATGAGCGCGTACGTGCGCTCAGCGGCTCGCTGTCGCTGCTGCGGGCGGATGAGCGAACCTATGTGCGCTGTCGTCTGCCGGTGGGAACGGTGCGAGACGGGCGGGCATCAACCTAACAGGCACCGCAATCGTGCGAGCCCTGCTGCGCCGGCTCGCACAGCGCGCTGTGGATCTTGCCTTCCGCACTGAAGAGAAACGACACGCGGACGCGCAGCGCCCCCGCGACAGAATATTCGAGATCGACGCCGTTTTGCGCGGGATGGATCTCTTCAAGGCCAAAGCCTGCCGACGCGAAAGCGCTGAGCTTCGGTCCCCAATAGCTTTCAAGCTCGCGCCGGCCGCGATAGAGACGCGTGCCGTTGCACGTGCATTTTAACTCGGCATCTTCGGCATAGAGGTCCAGCAGCATCGCGAGGTCGCCCTTGCGGCAGGCATCCACCCAATCGACGACGAGTCCCATCTGATCGAAATCGCGCACGCCGGAAAATCCTGTTTGCCGCGGAAAAATTTCAAAGGCGGCTTAGGATCACACTCGTGAATATGCGCTGAATAATAAAGACCGGACGATACCGGGTTCCCTCCGGGAACCTACGGGTCTACTCCGCTCTGCCGTCGTCCCCGCAGCCAGACTGCGAATGCGATCAGCACGGCGCCGGCAAGCGCGAACCAGGTGATGGCGTATTGCAGATGGTCGTCTTTCAGATTCACGTCGAGCGGCCCGGGACGCGGAATGCCGTTCTCAGGCACCGGCTGCTCGAGATCGATGTAGAACGGTGCGACCGTGCCCCAACCGAGCGCGCTTGCAATCGCCAGATGATCGCGCACGAACCACAGCCGCTTGTCCCGGTTCTCGGCCGGCGTCAGCCAGCCCGGGACTTCGGGGAAGCGCAGATAGCCGGTAAGCGTAACAGGCGCGCCGGTGACGAGCTTCTTCACCGCGCGATCCTCGACGCCGCGCTCCTGCATCGTGTTCTCGACGAAGCCCGCATCTATCACGACGATCTCGCCGCTCGAAAGCTGCGCCGGCAGGAAGGCCCAGGTGCCGGGGCCGGAGGCATCCTTGCGCACGGCGGAGCCGGACGAATAGACCATCGCATCCGGCGAGGCCGCATAGGTCGCGATGAAGCTGACCCGGCGGAATTCGTCCCGCGCAGGGGTCAGCGCGACCCATCGCGCTGGCGGCGGCAGCGCGACCGGTGCATCCGCGAGACGCTCGGTCAGCGCAGCGATCAACTCGTGCTTGGCGGTACGACGCTGCAATTGCCAGATTCCGAGCGCGACGAACGCCGCGGTCAGCAGAAGCGTGAACAGCGTGAAGCCGGCCACGCGGGGCTTGCGCTCAGTCTCATTCATTTCGCGCGGTCAACCAGCCGGCCGGGCGCCGCCTTGTGGTGGAATTGCAGCGCGATCAGCAGCGACTTCATGGAGCGCAGCGGCAACAGCGTGGTGGCGAGGATCAGCGGCAGCCACAACACCGCGTGCAGCCAGTACGGCGGCTGGTACTTGACCTCGACAATGAGCGCGCAGGCGACCACGATCGCGCCAGCCAGCATGATGATGAAGATCGCAGGACCATCGCCGGTGTCGATGAAGGCGTAGTCGAGGCCGCAGCGGTCGCAGGACGGCGCGAGCGTCAGGAAGCCCGCATAGAGCTTGCCCTTACCGCAGCGCGGGCATTTGCAGCCGAGCCCGCGCAGCGCGCTTTGCAGGACGGGGGGCTGGGACTGAGGCGTGCCGGCGGTCTCGTTCATGACGCACTAGTCTATCACAGTTTCGGCCGAGGCCTCGGCCCAGGAAAGCGAAAGGGCGGCCCTGCGGCCGCCCTTTCTGATGAATGCGTTACAGCTCAGTGCGCGCCGTGAGCCATGGTCTCGGCGCCGTGTCCCCAGACATAGATGCACAGGAACAGGAACAGCCAGACCACGTCCACGAAGTGCCAGTACCAGGCGGCGAATTCGAAGCCGAGGTGCTGCGTCGGCGTGAAGTGGCCGGCATAGGCCCGCGCCAGGCATACGGTCAGGAAGACCGTGCCGACCAGCACGTGGAAGCCGTGAAAGCCGGTCGCCATGAAGAAGGTCCCGCCATAGACGTTGCCGGCGAACGAGAACGCCGCATGGCTGTACTCGAAGGCCTGCACGCAGGTGAAGGTTGCACCCAGCAGGATGGTGAGGATCAGGCCGTACTTCAGACCCTGGCGGTCGTTTTCCAGCAGCGCATGGTGCGCCCAGGTCACGGTGGTGCCGGAGGTGAGCAGGATCAGCGTGTTGAGCAGCGGCAGATGCCAGGGATCGAAGGTCTCGATGCCCTTCGGCGGCCAGACGCCGCCGAACAGGGCTTCGCGGGTCGCGTGAACGGGATCGGCCGGGAACAGCGCCGCATTGAAATAAGCCCAGAACCAGGCGACGAAGAACATCACCTCGGAGGCGATGAACAGGATCATGCCGTAGCGGTGGCTGATCTGCACGACGCGGGTGTGGTCGCCCTTGTACTGGGCTTCCTTGATCACGTCGCCCCACCAGCTCGCCATGGTGTAGAGCACGCCGATGGTACCGACCCCGAAGATGATCGGCGCGGCAGAGAGCATGTGGTGCATCCAGGTGATCGCGCCGATCGCCATGATGAAGGCCGAGATGGATCCGACCACGGGCCACGGAGAGGGATCGACCAGATGGTAGTCGTGGTGCTTGCCTTGCGCGGTAGCCATTTGCGGTCTCTCTCCTCAATCCCGTGCCTGTCCGGCACTTATCCCCGTATTCCAACCCTGAGCGTCAACCCGGCGGTTGGAGATTCCCCTTGCGTGTGTCGTCTTCACCGGATGCCAGCGGTTTCACCACCGGATCGCGCACCGGATAGAATGTGTATGACAGCGTGATCGTGTTGAGCCCGTCATTGTCGTGATCATTGACGATCGACGGATCGACGTAGAACACCACCGGCATCTCGCGCTTCTCGCCGGGCGCCATGGTCTGCTCGGTGAAGCAGAAGCAGTTGATCTTCTGGAAATAGGAGCCGACCGTCAGCGGCGCGACGTTGTAGGCGGCCTGGCCCGACGTCGTACGCGCGGCCTGGTTGGTCACGGTGTAATAGATGGTCGTGACCTGACCGATATTGACCTCGACCTCGTTCTGCTCCGGCGCGAACTTCCAGGGCAGGCCGGGCGCGACGTTGGAATCGAAACGCACCGAGATCTTGCGCGCGATCGGGCCGGTCGCAGGCGCGGAAGTTGCGACCTGGGTCGTGCCGTTGAAGCCGGTGGCGCGGCAGAACCAATTGTAGAACGGCACCGCCGCGTAGGAGGCGCCGACCATCAGCGCGACCACGCCGCCGCAGATCGAGGCGACCAGCACGTCACGGCCCAAGCCCCCTGAACGGCCTTTCCTGGCCGTTCGGCTCTGATCCTGCGATATGGTCGGCTCTCGATCCATCTCTTCCTACATCGGCCGGACTAGGACAGCCGGTCCCTTGACCATGGTGACGGCGAAAAACAGCACGACGAGAACACCGAGCGCGAGCGCGATTGCGATCGAGCGCCGACGGCGGCTCTTCTGCTGCGCCTCGGTGAGGACGATTCCATCTGGCTCGGGTTTGTCAGCCATGTCGTGATCATGCGCCCCCGACCATCGGAGCAAGCGCGCGGTACACGACCTCGGCCAGCAGGGTCGCAAACAGCGCAAACAGGTAAAAGATGGAGAACGCGAACAGCTTTCGCGTCGCGCGCAGCGATTGGCTGCGTTCGCGGCGGAAATAGACGTTGATAGCTAGCACCAGCATGCCGGCACCGAGCACCAGCGAGGTGACGCCGTAGACGGCGTCGAAATAGCCGAGCGCCCAGGGCGCGGCAGCCACCGCGATCAGCACGACGGTGTAGAGCAGAATCTGAAGACGGGTTGCGTCGGGACCGGCGACGTTGGGCAGCATCGGGATGCCGGCGCGCGCGTAATCGTCGGAGCGGAACAGTGCCAGCGCCCAGAAGTGCGGCGGCGTCCAGAAGAAGATGATGGCGAACAGCAGCAGCGGCTCGACGTCGACCGTGCCGGTGACGGAAGCCCAGGCCACCACCGGCGGCAGCGCGCCGGCAGCACCGCCGATCACGATGTTCTGCGCGGTCCAGCGCTTCAGGCCCATCGTGTAGATCACGACGTAGAAGAAGATGGTGAAGGCGAGCAGCGCGCCCGCGATCCAGTTGACGAGGATGCCGAGCGTCATCACCGCGAAGAAGGCGAGCGTCATGCCGAACGCCATCGCCTCGGGCCGGGTGATGCGGCCGCGTGGAATCGGGCGGTTCGCGGTGCGCGACATCTTGGCGTCGATGTCCCCCTCGAGTGCCATGTTGAGCGCGCCGGAAGCGCCGGCGCCGACGGCGATGCAGAGCAGCGAGGTGATCGCAAGCACGGGGTGGAAGTGCCCCGGCGCCATCGCCATTCCGACCACCGCGGTGAAGATCACGAGCGACATCACCCGCGGCTTGAGCAGCGCGATGTAATCGCCGACCTCCGCTTCGGAGATGCGGGGATTGATGTTGATGGCATTCTGATCGAGGACGGACACTAAATTCAACTCGCTTCGTTATAGAGCTGCGGCGCCCGTCTCGGGCGCCGCAGGCGTTTTGATTACTGCACGCGGGGCAGCACTTCGAACTGGTGGAAGGGCGGCGGCGAGGACAGCGTCCATTCCAGCGTGGTCGCGCCGGCACCCCAGGGATTGTCGCCCGCGGGCACCTTCTTCATGAAGGCGTCGAGCACGCAATAGAGGAAGATCAGCACGCCGAAGCCCGAGATGTAGGAGCCGATCGAGGAGACCAGGTTCCAGCCGGCGAACGCATCGGGATAATCGACATAGCGGCGCGGCATTCCCGACAGGCCGAGGAAGTGCTGCGGGAAGAACACCATGTTGACGCCGACGAAGGTGAACCAGAAATGCGCTTTCGCCAGCGTCTCGTTGTACATGTAGCCCGACATCTTCGGGAACCAGTAGTACCAGCCCGCGAAGATCGCGAACACGGCGCCGAGCGACAGCACGTAGTGGAAGTGCGCGACGACATAGTAGGTGTCCTGGAGCACGCGGTCGACGCCCGCGTTCGCCAGCACGACGCCGGTGACGCCGCCGACCGTGAACAGGAAGATGAAGCCCACCGCCCAGATCATCGGGGCACGGAACTCGATCGAACCGCCCCACATCGTGGCGATCCAGGAGAAAATCTTCACGCCGGTCGGCACCGCAATCACCATGGTAGCGGCGACGAAATAGGCCTGCGTCGCCGACGACATGCCGACCGTGTACATGTGGTGCGCCCACACCACGAAGCCGATGCCGCCGATCGCGACCATGGCGTAGGCCATGCCGAGATAGCCGAATACGGGCTTGCGCGAGAAGGTCGAGACGATCTGGCTGATCATGCCGAAGCCGGGCAGGATCAGGATGTACACCTCGGGATGACCGAAGAACCAGAACAGGTGCTGGAACAGCACGGGGTCGCCGCCACCATCGGGCGCGAAGAAGCTGGTGCCGAAATTGCGGTCGGTCAGCAGCATGGTGATCGCACCGGCGAGCACGGGCAGCGACAGCAACAGCAGGAACACCGTCACCAGGATCGACCACACGAACAGCGGCATCTTGTGCAGCGTCATGCCCGGCGCGCGCATGTTGAAGATGGTGGTGATGAAGTTAATCGCGCCGAGGATCGAGGACGCGCCCGCCAGATGGAGCGACAGGATCGCGAAGTCGACGGCCGGGCCGGGATGACCGGTGCTCGACAGCGGCGCGTACATGGTCCAGCCGGTGCCGACGCCGTTGGCGCCCGGCTCGCCCTCGACGAAGGACGAGATCAGCAGCAGTGCGAACGAGGCCGGCAGCAGCCAGAATGAGATGTTGTTCATGCGCGGGAACGCCATGTCCGGCGCGCCGATCATCAGCGGCACGAACCAGTTGCCGAAGCCGCCGATCATCGCGGGCATGACCATGAAGAAGATCATGATCAGGCCGTGGGAGGTCACGAAGACGTTATAGGTGTGCGTTTCGTGGAATATCTGCACGCCCGGATACATCAACTCGGCACGGATCGCGATCGACAACGCGGCACCGATGATACCGGCGATGACCGCGAAGATCAGGTACATCGTGCCGATGTCCTTGTGATTGGTCGAATAGACGTAGCGCCGCCATCCGGTCGGATGGGCGTGCTCGTCGTGTCCGTGGTCTTGCGCGTGATCGCCGTGTGCTGCTGCGCTGGTTGCCATTTTCAAATCCTGCCTTGCGTCCCGTTCGGACCTTCGGAGGTCCCGCCCATTATGTCGCTTTCGGTCCCCTCAAACCGTTACCCGACGCCTACTGCGTCGGGCCGGCCGCGGAGGCGAAAGTGCTGGTGCCGCCGCTTGCATATTTCTTCTTCGCCGTTTCGACCCAGGAGGCGAACTCCTGATCGTTCACCACGCGAATCGCGATCGGCATGAAGGCGTGGTCCTTGCCGCAGAGCTCCGAGCACTGGCCGTAGAACATGCCGGTCTTCGTCGCCTTGAACCAGGTCTCGTTCAGCCGCCCCGGAATGGCGTCGATCTTGACGCCGAAAGCCGGCAGCGCGAAGGCGTGGATGACGTCGGCGCCGGTGACCTGGACGCGAATCACCTTGTTGACCGGCACGACCATCTCGTTGTCGACGCCGAGCAGCCGGGGCTGCTTGTCCTGGGCCAACAGCGAGTCGAACTCGAACTTGCCGTTGTCCGGATAGGCGTAAGACCAGTACCACTGCTTGCCAGTCGCCTTGATGGTCAGATCCGCCTTCGGCACGTCGAGCTCGAGGAACAGCAGGCGGAACGACGGCACCGCGATGCCGACCAGGATCAGCACCGGAACCAGCGTCCAGGCCACCTCGATCAGCGTGTTGTGGGTGGTCCGCGACGGCACCGGATTGGCCCTCGCGTTGAACTTCACGACCACGGCCACGAGCAGCGCCAGCACGAACAGCGTGATCACGATAATGAGCACGGACAAGAAATTGTGGAACCAGACGATATTGTCCATCACCGGAGACCCGGAGGCCTGAAGGTGCCACTCCCACGGCTGCGGCTGCCCGAGCTCGGCGAACGCCGCGCCGCCCGTCGCCAGCGTGATGCCAGCCGCCACCAAGGCGATGGTGGCCATTCCCAGCAAATGCCGGCCCACCCGACCCATCGACATCCTCATGCCGTTCGCGCTCCCCTTACGAAATCACCCCAGGTGCATTCCCCTATTTCCGGGAAATGCTTATTCGACCCGCCCGTCCAACGAAACGCCGCTCAAGAATACCTCTAAGAGGAATTGGGCCAGATCGCTCAAACGCCGAAATCAAGCCTCTCAAACCATAATTCTTGATCTATCGCAATGCAGTCTTGGGCTTGGTCTGCCTCCCATCACCCGCAAGATATTTCCCAGCAACATCAGACAAAAATACCGTTTCCCGGGATGCCGCGGCTTGACAGCGGAATTGCCCGCGTTAGGCACTGGCGGACAATCGCGCAGGAACTTGATTCGTGTCGGCGATGGCGAGCCAAGGCGGCGCGGGATTTGCTTGGGAATTGCCTTCAAGCCGCCGTCATTCCCGTATCAGTCCACCAGCGCGAGCGACCCAGGCGAGCAAAGGGACCGACCCCGATGGGGCTTTCGAGATGCATGGCGAGGCCGGATGACGGCATCAAGGCGCTGATCGGCCTCCTGGCCGCCGCCCTTTTCCTTGCCATGTTCGTGTTCTTGCCCGGCGCCGCCCATGCGCAGGGCGCGGTGCGCTCCGTCCATGGCGACTGGCAGATTCGCTGCGATACCCCGCCCGGCGCCCAGGCCGAGCAATGCGCCCTGATCCAGAGCGTCGTGGCAGAGGACCGCTCCAACGCCGGCCTCACGGTCATCGTACTGAAGACCGCCGACCAGAAGAGCCGCCTGATGCGCGTGGTCGCCCCCCTCGGCGTGCTGCTGCCCTCCGGCCTCGGGCTGAAGCTCGACAACCAGGATGTCGGCCGCGCCGGTTTCGTCCGCTGCCTGCCCAACGGCTGCGTCGCCGAGGTCGTTATGGACGACAAGCTGCTCGGCCAGCTCCGCAGCGCCAAGACCGCGACCTTCATCATCTTCGAGACGCCGGAAGAAGGCATCGGCTTCCCGCTCAGCCTGAACGGGCTCGGCGAGGGATATGACAAGCTGCCGTAGGGCGACGGCCGACCTAGTAGATCTCGAGACAAGCTGCTGCGGCGGCGTCCTGAAACGATCGGATCGTCTCGGCTTGACGTCGCAGCAACTCTGCAATGGCCGACATCGTCTGATTACCGGCTCGCAGCCAAATCACCTTGGGCGGAGCCCCCAATAAGCCGGCAAGATCGGCGAAGTCGACATCCTGCGTTACGATGCAAAAGCCATTTGCCTTGGCAAAATCCCAAAGCGCGCGATCCGCGCCTTCGGATAGGCCAAGCAGTCGGACATGGCTGGAGTCTGGAAAGAGGTCGGCAATCATCTGGCAGAGCTTGAAGCTGAGATTCTGATCAAACAGAAGCTTCATATCGGCGCAGTGACCAGCCGCCTCTCGCGGTCAGCCGCATAAGCCAAACACGCCCGGATATCGTCCTCGGTCAGCTCAGGGAAATCATCGAGGATTTGGGCATGGCTCTGCCCCGCAGCCAACCAGCCGAGCACGTCCGCCACGGCGATTCGCATATGGCGAATGCACGGTCGGCCTCCGCGCTTGCCGGGCTCGATGGAGATGATGTCCCGATAGTCCATAGCTTAAACCATAGCATTAATCGGAGGGCAGCACCATCGGTGTCCCCCTCGACAGCTCTTCACGCCCTGTCGACGCGAAAGAGGTCCATGTCGCACCAGGTGCAGCGGAAGATGCGGCCGCTTCCCTGGACGGGCATGCTGGCGGCCTTCTGCCGGCATGTCGCGCAGACAACGCCATCCGTCGTGGCGCAGCCGGGGTGAGCTGCAAGATAGTCGTCACGCGAGGGATAAGAGCTCCAGAACAGGCGGTAGATGATCTGATTGAGGAGCAGGACCGAAGCCAGCACAGCAAAGCCAATGATGAGGCCTTGATACCGGTCAATGAAATCGACCAGCGGCAGGATGAGCTTCCACATGCGTCGCGTCTCGCAGACCGCCGGAGCAGGCACGCCCACGATATACCTGGGACTCTTCAAGATCGGCTTAAGGTGATCGTTTGAAATTGATCCGCGGCGGTCCGAAGCCGTCGTCGCCCGGAGGCTTTCGGGATGAATATCCGATATCGCAATGATTTCAATCATGTCGTTTCGGTAATGTGACGGTCCGCCCTCTCGCCGAACGGCCGGGAAGCCGTTATCTTGCCGAACATGTCTCCGACAATGGGTGATCGATGACCAACCCTGCAACAACCTCCCTGCTCGACCGCGCCAATCTCGACCGCGACCAGGTTCGCCACGAGGTCGCGCGCGGGCTTGCCGGCGCCGACGACGGCGAATTGTTCCTGGAATACAGCCAGACCGAAGCGCTGATGTTCGACAATGGGCGGCTGAAGCAGGCGACCTACGACACCTCTCAGGGTTTTGGGCTTCGCGCCGTCAAGGACGATGCGGTCGGCTACGCGCATTCCTCCGACGTATCGCTGCCGGCGCTGATTCGCGCCGCCGATGCGGTCGCCGCCGTCCGCGGCGGCTATTCCGGAAGCTTTGCGGCTCCGCCCCCGCGCACGAATGTGCGGCTCTATGGCGACGACAATCCGCTGGATGCCCCGGGCTTCGAGACCAAAGTCAAACTGCTCGCCGAGATCGACGCTTATCTGCGCGACAAGGACCCGCGGGTACGGCAGGTCAGTGTCAGCCTCGGCGCGACCTGGCAGGTCGTCGAGATCCTGCGGCCCGACGGCGAAAGCTATCGCGACATCCGCCCGCTGGTGCGCGTCAACGTCTCGGTCGTCGCTGGACAGGGCGATCGCCAGGAGAGCGGCAGCAAGGGTTATGGCGGCCGTGCCGGCTATGCCGAATTCATCCAAAGCAAGAACTGGCGCGATGCCGCCGACGGTGCGCTGCGCGAGGCCCTGGTCAATCTGGAGTCGATTCCCGCCCCCGCCGGCGAGATGGACGTCGTGTTGGGGGCCGGCTGGCCCGGCGTGATGCTGCATGAAGCGGTCGGCCATGGTCTGGAAGGCGATTTCAACCGCAAGAAAACGTCAGCGTTTGCCGGCCTGATGGGTCAGCAGGTCGCAGCCAAGGGCGTCACCGTGGTCGACGACGGCACCATTGCCTCGCGCCGCGGCTCGCTCTCGATTGACGACGAGGGCACGCCGACCAACCGCACCGTGCTGATCGAGGACGGCATTCTGGTCGGCTACATGCAAGACCGCCAGAACGCGCGCCTGATGAACATGAAGCCGACCGGCAACGGCCGCCGCCAGGGCTATGCCCATGTGCCGATGCCGCGCATGACCAATACCTACATGCTCGCGGGCGACCGCGAGCAGGCCGAGATGATCGCCTCGGTGAAGAACGGCGTCTTGGCCGCGAATTTCGGCGGCGGACAGGTCGACATCACCTCGGGCAAGTACGTGTTCCAGTGCACCGAGGCCTACAAGATCGAGAACGGCAAGTTAGGCGCGCCCTTGAAGGGCGCCATGCTGATCGGCAACGGGCCGACCGACCTGCACCGCATTCGCATGATCGGCAACGACCTCGCGCTCGATACCGGGATCGGCACCTGCGGCAAGAACGGCCAGGGCGTGCCGGTCGGCGTCGGCCAGCCGTCGCTTCTGATGGAACGCATTACTGTGGGTGGAACGGGCGCATGAGCGTGGAAAAAGGAACTGTCACCGCCAAGCGAAAGAGCAGCGGCTGGGCCGGCCAGCTCGTGCAGCTCGCCGGCATCGTCGCCGCCGTCTTCATCGCCAAGGGCGCGCTTGCCGAGCCGTTCTACGTGCCGTCGGGCTCGATGGAGCCGACGCTGTTGATCGGCGATGCCCTGCTCGCCTCGAAATTCCCCTATGGCTACGGCACCTCGTCGCTGCCCATCCAGATCAACCTGCCGGAAACAGGCCGCGTCTTCGCGGAGACGCCAAAGGCAGGCGATGTCGTGGTGTTCCGCTGGCCCGGCGATCGCTCGCAGGCCTGGGTCAAGCGCGTCGTCGGCCTTCCCGGCGACCGCATCCAGATGCGGCAGGGTCAGCTCTTCATCAACGACCGTCCCGCCGAACTGAAGCCCGACGGCGTTGGTGCCGCCGAGGACGACAATGGCGGCAGCGAGCCCGCCTACCGCTACGTCGAGACGCTGCCGAACGGCGTCTCGCACCTGATCTTCAAGATGCGCGACAATGGCCCGCTCGACAACACGCCGGAAGTGACGGTACCCGCCGGCCACCTGTTCGTGCTCGGCGATAACAGAGACAATTCGGCGGACAGCCGCGTGCCGTTGCGCTCCGGCGGCGTCGGCCTGCTGCCGGTCGACAATCTGGTCGGCCGTGCGGACGCCGTGCTCGGCTCCTGGGATCTCGGCATGCGCGGTCAGCCGGTGTGGACCTGGCTCTCCGGCTTCCGGCTGGCGCGGTTCTTCACCGCCGTGCATTGAGCCGGTCTCATGACCTTCGACGACGTCAGAAAATTTGCGCTGACGTGGCCGGAGGTCGAGGACGGCACCTCCTACGGCACGCCCGCTCTGAAGGTGCGCAAGAAGATGCTGGCGCGCCTGAGAGAGGATGGCGACAGCCTGGTGATGCCAGATGTGCCGATCGACGAGCGCGCGATGCTGGTCGAGAGCCAGCCGAAGATTTTCCATTTCACCGATCATTACGCCGACCATCCGATCGTGCTGATCCGCCTGTCCAAGGCGAAACGCGCGATCGTCGAGCCGTTCCTGCGACGGCGCTGGAGTGTGCTCGCATCGAAAGCGGCCCGCGCAAAGCATGATGCGGAGTGAGATGTGTAGGGTGGGTTAGCAAAGCGTAACCCACCACTTTGATCTCCGCGGCGACAGAAGCGGCGGATTACGCCTTCGGCTAATCCACCCTACGCGTCCGGCGTACGGCGAACCCTACCGCACCACTCCCGACGTGAAGCCGGCCTTCCGCCGCGGCGGCTTGATGTCCTTTTTCAGGAAGCAGCGCGCCCCGCGGCCCGTGTAGCCGGGACGGGCGTAGGTGAAAGCGCGGCACTTGTTGTCGGCGGTACAGGCCGCCTTGCAGGCGTCCTCGCTCTCGCCGTCCTTGAGCTCGAAACTGCGCAAATCGCCGCCGGGACGATCGATCGAGGTCTCGACGCCCTCGATGCGCGGCTCGATCACGCCGGCGCCGCGCACGCCGGAGATACAGCAACTGCCTGGCACCCGCGGCGGCACGGTATTCTTGAGCCAGCACACCGCCGCGGCGCCGTCGATGTCGGGATAGCTGAAGCTCCACGAGCGGCAGCGGCGATCGCGCTCGCAGAGCAGCGCACAATCCGCGGGATCACCCGATGTGACCGGCGTGTTGAAATAATCGCCGCCGGGCCGGTCGAACGCCGTCTGGGCACGTGCAGGCCCGCTCGCAAACACGAGCGAAAGCAACGTAACGCAGGCCACGACGCTTGCCGAGACCTTTGCCATGACGGCCCCAGGCAGGCGGCCCTTCCCCATCGGAACAGCTTTCGAGTTTATTGACGGCGCTCAGGTTTTTCAGCTGGTCATTTGATCGCCGCAAACCTGTATGGGCGATGAACGGCCTAAATCCTGATCGTGGTCCAATGAACTAGAACGCGTAGTCCCTGTAGGCTGGTTCCACCGAGCCGTTCCAGCCGCCGTTGAACTTCTCGAGCATCTCCTCGGCCGGCGTCCGGCCGGAATCGATGATGCGATCAAGCGGCTCCAGATGCCGCGTTTCGTCGCGGCCGATCGCGTCGATGCGACCGCGGCGACGCAGGCCCGCATGTGCCAGAACGAGGCACTCCTTGGCGATCTCAAAGAGATAGCGGTCCTTGATCCGCGCCTTGAAGCCGAAGCGCGGCACGTCGTCGCGCAGGGCCTGGCGCTCAGGCGCGGTCCAGTGCTTCACCATGTCCCAGGCGGCGTCGAGCGACACATCGTCATAGAGCAGTCCGGCCCAGAATGCCGAGAGCGCCGGCAGCCGTCCCCACGGGCCGCCGTCGGAGCCGCGCATCTCGAGATAACGCTTGAGCCGCACCTCCGGGAAGATCGTCGAGAGATGGTTAGCCCAGTCCGACAGAGTGGGGCGCTCGCCGGGCAGATTGTTGTTGCGGCCATCGAAGAAGGCGCGGAACGAGGAGCCCGACACATCGATGTAATCGTCGCCGCGCTTGACGAAATACATGGGCACGTCGAGCGCATAGTCGACATAGCGCTCGAAGCCCATGCCGTCCTCGAACGCCCACGGCATCATGCCCGCGCGCGCGTTATCCGTGTCGCGCCAGATCTCGGAGCGGAAGGACAGGAAGCCGTTCGGCTTGCCTTCGGTGAACGGCGAGTTGGCGAACAACGCGGTCGCGACCGGCTGCAGCGCCAGCGAGACGCGCAGCTTCTTGACCATGTCGGCTTCCGAGGAGAAGTCGAGATTGGTCTGCACGGTGCAGGTCCGGTACATCATGTCGAGGCCGTATTGACCGACCTTCGGCATGTAATTGGTCATGATCTTGTAGCGGCCCTTGGGCATTATCGGGATGTCGGCGCGCGACCAGGACGGCGTCATGCCGAGGCCAAGGAAGCCGATGCCGAGCGGGGTCGCGATCTCGCGCACCTGAGCTAAGTGCGCCATCAGCTCGCTTTGGGTCTGGTGCACGTTCTCGACCGGCGCACCGGAGAGCTCGAACTGTCCGCCGGGCTCGAGCGAAATCGCGCCGCCACCCGTGACGTCATAGAGGCCGATGATGTTGCCCTTCTCCATGATTGGCTCCCAGCCGAGCAGGAGCTTCATGCCCTCGAGCAACGCGCCGATGCCGCGTGCGCCTTCGTAGGGCACCGGACGGTGGCCCTCGAGCGTGAACGGCGTCTTCTCGTGCTCGGTGCCCATGCGGAATTCGGACGGGTCCTTGCAGCCGGCCTCGAACCACGCGACGAGCTCGTCACGCGATTGCAGCGGCGTCATGTCGATCTGGTCTCGCGCCATATCAAACTCTACTCAAAAGCGCTTCGATCGAATGCGCGCGGGTGACGGGGATGGTCCGCGAACCCACCGGGCGCGCGGACGTGCTGGTTTGCCGCGAGATCATCGCGACGGCGAGCTTTCGTTGACGTTGACGACGGGCGGCAGTTTCATCTCACCGCACGAGCAACCCAGCCGGTCGAGCAGACCGCTGAGCTTGACGGCATCGGCATCGGACAGTTTCGAGCCGACATATTTCTCGATTGCAGCCGAGTAGGCGCCCCACATCCGCTTCTGCAACTCGCGGCCGGCCTCCGTGATCTCGACGAACTGACCGCGCTTGTCGATCTTGCATTCGCGCCGGGAGGCGAGCCCCTCGTCGACCAGACGATCGATCAGCCGCGAGGTCGAGTATTGCGGGATCAGCATTTGCCGTTCGAGCTCCACCGGCCGCAGCTCGCCGGAGGGCGCGCGCGACAATTCGAGCAGCGCGTCATACCAGGCCAGCGGCGGGAAACCGGCCTTCTTCAGGTCCTGCTCGACGCAGTCGAGCACACGGCTCTGCACCCGCATCAGGCGGATCCAGGCACTGGTTGCCTCGGTCGATGGTTTACGTTTCATGGTCCCGCTCAAACTCATCGCCCGCTTCTTACCTCATTCGATGCACCTGCATCAATCTTGACTATTTCATGCAAGTGCATGTAGGCGTAGTTTCACCCCGGCCAAGTCAAAAGAGGAGGAAATTCCATGAAACTGTATTACTCGCCCGGCGCCTGCTCGCTATCCCCGCATATCGCACTCCTGGAGGCCGACCTGCCCTATGAGCTGGTCAAGGTCGATCTCCGGGCCAAGAAGCTCGAGAATGGTGACGACTATCTGAAGGTGAATCCGAAGGGTCAGGTCCCGGCGCTGGGCCTCGACAGCGGTGAGATCGTGACCGAAGGCCCGGTCATTGTCCAGATGATCGCCGACCAGGCCGCCGCCAAGGCGTTGGCGCCGGCCCACGGCAGTTCCGAGCGGTACAAGCTGCTCGAATGGCTGAACTTCCTCACCTCGGAGGTGCACAAGAGCTTCGGACCGTTGTTCGCGCCGGCCCTGAACGATGAGGCCAAGGCATTTTTCAAGGATCGCGTCATGGGCAAGCTGAAATATATCGATAGCCAGCTCGCCGGCCGCGACTACCTCATGGGCAAGCAGTTCTCGGTCGCCGACGGCTATCTCTTCACGATGCTGACCTGGGGCGACCGGATGAAGTTCGACCTCTCGGCGATGCCCCATCTCATCGCCTACAAGACCCGGGTCGCGGCACGGCCGAAGGTGCAGGAAGCTTTGAAAAAGGAAGGGCTCGCACAAGCCGCCTGAGACGAAGCTCGATGAAACTGCGAAAGGCCGGATCGATTGATCCGGCCTTTCTTGTTGTCACAACTGCGTGAGACGCGTCGAATGAGGCCTTACGCGGCCGCCTTCTTCGGCGCGAAGCGGCCGTAGAAGGTTTCCCCTTTGGCGGCCATCTCCTCCAGCAGCTTCGGCGGCGTGAAGCGCGAGCCGTACTTGGCTTCCAGCTTGTGGCAGAGCTCGACGAAGGTCTTGGTGCCCATGAAGTCGATATAGGACAGCGTGCCGCCGGTGAACGGCGCGAAGCCGAAGCCGAGGATCGAGCCGACATCGGCCTCGCGCGGATCGGTGATGACGTGGTCCTCGACCGTGCGCGCAGCTTCCACCGCCTGCACCACCAGGAAGCGCTGCTTCAGCTCCTCGACATCGAGCGTGTCGGGATCGAGCTGCTTCGGCTGCAGCGCCGAGAGGCCCGGCCACAGGCTCTTCTGACCCTTGCCCTTCTCGGGATAGTCATAGAAGCCCTTGCTGTTCTTGCGGCCGAGACGGCCCTGCGTCTCGACCATCTCCACCATCAGCTTCTTCTGATCGGAGTTGATGGCGTTGGGGCCGAGGTCGGTTTCCGTCGCCTTCATGATCTTGAGGCCGAGGTCGAGCGCGACCTCGTCGGACAGCGAGAGCGGGCCGACCGGCATGCCGGCCATCTTGGCGCAGTTCTCGATCATCGCCGGCGGCACGCCTTCCAGAAACATTTCGTTGCCTTCGGCGACGTAACGGCCGACGCAGCGATTGGCGAAGAAGCCGCGGGAGTCGTTCACCACGATCGGCGTCTTGCCGATCTGGCGGACATAGTCGAGCGCGGTCGCCAGCGCGAGATCGCCGGTGTTCTTGCCCTTGATGATCTCGACCAGCATCATCTTCTCCACCGGCGAGAAGAAGTGGATGCCGACAAACTTGCCCTGATCCTTGAAGCTCTCGGCCAGAGAGGCGATCGGTAGCGTCGAGGTGTTGGACGCAAAGACCACGTCGGGCTTCATATGCTCCTGCGCCTTGGCAAAGGTATCAGCCTTGACCTTGCGGTCCTCGAACACGGCCTCGATGACGAGGTCGACGTCCTTCAGGGCCGCATAGTCCGCGGTCGGCGTAATGCGCGCGAGCAGCGCTTCGGCATCGGTCGGCTTGGCGCGGCCCTTCTTGATCTGGTCTTCGATCACCTTCTGCGCATGCGCCTTGCCCTTGTCGGCGCTCTCCTGGTCGCGATCGATCAGGACGACGTCGAGGCCGGCGCGGGCCGAGACGTAGCCGACGCTCGCGCCCATGAAGCCGGCGCCGATCACGGCGATCTTCTTCACCTTGGTCGGGGCAATGTCCTTCGGACGTCGTGCACCCTTGTTGAGCTCCTGCATCGACAGGAACAGGCTGCGGATCATCGCTGCCGCTTCTTTCGAACGAAGCACCGAGGTGAAGTAGCGCGATTCCACGCGAAGCGCCGCGTCGATCGGCAACAGCAGGCCCTCATAGACGCAGCTCATGATCGCGCGCGCGGCCGGATAGTTGTCGTAGGTCTCGCGGCGATAGATCGCGTTGCCGGCCGGGAACATCATCATGCCGGCCTTGGAGAAC
This sequence comes from Bradyrhizobium diazoefficiens, assembly GCF_016612535.1. Lineage (NCBI taxonomy): Bacteria > Pseudomonadati > Pseudomonadota > Alphaproteobacteria > Hyphomicrobiales > Nitrobacteraceae > Bradyrhizobium > Bradyrhizobium diazoefficiens. Next base: position 1,723,301 of record NZ_JAENXS010000001.1, read on the forward strand.
ACCGGGCCGCCGGGCAGCTTGAAACCCTTCTCGTCCCAGGGCGCGACGGCCTTGCCGCCACCCTTGATCCAGTCTTTTGCGGCCTTGACGAGATCAGCGGCGGGCACGATGGCGTGAATGAGGTTCAACGCCTTGGCCTTTTCGACGGTGACTGGATCGCCCTTGAGCAAGATGGTCATCGCGTCCTGCGGCGGCACCAGCCGCGGCACGCGCTGCGTGCCGCCGGCGCCGGGGAACAAGCCGACCTTGACCTCGGGCAGGCCGAGGCGCGTCTTGGGATTCTCCGCCGCCACGCGGTAGTGACAGCACAGCGTGATCTCGAAACCGCCGCCGAGCGCAAGACCGTTGATGGCGGCCGCCCAGGGCTTGCCGGAGGTCTCGATCGAACGCAGCACCTGCGAGAAGCGGCGGGCCTGGTCGAACAGCATCTGGTTCGCGGCGGTCTCGCCCTTCTCCTTGAGCTCCTTGGCGTAGGCCTGGTTCATGCCCTCGAGCATGGACAAATCGGCGCCGGCGCAGAACGCTTCCTTCGCCGACGTGATGACGACGCCCTTCACCGCGGCGTCGGCCGTGGTTTCCTTGACGATCGCGTCGAGCTCGCTGGTCGAGGTCTCGTCGAGCACGTTCATCGAACGTCCCGGGATGTCCCAGGTGACGAGCGCGATGCCGTCGGAATCGGTCTCAACCTTGAAATTCTTGTAAGCCATGTTGGTTGCTCCTCGGTGCCGGCAGCCGATGTCAGGCGCGGCGGTTGATGGGGATTTCGTAGGGTGGGTTAGCCGAAGGCTTAACCCGCCGCTGTCTTTCTCCGCGGAAACAGAAGAGGTGGGTTACGCCGAGCGAACTGCGCTTCGCGCATCCGCAGGGCTAACCCACCCTACGGCAGCTCGTTACACCCGCTCGATAATCGTCGCGGTACCCATGCCGCCGCCGATACAGAGCGTCACCAGGGCGGTGGACTTGTCGGTGCGCTCGAGCTCGTCGAGCACGGTGCCCAAAATCATCGCGCCGGTGGCGCCGAGCGGATGGCCGAGTGCGATCGCGCCGCCATTGACATTGATCTTGGCGTTGTCGATGTCGAAGGCCTGGATGTAGCGCAGCACGACGGAGGCGAAAGCCTCGTTGAGCTCGAACAAATCGATATCCGACTTCTTCATGCCGGAGCGCGCGAACAGCTTTTCGGTGACGTCGACCGGGCCGGTCAGCATCATCGCCGGCTCGGAGCCGATGTTCGCAAACGCGCGGATTTTTGCGCGCGGCTTCAAGCCGTATTTGCTGGCGGCCTCCTTGCTGCCGAGCAGCACGGCGCCGGCACCATCGACGATGCCCGACGAGTTGCCGGCATGGTGCACGTAATTGACGCGCTCGATCTCCGGATGCGACTGCACTGCGACGCCGTCGAAGCCGCCCATCTGCGCCATCATCGTGAACGACGGCTGGAGCTGCGCCAGCGACTGCATCGTCGTCGAGGGACGCATGTGCTCGTCCTTGGCGAGGATGGTGAGGCCGTTGATGTCCTTCACCGGCACCACCGATTTGTTGAAGCGGCCTTCGTCCCAAGACTTCGCCGCGCGCTGCTGGCTCTGCACGGCGTAGGCATCGACATCGTCACGCGAAAAGCCGTATTTGGTGGCGATCAGATCGGCCGAGACGCCCTGCGGCATGAAATAGGAGGGCACCGCCATCGAGGGGTCCATCGGCCAGGCGCCGCCGGACGCGCCGATGCCGACGCGGCTCATGGATTCGGCGCCACCGCCGATCACGAGCTCATGCTGGCCGCTCATCACTTGAGCCGCGGCAAAATTCACGGCATCGAGACCGGAAGCACAGAAACGACTGATCTGCACGCCGGGCACGGCTTCGCCGAGACCCGCCTTGAGCGCGGCAAAGCGCGCAATGTCGGAGCCCGCTTCGCCGACGGGATCGACCACGCCGAGAATGACGTCATCGACCGAATCTTCCGGCAAATTGTTGCGGTCCTTCAGCGCCTTCAACGGCACGGCCGCAAGTGCGAGCGCGGTGACCTCGTGCAGCGCGCCGTCGGCCTTGCCGCGGCCGCGGGGGGTGCGGACGTGATCGTAGATATAGGCATCTGTCATGGGAGCCTCCTGATTACAGCGATTGGTGACGACCGCGACGCGATCGCGATGATTGGTGACGCGAAAATCCTCAGAACGCTTCCGCCGGCAATTCCATGATGGTGGCGCAGCCGGTCTGGACGCGGGCGAGATTGGCCGCGGTCTCCGGCAACATCCGCTCCATGAAGAAACGACCCGTGACGAGCTTGGTCGAGAGATAGGGCGTCGCTCCGCTCTCGGCAATCTTCGCCTGCGTGACCTTCGCCATCTTCGCCCACATGTAGCCGAGCGCGACGAAGCCGAAGAGATGCAGGTAGTCGGTTGCGGCTGCTCCCGCATTGTCCGGCTTCGCCATCGCGTTCTGCATCAGCCACGTCGTGGCCTGCTGGAGATGGCCGAGCGACGCCGAGAGCGGGGTGATGAAGGGCTTCATCGCCTCGTCGCCACCGTTCTCCTTGGCAAAGGCCATGACCTCGCCGAAGAAGGCCATGATGGCGCGGCCGCCGTCGCGCGGCAGCTTGCGGCCGACGAGGTCGAGCGCCTGGATGCCGTTGGCGCCTTCATAGATCATCGCAATACGCGCATCGCGCACGAACTGCTCCATGCCCTGCTCGGCGATGTAGCCGTGGCCACCATACATCTGCTGCGCCTGCACGGCGTTGGCGAAGCCGTAATCGGTGAGGAAGCCCTTCAGCACCGGCGTCATCAGGCCCATGTGGTCGTCGGCGGCCTGGCGGTCCTTGGGATCCTCGGAGCGATGGGCGACGTCGCTCTTCAGCGCGGTCCACATCACGAAGGCGCGCGCGGCTTCGTTGAAGGCGCGGATCGAGAGCAGCGTGCGGCGCACGTCGGGATGCACGATGATCGGATCAGCCGGCTTATCGGGCGCTTTCGCGCCGGTGAGCGAACGGCCCTGGATGCGCTCGCGGGCATAGGCGACTGCGTTTTGATAGGCGACCTCGGACTGCGCGAGGCCCTGCACGGCGACGCCGAGGCGGGCCTCGTTCATCATCACGAACATGCCCTGCATGCCCTTGTTCTCTTCGCCTATCAGCCAGCCGGTGGCGCCGTCGTAGTTCATCACGCAGGTGGAATTGCCGTGGATGCCCATCTTGTGCTCGATCGAGCCGCAGACGACGCCGTTGCGGGCGCCGACCGAACCGTCGGCATTGACCAGGAATTTCGGCACCACGAACAGCGACACGCCCTTGATGCCGGCCGGCGCGCCCTCGATGCGGGCGAGCACGAGATGGATGATGTTGGGGGCGAGGTCGTGCTCGCCGGCCGAGATGAAGATCTTGGTGCCTGTGATCTTGAAGGAGCCGTCGGCCTGGCGCACCGCCTTGGTGCGGAGCATGCCGAGGTCGGTGCCGCATTGCGGCTCGGTGAGGTTCATGGTGCCGGTCCACTCGCCCGCCACCATCTTCGGCACGTAGGTCTTTTTCTGCTCGGGCGAGCCGTGCACGATGAGCGCGGCGGTCGCGCCCATGGTGAGGCCGCCATACATCGAGAACGCCATGTTGGCGGAGATCTGGAATTCGTTGACGGCTTGCGAGAGCGTCACCGGCAGGCCCTGGCCGCCGAACTCGGTCGGAGCAGAGAGACCAAGCCAGCCGCCTTCGGCGACCTGCTTGAACGCGTCCTTGAACCCCTTCGGCGTGGTGACGCTGCCGTCCTCAGTACGCTTGCAGCCTTCGAGATCGCCGACGCGATTGAGCGGCTGCAGCACCTCTTCGGCGAGCTTGGCGGCTTCGCCGAGGATCGCCTCGCGCACGTCGCTTGACGCATCGGAGAAGCCGGCGAGATTGTCGTAGCGGTCGATCTGGAAGACGTCGTTGAGCAGGAAGTTCACGTCTTCGACGGGGGCTTTATAGATCGGCATGGTGGTCTCCCGGCAAGTCTTGAAGTGGTGGAATTGTCTACGATTGGGCGGCGGCCAACTGCTCCGCCATCAGGCGGTGCAGCATGTTGATGGCCTTGAGCGGACGCACCATCACCTTGAAATGGGTGATGCGTCCCTCGGTATCGAAAGTGATGATGTCGACGCCGTTGATCTCGATGCCGTCGATCATGGTCTTGAATTCGAGCACGGCGCCATTGGCGTTCTTCCATTCACCCACATAGGTGAAGCCGGGACCGCCCAGCACCTTCTCGGCGCTCGCCAGATATTTGAAGGTGATGTCGCGGCCACGCTGCGGCGAGTGCACGACCGGGCTTTCGAACACGGTGTCGGGATGCAGCAGGTCCCAGAGCGCTTTCGCATCATGGGACTTCATGTAGCCGTACCAGGAATCGAGGCCGCTCATGTCGGATGCCTCCCTTGAAAGGCCTCCCTTGAAAGGCCTTGGCAAAAAACTCGAAAACAACCCCATGCACAGTAGCGCAGGAGGCCGATTCTGGCGGGTCTCGGGCCCACCTCATATGCACATTGACGCATATGCGTCGATACGCATAAAGTCAAGCTGGTTGGTCAAGGTCACAGGGAGGCAGGTCACATGGCACTGGGCGACGCGATCCTCGCATGCCTGACGGAACGTCCGATGACGGGCTACGAGCTCGCCAAGACGTTCGACTCCTCGGTCGGCTTCTTCTGGAAGGCCGACCACCAGCAGATCTACCGCGAGCTCTCCAAGCTGCGCGACCGCGGCTACATCCAGGGCCGCGAGGTCGTGCAGTCCGGCAAACCCAACAAACTCATCTATACGCTCACTCCGGAAGGTCGAACAGCGCTGCGGCACTGGGCCGCGCGGCCGAGCACGCCGCCCTCGATCAAGGACGACCTGCTGGTGCGGCTGCATGCCCTCGACAGCATCGACATCGAGCCGATCCGCACCGATTTGATGGACCGCCTGGAGCATCACCGCGACCGGCACGAGAACTATGAGCGGATCCTGAAAAAGCGTTTTCCCGAAGGAGCGGCGTCCGGCGTGCTCGACCTCGGCAATCTGCTGCTGCTTCGCCTCGGCGCCCGGCACGAGCAGATGGTGGCCGATTTCTGCGAGGAGGCGCTGGAAGCGCTGTCAGCGATGAGCGGCAAGAGCACGGTGGTGCCGCTGGAGGACGGCAAGCGGGAGGGAAAAAGCTGAGCATCCGCGCTGTCGAGCCCATACGTCGCCACTTGAAAGTCCATACGACACTTGTCATACTGTATACGACAAGTGGCGAGGACTACGCCGATGGACGAACGAGCTCAATCTCCTGACGTTGCCCGGCTAGCGGCGGTCGCTCGACTTCTCGGAGGGACCTCCACCTTCCGAAAGATGCCTCGGAGCCCATTGGAGGCTCACGAAATTCTCGTGAACGGCCTTCCATCCAAGGCACTGCTGTATTTGGTCGCGAATTTCGCTTTTCTCCGCTGGGACGATTCGTTCGCCAGGGCGATCGGAATGAGCCACCGAACCTATCAGCGGCATACGGCCGAAGATATTCGTCAGCTCAGCTCCGAGCAGAGTGGCCGCGCGTGGAAGCTCGCAGAGATATTGGCGAAGGCGACTTCGATTTTCGGATCGAAGCAAGAGGCCGAACAATGGCTGGAACGTCCGGCCATCGGTCTCGATCAACGCAAGCCGATCGATCTGCTGGCGACCCCTGCCGGCGTCGAGCTCGTCGAGGATTTTCTCGCACGGCTTGAGTATGGCGTTTACGCGTGACGCCGCTTCCTGCACCGCTCGGAGGCTCCGAGCTGGTGGCCTGGCGTCTCGATCAATCCAAATACGCGGCCACTTGGGACAGTGGCGAGGGGGCGTTTTTGGTCGGCGGCCGTTGGAATAGCCGAGGCGTTCGGGCCGTGTACTGTGCGATCGATCCCGCTACGGCGATTCTGGAGGTCGCCGTCCATAAGGGATTTCGCGCGCTGGACACCGTGCCTCATGTGATCACGGCGGCAACCATCGATCCGGACGGCGTCTTTGTGGTCGAGCCCTCTACGGTTCCAAACCCCAATTGGCTGAGGCCGGGGATACCGAGTGCCGGCCAGCAGGCGTTCGGGGACGAATTGCTGGCAAAACACAGGTTCGTTGTGATTCCGAGTGTGGTTTCGACCGCGAGCTGGAACCTGATTTTCATCGATTCCAACGCCTCCGGCTCCTACAAACTGAGATCCCAGGATCCATTTGCCTTGGACACCCGTTTGCATCCACCTGTTCGTTAAGAGCTGTCGGACGGCAGGCGGGCGATCCAGTACGCCGCGGCGACTCGATTCTAACCGCGCGGCCTCAGAGTACTGGATGCCCGCCTCCGCGGGGCATGACATCGGTTCCCGCCGCCCAACTTTAAGACACCCGCGACGCGTTCCTTAACCCGTTATTTACCGTAACGGACAAAAGTCGGTTTTCGAGGCAGACGACCCGCGCCGAATTCGATTGTCTTGCAACCGGCACGCGTGGGGAGACTGGAGGCGCCGGGTGGGGCGCCGGAGTCGGAACCGGACAGAGTCATGAATTCGCGCGTATCGTGGAGTGTTGACGGCATCGATCCATCCGTGAGGGAGCGGGCCGAAGCTGCTGCGCGTCGCGCCGGCATGTCGCTCAATGATTGGCTGAACTCCACGCTCGGCGAGACTGCCCCGCCAAACTTTCGCGGCCCTTACGAGCAGCGTCAGGACCAGCGTCCCGATCCGCGCGCTCAGCAGATGCCGAGCCAAGGACCCGACCAGGGACCGAGTCAGGAAAGCCGCGAAGTCGCCGACATCCATCAGCGGCTCGACGCGATCACCCAGCAGATCGAACGCATTTCAAAGCCCGCCGCACCGCGCCGGGACTCTTCTCGCGAAAGAGACGTGTCGCGCGAGCAGGGCGTCGCCCGCCAGCTCAACGACGCGATCTCGCGGCTCGATGCCCGGCTCTCGCAGATCGCGCGGCCCCAGCAGCCGCAGCAACCTCAAGCACCGCAGCAGCCTCAGGCGCCGCGGCCGGCACCGGTCGTAGCGCGCCAACGCCAGGCCGATGCGGTCGAGCGCGCGGCAGCCCAAGTCTATCGCAGCTCACCACCGCTGAGCCCCGCGTCGTTCGATGTCGCCGTCGCCGAGATCACTGCACGGCAGAGCGAGCTCGACGGATTCGCACCGCGGCAGATGCCGCCGCGCGCCGCGCCGCCGATTGCGCCCGCGGCAACCTATACACCGACGCCGTTGCCGCCGATGGCGCCGCCCACGCCTGCCTATGCTCCGCCGCCACCGCAGCCGGGGCCGGATTTCTCGTCGCTCGAACGCCATCTGCTCAAGATCACCAGCCAGATCGAATCGCTGCAGCGTCCTGACAATACCGAGCAGGCGATCAACGGCTTCCGCGCCGAGCTCGCCGAGATCCGCAACGCCATCACCGAGGCGATGCCGCGCCGCGCGATCGAATCGATCGAGAACGAGATCCGCTCGCTGCACCGTCGTATCGACGAGACCCGCTCGTCCGGCACCGACGGCCAGGTTCTGTCTGGCATCGAGAACGCGCTGTCCGATATCAAGCAGGTGCTGCGCACGCTGACGCCGGCCGAACAGCTCACCGGCTATGACGAAGCGATCCGCAATCTCGGCGCCAAGCTCGATCTGATCCTGCGCGCCAACGACGATCCCTCGACGGTGCGCCAGCTCGAAGGCGCGATCTCGGCGCTGCGCGGCATCGTCTCGAACGTCGCCTCCAACGAAGCGCTGGCACGCCTGTCCGAGGACGTGCAGCTGCTGTCGTCCAAGGTCGACCAGGTCACCCGCGCTCCCAGCCACAGCGACAGCTTTGCGGTGCTGGAGCAGCGCATCGCCGCGCTGACGTCTGCGCTGGAAACGCGCGAGCGGCCACAACCGGCCGAGAGCACCGAACACCTGGAAGGCGCCATCCGCGCGCTGTCGGACCGTTTCGACCGCATGCAGGTCGGCAACGACTCGGCCTCGACCTTCGCGCATCTCGAGCAGCGGGTCTCCTATCTGCTGGAGCGCATCGAAGCCGCCTCCGATTCGCGCGGCGGAAACTTCACCCGTGTCGAGGACGGGCTGCACGACATCTTGCGGCACCTCGAACGGCAACAAGCGACCTATTCCGCGCTCGCCGAGAGCCGCAGCTCGGCGCCGCCGCCCGATTCCGGCATGGTCGATCTGGTCAAGCGCGAACTCTCAGACATCCGCTTCAGCCAGTCCGAGACCAACCGCAGCACGCAGGATTCGCTGGAGGCCGTGCACAACACGCTCGGCCACGTCGTCGATCGCCTCTCGATGATCGAGGGCGATCTGCGCGCGGTGCGCACGGCGCCGCCGGCCCCTGCCCCGACGGCTGCGCCGATGCCGATGGTCGAGCCGCCGCCGATGGCGCGCGAGCAACGGCCGCCGCAGCCGAACTACGATCCGAAGCCCGAGCTGCCGAATCCGGCCGCTTCGCAACAGCCGGCGCACTCCAGCTTCGTCGCCGCGCCGCGTGAATTCCATGCCGCAGCGCCGGCCGCCCCGCCGCCAGCGCAAGCCACACCACTTTTGCCGCCGCGCGCGATCAGCGAGATCCTGGAGCCGCACACGGCGCCCGCGCGCGCCGCGATCGCGCCCGAACTGCCGCCGGATCATCCGCTCGAGCCCGGCACCCGCCCGAACGGCCGCCCCGCTACGCCGTTCGAGCGCATTGCCGCGTCCGAGAGCGCGATCAGCGAAATCCCCGCCGCGCCGAAGGAGCCGGTGTCGTCGTCGAGCTTCATCGCGGCCGCGCGCCGCGCCGCGCAAGCTGCCGCCGCACAGCCGCCGGAAAAGCCCGCCCGTGGCGTCAAGGCCGCGATCACGGCCCGCACCAAGGACAAGGGTCAAGCAAAAGGACAAGCCGCGGGTCAGGAAGGTGGCTCGACCATCACCTCGAAAATCCGCTCGCTGCTGGTCGGCGCGAGCGTGGTCGTGATCGTGCTCGGCACCTTCAAGATGGCGATGAACCTGCTCGAAGGCGGCAGCACACAGCCGGCGCCGCAGGCGATGGAGAACACGTCGAGCCAGCCCACACCGCAGGCGCCGCCGGTCGAGAGCAAGCCCGCCGCGCCCGAGCAGGTCACGCCATCGATGACCTCGCCGACGCCGATCGGCAAGCAGTCCCTGAACAATGCCGCGCGGGCGCCTGTGACGACTTCCGGCAACACGGCTTCGGTCGAAATTCCGCCCGCTCCCGCCGCAGCGCCAACCCCGCCCGCGGCGAACAGCGATATCACCGGCGCGCTGTCGGGCATGAGCCGCGCACGGCTCGGCACGGTGCAGGTGCCGCCGAGCGAGAAGCTGCCTGACGGCATCGGCGGTCCGGGCCTGCGCACCGCCGCGATGAAGGGCGATGCGACCGCGGCCTACGAGATCGGCGTGCGCTTTGCCGAAGGCAAGGGCGTGGCCGCGAACTACGACGAAGCCGCTAAATGGTACGACCGCGCGGCGCAGGCCGGCGTGGTGCCGGCGACCTTCCGCCTCGGCACGCTCTACGAAAAGGGCTTAGGGGTGAAGAAGGACGTCGACATCGCCCGCCGCTACTACACGCAGGCGGCTGAGCGCGGCAACGCCAAGGCGATGCACAATCTCGCGGTGCTCGACGCCGACGGCGGCGGACGCGGCGCCAACTACAAGAGCGCGGCGCAATGGTTCCGCAAGGCCGCCGATCGCGGCGTCGCCGACAGCCAGTTCAACCTCGGCATCCTCTACGCCCGCGGCATCGGCGTCGAACAGAACCTCGCCGAATCCTACAAATGGTTCAGCCTGGCTGCCGCCCAAGGGGACGGAGATTCGTCGACCAAGCGCGACGACGTCGCCAAGCGCCTCGATCCGCAATCGCTCGCCGCCGCCAAGCTCGCGATCCAGACTTTTAGCGCCGAGCCGCAGCCCGACGACGCCGTCAGTGTCCATGCGCCTGCCGGCGGCTGGGACACCGCGCCGCAGGCGAGCACCAAGCCGGCGCCGAAGCCGGTCGCTGCGAAGAAGTCGGCGTCGGCCGCGCATTAAGGCATCTCAAGCACCAAGGTATCTCCACTCGTCATTGCGAGCGCAGCGAAGCAATCCAGAGTCTCCGCGGAGACAGGCTGGTTGCTTCGCTGCGCTCGCAATGACGGCGGTGGTGATAGCTAGGGCGCCTCGACTACCGTCGGCACGCCGGGCTCCAGCAGCCGCAGCCGCGTGCCGAAGCCGAGCACGTCGAACGTCTTGCGCAGGTCCTCGCTGTTCTGGCGGAAATGCGCCCAGCCTTCGGTGTGCACGGGAACGATCATCGCATCGGGGAAGGCGCGCGCGGTCTCTATGGTGTCGTTGGTGTCCATGGTGAGATGGAACGGCCCGCGGGTCTGCGCAGCGCCGGCGAACGGCAGCACCACGCCGCATTTGAAGCGGCGCGCGACCTCGGCGACGCCGTCGAACCAGGTGGTATCGCCGCTGATGTAAACCGCGCGCGTGTCCTTTCGGCTCGACTGCACCACGAAGCCGATGACGTCGCCCGACAACGGCTCGATGCCGGCCGGGCCGTGGCGCGCGGGCGTCGCGGTGATCGTCAGCGTGTTGTCGTCGTCGTCCTTCAGATGCGCAGTCGCCCAGGGCGCGAGGCCCTCGACATGACCACCGAGACGTCTCGCGCCGGCCTCCGTCGTCAGCGCGCGCGGCGCATTAAGCAGATAGTCGCGGCCGGACTTGTCGAGATTGTCCGAGTGCTGGTCGTGGCTGAGCAGCACGGCGTCGATCGGGCCGATCGCTTCGGCCTTCATTGCGGGACCGATGGTCTTTTCCAGCTTCACATGCGGTAATTCGTAAGCACCGGGCGCGTCGAAGGTGGGATCGGTGAGCAGGCGAAAGCCGTCGATCTCGATCAGCGCAGTGGGCCCGCCGATCAGGGTGATGGAAACAGGCATGAGGAACTCCTCTTACGCGACGGGCCTTTCAAGAGGAGACTTGGCGGGGCGCGTCACCAGGTAAATGCCGACCGCCACCGGAATGATCCCGAGCAGGTCACGCGCCTCGACGTGCTCGCCGAGCACGAGATACGCGAACAGCATGCCGAGCGGCGGCATCAGGAAATGATAGGCACTGGCGGCGGTGGCGCCACACACTTTCAGGAGATGAAACCAGAGCCAGTAAGCCAGGATCGAGCCGCCGAGCACGAGGAAGGCGAAGGCGCCGATCAAGCCTGGCGTGACGTCGATCAAATGAACGTCCGCGAAGGTCAGCGCGACCGGCGTCAGCACGATGCCGGCGGCGAGATTCTGCACGCCATTACCGATCCACAGGCTTCCCTTTGGCGCCAGCAGCTTGAACAGGATGGTGCCGGCGACGATGGAGGCGAGCGAGGCCAGCGTGAACATGATGCCGTGAAACGAGTCGGTGCCGATCGACAGGCGATGCCAGACGATCGCTATCACGCCGATGATGCCGAGCAACAACCCGCTGGCCTTGCGCCAGGTCATGCCTTCGCCGAGCAACAGCGCGGCGAGCGCCGCCGTGAATACCGGGTTGGCCGAGACGATCAGGCCGCCGAGACCGGCGGACACTGATTGCAGACCGGTGTAACCGAGCCCGAGATAAAGTGCGTTGTTGGCAACGCCTAGCACCGCGAAGATCGCAGCGTCGCGCCAGGACAGCGACCAGTCATCACCGCGGACCAGCGTTGCACCGAGGATCAAGATGCCGGCGAGCGAGAAGCGCGCGGCGAGCAGGATCAGCGGCGGACAATGGGTGACGCCGATCTTGCCGGCGACGAAGGCGTAGCTCCAGAGCAGGCAGAACACGCCGATAGCAAGCGGCAGGGTATTGAAGCGGCTGCGGGGGACGGACATCGAGGGGGCAAGGGACATGTAGGCATTCTCCTGAGCCCTCGATCTAGGGACGCGGGTTGCTATTTGGAAATTAAATGATTAACTCACAATCAGTGGATTTATAAATGGAGGCGTCCGTGCTCGATCTGGAGCTTCTGCGCAGCTTCGTCTCGGTCGTCGAGGCCGGCGGCTTCACCCGCGCCGGCGAGCGCGTCCACCGCACCCAATCGACCGTCAGCCAGCAAATCAAGCGGTTGGAGGAGGATGTCGGCCAGGTGCTGTTGCACCGTGACGGCAAGGACGTCCGCCCGACCGAGGCCGGCGAGCGGCTGCTTTCCTATGCACGGCGGCTGCTCACGCTCGCGGAGGAAGCACGCGACGTGCTGCGCGACGAGGGCGAAGGCGCGATCCGGCTCGGCATCCCCGAGGATTTCGCGGCGTATCGGCTGGCAAAGCTGCTGGGCGCGTTCTCGCGCTCGCATCCGGGCTTGCGGCTCGATGTGCGCGCCGACCAGAGCAAGAATCTGTCCCGCGACCTCGAACGCGGCGAGCTCGACCTTGCGCTGTTCAAGCGCGAGGCCGGCGCGAAGGGCGCGATCGCGGTGTGGCCGGAGCGGGTGCATTGGGTCACCAGCAAGAGCCATCCGATCGACGTCGCCGTGCCGTCGGTGCCGTTGATCGGCTTTCCGCTCGGCTGCCTCTACCGCGCCGGCGCCATTCACGCGCTGGAAAGTGCCGGCCGCGCCTGGCACATGTCCTATTCGTCATCGAGCCTTGCCGGCATCCAGGCCGCCGTCGCCGCCGGCATGGGCCTGAGCATTCTGTCGGAGATGTCGATCCAGGCCGACCATCGCGTGCTGACCGCCAAGGATGGTTTTGCGCCGATCAACCGCACCGAAGTGGCGCTGATGGCCGCGCCCAACGCCACGTCCGCGACGCTGCGGCTGGCGGACCGGCTCGCGGAGTTTTGCGAGACCGTGCAGGCGAAGGCGGCGTGATCTTGTGAGATGCGTAGGGTGGGTTAGCCCTGCAGATGCGCGGAGCGCATCTGCTCGGCGTAACCCACCACTGTCTGTCGCTACGGAAATGAAGGTGGTGGGTTACGCCAGCGGACTGCGCTTCGCGCAGCCGCAGGGCTAACCCACCCTACGAAGCGTGCGCCTCAATAACACCGCGATGCGGCAATCGCGTGCACGCGGCGGTCGCCGAGCAGGTGGGCGACAAAGCCGTTCTTCGGAAAGATTTTTGCGAACGCCGCGTCGCGGATGCTGAGGCCGCCGGCATAAGCGCCAAACGCCGGCATCACGGCGCGCTCACCGTCACTGGCAAAGCAGCGACGCTCCATCGAGCGGCCGCGCGTCGAGACGCGGGCCTTGGGATGGAGATGGCCGGCGATCTCGCCATGCGCGCCGGTCGGCTCGTGACGGAAGGTGATTGGGCCAATTGCGACTTCGTCGGCAATGGTGCCGCCGAGATCGCGCGGCAGCATCGGATCGTGATTGCCTGAGATCCAGATCCAGTCGCGCCCCGTCTGGAGCGCTGCGACCGCGTCACGATCATCCGCCGAAAGCCGCTCATGCGCGGAGCGGTCATGAAAACTGTCGCCGAGCGCGATGACCATTCGAGGGTCATGGCGGGAGATGACAGCAGCGAGCCGGCCGAGCGTCGCCAGCGTGTCGTAAGGCGGCAGCAGCACGCCGCGTGTGGCGAAGCTGGAACCCTTCTCCAGATGCAGATCAGAAACGACGAGCAGGCGCTGCTCTTCCCAGAACAACGCGCCGGAGAGATCGGCGTGAAGTGACACCCCGGCGACATCCAGTGTGCGCGTTGATGAGATCGATAGCGCCACTTGCTCCGTCATGGCCGGGCATAGCCGTTCGAAGAACGGCGTCGCTTCCGCTCGCCTATGCCCGGCCATCCACGTTCTTGTCGCGGCAGGAAAGACGTGGATGCCCGGGTCAAGCCCGGGCACGACGGCGTTGATGGATTAGCGCGCCTCACTGGCAAAATTCTCTACGACATCGCCTCTTTGACCAACTCTTCGGCGGCTTCGGCCAAGAGCTCGTCTCCAGCTTCGCCATAAACTGACTCGCGGCCGATTTCCAGCATCACGGGGACGGCGAGCGGGGAGACGTGGTCGAGTTCCCGGTGGGTGATGCGGCCCTGGATGCGGACGAGCATATCGCTGAGGCGGCGCAGATCGAGCAGACCGGTGGCGGCATCGGCGCGGGCGGCGCGCAAGAGGACATGATCGGCCTGGTGTTTGCGCAAGACGTCATAGACCAGATCGGTCGAGAACAGCACCTGGCGCCGGCTTTTCTCCTCGCCGGTATGGCGTCGCGCGATCAGGCCGGAGATGATCGCGCAATTGCGGAACGTGCGCTTCATCAGCGCGGATTCAGCGAGCCACGCCTCGAGGTCGTCGCCGAGCATGTCGGGATCGAACAGCGCGTCGAGGTCGATCCGGCCATCTCTAATCATGAAGGACAGGTCGCCCAGCGCCCAGATCGCCACCGCATATTCGTTGGCGACGAAGCCGAGCGGCCGGGCGCGGGCGCGCTCGAGCCGGCGCGTAAGCAGCATGCCCAGCGTCTGGTGCGCGAGCCGGCCTTCAAAGGGATAGCAGACGATATAATGCTTGTTCGCGCGTGGAAAACTTTCCACCAGCAGCTCACGCACGGCCGGCACGCGCGACACGTCCTTTTGCTGTGACAGCCAGTCGCGCACCTGCTCCGGCAATCCTTTCCACGCGTGCCCGTCGTCGAGCAGGCGCCGAACCCGCTCGGCGAGATAGGTCGAGAGCGGAAACTTGCCGCCCATATAGGACGGCACCTTCGGGTCCTTGTCGTTGGCGCGCGAGACATAGACCTGGTCCTCGACCAGGGTCTCGTAGCGCACCACCTCGCCGCTGAACACGAAGGTATCGCCGGGCGAGAGGCCTTCGATGAAGGCCTCTTCGATCTCGCCGAGCAACCTGCCGCCGCGCGCGATCACGCCCGTCGATCCGGCACCGCCGCCGCGCGAGCGCACCAGCCGCACCTTCAGCATGTCGTCCTCGACGATGGTGCCGACATTCATCCGATAACTCTGCCGCACCTTTGGATTGGCGACGCGCCAGCGTCCCTCCTTGTCCTGCTTGATGCGGGCGAAGCGCTCATAGGTCTTCAGCGCGTAGCCGCCGGAGGCGACGAAATCGACGACGTCGTCGAAATCCTGCCGCGAGAGATCCGCGTAGGGTGCGGCGGTGCGCACTTCGGCATAGAGTTCATCCGAGAGAAACGGCTCGCCACAGGCGCAGCCAAGCACGTGCTGGGCCAGCACGTCGAGCGCGCCGGTGCGCAGTGGCGGCGTGTCCTGTGCATTCTCGGCGATGGCGTCGATGGCGACGCGGCATTCCAGCACCTCGAAGCGATTGGCCGGCACCAGCACGGCGCGGGAAGCCTCGTCGAGACGGTGGTTGGCGCGGCCAATGCGCTGCATCAAGCGCGAGGAGCCCTTGGGCGCGCCAATATTGACGACAAGATCGACATCGCCCCAGTCGACGCCGAGGTCGAGCGAGGAGGTGCAGACCACGCCGCGCAGTCTGCCCGCCGACATGGCGTCCTCGACCTTGCGCCGTTGCGCGACGTCGAGCGAGCCGTGATGCAGGGCGATCGCAAGGTTGTCGTCATTCATGCTCCAGAGATTCTGGAACAGCATCTCGGCCTGGCTGCGGGTGTTGACGAAGACCAGCGTGGTCTTGTTTGCCTTGATCAGCTCGTAGATTTCGGGAAGCGCGTGGCGCGCGCTGTGGCCGGCCCAGGGCAACCGCTCGCGTGTGTCGAGCATCTCGACCAGCGGCGGCGCGGCACCGCCGGCGATGACGATGTCGGCCGATTCGGCGTTGTCCTTCGGCTGCGGCACAAGGAAGCGGGCCAGCGATTCCGGCTCGGCGACCGTCGCCGACAGACCGATGACGCGCATCTGCGGTGCCAGCCGCCACAGCCGCGCCAGCCCCAGCGATAGCAGATCGCCGCGCTTGGACGTCACCAGCGCGTGCAGCTCATCGAGCACGATGCGCTTTAACGAGGCGAACAGGAACGGCGCGTCGTCGGAGGACAGCAGCAGCGCGAGCTGCTCGGGCGTCGTCAACAGGATGTCAGGCGGATAGCGCCGCTGCCGCTGGCGCCGCGACACCGGCGTGTCGCCGGTGCGGGTCTCGACCTTAATCGGCAGGCTCATCTCGGCAATCGGCCGTTCCAGATTGCGGGCAATGTCGACGGCCAGCGCCTTCAGCGGCGAGATGTAGAGTGTGTGGAGACCGGCGCTGCGCTGGACGGCGCGGCCGGTGGAGACGACGGATTTCGCCGGTGCCGAGGGAGTAGAACTCAGCTCCACCAGCGTCGGCAGAAATCCCGCCAGCGTCTTGCCGGCGCCGGTCGGCGCGATCAGCAGCGCGCTAGCGTCTTCTCGCGCTTTCTCCAGCAGCGCGAGCTGATGCTCACGCGGCGACCAGCCGCGGGCCGAAAACCATTGCTGGAAACGGTCGGGCAGCAGCGCGGCCGGCTCGGCCGATATTTTGAGAATGCGGGGCGGCACGGCATCACAGGTAAGCCGTGGGCGCGGGTTCGTCGAGGGGTGGAGGCTTCCTTCGCCTCGCCCCGCTTGCGGGGAGAGGCCGGAATGCGCGTAGCGCGGATTCCGGGTGAGGGGGAGTCTCCGCGAGTCCAACTGCCGCCGTCCCCGCGGAGAGAGCCCCTCACCCCGACCCTCTCTCCGTAAGAACGGGGAGAGGGAGAATACTCACTCCGACATCGGCTTGTCGGAGATGTCCCAATCCTTGCCGCTGAAGATCGAGATATAGAGCGTCTTCATCGGCGTGTAGTCCTCGGGCGTGTAGTCGTAGGTGACGCCATCGAGGAAATAGGGCGAGTGGAAGCCTTTGAGCGTGGACGCCTGCTTCAGCACGTTGGCGCGGGTGAGCTCGTCGCCACAGCGGCGCAGGATCTCGCCCATGGTGACGGCCTGGCCGTAGCCGGCGAAGGCGATGGTGTTGTCGGGGTCGATGGTCGGGATGTAGGTCTTGCGCAGCGCCTCGAACGCCATCACGTCGGGATCCTTCTCCCATTTGGGCAGGCCGACTTCCTTGTTGTAGCGGATCGCGACGATACCAGCGGCGTTCTCCAGCCCTGCCGCATTGAGGATCGAGCGACCGGTCGAGCCGGCCGACAGCAGCTGCAGCGGCTTCCAGCCGAGCTCGGCCACTTTCCGGATCGACTGCGACGACGCCTTGCCGGTGGAGATGTTGTAGAAGACATCAGCGCCCGACTTCGAGAGATTGATGAGCTGGGAATCGACGGTGGGATCGGTGAGATCGTAGGTCTGCTCCATGATGACAGATGCGGTGCCGCCGGCATCGGCCAGCACCTTCTTGAAGGGCCCCAGGAAATCGCGGCCGAAATCGTCGTTCTGGTAGAGGATGCCGACCTTGGCATTCGGCTTCACGCTGACGACGTGCCGCGCCAGGATGCGCGCCTCGGTCGGATAGAGCGGCAGGCCCGCCATCGTCCATTTGAACTCTTTCGGTTGATTCCACTTCGACGCGCCGGTGTTGAGCAAGAGCTGCGGAACGCCCTTGGAATTGAGGTATTTGTGCACAGCGGTCTGCGGCGCGGTGCCGAGCGAGCCGTAGAGCGCGAGCACCTCTTCCTGCTCCACGAGACGCCGCGTCGCCTCGACGCATTTCGGCGCGCTGTAAGCGTCGTCCATGGTGAGAAACTTGATCTTGCGTCCGTTGATGCCGCCCTTCTCGTTCAGCATCTGGAAATACGCTTCGCCAATGCGCCCGAGCACGCCATAGAGCGAGCCGGGGCCGGAATGCGGCACGGTCTGTCCGATCTTGATTTCGGTGTCGCTCGCGCCCGCGTCGTATTTCTTCTCCGCGGCCCAGACATAGGGCGCGGGCAACACGGATGCGGCGATGGCGGCGAGCGCGGCGGCACTGACATCGCGCCGCGATGGATTCTTCGTCATTGTTGTTTCTCTCCCTAATGCGCGCATTGTGCTGGCATCCCGCCACGCGCCGCAAGTAGGAAGTTCGTCGCTTTGCTCAGATCGCAGAGCGATTAGCGTCTAGACTCAAGTTTTCTCGGCGACGACGACGAGGCCGCGCACCGGCTCGTTGTTCTCGATGCGCGGCGACGCGGGCTCCAATGTCACAAGCTTGAGCCCAGCCCTGGCAATCGCGCCGCGCACATATTCCGCCGAATGGGCATAACGCAGGCCTTCGCCGAGGACGATGCCGCTGCCGTCATGCGTTTCCAGTGTGAACGCAAGCACGCCGCCTGATACGAGCACGCGCTCGGCTTCGCTCAGCACCGGCGCGAGATCGGAAAGATAGACGAACGCATCCGCAGCGACGACGAGGTTCGCGCTGGCGTCAGCCTTGCCGCGCAGGCCCTCGATCATATCGGCGACCTCGAGCTCGGCATAAAGCTCCGTCGCACGCGCCTCCTTGATCATGCCGGGCGACAGATCGATGCCGGTGAAATGATCGACCTGTTTGGCGAAGGCGGCGGCCGCGAGCCCGGTGCCGCAGCCGAGATCGATGGCGTGCTTGAACAGAGCGGGCTTCTTCGCAGCAACGCGTGCGGCCACCACCGCCTTGAAGATCAGGGACGGCGCGCGATAGTCGAGATCGTTGATCAGCGTGTGCTCGAAGCGCGGCGCGTATTGATCGAACAGCGCCTGCACATAGGCCTTGGGCATCTCGGAGAGCTGTTCGTCACCGAGCCGGATCAGATGCAGGCTGGCGCCGTGCTGATCACCGGGATCGAACTCACGCGCTTTGCGGAAGGCCGCGACGGCCTTGTCGCGCTCACCGAGCTGCTGGCGGATTTCGCCGAGCGTGAACCAGGCCGAGGTGAAGTTCGGCGCCAGCTCGAGCGCCTGCTCCAGCAGGTCGGCGGCGGCGGGCAGGTCGCCCTTGAGCTGGAGGTCGCGCGCGAACTCGAAGCGGCGGTCGGCCATGAGATCGCCGGAGGTCAGAAACAGGCGGAGCGGCATTGGGAACCAGAAGGATGACTCGAAGAATTCGCGGCGCAGCCTATATGACAGATATGCGTCCGCAAGACATCCTGTTGCCAACTGCTGCCGGCCTATGCTGCAAGCCCGGCGGCTTCCACATCGATCCGGTCCGCCCGGTCGAGCGGGCCGTGATTACCCACGGCCATTCCGATCACGCCCGCGCCGGTCATGGCGCGGTGCTGGCGACGCAGGAAACGCTGGACATGATGCGGCTGCGCTATGGCGAGAATTTTGCCGGCTCGACGCAAGTGATCCGCTACGGCGAGGAGATCCGGCTCGGCGACGTCAGGGTGAAGTTTCACCCCGCAGGCCATGTGCTCGGTTCGGCGCAGATCGCGGTGACCTGTAAGGACACCTGCATCGTCGCTTCCGGCGACTACAAGGACGCACCCGACCCGACCTGCACGCCGTTCGAGCTGGTGCGCTGCGACGTCTTCATTACCGAAGCGACGTTCGGCCTGCCGGTGTTCCGGCATGGCGACGCGGCGGACGAGGTGAAGAAGCTGCTGGCCTCGGTCGCGCTGTTTCCGGAGCGCGCGCATCTCGTCGGGGCCTATTCGCTTGGCAAGGCGCAGCGCGTGATCGCGCTATTGCGGCAGGCCGGCTACGACGCGCCGATCTATCTGCATGGCGCGATGGAGACCATCACGCACTATTATCAGAGCCGCGGCATCGAGCTCGGCGAGCTACGGCCGGTGATGGGCGTGAAGAAGGCAGCACTCGCCGGCACCATTGCGCTCGCACCGCCGTCGGCAACATCGGATCTCTGGACGCGGCGCTTCCCCGATCCGGTCACCGCGTTCGCGTCGGGGTGGATGCGCGTGCGCGCCCGCGCCCGGCAACGTGGCATCGAATTGCCGCTGGTGATCTCCGACCATGCCGATTGGGACGGTCTCACAGCGACCATGATCGCGACCGGCGCCGGCGAGATCTGGGTCACCCACGGCCAGGAAGACGCGCTGGTGCATTGGTGCAAGAGCAAGGGCCTCCGCGCGCAGCCGCTCGATCTCGTCGGCTATGGCGAGGAGGAGGAGAGCGAGCCGCCGCTTCAGGGCGAGGCCGAGGCATGAACCGCTTCGCCGAACTGCTGGACCGCCTCGCCTACGAGCCCGGCCGCAACAACAAGCTGCGGCTGATCACCCGCTATTTTCGCGAGGTCGGCGATCCCGACCGCGGCTACGCGCTGGCAGCGCTGACCGGTGCGCTCAGCTTCAAGCACGCCAAGCCGGCGCTGATCCGGGATTTGATCGCGGCGCGTACCGATGAGGTGCTATTCGGGCTGAGTTACGATTACGTCGGCGATCTCTCGGAGACGGTGGCGCTGATGTGGCCGAAGGCGGCCATGGCCACCCATAACAACCCGCCTCCGCCCACGCTGACCGAAGTCGTCACCACGCTGCGCACGCTTGGCAAGACCGAGCTGCCAAAGCAGCTCGAACGCTGGCTCGACGAGCTCGACGAGACCGGCCGCTGGGCGCTGCTGAAGCTCGTCACCGGCGCGTTGCGGATCGGTGTCTCGGCACGTCTGGCCAAAACCGCCGCCGCCGCGCTTGGCGAGAAGGACGCACACGAGGTCGAGCTGATCTGGCCGGGGCTTGCTCCGCCCTATCTCGATTTGTTCGCCTGGCTGGAAGGCCGCGCCGACAAGCCGGTCAACCGCGATCCTGCGCCGTTCCGCCCTGTAATGCTGGCGCATGCGATCGAGGACGGCGATTTCGCCGCACTCGATCCCGCCGACTACGTCGCCGAATGGAAGTGGGACGGCATCCGCGTGCAGGCAGTCGCCGGACGCGACCAGCGCGGGCACATCGCCACGCGGCTCTATTCGCGCACCGGCGAGGACATCACGGGGAGCTTCCCGGATCTGGTGCCGTCGCTGCGGCTCCCCGGCGCAATCGACGGCGAGTTGCTAATCCTGCGCGAAGGCCGCGTGCAGAGTTTTAACGTCCTGCAACAGCGCCTCAACCGCAAAGTGGTCTCGCCGAAGCTGATTAAAGAGTTTCCGATCCATCTGCGCGCCTATGATCTGCTCGGAGACGACGAGAATGATCTGCGTGAGCTGCCGTTCGCGGAACGACGGGAGCGGCTGGAGACGTTCATCACAAAGCTTGGCGATCCCCGTATCGACCTCTCGCCCACAATCCCTTTCACAAGCTGGGAGGCGCTGACCGCCGCGCGCGCCGATCCGGCGGGCGCTGGCGCCGGCGAAGATGCCGACGCCGTCGAAGGCGTGATGCTGAAGCGGCGCGACGCGCCCTATTTGCCGGGACGGCCGAAGGGCCAATGGTGGAAGTGGAAGCGCGATCCGCACATCATCGATGCCGTGCTGATGTATGCGCAGCGCGGCCACGGCAAGCGCTCGTCCTTTTATTCCGACTACACCTTTGGCGTCTGGATCGAGACCGAGAACGGCGACGAGCTGGTGCCGGTCGGAAAAGCCTATTTCGGCTTCACCGACGAGGAGCTGCTGCAGATCGATCGCTTCGTCCGCAGCAACACCACGGAGAAGTTCGGCCCCGTCCGCCATGTCGTGCACGAAGCGGACAAGGGGCTGGTGCTGGAGGTCGCCTTCGAGGGCCTGCAGCGCTCGCCGCGGCACAAATCCGGCGTCGCCATGCGCTTCCCCCGCATCAGCCGCTTGCGCTGGGACAAGCCGCCGCGGGAGGCGGACCGGCTGGAAACGCTGGAAAAGATGCTGAAAGCGGAGCCGGCGGAAATTGAGGCTTGATGGCGCTCGATCGCGGCCACAAAGGTGGCGCGCCCCCTCGCCCGCTTGCGGGAGAGGGTTGGGGAGAGGGTGTCTCCTCATTGGGATTACCCAAGAGGACAGAGCCCTCACCCGGCGCGCCGACCTCTCCCGCAACCGGGAGAGATTGCAGCCAGTCCGCGGCATGTGCTTGCCCGAATTAAAGTCCCGTAAGCTGATTGACGGCCCGTTGCGGGTTCCCCATGTGCCTCGCCGTGCCCTATAATGCGGGCGAATCCGCCCAAGGAGTTTGAGATGGTCCAAGACGTCAGAGATTTGCCGGCCGGCCGCAGCGATGGGCTGAACCGCTTTCTCGGCGGCTCGCCGCTGGCGGTCGCGTTTCGCCTGGTGCTGCTCTCGATCCTGGTCGGCGTCGTGCTGGCCGCGATCGGCTTCGATCCCTGGAATATCCTCATCAGCATTCGTCTGCTGTTCCAGCGGCTGTGGGACCTCGGCTTCGATACCGTGAACTGGCTGTGGCGCTACTTCCTGCTCGGCGCGGTCATCGTGATCCCGATCTGGCTGCTGTCGCGCGTGTTCGGCTCACCGCGCCGCTAGAGCCTTTCCCGTTCCGATGAAATCGGAACGGGGCTCTAGAGTCTTGTTTTGACGCGTTTTCTTGACGCGAACCGGCATCCACTTCGCTCGAAAACGCTCTGAGGCCCTCCAAAATGCGCGGCCGGCGCAAGCACGCCATGCCGGCCGCGATAGTGCATTCGGCCCGTTGGTCGGCTACACGCAGCTGACATGAACGCACCGCTTCCCTCCAAGGTCGGCTCCCGCCAGGTCTTCGCCATCGCTGGTCCCGCGATGGTCGCGAACCTTACCACGCCGCTGATCGGCGTGGTCTCGACCACCGCGATCGGACGACTGGATGATGCCGCCCTGCTCGGCGGCGTCGCGATGGCCTCGGTGATCTTCGACTGTCTGTTCTGGCTGTTTGGATTCCTGCGCATGAGCACGCTCGCGTTCACCGCACAGGCGCTCGGCGCCGGCGAGACGCGCGAGCTGACCGTGATCCTGGTGCGCGGCTTCATCGTCGCAGGCCTGATCGGCGCTGGGCTGATTGCACTACAATTGCCGCTGGCCGGCGTGCTGTTCGATTTGATGGGCGGCAGCGTGGGCGTGACGCACGCCGCCAAGACCTATTTCATGATCCGGATCTGGTCGTCGCCATTCGCCTTCGCCAATTACGTCATTCTCGGCTGGCTGGTGGGACAGGCCCGCGCCAATCCGGCGCTCGCGCTCCAGGTCGTCATCAACCTGATCAACATGGCGGCAACGATTCTGCTCGTGCTGATTTACGACACCGGCATCGCGGGCGCGGCGATCGCCGCGCTGCTGTCGGAGACGATCGGCTTCGTGCTCGGCGTCATCGTTTGCCGGCGATATGCGGAGGGCGGCTTTGCCGTGCCGCGTGCCACGTTGCTCAACCGGGCGAAACTGATGCGGATGCTGGCGGTGAACTCCGACATCATGATCCGCACCGCGGCGCTGATCGCCGTGTTCCTGTTCTTCACCGCCAAGGGCGCACGCGCCGGCGACGTGACGCTGGCCGCAAACTCCGTGCTCAACAATTTCCTGCTGGTCAGCGCCTTCTTCCTCGACGGCCTCGCCAACGCGGCCCAGCAGCTCTGCGGCCGCACTTTTGGCGCGCGCGACGCCAAGGGTTTTGCCGATTCGACCCGGCTGGTGCTGCTCTGGGGCCTCGGCTTCGCGCTGGTCGTGGCGGTGCTGTTCGCGCTGTTCGGGCCGAACGTGATCAATTTTATGACCGCGAGCGAGGACGTCCGCCGTGCCGCGCGCGACTTCCTGCTGTTCATCGCGCTCGCGCCGGTGCCCGGCGTGTTCGCCTTCGGCTTCGACGGCATCTATGTCGGTGCGACCTGGGCGCGCGAGATGCGCAATCTGATGCTGGCCTCGCTCGCGATCTTCTTAGGCGTCTGGTGGGCGCTGCAATCCTTGGGCAATGCCGGGCTGTGGTGCGCGCTGATCGCGTTCTACGTCGCGCGCGGCGGCTTGCAGGGTGCACGGTATCCGGCGCTGTACCGGGCGACGTTCTTAAAATTCTAACGATCGTGTCCCGGACGCGCTGCAGCGTGAAACGCTGCTGCGCAGAGCCGGGACCCAGCGGCTTGTGGGCCCCGGCTCTGCAGCGCACCGCTGAAGAAGCGCTGCGCTGCGTCCGGGGCACGAGACCTACATCCCCGGCCAGTCTTCCGCCGTCAGCGTGGCCGCATCGGCACCGACGATCTCGGACAGCGAATCCCGGCCCGTGCGCAACAATGTCGAAGTGAGGTCGCGCTTGATCTCGTCGACGAGGCCGAGACCCTTGTAGACCAGCGACGAATAGAGCTGGATCAGGCTCGCGCCGGCGCGGATTTTCGTCAGCGCCGCACCGCCGGAATCCACGCCGCCGACGCCGATCAGCGGGAATGCACCTTCGACCCGCACATAGGTCTCCGCGACCATCCGCGTCGACAGGCGGAACAACGGCCGGCCGGACAGGCCGCCCTGCTCCTTGGCGCGCATCTCTTCCCGCAGCGTGCTCGGCCGCGCGACCGTCGTGTTCGACACGATCATGCCGTCGACCCGGCGCGAGCGCGCCACCTGCACGACGTCGTCGAGCTGGGCGAGGCTCAGGTCAGGCGCGATCTTGAGCAGCACCGGCGTGTCGCCGGCGCTCTCGCGCACGCGATCGCGCGCGTCGATCACGTGCGCGAGCAGATCGTCGAGCAGCGCGCCTTCCTGCAGATTGCGCAGGCCCGGCGTGTTCGGCGAGGAGACGTTGACGGTGAAATAGCTCGCCACCGGCGCAAAGGTCTCGATCAGCTTGACGTAGTCGGCAACGCGATCGGGCGAATCCTTGTTGGCGCCGACATTGACGCCGACGAGGCCGCCGTTCTGCGCGCGCGCGGCCAGCCGGCGCAACGCGACTTCGGCGCCGTCATTGTTGAAGCCCATGCGGTTGATCACGGCCTCGTCGCGCTCGAGCCGAAACAGCCGCGGCCGCGGATTGCCTCCTTGCGGCTTCGGCGTCACCGAGCCGATCTCGACGAAGCCGAAGCCGAGCCGCAGCAGCGCGTCGGGCACTTCCGCGCTCTTGTCAAAACCCGCGGCCATGCCGATCGGGTTGGGAAAATTGAGCCCGAAGGCGCGCACCGCGAGTTTTGGGTCGTCCGGCCGCGGCTTCACCGGCGGCAGGAAGCGCAGGCCCTGGATCGCGAGGCGGTGCGCATCCTCCGGATCGAGCCAGCGCAGCACTGGCAGAGAAAACGCATCGAAGGCGCGGATCACGGAGCAAGCTCCGGGGTGTCGTGGCTGCCATCGGAGCGCATGTTGAGATTCGTCACCGAGAGGACCGCGCCGAGATCGAGCTCGCCATAGAGATGCGGAAAAAGCTCGTCATTGCGCGAGCGCTCCCAGCGCAGCGAGGGGCCGAGTGCCTCGTCGTCGATCTCGACCAGGAACAACGCACGCTGGCCGAAGAAATGCTTGCGCAGGGTCTCGGGAACCTGGGCGGCCGTGGAGAAATGGATGAAACCGTCGCGCGCATCGTCCGCGCTGCCGCGGTACACACCCTGCCGTTCCGCCTCGCGCCAGGCCGAGGCCGGACAGATTTTGTAGATCTTGACCACCGCTTGCGGAGCCCTTTGAATCTCTTCGGGTTTTTCGTCTCTTACGGGTCTTAAAACCCGAGCGCGACCGTAAAGGCCGCCCCCTCTGAACTCAAGAGTTAGCCGCCGCCCCTTGCGCGAAAAACGGAAAACCGGTTGATTTGAGGATAGTTTTCCTGAGTTGCGACGGGCTGGACCTTTCATGGTCAGACAGGCCAAAGCGCAGAGGATGCTGACCCACGACCAGATCTGGGGCGCGCTGGACCGGCTGGCCGCGCGCGCTGGACTGTCGCCGTCCGGCCTTGCCAAGCGCGCCGGGCTCGACCCCACCACCTTCAACAAGTCCAAGCGCGTCACCTCCGACGGCCGGGAACGCTGGCCCTCGACCGAATCGATCGCGAAGGCGTTGGCGGCGGCGGAGGCGTCGATCGACATTTTTGCCAGGCTGATCGGCGACGATGCCGGCGACGGCCGCTCGGTGCCGCTGCTCGGCTTCGTACAGGCCGGCGCGAACGGCGCATTCGACGAATCCGGCCTTCCGTCCGGCAAGGGCTGGACCGAGATCGCGCTGCCGACCGCCGAGGACAACCGCGCCTTTGCACTGGAGATTTCCGGCGACGCGCTTGCGCCCGCCTATCGCGACGGCGACGTCATCCTGGTCTCGCCCGGCACGCCGATCCGCAAGGGAGATCGCGTGGTGGTGAAGGCCAAGACGGGCGAGGTGACAGTTGCGACGCTGAAGCGCCGCACGGCGAAGGCGCTGGAGCTGCAGTCGCTCGACGGCGCGCAGGACGAGCGCACACTTGCGGTCAGCGATGTCGCGTGGATCGCAAGAATCGTGTGGGCGAGCCAGTGAGGGGCGACGCGATCGTGTAGGGTGGGTTAGCGAAGCGTAACCCACCACGTCTCCAACAGGTGGCAAGCATAGAGGTGGGTACGCTTCGCTAACCCACCCTACGATACCATGATCCTACGCACTCCGGGCCAGCGCGCCGTCGATCATGTTGACCGCGTTCTGCACGCCATACACCGCAACGAACGAGCCGAAGCGCGGGCCCTTCTCCTGGCCGAGCAGCACCTGATAGAGCATGTTGAACCAGTCGAGCGTGACGCCGGGGCGGCCGTCCTTGCCCTTCTTGACCTGATCGAGGAAGGGATCGCGGCGGCCGATCTCGTAGACGACGTTCTGGATCTCCTCGGCCGAGGACTCCGCCGGCAGTTGCGACAGCGCATCCCGGAGATCCTGCAACGCAGTGCGTTCAACGTCGGTTGGCTCGCGGAACTGCTTCGTCGGCGCGACGAAATCGCGGTAATAGTTGATGGCATAGCCGACCATCGCATCGAGCTTCGGATGGGTCTGCGGGCTCACGCCCGGACGATAGCGGCCAATGAAGCCCCACAGCGTCTCGGCGTTTTCCGCATTCGACGAGGACACCAGCGTCAGCAGCAACTGGAACGTGACGGGCATCTCGATCTTCGGCGGATGGCCGGAGTGGATGTGCCAGACGGGATTGCCGAGTTGCTGCTTGCCATCCTGCTTGGCAAAACCGTCGATGAACTGCTGATAGTCGTCGACCTGGCGCGGAATGACGTCGAAAAACAGACGCTTCGCCGCCTTCGGCTCGCGATACATGAACAGCGACAGCGATTCCGGCGAGGCGTAACGCAGCCATTCGTCGATGGTCAGGCCGTTGCCCTTCGACTTCGAGATCTTCTGGCCCTTCTCGTCGAGGAAGAGCTCGTAGTTGAAACCCTCCGGCGGCGTGGCGCCGAGCGCCTTGGCGATGGCGCCGGACAGCTTCACCGAGTCGATTAAATCCTTGCCGGCCATTTCGTAGTCGACGCTGAGCGCGACCCAGCGCATCGCCCAATCGGCCTTCCACTGGCATTTTACATTTCCGCCGGTGACGGGCGTCTCGATTTCCTCGTTCGTATCGGGATCGACATAGGTCACCGTGCCGGCCGCGACGTCGCGGCGGATCATCGGCACCTGGAGCACGACACCGGTGGTCTTGCTGATCGGCAGGAACGGCGAATAGGTGGCGCGACGATCGGGGCCGAGCGTCGGCAGGATGATGTCCATCACCTTGTCGTAGGCGGCCAGCATCTTGAGCAGCGTCGTGTCGAAGCGGCCTGACTTGTAATAGTCGGTCGAGCTCGCGAACTCGTAGTCGAAGCCGAAATGATCGAGGAAGGCGCGCAGGCGCGCGTTATTGGCGGCGCCGAACGAGGGATATTCATTGGAGAACGGGTCGGGCACCGCCGTGAGCGGCCGTCCCAGATATTGCGCCAGCAGATCCTTGTTCGGCACATTGTCCGGCACCTTGCGAAAACCGTCCATGTCGTCGGAGAAGGCGAGCAGGCGCGTCTTGATCTTGTCCTCGGTCAGCACGCGGAAGGCATGCCGCACCATCGAGGTGCGCGCGACCTCGCCGAACGTGCCGATATGCGGCAGGCCGGACGGGCCGTAGCCGGTCTCGAACAGCACCTCGTCCTTCGGGCTTTTCTTCAGCCGCGCGACAATGGCCTTCGCCTGCTCGAACGGCCAGGCGTTGGATTGTTCGGCGAGCGCGCGAAGATCGCTCGGGGTCATGCTGGGATCGATAACGGACATCGAGGAGCCTCCGGGCCGCGGAAAATAGCGATTTCCGGGCAGAATGCAAAAGGTCGTGCGGCATTCGCCGCACTTACTCCCTCGCCCCGTTCTTACGGGGAGAGGGTTGGGGTGAGGGGCTGCTTCCGCAGTCACGGTGAGAGACGGACTCGCGGAGAGTCCCCCTCACCCGGATTGCATCTTCGATGCAATCCGGCCTCTCCCCGCACGCGGGGAGAGGCGAAGATCAGAACGGGCTCACCGAAAAATAGCGCAGCCACAGATCGGTGTAGCGGCCTTTTTCCCAGACGCGGAACAGGGCCCAATTCAGGGCCTGGCGCAGCACGTCGTTGCCCTTGCGCACGGCGATGCCGATGCCCTCGCCGAAGAAGCGGCTCTCGACGAAGGGCCCGCCGGAAAAGCCGCAGCAATCGCCGGAATCGGTGCCGTTGATCCAGAACGCCAGCGAGATGGCATCGCCGAAGATGAAATCGACCTCGCCCTTGCGGAGCGCGGCGCGGAGCGCGTCGTCATTGGGATAGCTGTGCAGCTCGGCGTCGGTGAACATCGCCTTCAGATAAGCCTCGTGCGCGGAGCCAGCGATGACGCCGACCTTCTTGCCTTCGAGATATTCAGGGCGAATCTCCGGCATCACCGCGTCCTTGCGCGAGACGAAGCGCGCCGGCACGCGGTAATAGGGATCGGTGAAGTCGACGCGCGCGCGCAGCTGCGGGCTCGCCGCCATCGAGGCGATGATCGCATCGCCCCGGTTGGAGGTGAGCGCATCGACCAGCGTCTCGAAGCGGCGCATCTGCACCGTGCAGGTGACCTTGATCTCTTCACAAAGAGAACGGGCGAGATCGACATTGAAGCCGGCCGGATTGCCGTCGGCGCCGGTATAGTTGAACGGCGGATAGTCAGTCTCGGTCAGGAAGCGGATCACGGTCAGGCGCGACAGGTCCGGCCGCTCCGGGCGCCGGCGCGGGTCCCAGAAGCCGGGCACGGCCTGGGGTGCGGCTTGCCGTGCAATGTGCGGCGTGGCCTGAGGTGCTGCGGGAGGCTGTTTGGCCGGGGCCTGCGCGCTTGCGCCGGGCAGGCCTGCGAGCAGGCACGCAGCGACGGCCAGCCCTGTCAGGAGGCCACGGGCAGATTTGGACGATTTCGCCTGTTGCGATGGGACCATCGGCCGGAAATGAACGAATTTCGTTGGGATCGGAAGGCCTTATAGACCATCCGGCCGGGAACGCGAGCGCCGATTGTGGCTAGGCGGTCGTCAATGCCCGGGCTTGTCCCGGGCATCCACGAACTTTCGCGCCTGGCCCCAAGAACGTGGATGGCCGGGACATAGGCGAGCGGAAGCGACGCCGTCCTTCGGACGGCTATGCCCGGCCATGACGCTGTGGAGACAGTTGCGCCCGGACAGCCCCCTTCAGAGATACCGCTTCAGCTCGGTCGCGGCCTCTTCCGGGGTCCGCTTCAGGTTGAACGGCGAGACGAAGCGGCCGTCGCGGTCCATCAGATAGATCAGCGCGGTGTGGTCCATGGTGTAGTCGCCGTCCTTGGTCGGGACCTTCTTGGCATAGACCCGGTAGGAGGTGATGACCTTGGCAGTCTCGGCAGGATCGCCGCTGAGGCCTTCGAGATGCGGATCGAAGCTCGAGAGATAGTCCTTCATCGTCGCCGGCGTATCGCGTTCGGGATCGACCGAGATGAAGACGGCGTTGACCTTATCGGCATCCTTGCCCATCGCGCGCAGCACTTCCGACATCTCGAACAGCGAGGTCGGGCAGACGTCGGGGCAATGGGTGTAGCCGAAGAAGATCAGGGTCGGCTTGCCCTTGAGATCCTTGTCGGTGACGGCCTTGCCGTTCTGGTCGGTGAGCTGGAACGGGCCGCCGATCGCGGCCGGCTGCGCCACCTTGCTCACCCCGCCCATGGCCCAGAACAGCACCAGCAGGCCGACGACGAGGCTTGAGGCGAAGGCGGTTGCGATGACCAGCGGACGGGCAGTGGAGCTCATGAGCGGAAAACTTCCTGTCGCGGGTCAGAAGCAGGCGGCAAAGCCGGTCCTGATCATTTCGAAGAACACTTGGGAGCCGTAATGGAACCAGAGCGCGAGCGCGCCGATCACCATCAGCCCACCGACGCCTGCCCCGGTCCACAGCAGCACGGACGCGTCCGGCCGGCAGTGGGCGAATTGTCCTGTAACGGATGCGCCGGGTGCAGCGATTGAGCCATGACAACGATCGGGGCGAAGACCCCGGTCCCTGCCTCTCAATAGGCTTCAGCCCGCCGACGGACAAGCGCCGCGGGCGGACCAAAAATCACATCGTGCTGATCGTCTCAGTGGAGCAGCTGGCCTCGAGCGGACTCCAACTCTTCCGCTTTCGGCGCGGGTCGGGGCGAAGCGGGCTTGTTAGTGGAGGCCTGGGCGTCGAGGTAGCAGGGCTTGTACATGGCCTGGAGCTGCCTGCCCTTCAGGAACAGCATGTGCGGCGTGAGGCCACCGCGGTGCGAGATCCAGCGCTTCACCTGCGAGGGATACATCGCATAGAGCATCTGGGTCGCCTCAGCGTTGGTCACGGCGCGGCCGTTGGCACCGAAATCCCAGGCGGCGTGGAAGCCGAGCGTCGCGTGCGAGGTGACGCAGATCCGGTCGTGCGGGATGGCGCCGAGGACGATGGTGCAGGCCGAGGCGCAGAGGCCGTCGATGATGACCGTGTCGCCGGACTGCCGCATATCCTGGTACTTGTCGACGTAAGTTCCGATCCGGCCGCCGCGGTCATCCGCGATCCGAACCACAGCGTGAGAAGCCCCCATTCCAGCGATCAGAAGCAGAATCGCCGCCAGCAACCCCGTCAGAAACTTCATTGGCCCCCGCCCCAGTCGAATTCGAATCTGTGTGTCAGGTGGTGATGCACGCCCAGCGTCTGTTGTAACCGCGGCTTTGTCTAGGCAGGCCGGCTCGCTCAAAACAAATTCAAATCCAGTGTTGCGTCCGCGCTGCACTCAGGTCGGCCTTCATCCCAAAGTGGAACAAGTTAATGATGTGTTACGCGTCAAACCCTTGATCTCAGTTACGGCAACTGGCTTCAATTCCGGGCAACTACAGGGGGGGAACTCATGACTGAGCAGGCGGACGTCATTGTCGTCGGCGGAGGACTATCGGGACTTGTGGCGGCGACCGAGATCGCCGACGCCGGCAAGCGCGTGATCGTGGTCGACCAGGAGGGCGAGCAGTCGCTGGGTGGCCAGGCGTTCTGGTCGTTCGGCGGATTGTTCCTGGTGAACTCGCCGGAGCAGCGCCGGCTCGGCATCAAGGATTCCTTCGAGCTCGCGATGCAGGACTGGCTCGGCACCGCCGGCTTCGACCGCGACGACGACTTCTGGCCGCGCCAATGGGCCGAGGCCTATGTGACGTTCGCGGCCGGCGAGAAGCGCGACTGGCTGCGGGCGATGGGGCATCGCATCTTCCCCGTGGTTGGCTGGGCCGAGCGCGGCGGCTATGACGCGATGGGCCACGGCAACTCGGTGCCGCGCTTTCACGTCACCTGGGGCACCGGCCCTGGCATTGTCGAGCCGTTCGAGCGCCGCGCGCGCGAGGCGGCGAAGAGCGGCCGGCTGATCTTCAAGTTCCGCCATCGCGTCGATGCGCTGTCCGTCACCAATGGCACGGTCCACGGCGTCAGCGGCGCTATCCTCGCGCCGGACAACGTCGAGCGCGGCAAGAGCTCGTCGCGCACTATCGTCGGCGAGTTTGCGCTGAAGGCGCAGGCGGTGATCGTCGCCTCCGGCGGCATCGGCGGCAACCATGATCTGGTGCGGGCGAACTGGCCGAAGCGGCTCGGCGAGCCGCCGAAATTCATGATCTCGGGCGTGCCCGAACATGTCGACGGCCGCATGATCGGCATCACGGAGAAGGCCGGCGCGCGGCTGATCAACCGCGATCGGATGTGGCATTATGTCGAAGGTATCCAGAACTGGAATCCCATCTGGCCGCGCCACGGCATCCGCATCCTGCCCGGCCCCTCCTCGATGTGGTTCGACGCCACGGGCACGCGGCTGCCGGCGCCGCTGTTTCCGGGCTCCGATACGCTCGGCCAGCTCCAGTACATCATGTCCACCGGCTATGATTATTCCTGGTTCATCCTGACCCAGAGCATCATCAAGAAGGAGTTTGCGCTGTCGGGATCGGAGCAGAACCCCGATCTCACCGGCAAGAGCTGGCTGATGACGCTTCGCCGCGCCACCAACAAGGGCGCGCCGGCGCCGGTGGAGGCGTTCAAAAGCCACGGTGTCGACTTCATCGTGCGCGACAAGATCGAAGACCTCGTCGCGGCCATGAACAAGCTTGCCGGCAACGATCTGCTCAGGCTCGACGAGATCAGGATGCAGATCGAAGCGCGCGACCGCGAGATCGCCAATCCCTATGTCAAGGATGCGCAGGTGATGAACATCCACAACGCGCGACGCTACATCGGCGACAGACTGATCCGCACCGCCTCGCCGCACCGCATTCTCGATCCCGCGCAGGGGCCGCTGATCGCGGTCAAGCTCAACATTGTCACCCGCAAGACGCTCGGCGGCTTCGAGACCGATCTCGACTCTCGGGTGTTCGGCGAGGAAGGCAGCGTCATCCCTGGCCTCTACGCGGTCGGCGAAGCCGCGGGCTTCGGCGGCGGCGGCGTGCATGGTTATCGCTCGCTGGAGGGCACCTTCCTCGGCGGCTGCCTGTTCTCGGGGCGCAATGCGGGCCGCGCGGCGGCGAAAGCGGTGGGCTAGATCATGCGATGGTGGATGCGGATCGGGGTGCTTGTTGCGGCGCTTGCGGTCGCGCCAACCGCGTCCGCCGCAACGATCGACGTCAACGGCGTCAAACGGTCCTACACCGTACAGCTGCCGGCGAAAAAGCCGGTGCCGCTCGTGGTCGTGCTGCATGGCAAGACCCAGCGCGGCGCCGACATGATCGCGCGGACGGCGTGGCCACAAATCGCCAAGCGCGAAAGCTTTGCCGTGGTCTTCCCTGATGGCCTTAACCATGCCTGGGCCGATGCACGGACGAAGGCAGGACCCGAGCTGCGTGGACCACCGCCGGGCACCGATGACGTCGCCTTTATCGCCAAGCTCGTCGGGAAACTCGTGGCTGACGGTACCGCCGATGCAGAGCGCGTCTACGTCACCGGTGTCTCCAATGGTGGCGCGATGGTGATGACGCTGGTCTGCGCCCGCGCCGATTTGTTCGCGGCCGGCGCCAGCGTCATCATGAATCTCACCGATGAAGCCGCTGTCACGTGCCGTCCATCGCGGCCGCTGCCGATGCTGATCATGAACGGCACGGCCGATCCGCTGATCCCCTACGAAGGCGGACGCGGCTCGAGTTATTTTGCCGCAGACGGGTTCTGGTCCACCGAGAAGACCGTGGCGTTCTGGCGCGAGCTCAATGGCTGCGATGCCGACGACGCCGATGTAACTGATATGCCCGACAAGGCGCCCGCCGATCAATCCACGGTCACGCGGATCACGTCACGCTGTCCGCGAGGGCACGACGTCGTGCTCTATCGCGTCAACCACGGCGGCCACCGCATGCCAGGATTTGCTCCGGATGCGCGCTTCCCGAGGATCGCAACCCGCCTGCTCGGACCGCAGAACGGGGATATCGACGGCGCCGAGACGATCTGGGCTTTCTTCAGCCAGTTTCGTTAGGCGGCGCACGCATCGCTCGCAGCGCATGCGTTGGCGGCAATGCATGCGTGCCCGCCAACGCATGCGTGCCCGGCAACGCATGCGTGCCCGGCAACGCATGCGTGCCCGGGGTGGCACGGCCGATGCCGCTGCGCTAGACAGGGCCGCCATTCCCACCAGGAGATCCCCAATGAGCATTCAGCGTTTTGAAACCGGCCCGCGCATGAGCCAGGTCGTCGTGCACGGCAACACCGTCTATCTCGCCGGCGTCGTCGCCAACAACGCGGCCGGCGAAAGCGTGACCAAGCAGACCCAGGACATCCTGAAGACCATCGACGGCCACCTCGCCAAGGCCGGCACCGACAAGTCGAAGCTCTTGTCCGCCACGATCTACATCACCGACATGAAGACGTTCCAGGAAATGAACGCGGTGTGGGACAGCTGGGTGTCGCCCGGCAACACCCCGGCCCGCGCCACCGTCGAAGCCAAGCTCGCGGCAGCGCAATACACCGTCGAGATCATGGTCACCGCGGCGAAGTAATCTTCTCAAAAAATACGCGCGCTGATGACCTCCGAGGTAATCGATCAGCGCGCGTGAACCTTCGATAGTCAGGTCAGCCGAACCACGGCGTCATCGAAGGAGAACACCATGACCGATCCCGTCACCATCGCCCGCCGCTATATCGATCTCTGGAACGAGCGCGCGCCAAACCGCCGGCGCGAGCTGCTCAGCGAGAACTGGACGGCGGATGCGAGCTATGTCGACCCCTTGATGACCGGTGACGGCTATGACGGCGTCGACGCCTTGATCGCCGGCGTGCACCAGCGCTTTCCCGAGTTCAAGTTCAAGCTGATCGGCGAACCCAACGGCTATGGCGACCACATCCGCTTCTCGTGGGGCCTCGGTCCCGACGGTGTCGACAGCCCAATCAAGGGCACCGATTTCGCCGTGCTGAAAGACGGGCGTATCAAGAGCATCACCGGATTTCTCGACCAGGTGCCCGCGAGGACGTGAGGCGACGCGTACTGTCTCCTCAACCTCAGCCGTCGTCCCGGCCTAGTGCGCAATTGCGCACGGGGGGCCGGGACCCATACCGCGTGATCTTTCAGGCCGCTGACGGTGGGAGTGCCGAACGACTAATTTTCGCCAAACTACTCCCTGTGATTATGGGTCCCGGCCCCCCCGTGCGCAATTGCGCACTAGGGTCTGTTGAGATTCAGGATTCACAGAACGGAATGTCCGTGATTCAAGCTCCGAAAGGAGTTTGGCATGCCCCGATTCGTTCTGACAGATGCTCAATGGGCGAAGATGGAGCCGGTTTGTTTGGGCAAGCCGAGGGACCCCGGCCGCAGTGGAAGCGATAACCGTCTGTTTCTGGAAGCTGTACTGTGGATCGCCCGCACGGGCAGCCCATGGCGGGATCTGCCGCCGACGTTCGGCAACTGGAATACCGTGTTCAAACGCTATCGCGACTGGGTGAAAGCCGGTGTTTTCAAGCGGATCTTCGATGCCGTATCGGATGATCCGGACATGGAGTTCGCCATGGTCGACGCGACCATCGTCAAGGTTCACCGCCACGGGCAGGGAGCAAAAGGGGGACCAAAAATCAGGCCATCGGCAAGTCAAAAGGCGGCTGGACCACCAAAATCCTCGCGCTGACTGACGCGCTCGGGAATCTGGTGCGGTTCATCCTGCTCCCCGGCCATCGCTTTGACACCGTCGGCGTCGTGCCCCTGATCAAGGATATCGAGTTCGGTGGCTTGATCGCCGACAAGGCTTTTGATTCCAACTGGATCATCGAAGACTTGAACGAACGCAAGGCCAAGATCGTCATCTCGCAACATCAAAGGCGCGCTCAGCCTCTCGACATCGACAAAGACATTTACAAATGGCGTCACTTGATCGAAAATTTCTTCGGCAAGCTCAAGGAATTCAAACGCATAGCAATGCGTTGCGACAAGACAGACAGCAGCTTCGAGGCGATGATTTACCTCGCCACCGCTGTAATCCATTCCAGATGAATCTCAACAGACCCTAGGCCGGGACGATACCTTTGATTAGGCGCAAGCTTTGCTCAGTCAACTCCCAACCGATACGCAGCCCTCGCATTCACCCCGAACGCCTTCTCGCGAACCTCGGCTCCAAGCTTCACCAGACACGCCTCCAGCGCGCTCTTGATCTCGCCGTAGCTCCCCGCCAGCAGACACACCGGCCAGTCGGAGCCGAAGATCAGGTGGTCCTCGCCGAAACACTTCGCCGCGTGCTGGACGAACGGAAACAGCCGCGCCGCGTCCCAATCGTTCCAGGTCGCTTCCGTCGCGAGGCCTGAGACCTTGCACCAGACATTGCCGCAGGCGGCAAGCGACGCGACGCGGTCCGACCATTCCGCGCTGCCGCCATCGGCGATCGGCGGTTTTGCCGCATGGTCGAGCACGAAGCGCGCGTGCGGAAAGGCTTTGGCGGTCGCGATCGCGGCAGGCAGCTCGCGGGTGCGGACGAGGAAGTCGTAGGCGAGATTGCGGGCGAACATTGCCGCCAGTCCGCGCTGGACATCGGCGCGCAACAGCCAGTCGGGATCGGCCTCGTCGTGGACCTGGTGACGGATGCCGACCAGCTTGTCCCCGCCCGGCAAGGCCTGCAGGCGGTCGAGCATGTTGCCGAGCGAGGCATCGGTCAGATCGGCCCAGCCGACGACCCCGATGACGGAGGGCGAGGCATGCGCGATGCGCAAAAATTCCTCAGTCTCCTCCACCGCGGAACGGCATTGCACCACGATGCTCGCATCGATGCCGCTCGCTTTCAGCAACGGCGCGAGATCGGCGGGGCCGAAGGCGCGGCGGATCGGCGCCAGCTCAGGCGCGTCCATCCAGGGATAATCGGCGCGCGCGGGATCCCAGAAATGCTGGTGAGCGTCAATGACCATGGCTCACGCTCCACCCGGCAGCGGTGCCCGCACATCGACGAGGTTTCGCGCCCGCAACTCCTGCCAGAAGGTCGGCGGCACCGTGCGTTCCGACATCGCGATATTGTCGGCGACCTCGTCCGCGTTGCGCGCGCCCATCACGGCGACCGTCACCGCCGGATGGGCCATGCAGAATTGGAGCGCGGCGGCCTTCAGCTCGGTGCCGTGCCTGCGGCAGAGCTCGTCGAGTTCGAGTGCACGCGCAACGAGCGCCGCATCGGCATCCTCGTAGTTGAACTTCGCGCTCGTACGCGGATTGGCCAGAATGCCGCTGTTGTAGATGCCGCCAAGCAGGATGCCGATACCTCTCTCTCGGCAGACCGGAAACAGCGCATCCAGCGCGCCCTGATCGAGCAACGTGTAGCGGCCGGCGAGCAGGAAGCAGTCGACCGGCACGGCTTCGGCGAAACGCGTGAGCATTTCCGACTGGTTCATGCCGGCGCCGATCGCCTTGATCGTGCCCTCGGCGCGCAGGCGCTGGAGCGCGCGGAAGGCCCCAGTGACGGCGTCGTCATAGTGATCGTCGGGGTCATGCACGAGCAGGACGTCGATGCGATCGAGCCCGAGGCGGACGAGGCTCTCCTCGACCGAGCGCATCACGCCGTCATAAGAGAAGTCGAATACGGGCCGCTCACCTTGCGTGCCCTTGTAGTGCTCATCCTCGACCGCCGCACCGTCGGGCGCGCGCAGGAGACGGCCGACCTTGGTCGAGATGGCATAGGAATCGCGCGGCTGCTGCCGCAGGAAGGCGCCCAGCCGCCGTTCCGCCAGGCCAAAGCCATAAAGCGGCGCGGTGTCGTAGAAGCGGATGCCGGCCGACCAGCCAGCCGCGAGCGTCGCTGCCGCATCGGCGTCGCTGACCGGAGCAAACAATCCGCCGAGCGGCGCGGTACCGAGGCCGATTGAGGTGACGTCGAGTGAACCCAGTCGCGACCGTTGCATTCCCATTCCTTCCAGCAGCCAGTATTTCTCCCGCCTGCGGAGACCGCAAGCGGGAGAGAGCATAGGAGTGTGGGGCTGGCGACACTCCTATTTCAACATCTGCTACTTCAACATCTGCGCCACGTTGTCCTTGGTCACGAGGTCGAGGCCGGTATAGACGATCTCCGGCACCTTCTGGCCCTTCTTGATGGCGAGCAGCGTGTCCATCGCCTTCTCGCCCATCTCGAACGGACGCTGGCCAACCAGCGCATTGGCATAGCCGTCACGCAGCAGTTCGAGCTGCATCTTCAGCGTATCGGCGACGACGAGCGTGAACTTGCCGCTGTCGATGTCCTTCTTGCTCCTGGAGGCAAAGGCCTTGAAGCCTTCGGGGGCGAACATCGGCCAGCCACCGACGGGAACGATCGCGGCGAGGTCGGGCGTCGCGGTGCGCATGTCGGTCATCTGCTGGATCGCGAGCGCGGGATCGTCGTTGCAGAAGGTCGGAGAGCCCGAAACCTCGGTCCATTTCGATCCCTTCAACGCCTCGCGGACGCCATCGACGCGCTCGGCGAGATTCTTGGCGCCGGGGCCGCCCGAGACCATGCCGTATTTGCCGCCGTCGGGCCGCAGCTTCAGCAATTGCTTGCCGAGCGCGACGCCGAACTCCTTGTTGTTGGTGCCGATATAGGCGATCCGCTTGGAGCCCGGCGCATCGGCATCAAACGTGATGACGGGGATGCCGGCCGCAGTCGCGGCCTCGATCGTCTTGGTCATGGCTGCGACGTCGGCGACCGAGATCGCGAGCCCGTCGACCTTCTGGGTGATGAAGTCCTGGATGATCTGCGCCTGTGTCGCCGGCTCATGCTCGATCGGCCCCTTGTAGATGCACTCGATATTGCCGAGCTCCTTGGCGCGCTTCTCGCAGCCGTCGCGCGCGAAGTCGAAGAACGGATTGTTCATCGCCTTGGGCACGATCACGAAGCGGTAGTTCGCCGCGAATGCCGGCGTCGCCATCATCGCCACCGCGATGCCCGCAAGAAGAATCTTCCTCATTGTCTCTCCTCCACCCTTGTTTGGTGCCTGCCCTCTCGAGATTCGTCCGGGAAGCGGACAGGCAGCATTTTCTTTGCCTTCCCGAAACGACGTCACTTCAAATCATCCGCGAGCGAATGCGGTCGACCAGCACGGCCAGGATGATGATCACGCCCACCAGCGTCTGCTGCCAGTAGGAGGAGACCTGCGCCAGCACGAGGCCGTTGCGGATCACCTCGAGCAGCACGCAGCCGACGATGGCCCCGAGCGGACCGCCGATGCCGCCCGCGAGGTTGGCACCGCCGATCACAGCGGCCGCGATCACGTTGAGCTCGTACGACGTCGCCATGTTGGCCGGCGCTGAACCGAGCCAGCCGGAGATGACGATGCCCTGGAGACCTGCCGCGAGCGCGCAGATCACATAGACCTCGATCTTGACCCGCACGACCGGGATGCCGGTGAGCTCCGCCGCCTTCTCGTTGCCACCAAGCGCGAAGACATGGCGGCCGAACGAGGTGTGGTGCAGCACCACCGCCATCACCAGCGCCAGGATCACCAGATAGATAAACGGCACGGGCAGGCCGAGCACGTCGCCCGAGGTGAGCGCGTAGAAATAATCAGCATCAGGTCCGCCTGGAAAACTGCCACGGCCGTTGGTGACGACATAGCAGAGGCCGCGCACGATCGAGAGCATGCCGAGCGTGGTGACGAAGGGCGACAGACCGAGCGTCGCGATACAGAAGCCGTTGACGAGCCCGATGATCAACGCAACGACAAGCCCCGCCAGCACCGAGACAAGCAGGATCAGGCCCGGCATGTTGGCGATCACGGTCTTGCCGTCAGCCGCCATATGGACGAACAGCGATGCGCCGAGCCCGCCGGGTGTCGACAGCTCGGTCATCACCATCGAGGTGATGATGGCAGAGAAGCACATCATCGAGCCGACGGAGAGATCGATGCCGCCGGTGATGATGACGAAGGTAACGCCGAGGGTCGCGATCGCGACGAAGGAAAAATTCTTCGCCACGTTCTGCATGTTGCCTTCGGTGAAGAAATACGGGCTGGCGAAATGCATGACCACCAGC
Source organism: Bradyrhizobium diazoefficiens (assembly GCF_016612535.1). NCBI lineage: Bacteria > Pseudomonadati > Pseudomonadota > Alphaproteobacteria > Hyphomicrobiales > Nitrobacteraceae > Bradyrhizobium > Bradyrhizobium diazoefficiens. Next base: position 1,762,812 of record NZ_JAENXS010000001.1, read on the forward strand.
AGCACCGCCAGCGCGATCAGGACATAGCCGGTCTGGGACGCGAAGATGCCGCGCTGCCACCATTTGGTCTTGCCGACATTCGAGAACGTGACCAGAGATTCCATGGGCATGGCCATCACGCCACCTCCTTCGCACCGGTGATGAGGGCGGTGATCTCCTCAGGCGAGGTCGAGCCGATCGCCTTGTCGGCCCGCTTCTCGCCGCGGCGCATCACGACGACGCGATCGCACACCGCGAACACGTCGGGCATGCGGTGCGAGATCAGCATCACCGCGACGCCCTGCTCCTTCAGCCGGTGGATCAGGCCCAGCACCTGCTCGACCTGGCGCACTGAAATCGCGGCGGTCGGCTCATCCATCATCACCAGCCTCGCATTGGAGAGCCGCGTCCGCGCGATCGCGACCGCCTGGCGCTGCCCGCCCGACATCTGCTTGACGAGATCGTCAGGGCGCGTCTCCGAGCGCAGTTCGCCGAACAGTTCCAGCGCGCGCGACGCCATCGCTTTGTGGTCGAGAAGCGCGATAGGTCCGAACTTGCGCTTGAGCTCGCGGCCGAGAAACACGTTGGCGGCAGCCGTGAGATTGTCGGCGAGTGCGAGGTCCTGATAGACGACTTCGATTCCCACCGTACGGGCATCGATGGGCCGGTTGAAATTGACCGCGTTGCCGGCGAAGCGGATCTCGCCATGACTGGGACGAAAATTGCCGGCAATGATCTTGACCAAGGTCGACTTGCCGGCGCCGTTGTCGCCCATCAGGCCGACCACTTCGCCCGGAAGCACCTGCATGTCGACGCCATGCAGCGCGCGGATCGCGCCGAACTCCTTGCCGATGCCGGAGAGTTCGAGGACCGGTGTTGCATCTGCACTTGCCATCAGCGACCTCGCTCAGACGTAGCGGTTGACGAGTGATTCCAGATATTCCTGCCGCCCCGAACGCGGCTGCGGGTCGAAGCCGGGCCCCAGCGCGCGATCGGCGAGATCGGCGAGCGACCGTTGGCCACCCAGAATAGCCCGGCCCTCAGCACCTGCCCATCCGTCGTAGCGCGAAGCAAGCGGCGCCGTGAGGGCGCCGGCATCGAGCATGTCGGCGGCGGCGAGGAACGCCCGCGCGCAGGCATCCATCGAGCCGACATGGGCATGAATGAGGTCGTCGGGGTCGATCGACTGACGGCGGATCTTGGCGTCGAAATTGAGACCCCCCGAGGTGAAGCCGCCGCGATTCAGCATCTCGTGGAACACCAGCGCCAGCTCGCCCGCATTCATCGCGAACTGGTCGGTGTCCCAGCCGAGCAGATCGTCGCCGCGGTTGATGTCGAGCGAGCCGAACACGCCGAGTGCCTCGGCGAGCGCAACCTCGTGATGGAAGGAGTGGCCGGCGAGGATGGCGTGGTTCTGCTCGATGTTGAGCTTGACGTCATTCAGGAGGTCGTAGCGCGCGAGGAAGCCATAGCAGGTGGCGACGTCGAAATCATACTGATGCTTGGTCGGCTCCTTCGGCTTCGGCTCGATCAGGATCGGGCCCTTGAAGCCGATCTTGTGCTTGTGCTCGACGACGAGCGAGACGAAACGGCCGAGCTGATCGAGCTCGCGCTTGAGATCGGTGTTGAGCAGCGTCTCGTAACCCTCGCGACCGCCCCAAAGCACGTAGTTCTGGCCGCCGAGCCGGTGCGTCACCTCCAGCGCGGCGCGGACCTGGCCGGCGGCATAGGTGAAGATCTCGGGGTCCGGATTGGTCGCGGCGCCGGCCATGTAGCGGCGATGCGTGAACAGGTTGGCGGTGCCCCAGAGCAGGCGGACTTTGGCCGAATCCATCTTCGCTTCGAAGAGATCGGCGATCGCATTGAGATTGGCGACGGATTCGCTGAGGGAAGCGCCCTCCGGCGCCGCGTCGACGTCGTGAAAGGTGAAGAAGGGCACATCCAGCAGGCGGAACAGCTCGAAGGCGACATCGGCCTTGGCGCGCGCCATCGCCATCGGATCGCTGCCGTGGTGCCAAGGCCTCAGGAACGTTTCGCCCCCGAAGGGGTCGGCGCCCGGCCAACACAGGGAATGCCAATAGCAGACCGCAAAGCGTAGATGGTCCTCCAGCCTGCGGCCGTGAACCATGCGGTCCTTGTCGTACCAGCGGAAGGCGAGCGGGTTTCCAGCATCCTTGCCGGCAAAGGCGACCGGCGTGCTTGCATCGAAGAACTTGGCTGGTGCGTTCACTTAAATCGTCTCCTTCAATGCGGGATAAAGCGCGCGCCACCGGCGATAGGCCTCGTCATAGGCGCTCGTCGTGGATGCGCGGGGCACGAAGCTGGCGAGCCGGCGCGGACGGGTGCAGATCTGCGCTGGGTCTTCACCGGTCGCCGCAAGTCGGCCGAGCCGCGCAGCGCCGAGCGCCGCGCCGACCTCGCCCTCCTCGACGCGGTGCACGGGAATGCCGAGAATGTCGGCGCAGATCTGCGCCCAGAGCGGCGAGCGCGAGCCGCCGCCGACGAGATCAACCTCGGCAATAGGCCCGCCCGCTGCGCTCAGCGCCGCCAGATTGTCGCGCGCGGCGAAGGCCACGCCTTCGAGCACGGCCTGGACGATCTGGCTGCGTCCGGTCCCACCGCGCAAGCCGACGAAGGCGCCGCTGGCGGCGGCATCGTTGTGCGGGGTCCGCTCGCCATCAAGATAGGGCAGGAATTTGATGGGGCTCGGCCCGTCGACGCGTTCGCCCAGCGGCGCCAGCAGGGCCGCGGCCGGCATCTCCATCACGCCTGCGAGCCAGGCCAGCGAGGCCGCCGCCGACAGCATCACGCCCATCTGGTGCCAGAGGCCGGGCAGCGCGTGGCAGAACGCATGCACCGCCGAGGTCGGCGCCGGCGCGAAGCGATCGGTGACCCGGAACACGACGCCGGATGTGCCGAGCGACAGGAAGGCATCGCCGGGCGCGATGGCGCCGAGCCCGATCGCGCTCGCCGCGTTGTCGCCGGCGCCACCGGCGAGCACGACGTCTTTTGCCATCCCCCAGCATTGCGCGAATTCCGGCGCAAGCACCGCACTCACTTCGCTGCCTTCGACGAGGCGTGGCATGTGGGAGAGATCGAGCCCGGTAGCCTTGAGCAGCTCCGCCGACCAGCGGCGCTGGCCGACGTCAAGCCAGAGCGTCCCCGCGGCGTCCGACATGTCCTCGGCCATCTCGCCGGTGAGGCGATAGCGGACATAGGCCTTCGGCAGCAGCACTTTTGCAACGCGCGCGAATATCTCCGGCTCGTGCCGCACCACCCAGAGCAGCTTGGGCGCGGTGAAGCCGGGCATCGCCAGATTGCCGGCGATGGCGTGCAGCGAGGGACAGCGGCGCTCCAGCTCGATGCATTCGGCCTGCGAACGGCCATCGTTCCAGAGGATGGCGGGGCGCAGCGGGCGTCCGTCCGCATCAAGAAGTGTCGCGCCATGCATCTGGCCCGACAGCCCGATGCCGCGCACTTGCGCGACCTCGCGCGGATGATGGTGCGCGAGATCATCAACCGCGCCGATCGCCGCATCGACCCAGGCGTCGGGATCCTGCTCGGACCACAGCGGCGCCGGATGCGACAGCACGAGCTCGCGCGCCGCCGTCGCGACGATCGCGCCGGCTTCGCTCACGAGCACCGCCTTCACACCGGACGTGCCGATGTCCAATCCGAGATACACGCCGTCCTCCCTTGCTGGCCCGGCCGGCGATCTCCGTCGCCTGTTCCGCGGGCCGTCCTCATAAATTCACGCTGCCGCCAGCCCTTCCGGCCTAAGGCAGATTGTCCCGCATCACGATGTCGATCCTGATCTTCTCCTGCTCGCGCAAGATCGGCTCGCCGCGCGCGAGCGCGAGCAGCACCCGCACGGCGGCGCGCGCCTCATGTCCCGGATTTTGTGAGATCGCGGCATCCATCACCCCCTGCAACAACAGCCGGCGCGTCAGCGCGGTGATGTCGTGGGCGACAAACGCCACCTGCTTCTCGCGGCCGGCTTCGCTCAAGGCGCTGGCCACGCCCTGTGTGCCGGCGCCGACGTTGTAAAGGCCGACAATGTCAGCATGCCTGCCGAACAGCCGCGCCAGAAGCTGCTGCGAGCGCTCATCCTCATCGCGCCCTTCCAGCACCGGCAGCACGCTGAGGCCGGGGAATTCCGACGCCATCACCTGATTGAAGCCAAAAATGCGCTCGGCGTGATCGCGCAGGCCCTGCGAGCCCGCGATGATCGCGACCTTGCCGGATTTCTCGCCGACCAGCCGGCCGACCAGCGCGGCGGCGGTGCGGCCGGCGGCAATGTTGTCGATGCCGACATAATGGTGGCGGCGCGACGACGGCACGTCCGACACCAGGGTCACCACCTTGGTGCCGGCATCGACCAGGTCGTTGATCGCCGCGCGAACGCCGGGATGATCCAGCGCCACCACCGCAACGCCGTCGCAATCGCCCGACAGCGCCTCGAGCGAAGCGGCAAGCACGAACGGATCGAACACATCGGTTGCGACCATCTCGACATTGAGCCGCCGGGCCGAGAGCCAGGCCGACATCTCGCCGAGATAGGCCTCGATCTGCTGCATGAACGGGTTTGGCCCCGACGGCATCACGAAGGCAAAGCGGCGGGCGCGGCCACGGGCGAGCTCGGCGGCGGCGACATGCGGCTGGAAGGCGTTGCGCGCGATCGTCTCCTGGACGCGTCGGACCGTGTCCGGCCGCACGCCCGGACGGTTGTGCAGGACGCGGTCGACCGTCGCGAGGCTGACACCGGCCTCGCGGGCAATGTCCTTCAACGTCAGCGCGGCGGAAACGGTCTCCTCAGTCATGGCTGAAGGCTAGCAGAGGTATTTTGAGGTACGCAACTCATTTTGAGGGACACTGGTCATTTTTCCTCCCTAGGAACGGCTGTCCAGGTCGGCCGTTGCCGCCGGGTGCGCAGCGAAATCACCCATGACCCCGGCGAAGGGCTGAGTCCGACCCTTGAGCGCAACATCCGGGCCCTGGTCGAACGCCGCCGCCGCGAGCAGCGGGGGGCCCGGAGCGAGGACAAGGTCGCAGACGCCATCACGGCGTTTACCGGCAGCATGAGGTTCGTCTACCTGCACCTCGCCGTGTGCGGCTTCTGGATCATCGCCAATCTACATTGGCTGCCGGGTATCCCCGCCTGGGACGAGAGCTTCGTGATGCTGGCGATGGTCGCGTCCGTGGAGGCAATCTTCCTCTCGACATTCGTGCTGATCTCGCAGAACCGCATGACCGCAGCAGCGGACAAGCGCGCCGATCTCGACCTCCAGATCAGCCTGCTTGCCGAGCACGAGCTCACCAAGGTCGCCCGCCTTCTGGCGCAGATCGCCGAACGGCTCGACGTCAAGCCGGAGTCCGAGCGCGATCTGGAGGAGGCGGCCCGGGACATCGCCCCCGAGCGCGTGCTCGACAAGATCGAAGAAACGCGCCCCTGATTATCGAGTCGCCGATCCCGAGAGATCAAGCGTCAGGAAAAGGCTGTTGGGGTCCTCGGCGTAGCCCTCGAACGGACCGCAAGGCACAAAGCCATGGGCGCGGTAGAGCGCGTGGGCCGGCTTGAAATAGTCCCACGAGCCGGTTTCCAGACTCAGCCGCGTCATGTCACGCCTGCGCGCCTCGGCAATGATGTGGCGGAGCATCAGGCCGCCAAAACCGCGGCGGCGCGTGGTCTGGAGCGTGTGCATCGACTTCACCTCGCCGTGGTCGGCCGAGAGCGTTTTCAGCGCGCCGGTCGCAACCAGGGTCTGGCCATCCCAGCCGGTCCAGAACGCGACGCCGCTGGCGCGAAGCCCGGCGAGATCGAGCGCATGCGCGCTGCCGCGGGCGGTCTGCGCCCGCGCCGTCGTAACGTGGTGATCGAGCAGCGCGACGACGCGCGGATCGAAGGTATCGCCGGTGCGGATCTGCATCGTCAGGGTCTCACGTTACTTGCAAGCGTCTTCTGCATGAAGACGAGATCGAGCCAGCGGCCAAACTTGCAGCCGACCTCCGGCATGCGGCCGACCTCGGCAAAACCGAGCGAGGCGTGCAGGCCGATCGAGCCGACATTGGCGGCCTCGATCCCCGCGACCATCGCATGCTTGTCCAGCGCCGTGGCACGCTCGATCAGCGCGGCCAGCAGGCTGCGGCCGATCCCTGCCCTGCGATGCCGTTCGTCGACATAGACCGAATTCTCCACGGTGTGGCGATAGCCGGGAAAGGGCCGGAAATCGCCGAACGAGGCGAAGCCGACGACGTCCCTGCCCTTCATCGCGACCAGCACGGGATAGCCTGCCTGCTGCCGTGCGCGGATCCATTCGCGTCGCGAGGCGAGATCGGCCGGACCGTCGGTCCAGACCGCCGTGGTGTTGATCGCAGCATAATTATAGATCGCGAGGATATCCTCGGCATCCTCGGAGGTAGCGTCCCGGACGATCAGCGACATCACATTTTCCCGTATGACGTGCCGCGCCGCGTGATGACGACGTAGCGTGCGTCGTGCTTGGTTTCGTTCTCGAAGGTCACGGAACGCATGACATCGAAGTCGAGGCAGTCACCGTCACGCAGCCGCACCGCCTTGGCGTCGATATGCACGCAGACCGTCCCCTCCAGCATCAAGAGCTGCTGGGTGAAGGCGTTGCGGCCCCAGGGGCTGTAGGACACGCGCGCGCCGGCCGGCAGGTCGACGACGATGATCTCGATGCCGCTCGCCGCATCGGCCGGCGAGGCATGACGCCGGCGGTAGCCGCTGTCGGGATCGCGCCATTGTGGCTGGTCGGCCAGCCGCGTCAGCCGCTCCGGCGGTTTCTCCGAGAGCGCGACGACGTCGCTGAGCGAAACATCGAGCGCGGCGCAGAGCTTGTTGAGCAGCGCCGCCGTCGCACTGCTCTGCGCCCGCTCCACCCGCCCGATCATGGCCCGGCTGACGCCGGAGCGCGCGGCAAGTTCGTTCAAGGTCATGCCGGCCTGCGTCCTCAAAGTCTTCAATCGGCGACCGATCGCCCTGTCGAGCTTCTGCTGGTCCATGGTCTCTGATCCGAACATTGCCCGGCACGAGGACCGCATCCGCCGGGCGAGAGGAGCTTAGGCCGGGGGAGGGGTGCGTGCCGGGAGCGAGGAGCTAATATATTGGAATCTTTTTCAGCGCGAGCGACCGCTTGCGCGGTCGGATCAAACGAACATGCAATTGGGAAGCTTGGAGCGGGCGAAGGGAATCGAACCCTCGTATGCAGCTTGGGAAGCTGCCGTTCTACCATTGAACTACGCCCGCGGATGCGCGTGCCTCACGCCCGTCCTGATTAGCCGAGACGGCGCCGCGCGCCAAGCGATTTGGCGCGCCCGGCCGGCCGGTTGTTAACGTCCTGGCAAGATTTTGGGTGCGCCGGATTGTGGCGGTGGTATGATCTCGTGTCTGGGGAGATGCGTGCACTGAGTGGGGCGTGTGCATGGTGGGGCGTGCTTACACGACATTCGACACGGCCATAGGGCGCTGCGGCATCATCTGGAGCGGCACCGGCGTGGTCGCCGTGCAATTGCCGGAGGCGCGCGAGATCGACACCCGCCGCCGGATCTTTGCGGTCCATCCCGAGGCGCGCGAGCAGCAGGCTCCGCTTAATGCCGAGCTTGCGATCGAGGGTATCGTGGCCTTGCTGCAGGGCAGCGATCCCGATTTTTCCGACGTCAGCCTCGACGCCGGCGACGTGCCCGCCTTCAACCGGCGGGTCTACGAATATGCCTGCACCATCCCGCGCGGAGAGACGCGCACCTATCACGAGATCGCGAAGGCGCTGGGTGCCTCCGGTGCCGCGCATTCGGTGGCGCAGGCGATCGCCAGAAATCCCTACATGATCATCGTGCCCTGCCACCGGGTGCTGGAGGCCGGCAGCTATGCCGACCGGATCTCGCCCTACGGCGGAGTGATCTCGAAGCGGCGGCTGTTGTCGCTCGAGGGCGCCCATCCCATCGCCAGCAAGACGCTGTTCGAGGTGCTGCTGCCCGTTGCCCCGCCGCGATCCCATTAAGGCGCAACAGGATTGCGCCTTGGGTTTATTTTTGGGCATGATCTTTTCGGAGAACCGCTACACACTTCTCCGGATCATGCCTAGATAGGTGGAATGGATGCAACCACGCTGCTGACGTCACACGCGATGACAGTCTCCGAGTTTCGCTGCGACGCGGGACCGGGCGACAAGCCGTTTGCCGAATGCCGCACCGGCCATTCCATCGCCTATGTCCGGTCGGGAAGCTTCGGCTGCCATTGTCGCGCCGGCTTCTTCGAGCTGGTGGCGGGCTCGCTGCTGGTCGGCGCCCCCGGCGACGAATACACCTGCACGCATGAGCATGTCTGCGGCGACGTCTGCCTGTCGTTCTTCTTCAGCGAGGACCTGGTCGACGCGCTCGGCGGGCGGCGCGAGGTCTGGCGGGTCGGCGCAACGCCGCCGCTGTCCGAGCTGATGGTGCTGGGCGAGCTCGCCCAGACGGCGGCAGATGGCAACAGCGATCTCGGCCTCGACGAGGTCGGCCAGATTCTGGCGAGCCGCTTCATCGAGATGGTCTCGGGCAAGCCGCGCAAGCCCGCGGCCTCGACCGCGCGCGACCGCCGCCGCGCGGTCGAGGCCGCGCTGTGGATCGACGACAACTCACATGCCGAGATCGATCTGGAACAGGCCGCTCGCCTGGCGGATCTGAGCCCGTTCCATTTCCTGCGGCTGTTTTCCAACGTGCTCGGCGTCACCCCGCATCAATATCTGGTGCGCTCGCGGCTGCGGCACGCGGCGCGCCTGCTCACCGAGGACGATATCGCGATCACCGACATCGCCTATGACGTCGGTTTCGGCGACCTCTCCAATTTCGTCCGCACCTTCCACCGCGCCGCCGGCATGCCGCCGACGAAGTTCCGGCAGGCTTCAAAGGGTGAGCGCAAGATTCTCCAAGAGCGGTACGCCCTCAACTGACTAGAGTCGTCTCCGACGCGCGCCATCCGCGGCGCGCTTTGCAATGGAGACGACCATGTATGACCATATCGGACTGCGCGTTGCCGACCTCGACGCCGCCACGCGTTTCTATACTGCGGTGCTGGCGCCGCTCGGCTATGTCCTGTGCTCGAGCGGCGACGGCTATGCCGGCTTCGGGCCGAAGGGCGAGCCGGGGCTCTGGCTGCATCTGAACAAGGGCCGCAAGGCCGACGGCGCGCATATCGCGTTTCGCGCCAAGGACCATGACGCGGTGAAGGCATTTCACAGCGAGGGCCTGAAGAGCGGTGGCAACGACAACGGCGGCGCCGGACCGCGCAAGGATTACAGCCCGACCTATTATGCGGCGTTCCTGATCGATCCTGACGGCAACAATGTCGAGGCGGTTTGCGCGTGAGCGTTGGCCGCGGACACCGTCATTGCGAGGAGCCCGCGCTGGCAATGACGGTGCGCTTGGCAACCACGAAAATCAAGGACACCTCTTCCTATGGCCTCCATCCACAACGACATCCCCCTCCCCGCCTCGGCCCTTGACGTCTGGGATGCGGTGCGCGATTTCGGCGCGCTGCATCAGCGGCTGGTGCCGGGCTTCGTCACGGCCTGCGCGCTCGACGGCGATGCACGCATCGTCACCTTCGCCAATGGCTCGGTGGCGCGCGAGGTGCTGGTCGATTGCGACGAGGCGCGGCAGCGGCTGGTCTATGCGATCAACAGCGAACGGCTGACGCACTACAGCGCTTCGGTGCAGGTGATTGCCGACGGCGAGGCGAGGTGCCGCCTGGTCTGGATCATCGACATGCTGCCGAACGAGCTTGCTCCCTATGTCCAAGGGCAGACCGGCGAAGCCGTAGCCGCCATGCACAGGGCGTTCCCCGCGCTTGCGTGATCTTTCTCACAGAGCGCTCCTCTCCTTGACCGTAACCATGGCTGCGTGCGTCCGGTTGGCCTCGCTCTCCCGGCGACGCCACGCACGCGAGGAGCATTGCCATGAGAGGTGCGGACAAGGTGATCTGCCAGGCAGCCGCCGTGCTGCTGCTGTTTTCGGTCGCGAGCACGCCGGCGAAGGCGCAGTTCCTCGGCGGCGGCGGAGGTGCTGGCGGCGAGGATATGATGACCCAGATGGCGCCGATGCTGGAAATGATGAAGGCGAAGATGGGTAAGCGCCGCTTCGCCATGATGATGCAGACCATGGGCCCGATGATGAGCCGCATGATGGAAAATGACGGCGGCGGCATGGGAGGCCTTGGCGGCCTCGCCGGCGGCAATCACGGCGGCGGGTTCGGTGCGCCCAATTACGGCGGCTACGCGCCGATGGGTGGAGGCGGCTACATGCCGACGGGCAGCGGCGACATCATGGGCATGCTCGGCAGCTCAGGCGGCGGCGACATGATGGCGATGATCCCGCAATTGATGCGGCTCGCCAATGTCGGCGGCGGTGGCGGCCATCGCCGCCACCGGCATCGCTAGTCGACGACTGACAGCACCGGTCGAACAGCCGGCGTCGTCTCACGCGGCCCCCAGCGGGTCAGCACCACGCTGGAGCATGACAGCAGGCCGAGCACAATCATCGAGCTCGCGGCAAGCCAGAAGAAGTTTTGCGCGGTGGCGTCGTGCGTCGACAGCCACCAGCCGGCGGTCGCGATGTAGACCAGTCGCGCGGTCTGCGCCAGCACCGGGCCGATTACCTTGGCCGCGCCTTGCGACGAGAAGTACATCGTCGAGGCGAGGCCGATGAAGGCGTAGAACGGCGCAACCGTCGACAGATATTGATGGCTGGTCGCGCGCACCGTCGCGCTGTCGGTGAAGATGTCGACCCAGAGATCGGGGAACAGCGCGACGAGGCACGCCGGCGCGCCGACGGCGACGAAGGCAGTCGCACCCGCGATCCAGGCGATGCGCCGGGCGCGCGCGATGCGGCCGGCGCCGACCGCCATGCCGATCATCGGCACCGACGCGATGCCGAACGAGAACGCGATCGAGGTCAGCAAAAATTCCAGCCGCGCGCCGATGCCGTAGCCGGCGAGGATTGCGGTGCCGAACTTCGCCAGCATGTGGGTGAAGATCGAGATCGTCAGCACCGATTGCAGCGGCGAGAAGCAGGCGATGGCGCCGACCTTGAGGATGTCGAAGAACATCGCCCACTGAATGCGAAGCCCGCGCAATTTTGGAACGACCCGCGCGCGGCCGGAGAACAGATACCAGCCCATCACGCAGATGTTCATGGAATAGGCGATCAGTGCGCCGGCGGCGACGCCGCGCATGCCGAGCTGCGGCATCGGTCCGAGCCCGAGGCCCAACGTGCCGCCGAGTACAATCTGCCAAACCGCGGAGTTGAGAATCAACAGCGACGGCAGCTTCATGTTGCCGGTGCCGCGCAGGACGCCGGCCATGGTGTTGAGCAGCCAGGGTAGCACCGCACCGCCGAAAAACACCTGCGTGTAGGCGATCGCATGCGCTAGCACATCACCGCGGCCGCCGAGGATCTCGAGCACCCTGGGCCCGAAGATCAGCATGCCCAGCATGAAGACGAGGCCGAAGGTGATGCCGATCAGCAGCGCATGCGCGGCCAGCGTACCGGCGCGCTCGCGATCACCGGCGCCGAGCGCGCGTGCGATGGCCGAAGCCACGGCACCACCCATGGCGCCGCCCGACATGGTCATGGTCAGGATCACCGTCGGAAACACCAGTGCCATCGCGGCCAGCGCTTCCACGCCGAGGCGTCCGATATAGGAGGTCTCCGCGATCACCACGCAGGTGCCGGCCGAGAGCGCGACCACGTTGGGCCAAGCGAGCCCGAGCAACGTACGCAGGATCGGCCCGTCGGTCAGCGCACTCCGCACGGGGCGCGGAGGCGGCGGCAGCGGACGCTCTTGTTCATCGACCGGGATTTCGGCGATGTCGGACATTTCCTCTCCCGGGCACAAGCGCCGTTTGCGGCGCGGCAATGCGTAGGTGTGCCAATAAATTTGTTCGCGCAAAGGGCGCGCGAAAAGCTTGTTAGCACGGCAATTGCCGATTCCTCCTGCGCCGGGCGCAGGCGTGCCCTGCGGCAGCGCATTTCAGCGGGTGGAATTACGCGATGGTCCAGACCAGCGGCGCGCGACCGCCGACCGTCGGACGGAGGTGCACGCCAATGTGCCGGCCGCAACCGGCGGCCAGTCCCTCGAACAATCCCTCCAGCACCTTGGCGCAGGCGCGGTGATAGTCGGCGACGTCATCCATCAATTTCCAGCTCTGCTGGCGGATTTCGAACGTGCCTTCGGATTGAGCGATCTCGGCCGCATCGTCTTGCGCGGCGAACAGCGCGGTGAGGAAGGATGCGAACTCGCTCGGACCACCGCGCGTCGCTGACAGCGCCGCCCCGACCTCGTCGAAATATTGCATGCCAATCAGCTTGCCGGTGAGGTGCAGGAGATAACTGGCGTCCTCCGGGCCGAACAGCTGCACCATCACGGGCGCGGCGGTTCGAACATATTCCATCGCGTAGTTGCGATAGGCTTTTTCGAGCCGCGACTTCGGCCAGCTTGAGACCGGCAGGGCCGGCGCGGTCTTGGCATCGAACGTAGGGGCTTCGAGATGCCGCGCGAACACCAGGCGCTGGTCGAGCTCGAGCGGTTGGTCGTATTGGTGATAATAGCCCTCGAGCCCGTCCTGGCCATCGACGCTCTGTTTGGTGCAAACGAAGCCGAGCCTGGTATCACCGAGTGCTGCGCCGTTGTTGGCGTGCCAGCCGCGCAGCATCGCGCGCGAGACCTCGCCCGGCACGCCGCAGATCGCGGTGCCCTTCCAGATCCAGCGCGGCGGTGGATAGCGGATCCAGGCTTTGCGGTCGCTCTCGTACATGTATTCGACATGCACGCCGCCGATCCAGTTGGAGAGATAATGATATTGCGCAGCCGCCACCGCAGGCGGCAGATGAGCGAGGCCCAGCTTTTCGAGCCCGGGTAGGAAGCGCTCCTGCTGCTGGCGACGAAACACGCGGAAGACGAATTCGGCCGCATCGGCCGTGCCGCGGCGGGTGACCACGGTGAGGATGAGACCCGTGAAGTAGGCGTGATAGAGATCGGCGACCGCGCGCCAGCGCTTCCATTGGGCATCTTGTGCGGAGTCAGCTGCGGCGGTCATGTTCGCTCCCGACTTGTTGTCTTGCGCGAGTGTGTCATCGCGGATGGAGCGACGCAACGGGACGCGATCTCAACAGTAGCCCGGATGGAGCGCAGCGTAATCCGGGTTTGTTGCCACAAGCGACAGAGTCCCGGATTTCGCGAAGCGCAATCCGCGCTACGGAATTACCCGGAAATGCTTGCTCAGCTTCAATCCCTGCGCCTGATAGTTCGAGCCGATGCGCTGGCCGTACATGGCGTCGGGGCGCGCCAGCATCTTTTCGTAGACGAGGCGGCCGACGATCTGGCCGTGCTCGAGAATGAACGGCACTTCGCGCGAGCGCACTTCCAGCACGGCGCGCGATCCTAGCCCGCCGGCGCCGGCATAGCCGAAGCCGGGATCGAAGAAGCCGGCATAGTGCACGCGGAATTCGCCGACGAGCGGATCGAACGGCACCATCTCCGCGGCATAATCGGGCGGCACCTGCACAGCCTCTTTCGAGGCAAGGATATAAAACTCGCCGGGATCGAGGATCAGGCTGCCGTCGGGGCGCGCCGAGATCGGCTCCCAGAACTCTTCGACGGAGTAGCCGGAGCGGCGATCGACATCGACGACACCAGTGTGGCGCTTGGCGCGGTAGCCGACGAAGCCTGAGGCCTTCTCGCCGGAGAGATCGACGGAGACGGCGACGCCGCCTGCGAGATCGGCATCGTCGATATCCACGAGACGCTCGGACGCATGCAGCGCATCGAGCTCGTCGGCATTGAGGATGGCGTCGCCAGTGCGGAAGCGCACTTGGGAGAGACGCGAGCCCTCGCGCACCAACACCGGAAACGTCTTCGGGCTGATCTCGGCATAGAGCGGGCCGTGATAGCCGGCGCCGATCATGTCGAAGCGGCGGGTGCCGTCGGCGATCACGCGGGTGAAGACGTCGAGCCGACCGGTGGAGCTCTTCGGGTTCGCCGCCGCGACGATCTCCGGCGGCAGCGCGAGACTTTCCAGCAGCGGCACGATGTAGACGCAGTTGGTCTCCAGCACTGCGCCGTCGGCGAGACTGAACTCATGCAGCTTCAACTGGTCGATGCGCTCGGCGACGGTCGCGCCGGGGCCGGGCAGGAAGCTCGCGCGGACGCGATAGGCGATGTCGCCGAGGCGCAGATCGAGGCTCGCCGGCTGGATCTGGCTTTCGACGAAATCGTATGCGGGCAGGATGAGGCCTGCCTTCGCCATCGCCGCGATCATGCGGTCGGGCAGGATACCATTGGCGTCGGCGGCAAGCGTGAAACTCAACCGGGGTCCTCGTCAGGGGTCAAATACATCCGGACATGCGGGAAATACCAGCCTTTTACGGCTATCCGATGGACGCCTTGACGGAAAGGCCATTGCGGAATATGAGCATCACTTATCCCGTGGTGATTTGAGCCGGCCGGCTTGCAGCCACGTTAAATAAGTCGCTAAACAGGCCGGGGACCTCTGTGATCCCGGCCCGTGGATATATCCAGGCCGGTTTTTTTGTGACCATTTTCGATGGTCACGCAGAGGAGATCCTATGTCGAAGTCCGCGGCGTCCACCACGCACTACCGTCCCGAAACCCGCCTGGTCCATTCCGGCACCCTGCGCTCGCAATATGGCGAGACGTCGGAAGCGCTGTTCCTGACCCAGGGCTATGTCTACAACAGCGCCGAGGAGTGCGAGGCGCGGTTCAAGGGCGAGGACCCCGGCTTCATCTATTCACGCTACTCGAACCCGACGATCGCGATGTTCGAGCGCCGCATGATCGAGCTCGAAGGCGCCGAAGCCGCCCGCTCGGCAGCAACCGGCATGGCTGCCGTGACCACGGCCATCCTGGCGCCGCTGAAAGCCGGCGATCATGTCGTCGCGTCGCGGGCGCTGTTCGGCTCGTGCCTCTACGTCATTCAGGATCTGCTTCCCCGCTATGGCATCGAGACCACGCTGGTCGACGGAGCCGATCTCGACCAGTGGCAGCGTGCCGTGAGGCCGAACACCAAGACGTTCTTCCTGGAGAGCCCGACCAATCCGACGCTCGACGTGCTCGACATTCCTGGCATTGCCGAGATCGCACACGGCAGCGGCGCGCGGCTCGTCGTCGACAATGTGTTCGCAACCCCGATCTGGCAGAGCCCGCTGGCGCTCGGCGCCGACGTCGTCGTCTACTCCGCGACCAAGCACATCGACGGCCAGGGCCGCTGCCTCGGCGGCATCATCCTGTCCTCCGAAGCCTTTATCGCCGAGCACATCCACAATTTCATGCGCCAGACCGGACCGTCGATCTCGCCGTTCAACGCCTGGGTCCTGCTCAAGGGCCTGGAGACGCTCGGCGTGCGCGTGCGTGCGCAGACCGATACCGCGGCGCGCATCGCCGACGTGCTGGCCAGCCATCCGAAGATTTCGCGGCTGGTCTATCCCGGCCGCGCCGATCATCCGCAGGCCGCGCTGGTGAAAAAGCAGATGCGCGGCGGCTCGACGCTGGTCGGCTTCGAGGTCAAGGGCGGCAAGCAGGGCGCGTTCCGCGTGCTCAACGAGCTCAAGCTCGCGAAGATCTCCAACAATCTCGGCGACGCCAAGAGCCTCGTCACGCATCCGGCCACCACGACGCATCAGCGGCTGAAGCCGGAGGATCGCGCCGCGCTCGGCATCAGCGAGGGGTTCATCCGCTTCTCGGCTGGGCTCGAGCATGTGGATGATCTGATCGAGGATCTGACGGCGGCGCTGGAGAAGGCGTAAGGGTGGAATTGTAGGGTGGGTTAGCCCCGCGGATTGCGCGAAGCGCAAACCGCTGGGCGTAACCCACCAACTTCGTTCCGCATTCGCTGAAGCATGGTGGGTTACGGCTTCGCCTAACCCACCCTACGGCATCGATCCTACATCGGCCGATACGTCCGTACATCCGCGGGCACATTCACGCCGAGCTTGATCTGGCCGACGGAGTGGATGATGTCGTCGCCGAGGAGCTGGGCGAAGCAGGCGTAGCCCCAATCGTTCATGTGCAGGCCGTCGGCGATGACGAAACTCTCGACCGGGAGAGCCTGCTTCTCGTGCCAGTCGCGCATCACCTCGAAGCGCGGGAAGATGCCGACGTGACGAAGCGCGGCGACCTTGCCGAGCAGCTTCACCATCTTGTTCGCGCTGTCGGCGCGCTGGGTCACCTGCGGCGAATATTGCGGATCGACCAGCACGACGTCGGCGCCGCCGCCGCCAGCCTGGATGCGGGCGACGCCATCCTCGACCATCTTGGCAGTGTCGCCGGGATCGAGATTGCGCAGTACGGCATTGGTGCCGACCTGCCAGATCACGAGATCCGGATGCACGTCGATCACCTCCGTCTGGAGGCGCTTGATCATCTCGGGCGCGTCCTCGCCGCCGACGCCGGCGTTGATGACAGTGATGTTCGCGGTCGGATATTGCCGGCGCAGCTGCGCAGCGAGACGGTTCGGATAGTTGAAGTCGGGTGAGCTCGCGCCATAGCCTGCCGTCGACGACGAGCCGAACGCGACGATGACGACGGGCTGGCCGGCAATGAGCTTGGTCGCAACGTGCGGCAGCGAGCCCATTGTCTTCGAGCCGCCCTTCGGCGCCAAACAGGGCACGCGGCTGAAGATGTCGCCGGCGGATTTCGCCACCTGCTTCACCTTGTCGATGGCGCGCGAGGTCAGGCCGCGCTGCTCGGTGGCCGGCTGGCTGGTCGCGGCGACGGTGGTCTGGGACGGTGATGCCGGCGCGGGATTAGCCGCCTGCGGAGCGGGCGTCGCTTCGGCTGCTTGCGCGTGAGCAGGTGCCCGCAACACAGGCGTCAGCATCAGCAGCGCCGCCGCTGCGGGCGCGGCCAGCCATGTCGACAGGCCAAAAGGGCGGAGAGAACTCATTTACGCTAGACCTCAATTTTGCTGCTCGGCCGGCCCCAGATGGGCAGCGTCGATCACGAACTGTGCCAACGCCCGGCCGATGCAATCATGGACCTGTTTCGCGAGTTCAGGGCCGCGGGAGGGGCTGAACAGGTCGAACTGACCCTGATCATTCCATTGCCGCATCATCGCGAAACGGTCGAACAGCGGGACATCATGCTCCTGCGCCACCACCCGCATATTGTCGAGATAAGGCGGCGCCGAGATCATGGTTTCAGTACGCGGGCTGTACTGTAAATTCATCAAGACGACGTCAGCTCCTGCATTTTGCAACGCAGCGACCCCTTCGGTCACGGCGCCGCGGAAATCGTCGGGATCGATGGAGCGGATAGCATCCACGGTCCCGGTCTGCCAGATAACCAAAGTAGGCGTTTTTGCTTCCATCAGCTTAACGAAGGTGGAGGCGGCTTCTTCCGCCGTCTTCTTGCTCTGTATTTCTACGGAGACGTGCACCGCCTCCGACGACGACAGCTTGTCCTTCAAAATGGCCTGCATCCGCGCCGGATAGGAGCTGTCTTCCGACGATGGAATGGTCGTCGAGCGGCTGCCGATCACCAGGATCTCGAGCGGTTTGCCGGCCTTGACGGTATCGGCGACCTTGTGGAGCTGGCTTTCGGTGGTGAGCAGATAGGACGGCAATTCGCAGGCTGCGGGGGCGGCAGGCACGGCGTCGCCCGCGCGCGCCGGTGGCGCGGCGAGGCCACCGCACAACAGGATCAGGCTCAGGAGAACCTTCGCCTTCATCAGCCCCCTCCCGCCATATCGGCGTTGCCGACGGCGATTTTGGGTTTCGCACCGCTCTTGTCAGCTACGCGCTTGTACCACGAAATCACCCATGCCATCGCCCACATGATCAGGATTCCGGAGAGACTGATCAGCGCATGCATGGCTGGGCCGCCGGAGACCTCGGCCAGGATGAAATGGCCCGCAAAGGCCAGGAAGACACCGAGGCAGAAGATCTCCAGCGAATGCTGGCCGCACAGGATCAGCGGCCGCAACCACGGCGATTTCAGGCCCGGCCACTCCCGTGGCAGGAAGCGCACGGTGAGCGCAGCCAGCGCCAGGAAATGCGTGAAGCGCAGCACGTCGAGGTCGGTCTTGTCGATCGGATACATCCATTGTTCGAGCCGCTTCGGCATGAACTGCGAGAGCTGCGGCACGTACCAGGTCAGCGTTACGTAGAACGCGGCGACGATATAAGCGATCGAGATCCACATCGTCACGGGCGAAGCCAGAATGCGCGACATGCGTCGCGCACCTCCGAGCGCACACCATGCACCGAACACGAAAAGCAATTGCCAGGCCAAAGGATTGAACGCCCAGAATCCGTTCGGATAGGCCGAGAAGTAAAGGTCGAACTCCCAGGTCGCCGCGTAGAGTACGGTCGATATCGCGAGCGTGACGTCAGGCTTCCACTTCATCGACCACAGGATCAGGGGCAGCGCCAGCATGAGCACGATATACAGCGGCAGCACGTCCATGTTGACGGGGCGGAAGCGCAACAACAGCGCCTGCACGATGGTGACGTCGGGCTGCTTGAGGAAGTCCATGATCCCCATCTCTTCGGTGTAGAGGGGGTTCTCGAAGCTGGTTGCGACGTAGGAGATCTCGGCGAGGAAGATCGTGAACAGGAAGACGTGGGCGACATAGATCTGCCAGACCCGCCGCAGGATGCGCGCGGTGGCGATGAGGAAGCCGTTTTCCAGCATCGCGCGGCCATAGACGAAGGCGGCGGTGTAGCCGGAGATAAAGATGAAGATCTCGGTGGCGTCGCTGAAGCCGTAATTGCGGATCGTGAACCAGGTCAGCCAATTCGGCGGCAGATGGTCGATGAAGATCAGCCACAGCGCCAGGCCGCGGAACAGGTCGAGCCTGAGCTCGCGCTCGCCGATGGCGGGCAGCGTGATGGCCGGCGCGGCGACGCGCGGCTTCGCACCCACGGGTTTGGCTTCCGCAGGCTTGGTACCCGCGGTTCCCGCGATCGTCGATCCCGTCACTTGGTCGGCAATGGTCATCGGGGCCCAAAAACCCTTCCGCAAATCGCGACGTATGAGGAGTGTACCGGTCCGGTCGCCGCCTCGCAAAGCCGCCGGATCACATCTGGGAGTACTTCCCTGTCAATTCTGGCGGCACGATGTCCCGCAAGCGGGCTCAAGCATTTGGTTCCCGGCCAGGATTTCGTTATGATGGCAATCATGTACCGCGCCGTGACCCGCCAGATCGAAGTGACCGTCGAGCCGAATTTTGTTCCGGAGCAGTCGTCGCCCGACCGCTCGCGCTATTTCTGGTCCTACACCATCGTCATCACCAACTCCGGCGACGAGACCGTGCAGCTCAAGACGCGGCACTGGATCGTCACCGACGCCACCGGCCGGCAGCAGGAGACCAAGGGCGAAGGCGTGGTCGGCGAGCAGCCGACCTTGGCCCCCGGCGAGCGCTTCGAATACACCTCCGGCGTGCCCTTATCGACCGCCTCCGGCTTCATGACCGGCCGCTACCAGATGGTCAGCGAAAGCGGCGAACGCTTCGAGATCGACGTGCCGACGTTTTCGCTGGACAGCCCGGACAACAAGCGGGTGTTGAACTAGGGGCTGGTGCAGAGCACAGCTGCCTCCCCACGTCATTGCGAGCGCAGCGAAGCAATCCAGACTGCCGCCGTGGAAAGATTTCTGGATTGCTTCGCTGCGCTCGCAATGACGAAGAATGGAGCGTTTACGCGCCTTCCACGCCTGCCTCGTCCGGCGTGAACTCGTACACCGAGCTACAGAACTCGCAGGTCACGACGACCTTGTCGTCCTTGACCATGGCGGTGCGGTCGTCCGGCGAGAAGCTCTTCAACATCGCGGCGACCGCGTCGCGCGAGCAGGAGCATTGCGCTTTCAGAACAAGCGGATTGAACACGCGCACGCCGCGCTCGTGGAAGAGGCGGTAGAGCAGCCGTTCGCCGGAGAGATCGGGATCGATCAGCTCGACGTCCTCGACGGTTTCGATCAACGAACGCGCTTCGACCCAGGCATCGTCTTCAGCGACGCTGTGAACTTCAACGCCCTCCGGCGCATCGCCGGGATGTAGATCGGCCTGCCGCGCGCGCTCCGGCGCCTTCGGCAGGAATTGCATCAGCATGCCGCCCGCGCGCCAGCGATGCTTGCCGCCGTCGCTCGAGCGCCACTCCTCGCCGACCGCGAGGCGCACGCGCGTCGGGATCTGCTCGGAGCGCAGGAAATACTCGTGGGCGGCGTCTTCCAGGCTGCCGCCGTCGAGCGCGACCAGGCCCTGGTAGCGGCTCATGTCGGGACCCTGGTCGATGGTCATGGCGAGATGGCCGTGGCCGAGCAGCGTGCCGGAGTGCATGCCGGAATCCTTGGCCTCGCCAAGGCGCGCGGCATCGAACCGCGCATAGGCGCGCAAGCGATCCGGCGCGTTGTAGTCCACGACCAGGAACGACACCGGACCGTCGGTTTGGGCCTGGAGGATGAAGCGGCCCTCGAATTTCAGCGCCGAGCCGAGCAGCGTCGTCAGTACGATGGCCTCGCCGAGCAGCTTGCCCACGGGCGCGGGATAATCGTGCTTGGTCAGGATCTCGTCGAGCGCAGGACCGAGCCGGACGAGCCGCCCGCGCACGTCGAGCGTGTCGACTTCATAGGGCAGCACGGCGTCGTCGATCGGAACCGCGGATGGCGCGCGAACCGGGCCCTCTGGCCCGGTTTTCATGTCAGGGGATTGAGAAATCATGGCGCGTTATCTGGGGTCGGAGGGTGGAAATTGGAAGAGCAACGCCCACATTCCGTCGTTGAAACGACGGCCTGCGTAGCCCGGATGGAGCGCTGCGTAATCCGGGCCCACATCCCCTCGCAGAAACAAACCCGGATTTCGCTGCGCTCCATCCGGGCTACAGGCAGGGGTTACTTCACCGCGTCAAAACACCAGGCCAAAATGCCCTTCTGCGCGTGCAGGCGGTTTTCGGCCTCGTCGAACACGACCGATTGCGGGCCGTCGATCACCTCGTCGGTGACCTCCTCGCCGCGGTGGGCCGGCAGGCAATGCATGAACAGCGCGTCGGGTTTTGCCAATGACATCAGCTTGGCATTGACCTGGTAAGGCTTGAGCACGTTGTGGCGGTGCTCGCCTTCCTTGTCGCCCATCGAGACCCAGGTGTCGGTGACGACGCAGTCGGCGCCCTTCACGGCCGCCTCGGCATCAGTGCCGAGCACGATCGGCGCGTTCGTCGCCTTGATCCAGTCGCGCATCACTTTCTTCGGCGCGAGCTCCGGAGGCGTTGCGACGTTGAGCTTGAACTTGAATCGCTCGGCGGCATGGGCCCAGGACGCCAGCACATTGTTGTCGTCACCGGTCCAGGCCACGGTCCTGCCTTCGATCGGGCCGCGATGTTCCTCGTAGGTCATGAGATCGGCCATCACCTGGCAAGGGTGCGAGCGACGCGTCAGGCCGTTGATGACGGGCACGGTGGCGTAGGCCGCAAGCTCCAGCAGCGCCTCGTGATTGAGGATGCGGATCATGATGGCGTCGACGTAGCGCGACAGCACGCGCGCGGTGTCGGCGATGGTCTCGCCGCGGCCGAGCTGCATCTCGGCCCCGGTTAACATGATGGGCTCGCCGCCGAGCTGGCGCATGGCGACGTCGAACGACACGCGCGTACGCGTCGACGGGCGCTCGAAGATCATCGCCAGCGTCTTGCCTTCGAGCGGCCTGACCGGCTGATGCGCCTTCTGCTTCGCCTTCATGGCGGAGGAGGCCGCCAGCATGCTCTTGAGCTCCGACAGCGGCAGCTCGTTGATATCCAGGAAGTGCTTCGGAGTCTTATCGGGTCCCTTGCTCATCAGCTTGCCGCCCGCTTGTTGTCCGATAGCGCAGTGCAGGCGCGTTCGAGCCGTCCAACGCTGTCCTCGAGCTCGGCCTCGGTGACGATCAACGGCGGCAGGAAGCGCACGACATTGTCGCCTGCGCCGACGGTGAGCAGCTTTTCATTGCGCAGCGCCGCGACCAGGTCGCCCGACGGCACCACGGCCTTGATGCCGATCAGGAGCCCTTCGCCGCGCACTTCGCTGACGATTTCGGGATGACGGTCGATCACGGAGGCGAGCTTCTGCTTCAACAGCAGCGACATCTTCTGCACGTGGTCGAAGAAGCCGGGCTCGAGCATGACGTCGAGCACGGCGTTGGCCGCCGAGATCGCCAGCGGATTGCCGCCGAAGGTCGAGCCGTGCGAGCCGGGCCCCATGCCGGAGGCCGCGTCCGCGGTCGCCAGCACCGCGCCGATCGGAAAACCGCCGCCGAGCGCCTTGGCTAGCGACATCACGTCAGGTGTGACGCCGGTGCGCCTGTAGGCGAAGAGATCGCCGGTACGGCCCATGCCGGTCTGCACCTCGTCGAACGCGAGCAGCAAGCCCTTCTCGTCGCAGAGCTGGCGCAGCGCCTTCAGAAAGGCGGGAGCCGCCGAACGCACGCCGCCCTCGCCCTGGATCGGCTCAATCAGGATGCCGGCGGTCTGCGGACCGATTGCTTTCTTCACGGCCTCGATGTCGCCATGCGGGATCTGGTCGAAACCGTCCATCGGCGGACCAAAACCCTCGAGATATTTTGCAGCTCCCGTCGCGGCCAGCGTCGCCAGCGTGCGGCCGTGGAAGGCGCCTTCGAAGGTGACGATGCGGTAACGTTCCGGATGCCCCTTGGAGAAGTGATGATGGCGGACCAGCTTGATCACACCCTCCAGCGCCTCGGCGCCGGAATTACAGAAGAATACGAAGCCCGCGAAGCTCTCGTTGCAGAGACGCGCGGCGAGCTTCTCGCCATCCGGGCTCTGGAACAGGTTCGACATGTGCCAGAGCTTGGTCGCCTGCTCCTGCAGCGCCTTGACCAGCGCGGGATGGGCATGGCCGAGCGCATTCACCGCCACACCCGAAGTGAAATCGAGATAGCGATCGCCATTGGTCGCGATCAGCCAGCAGCCCTCGCCGCGCTCGAAACCGATGTCGGCCCTGGCGAAAACGGGGAGCAAATGCGGCGCGGCGCTGTTGGTCATGACGGTCTCTTGGATGTTTCGGACGGCCTGAACGTGCGTTGCGCAGCGCATCATTTGGTCCGGAAAACGAAACGTGCCGCCTTTTAAGGGCGGCACGTGTCACTATCTTATGCTTGGCACCACGGGTGTCAATGCCGCCCGGAAAGCCTCGCGAAACGATGATTCCGTAGTCTTGCGGTAGCGATTTTGCGGGTTTTTGGCCACGGAACATGTGGAAGCGAGTCGGCGGACTCTTGCGCGCGAGTCACGCCATATTGTAGCGTTTGGCTTGTCAGATACGACATCTCGTGCAGCGGTTCTGATCCCAAGAGTCCTCATGTACCGGCGTAAACGTTCGGGCGTCTCATTGCGCCCGGCGAGCCTTAAGGGATTCTGACGGCACGGGTTTTTAGAAGCTTAGGCATTCGTTGTGCCGCCCCAGAATGGCAGGCGCCGGCGAAGGAAAGGGTGCAATGACGGTTTTGACCTGGTCAGATGATCGCGTCGAGCAGCTTAAGAAGCTCTGGGAGGCCGGACTTTCGGCCAGCCAGATCGCGGCCGAGCTTGGCAATGTGACCCGCAACGCCGTAATCGGCAAGGTACACAGGCTCGGCCTCTCCGGTCGCGCCAAGAGCCCGTCTTCGGCTGCTCCGCGGCCGCGCAAGGTGCGTCCCGCGCAGCACATGATGCGGGTGAGCCGGCCGATCGCGCGCGGCAACACCGCGCTGGCGCAAGCCTTCGAGGTCGAGGTCGAGGCCGAGCCGGTCACCTACGACAACGTGGTGCCGATGAGCCAGCGGCTGTCGCTGCTTGAACTGAACGAGGCGACCTGCCACTGGCCGGTCGGCGATCCCTCAAGCCCGGATTTCTTCTTCTGCGGCGGCAAGGCGCTCTCCGGCCTGCCCTACTGCGCCCAGCACTCGCGGGTTGCGTATCAGCCGGCATCGGACCGCCGGCGCGCGCCGGTGAAGCCGGGCCCGCGCTGAGTTCAGCGAATACTATCGAGAAGGTCGTCCCGGCCTGGTGCGCAATTGCGCACGGGGGGCCGGGATGACAACGGAGGGTATGGCGGCACTCGTCGATTCAGACCGCCGAAATCACATCAACCCGACGCCTGCTCGGCCTTCGCAAACCGATCATCGAGCGCATAGCCCGCGCCGCGGACGGTGCGGATCGGGTCCTGCTCGCGGCCGAGATTGAGCAGCTTGCGCAGGCGGCCGATGTGCACGTCGACGGTGCGCTCGTCGATGTAGATGTCGCGGCCCCAGACGCTGTCGAGCAGCTGCTCGCGCGAGAACACGCGGCCGGGATGCTCCAGGAAAAACTCCAGCAGGCGATATTCGGTCGGGCCAAGATCGATCGGCCGGCCCGAGCGCGCCACGCGACGCTTCTCGCGATCGAGCTCGATGTCGCCGAAAGCCAACACGGTTGCGAGCCGCTCGGGGCTTGCGCGCCGGAGCAGGCCCTTCACGCGCGCCAGGAGCTCGGGCACCGAGAACGGCTTGACGATGTAATCGTCGGCGCCGGTCGCCAGTCCCCGCACCCGCTCGCTCTCCTCGCCGCGCGCGGTGAGCATGATGATCGGCAGCTGCTTGGTATCCGACCGAGTACGCAGCCGGCGGCACAGCTCGATGCCGGACAGCCCCGGCAGCATCCAGTCGAGCACGATCAGGTCGGGGATATGCTCCTTGAGGCGGGTATCGGCGTCGTCGCCGCGCATCACCGTCTCGACGTCATAGCCCTCGCCTTCGAGGTTGTAACGAAGAAGCTCGGTCAGAGCTTCCTCGTCTTCAACCACCATAATGCGTGCGCCCATCGGGTCGTCGCTCCTTACGTGTTCAGGTATCGCGTATTCAGGTATTCGGGATCGGCGCGGCGAAGGTCGTCATGTCGCCCTTCGGTCGCTTGTCGGTCATCGCCTGACCCTCGATCATGTAGAACACGGTTTCGGCGATGTTGGTGGCATGGTCACCGATCCGCTCGATGTTCTTGGCGCAGAACATCAGGTGGATGCAGAACGAGATGTTACGCGGATCCTCCATCATGTAGGTGAGGAGCTCGCGGAACAGCGAGGTGCAGATGGCGTCGACTTCCTCGTCGCCCTTCCATACCGCCATCGCGGCCGGCAGATCATGCGCGGCATAGGCATCCAGCACCGACTTGACCTGCTGCTGCACGAGGTCGGTCATGTGCTCGAGGCCGCGGAACAGTTTGAGCGGATGGAAATCCGTCTCCAGCGCCGCGACGCGCTTGCCCATGTTCTTGGCGAGGTCGCCGATCCGCTCGAGGTCGGTGGCGACGCGCATGGCGCCAACAATTTCGCGCAAGTCCACCGCCATCGGCTGGCGGCGGGCGATGGTGAGCACGGCGCGCTCCTCGATCTTCTTCTGGAGTGCGTCGATCTCCGCGTCGGTTGCGACCACGCGCTGGCCCAGCGCGACGTCGCGGCGAATCAGCGCATCGACGGAATCGACGATCATGCGCTCGGCGAGGCCGCCCATTTCCGCGACCGCCCGGGTGAGTTCCTGGAGGTCGGTATCGAAGGCCTTTGCGGTATGTTCAGAACCCATGTCCCGTCTCCTCAGCCGAACCGGCCGGTGATGTAATCCTGCGTGCGCCGATCGGTCGGCGACGTGAAGATCTTGCTGGTGTCGTCGAATTCGATCAGCTCGCCGAGATACATGAAAGCGGTCTTGTCGGAGACGCGGGCCGCTTGCTGCATGTTGTGGGTGACGATCGCGATCGTGTAGCTCTCGGACAATTCCTGGATCAGCTCCTCGACCTTGGCGGTCGAGATCGGGTCGAGCGCCGAGCAGGGCTCGTCGAACAGGATCACCTCGGGCCGCACCGCGACGGTGCGGGCGATGCAGAGGCGCTGCTGCTGGCCGCCGGAGAGCGACAGGCCGGAAGCGTTGAGCTTGTCCTTGACCTCGTTCCACAGCGCGCCGCCGCGCAGCGCCTTCTCGACGCGGTCGTCCATCTCGGACTTGGAGATCTTCTCATAGAGGCGGATGCCGAAGGCGATGTTCTCGTAGATCGTCATCGGGAACGGCGTCGGCTTCTGGAACACCATGCCGACGCGAGCGCGCAGCAGATTGAGATCGAGCTTGGGGTCGAGGATGTTGGTCTGGTCGAGCATCAGCTGACCGGTGACGCGCTGGCCCGGATAGAGGTCGTACATCCGGTTGAAGATGCGCAGCAGGGTCGACTTGCCGCAGCCCGACGGCCCGATGAACGCCGTGACGCGGTTGGCGCCGAGCACCAAATTGATGTTCTTCAGCGCATGGTGCTCGCCATAATAGAAGTTGAGGTTGCGCACGGTCACCTTGGCGGGCGCCTCCGGCAGCACTGGCGCTTGCGGCAGTCCACCGGCCGCGCTCATCGATACGGAAAGATCACTCATTTTGCGGTCCTCTCGGCGCCAAGGATGCGCGCACCAATATTAAGGGCAAGAACGGTCAGCGTGATGAGCAGCGCCCCGCTCCAGGCCAACTGCTTCCAGTAGGCGTAGGGGCTCTGCACGAAGTTGTTGATGGTGACCGGCAGGTTCGCCATCGTCTTGGTCAGGCTGAGGCTGAAGAACTGGTTCGACAGTGCGGTGAACAGCAGCGGCGCGGTTTCACCGGCGACGCGGGCGGTGGCCAGCAGGACGCCGGTGATCAGGCCCGAGCGCGCCGAGCGATAGGCGATCCGCTTGATCACCAGCGAGCGCGGCAGACCGAGCGCCGAGGCGGCCTCACGCAGCGCGTTCGGCACCAGCAGCAGCATGTCCTCGGTCGTGCGCAGCACCACCGGGATCACGATGACGGCGAGTGCGAGACAGCCGGCGAATGCCGAGAAGCCGCGCATTGGCACCACGACCGCGCCGTAGATGAACAGGCCGATGATGATCGAGGGCGCCGAGAGCAGGATGTCGTTGATGAAGCGGATCACCGAGGTCAGACGGTCGTTGCGGCCGTATTCGGCGAGATAAGTACCGGCGAACATGCCGAGCGGTGCGCCGATGCCGACTCCGATCACGGTCATGATGACCGAGCCGACGATGGCATTGAGCAAGCCGCCTTCGGTCGATCCGGGCGGCGGAGTGCTTTGGGTGAAGACCTGGAGCGTCAGCCCGGTCACGCCGTTGTAGAGCAACGTGATCAGGATCAGTGCGAGCCAGGTCACGCCGAAGGCCGCGGCGGCGAAGCAGAGGCCGCGGATGACGATGTCCTTGCGGCGGCGGCGTACATAGATCGGGTTCATGGCGTTACTTCCCCGCCTTCTTTTCCAGCCGCAACAGCATCAGACGCGCCGCAGCCAGCACGAAGAACGTCAGAACAAACAGCAGCAAACCAAGCAGGATCAGGCCGGATTGATGCAAGCCGTCGCTCTCGGCGAACTCGCTGGCAATCGCGGCCGAGATCGTGGTGCCCGGAGCGAAGATCGAGGACGAAATACGGAACGAATTGCCGATGATGAAGGTCACCGCCATGGTCTCGCCGAGCGCACGGCCCAGCGCCAGCATGACGCCGCCAATGACGCCGACGCGGGTGTAGGGAATAACCACGCTACGGACGACTTCCCAAGTGGTGCAGCCAACTCCGTAGGCCGCCTCTTTCAACACCGGCGGCACCGTCTTGAAGACGTCGACGGAGATCGCGGTGATGAATGGCAATACCATGATCGCCAGGATCAGCGCCGCGTTGAACAGACTCAGATAGGACGGCGGGCCGGCGAAGATCGCGCCGAGCACGGGAATGCCGTCAAAGATCTTGATCATGAAGGGCTGGAAAGTGTTGGCCAGGAACGGGCCGAGCACGAAGAAACCCCACATGCCATAGATGATCGAGGGGATGCCGGCGAGCAATTCGATGGCAATGCCGATCGGCCGGCGCAGCCATTGCGGGCAGAGCTCGGTCAGGAAGATCGCGATGCCCAGCCCGACCGGAATTGCGATCAGCATCGCAATCAGCGACGTGACCAACGTGCCATACATCGGCGTGAGCGCACCGAGCACCGGCGGATCCGCGGAAGGGGCCCAGCGCTCGGTCAACAGGAACGAAAAACCGAACGCCTTTGCCGCCGGCCACGCGCCGATGATCAGGGAAATGATGATGCCGCCCAAGATCAGCAGCACTGAAATCGCGCTCACGCGCGTAATCCAGTAGAATGTGAGATCGCCCAGCCTGAAGGCGCTCAACGCCTTGGCGCGATCGTACGGTCCGGCGGCTTCCAAAACCTGCGAGTCGCTTTGTACGGTCATCTCTGCCACGCCCGAGCCCCTTACTCAATCTACCTGTTTTTTGCTGGATCGATCTGGTCGCCCGGATGCGGCGCTACGACTGTCGTGCGTCGCATCCGGATCGATCGCTCTTTGCGGGCAAGCCCCCCGGAGACGGCGGCGGCGCATCACGTTCGCCGCGGTCCCCGGGGAAAGCTTTTCGCAATCAGCTCTTGATGTCCGCCGACCAGGTCTTCTCGATCTGCTTGATCACCGGCTCGGGCATCGGGATGTAGTCGAGGTCCTCGGCCATCTTCGCGCCCTTATCGAAGGAGAACTTGAAGAACTTGAGCGCGTCCTGGACGGCCGCCTTGTCGGTCGCGTCCTTGTGGATCAGGATGAAGGTCGAGGCCACGATCGGCCAGGACTTGTCACCCGGCTGGTCGGTCAGGATCAGGTAGTAGCCAGGCGCATGTGCCCAGTCGGCATTCGAAGCCGCGGCCTGGAAACCCTCGTTGGTCGGCTGCACAGCCTTGCCGGCCTTGTTGACCAGCCCGGTATAAGTCAGCTTGTTCTGCTTGGCATAGGCATACTCGACGTAACCGATCGAGTTCTTGGTCTGGCCAACGTTGGCGGAAACGCCCTCGTTGCCCTTTGCGCCGACGCCTGCCGGCCATTCGACGGCGGTGCCGGAACCGACCTTGGACTTCCAATCCGCGCTGACTTTCGCCAGATAGTCAGTGAAATTGAAGGATGTTCCAGAAGCGTCCGAACGATGCACGATCGAGATCGCCGCCGAGGGCAGAGTGACCTTCGGATTGAGCTTCTTGATCGCAGGATCGTCCCACTTGGTGATCTTGGCCTGGAAGATGTCGGCAAGGGTCTGACCGTCGAGCATGATGTCGCCGGGCTTCACACCGTCGATATTCACCACCGGAACGATGGCGCCCATGATCATGGGCCACTGCGCAAGACCGTCCTTGTCGAGCTGATCCGACTTCAGCGGAGCGTCGGTGGCGCCGAAGGTCACGGTCTTGGCCTGTACCTGCTTGATGCCGGCACCCGATCCGATCGACTGGTAGTTCACGACTCCGCCGGTATCCTTCTTGTACGCGTCAGCCCACTTGGAAAGAACCGGGAAGATGAAGCTGGAACCTGCGCCCGTAATATCGGCGGCGTAAGCCGACGACGATGCGGCGACCAAGCCAGCAGCGACGATAGTTTTGATGAAATTCATGCTGGTCTCCATACAGGGGAGCGAAGCGCCATCCGCGCCCGATCGCGCTCCCCGTGCCGCCCCTTTAGGAGCGGTCGGCTGTGCTTTTACGAAGGTTTCGTGACAGTCGGATGACGGAGCTAAGCAACTGAAATCGCGGTTGTTTTAGACTGGAACCGCAGGCCTGGCCTGGGGAAAACATGCGGTGAAAGTGGCGCCCTGTCTGGGCACGCTTTCGATCAAAAGCCGTCCGCGATGACGGTTAAGAATATGTTTCACCAGCGATAATCCCAATCCGGTTCCGCCCTGAGAGCGGCTGTCGCCGACGTCCACCCGGTAGAAGCGCTCGGTCAGGCGCGGCAGGTGCTCGGGCGCGATGCCGGGGCCGAAATCGCGCACCAGGACCCGGATTTCCTGAGCTCCATCAGTGGCCGTGCCTGATGTCAGCGACACGATGACGCGTCCGCCCGAGGCGCCATATTTGAGCGCGTTCTCGATCAGATTCTCGAACAGGCGCAGCAGTTCCTCACGATCACCCGCGATCATCACCGGCCCTTCCGGCAAATGGGTCTCGACCTCGACCTGGCGTTCCCGGGCCAGCGGCTCGAGCCCGTCGGCGACCTGGAAGATGATCGGCAGCAGGTCGACCAGGGTATCCGGCCGCACATGGGCCGACAGCTCCACCCGCGACAGGGACAGCAGATCGTCGATCAGGCGCGCCATGCGGGTCGCCTGGTTGTGCATGATGCCGAGGAAGCGCTCGCGCGCCTTGGGATCGTCCTTGGCCTGGCCCTGGAGCGTATCGATGAAGCCGGAGAGCGCAGCCAGCGGCGTGCGCAATTCGTGGCTGGCATTGGCGACGAAGTCGGCGCGCATCTCCTCGACCCGGCGCAGCGGCGTCTGGTCGTGGAAGGTCATCAGCATGCATTTGTCGGCGCCACCGAAATTGGTCGGCACCGGCACCGGGGTGATGATCAGCTCCATCCAGCGATCGACCGGCACATGGTCGAGATAGGTCGCGCGCCGTGGCTCGGTGGTCGCAATCGACTCGCGAAGCGCCGTGATGATCTCCGGGGAGCGCAGCGCGAACTGGGCGAGTTCGTTCCTGCGCAGCGCCGGCGCGAGCTGGGCGGCCGCGGCATTGAGATGGATGACGCGGCCGGCGCGGTCGAGCAGCACGGCCGGATCCGGCATGCCGGCGACCACCGCGGCCACTGCCGCGTTTTCGACCGGATTGACACGGCGGGTGTCCTCGCGCGAGGCGGCGGTATCATGCAGCCGCCAGGGGATCAGCGCAGCGGCCGCGATGCAGAGGAACACAGTCGCCGCGCGCACCACCGACAATTCGCCGAGCGACACGACCACCGACAGCGCCAGCGCTGCGGCGATCAGGATGATGGTCGAGTGCCGCAGCCGGTCGGACCATGGCTGGGCGGAGGGAGACGAGGGAGCGTCGATCGCCATCGGGGCGGGCTTCTCCTTAAGGGCTTGTGCCGGTCAGACGCCGCTGTCTCTACGCTCTCTCACATAGGCGGCTTCAGGCGGTGGGCCTGGATCGAGCTTGAGCGCCGCCTGCTGCAGGCGCTTCGATCGGGCGCCGATGATAACCTCGCGAAACGTCAGCAAGATTACAGATATGACGAAGGGCGACAAATAATAGAGGACGCGGAACAGCAGCATACCGCCGAGCAGTTCCTCCCGGTCCATCTGCCAGAGGCCGACCAGCATGGCGGCGTCGAACACCCCGAGCCCGCCGGGCGAATGGCTGGCGAAGCCGAGCAGCGTCGCCGAGACGAAGATCACCGCGACCACGACGAAGCCGAGATTGGGCTCGTCCGGGACCAGCACGTACATCGCGAGCGCGCAGAAGCCGAGATCGATGATGCCGATCGCGATCTGCAACAGCGTCAGCGGGCCGCCCGGCAGCACCACGGTCCAGGGACCGCGGCCGACCGCACGCGGCTGGGTCCAGACCCAGACCACATAGCCGACCAATGCGGCGAGGATCATCATCGCGATCGTCCGGTTCAGCCAGGGCGGCAGCTGGTCGATCGCAGTGGCCGCCTCCGGATGATAGGAGATGCCGAGGCCGAGCACGGCGGCGTTGCCGAGCCAGAAGGTGAGGCCGGCGAGGAAGCAGATCTTGGCGACGTCGATCGCGTTGAGGCCATAGGCGGAATAGATGCGATAGCGCACCGCACCGCCGGTGAAGACGCTGGCGCCGACGTTGTGCCCGATCGAATAACTGGAGAAGGCCGCGAGCGCGTTGATGCGATAGGGCACGTGGGAATGGCCGATCGCGCGCACGGCGAACAGATCGTAGAAGGTCAGCGTGAAATAGCCCGCGGCGACAAACAGCGCCGCCATCGCAATCTGGCGCGGCTCGGTGCTCTTGATCGCTTCGATCACCTCGTTCATGTCGATGCCGCGCAGCATGTGGTAGAGCACATAGCAAGCGATGCCGATGACCGCGATGCTGATCACAACTCCAAGCTTATGCAGGATTTGCTTCTGGCGCAGAACCGACATCGCCCTGCGTATGGCTTCCAGCATCTAGACCTCGAACAACGCTTCAGCGGCCAGGGTGGCCGGCGAACGGGCGAACGACGCACTGGCACTCAACGACCCCTCGCCGCCGGCTCCGGCATCGCGCATGCCCCCCGCCCTTCCACTAGCGCGTTTTGCGCCGGAGTGGAATTCGCCAATTCGAACAAAAACACGTGCTTTCAGTATTTTAGGCAGGGTTGCGGGCTCCTGATGCACGGTTTGGCGCTTTCGGCGGCAAGGCTGAGGCGAATCTCCATGGCAATCCTGCGCAGGGGCCATGAAGTTTTGATGATTTCGGCTGCACAATGTTCCGTCACGCCTTAAGCCGAAATCAATCTATAGGCCGCATCCGCCTGTTGTAAGAGGGACACCCGCAGCGATTGTGCAAGGATTTTCCGATAGGCCAAAAGCCGGGAGCGCCGCGCCCTCATTCCCAACGGTCAGGGTGCATGGCAACATCACAGAGCCGCAGGCTGGCTGCGCGAGACCACCCAATAGCGCAGCCACGCACCGATGGTGCAGCCGACGAGGTAGCAGGCGAACATGATCAGGCCGAGATCGAGCCAGTAGCCGAAACGACCCGGGACGACATGCGCAAACGAAGCCGCAACCAGTCCCGCAACGAGCACGGCGAGCCAGCGCGCGGTCGTCTTCGAGGTCCCGTTGCCGCGCTGGACCACGGAAATCCAGCCCATGCAAAAGCCCAGCAGCAGCGAGCCGATCAGCCAGCCCATATGGAACGAGACGAGATAGGGCATCGTCACCTCACCAGAAATTCGATGCGGCGGTTTTGCGCCTTGCCGTCGTCGGTGTCATTGCCGGCGACGGGCTGCGTGCTGCCATAGCCGACCGCGGTGAAACGGTCAGCCGGCAGGCCGGCCTTGACCAGATAGTCGATCACCGATTGCGCGCGCTTCTCCGAGAGCGCCTGGTTGAAAGCGTCTTCGCCGTCGGAATCAGTGTGGCCGGCGACCTCGATATTGCTGGTGGGACAGCGCAGCGCGGTCTCGATCAGATGGTCGAGAATGCCGGCGGAATCAGGATCGATGTCGGCGCGCTTGGATTCGAAGCGGATCTTGCCCTTGGCCAACAGCTCCGAGAACAATTGCTGGCAGACGGTGCCGTCGACCGGCCCTGCCGCGGGCTTCACCGTGATCTCGGGTTTGTATTGCCAATTCTTCGGAAAGTCCTTGCCGAGACCCGCACGGATCTCATTCGCAGCACCTTCGTACAGCGCATCGCCCGACAACTTGACCTCGCGATCGGACACGACGAGTGTGCCGGTCGACAGCCGCGACAGCGCGCCGAGCGCTGCGACCACGGCGATGTTGAAGGAGGTGGGCGCGCCGATGCTGGCCTTCAGATTGTCGACAACCTTCTCGTTGAAGAGTTTTCGCGACACGCTGGTCGCGATGTTGGCGTGAACGTTGTTGTCGGGCACGTAGCCGGTCAGCGTCACGGTGGCCGCGACCGGATCCTTGTAGGCCTGGAAGATGTAAGGCGGCGCCTTGATCTCGTTGGCGGCGATCGAGAAGCCCTCGGGGAGGTTCTTCAGCGCGGCTGCGATCGCCTCGCGGCCGCCGAGGTCGCGCGCCATGCCCGACAGATTGACCTTGGTATCGGTGATCGTGATCTTGCCGTCCTTGAGCTTGCCGATCTGGTCGAGCAGCAGCATCGCGGCGGCCTCGAACCGCGGCGGCGCACCGCGGGCCAAGCCCATCTGATCGGCCACCTCGACGCCACCGACCTCCTTGCGCGCGGCCTCCGCCAGCCGGTCCTTCATCGACGGCAGCGGCGCGGAGCCCGACAGCGTCACCCGCACCACGTCGCGCTCGGCGTTCCAGACGAAGGGTTTTGCTTCGGGAGCCAGCCGGGTGGCATCGTCGACCAGGCGCACGCCGGCAACATTCTCGACCGCCATGACCGCGTCGCGGCGGCCCTCCTCGGAGAAGGCGTCGGCCGCCAAGCTGACGTCGCGACCGTCGACCGCGATCCGGGTCTTGTCCAGAACGGTGTCCTTGAGTGCGGCGGAACTGCGAGCCGACAGGTCAGCCTCGACCGGCAAGGTGTCATTCCAGGCCGCAAATCCCCACATGACGGCGAGGGGGATCAACCCCGGCCACCATTTGCTGGCCCACCTGAAAAGCTTCTGCATTCGACGACCCGAACTCTGGAACCGGAGACAAAACAAACCCTTGGCGGGCTGTCAAACCGGAAATGCGGCCCTTTCGGAGGCCGTGCGTGGACAATTGGAATAACTTTTTCTTCAAGGGTCATTCCTTAAGTTGAGGGCGGAATGCCCAGGGGCGGCCAGCCGGTCATGAAACAACTCCGTAACAACATCATCCGCGCCGGGCTGGAAGCGCTGTATTTCAGCGGGGCGCACCATCTGCTGCGGCCGCTGCTGTCGGGCGTCGGCGCCATTTTCATGCTGCACCACGTGCGGCCGGCCCGTGAGGGCGCGTTCCAGCCGAACCGGCATCTCGAGGTCACCCCGGATTTCCTGCGCGCGACCCTGTGCCATTTGCGTTCGCGCGAGATCGACATTGTCGGCATGGATGAGTTGCACGAACGGCTGGTTCAGGGCCGGTTCGACCGTCGCTTCGCCGCCTTCACCCTCGACGATGGCTATCGCGACAATCAGGACCATGCCCTGCCGGTGCTGCGCGAATTTGCCGCGCCCGCGACCATCTATGTCGCCAGCGACTTCGCCGAGGGCACCGGCCGGCTGTGGTGGGCCGCGCTGGAGGCCGTGATCGCCAAGGCCGAGCAGGTCGACGTGCAGATCGGCCATTCCGCGCTTCGGCTCGACGCAACGACGCCGGCCGCGAAGCAGGCGGCATTCGACCGCCTGCACGACTGGCTGCGCGCGCTGCCGGGCGAGCACGATCTGAAGCGCGAGATCGAGGCGCTCTGCGCGAAGTACGATGTCGACATGGCCGCGCTGTGCCGCAGCCTCTGCCTGACCTGGCACGAGGTGAAGCGGCTCGCGGCCGATCCGCTGGTCACGATCGGCGCCCACACCATCAGTCATTGCAATCTCGCCAGGCAGAGCGAGGAGATCGCCGCGCAGGAGATGGCCGTAAGCCGGGCGCGGATCGAGACTACGCTGGAGCGCCAGGTGCAGCATCTCGCCTACCCCTATGGCGACCGCGAGGCGGCGGGGATGCGCGAATTCGCGCTGGCCGCCTCAGCCGGCTTCAAGACCGCGGTGACGACACGGCCGGGCATGCTGTTCGCCGAGAACGCCGGCCACATGACCGCGCTGCCGCGCGTCTCGTTGAACGGCAACTACCAGGACGCACGCATTCTGCCGGTGCTGACCTCCGGCGCCGCGACCGCAATGTGGAACGGCTTTCGCCGGTTTGCGGCGGCGTAGCGTCAACTCCGCTGCTATCGCACATTCCGGCGTCGTCCAGACGAAAGCCAGGACTACGACAAGATTGACAGCCCTCCCCCGCCGCGCTCAAAACGTCGCCAACGCAAGGGAGGCATCATGTTCAACGATCTGTTCTCACTCAAGGGCCGCGTCGCGCTCGTGACCGGCGGCTCGCGCGGCATCGGCAAGATGATCGCGGCAGGCTTCCTCGCGCAAGGCGCGGCGAAGGTCTACATCACCGCGCGCAAAGCAGGGCCGTGCGAAGCCACGGCAAAAGAGCTCTCGGCACAATATGACGGCGAATGCATCGCGCTGCCGATCGACATCTCGACCGTCGAAGGTTGCGACAAGCTGGCTGCCGAAATCATCAGGCTGGAGCCGAAGCTCGATATCCTCGTCAACAATGCCGGCGCCGCTTGGGGCGCGGAGTTCGACGAATTCCCCGAGAGCGGCTGGGACAAGGTGATGGACCTCAACGTCAAGTCGCTGTTCTTCCTGACCAAGGCGCTGGCAAAACCGCTCCGCGCGGCGGCTTCGCACGAGCGGCCCGCCAAGGTCATCAACATCGCCTCGGTCGACGGCATCTTCGTCAATCCGGGCGAGACCTATTCCTATGCCGCCAGCAAGGCCGCGGTGATCCACCTGACGCGGCGCATGGCGACGAAGCTGATCAAGGACAACATCAACGTCACCGCGATCGCGCCGGGCGCGTTCAAATCGGACATGAACCGCGCCGCGCGCGACCATTCGGACGACGTCGCCAAGCGCATTCCGGCGCGGCGCATCGGAACCGACGAGGACATGGCGGGCGTTGCGATCTACCTCGCCTCGCGCGCGGGCGATTACGTAGTCGGCAACACCATCGCCGTCGATGGCGGCGTGGTGTATGCGAATGCCGGGCTGGAGATCGCGGGGTAGGCGACGGGGTTCTGCAAAGTTCGCGCCTCGCACTCCGCTGTCATGCCCCGGCTTGACCGGGGCATCCAGTACGCTGCGGCCCATCGGCTGAATCACTGCTGCCGCGGAGTACTGGATCACCCGCTTTCGTGGGTGATGACAGTCTGCGTCGAGCGAGAGCGTCAGCCCCCGACGCTACGACTCGATCTTCACGTACTCGAAATCGCCCGGCTTGTTGTCGATGCCGACTTTCGGCGGCGAGATCCAGGAGGCGAACTGGCCGGTCTCGGTGACGGGCTGCATCAGCGAAGTGATGAAGTCGCCATCGGCGCTCGAGGGCAGCCAATCGTCCTTGCGGCTGGCCCAGGAGGCATCGTCGATCAAAAGACCGTCGGGCGTCGCGTGGATGCCCTTGAACTCGCCAATGTGGCGGTGGAAGGCGACGTTGGGCAGTTTGAGCTGGAAATCATAGCCCGCGGTCGAGATCACCTTGTTCCAGCGCAGCATGCCCTTGACGCAATCCTGGCTGTAATCGTCGCGCAGGCGCATGTTGAGCGCGGTCAGCGCCGGCTCGTCCACCAGCTTGATCTCGCCGTTGATGAACTTGAGCACCGGATAGGTCGCGTTCTTGAGCTGGTGATCGTCGTCGATCTGGGTCTCGTGATAGCGGCCCTTGATGCCGGTGTTGAAGGCGTTGGCCGCGTTGGTCGAGACTTCCGAGCCAAAGAGATCAAGCGACAGCGTATAGTGCAGGTTCAGCTTCTTCTGGATGGTCGGAAGATCAATCACGCCGAGCGCGCGGACTTTTGCGATATCGGAGGGATCGGTGATGCCGGCTTCGCGCATGGCATCGCAGGTGCGCTGCACGACGCGGGTGATGCCGGTCTCGCCGACGAACATGTGATGAGCTTCTTCGGTCAGCATGAAGCGGCAGGTGCGCGACAGCGGATCGAAGCCCGACTGCGCCAGCGAGTGGAGCTGCATCTTGCCGTCGCGATCGGTGAAATAGGTGAACATGAAGAAGGACAGCCAGTCCGGCGTCGCCTCGTTGAAGGCGCCGAGCATGCGTGGGCTATCCGCGTCGCCCGAGCGGCGGCGCAACAAATCGTCGGCCTCCTCGCGACCGTCGCGGCCAAAATATTTCTGAAGCAGGTAGACCATCGCCCAGAGGTGACGGCCTTCCTCGACATTGACCTGGAACAGGTTGCGCATGTCGTAGAGCGAAGGCGCGGTCTTGCCGAGGTGACGTTGCTGCTCGACGGAAGCCGGCTCGGTGTCGCCCTGGATCACGATCAGGCGGCGCAGCATGGCGCGATACTCGCCCGGGACTTCCTGCCAGGCAGGCTCGCCAAAATGCTCGCCGAAGGGAACGACGCGATTTTCTTCCTGCGGCGCCAGCAGAATGCCCCAGCGATAATCGGGCATGCGGACATAGTCGAACTTGGCCCAGCCCCGCGGATCGACCGAGTAAGCGGTGCGCAAGTACACCAGCGACTCCTGGAAGCCTTCGGGCCCCATGTCGCTCCACCAATCCATGTAGCCGGGATGCCAGCCTTCGAGCGCCTTCAGCACCTGACGGTCTTCGGCGAGATTGACGTTATTCGGAATCTTGGTCGAGTAGTCGACGTTCATGATGTTCATGGCCGGGCTTCTCCCTAAACGCGCGTCATATCGAATTTCGGCTTCTGGCCGCTGCCGTAGCGGCGCAGCGCGCCTTCCTCGCCGACGGCGTTGGGGCGCTGGAAGATCCAGTTCTGCCACGCGGTCAGGCGCGAAAAAATTTTCGATTCCATCGTCTCCGGGCCGACGAAGCGCAGGCTCGCTTCCATGCCGGTGAGGCTGTCGGGCGAGAAGCTGGCGCGCTCCTCCAGAAACACGCGGACCTCGTCGTCCCAGTCGATGTCGTCGAGCGCGAAGGTGACAAGACCGAGCTCCTCGGCCGCCTCGGCGTCGAGCGTGGTCCCGACGGTGTCCTCTGCGCGGTTCACATCGGAGGGATCAGCCTGGAAGCGCGATTGCAGCCGCGTCAGGCCATGGCTCATCGGATACGGGCCGAAATTCATCGCCGAGAGCTCGATCGCCGGCGGCGGCTGGTTGTCGCCCTGGCGCGTGCCGATCAGCATGTAGGAGCGGTCGGCGGCGAACACGAGCTCGGCCAGCGTGCCGGCAAAGCAGGAGCCGGGCTCGACCAGCGTCACCAGCGTGCGCGAGGTGACGTCGATGCGCTTGAGCACGCGCTTCCAGTAATGGCGGATCTCGTTGACCAGCCAATGCGCCTTGTTGGCTTCGAGGAAGGCGTCGGATGCCAGCACATGGGCGCGGTCGCCGTGGCTCTTGAACACGAGCATGGCGATCTCGAGCTCGTTGATGCGCAGATGCAGGATGGCGTCGTCGAGCTCGCGCGCGACCTGGAGCGGCCAGAACGCAGCGCCCTGCGCCATCATCCCGTCGATGTCGGCAGGCGGCGCGGCCTCCGGCGCCTTGATCGAGATGGTGGCGATGCGGGCAGTGCGGTCGATATCGACTGTGACGAAGCCGTAACGCAGGCTGGTCTCGTCGATGACGCGCCTGAGCGGGGTCAGTGCAACGCCCTTACCGCTGCCGGCGCGCTTCGAAGAGCCCGCGAATTCTTTGGCCCGCTCGGCGATCCTGGCTTCCAGCTTCGAATTCGGCGCGATCTCGTCGACCAGGCGCCATTGTACGGCGCGCTTGCCCTTGACGCCTTCCTCGATGGTGCAGAAGAAATCAGCGTGGTCGCGGCGCACCTTGCGCTTATCGACGACACGAGTGAGGCCGCCGGTGCCCGGCAACACCGCAAGCAGCGGCACTTCGGGCAAAGCAACCGCAGAAGCGCCGTCGTCGGCGAGAATGATGTGGTCGGTCGCGAGCGCCAGCTCATAGCCGCCGCCGGCGGCCGAGCCGTTCACCACCGTGATGAAGCGCTGGCCGGAATTCTCCGAAGAGTCTTCCATGCCGTTGCGGGTTTCGTTGGTGAATTTGCAGAAGTTCACCTTGTGGGCATGGGTCGAGCCCGCCAGCATGCGGATGTTGGCGCCGGCGCAGAACACGCGGTTCTTGGCCGAGCGCATCAGCACGACTTTCACGTCCGGGTGCTCGAAGCGCAGCCGCTGGACCACGTCGGCGAGTTCGATATCGACGCCGAGATCGTAGGAATTGAGCTTGAGCAGATAGCCCTCGAACAGGCCGCCGTTCTCGTCGACATCCATCGTCAGCGTCGCGATGTTGCCGTCGACCGCAAGCTTCCAGTGCTTGTAGCGAGACGGTTCAGTCTGGAAATCGATGAATGTCGCGCCGCCTGCGAGGCGCCGATCTTCCCCGGCCATGGGCCACCCTTGAGCTCGTCTTGGTTTTACCGTTAGATGCACAATAATGCATCTTCTGGAGCGCGTCTAGTCCTTAATGGGCGATATATGCACTTTGCTTCATGGCGACTATGACTATGGAGATCGCACCACCGCCCCGAGCGCGCCTCCGCAAAATCATGCGGCGCGTCCCTGAAGTCCCCGATCGTCGCGCAGGGCTGCCTTTGCGAATTGCCCGATGGCGTCAAGCGTCACTCGGGGCGCTTCACGATGCGGGGAATGGCCCGCGTCTGAAATGATTTCTAGATCTACCGGACAGTAACATTCGGCTTGCACAATCTCGGCCTGACGCAGTGTCCCATATTGGTCGTTTTCACCCTGCACAACCAGGACGGGAATGCGGATGTAGGCCAGATATTCCGAGATGTCCCAGTCGCGGAATTTCGGGTCGAGCCAAGCCCCGTTCCAGCCATAAAAGGCGTTGTCGACATCCTTGTGCCAGCGCGACAGCTTTGTCTTGAGGTCGGTGGTCTCGTAGACCGTCTTGATCGCGGCGATCGATGTCACCGAGATGTCCTCGACAATGAAATGCGGCGCGATCAGCGCGATGCCTTGCAGGCGATGATCCTGATGCGCGCCGGCATAGATCGCCGCGATCGAAGCGCCGTCGGAATGGCCGAGCAGCAGGCCGCGCCTGAAGGGAATCGCATCGAGCACTTTCGGCAGTATGTCGAGCGCCTCGCGCTGCATGTAATCGAGCGGCCGCGGCAACGCGACCGGGCTCGACTGGCCGTAGCCGGCGCGCGAATAGGCGAAGACGCCCGCGCCGGTGGCTTGCTGGAGCTTTTCCGGAAAATCGCTCCACAGCCCGACGGAGCCGAGGCCTTCGTGCAGCATGACGATGGTCGGCGCATCTGCGGCCTGCGGCGCGAGCCATTTGTATTCGAGGCTGGCGCCGCCGACGCTGAGGAAACCGGAGGGAGTGAGATTGGTCATTTCTTCGCTCTTCTGTTTCCGTCGTCATGCCCGGGCTTGACCCGGGCATCCACGTCTTTCCTCGTTCGGGGCTGCCCGTGGACGGCCGGGACAAGCCCGGCCATGACGGCTGTGGCTAGTTCGTGCCCTCGCGCAGCTTGAACCGCTGGATCTTTCCCGTCGCGGTCTTCGGCAGCGAGTCCACCACGTCGATCCAGCGCGGATATTTCCACGGGCCGATCTTCTGCTTGACGTGCTCCTTAAGCATCTCCTGAAGATCCGTCGTCTTCACGCCGGGGCGCAGCACGACGAAAGCCTTTGGCTTCAAGAGGCCCTCCGGATCCGCTTCGGGTACGACGGCGGCTTCCAGCACGGCGGGATGCGTGATCAGCGCGCTCTCGACCTCGAAGGGCGAGACCCAGATGCCGGAGACCTTGAACATGTCGTCGGCGCGGCCGCAAAAGGTGTAGCGGCCTTCGGCGTCGCGAACATATTTGTCGCCGGTGCGGGTCCACGGTCCTTCAAACGTGCGCCGGCTCTTTTGGCGCTGGTTCCAGTAACCCTCGCCGGCGGAGGGCGCATCGACCAGGAGCTCGCCGACCTCGCCGTCGGCGACGTCCTGGCCGGCCTCGTTGACGAGCCGCACCGCGTAGCCGGGCACCGGCTTGCCGGACGAGCCGTATTTGATGTCGCCGGGCGCATTCGACAGGAAGATGTGCAAGAGCTCGGTCGAGCCGACGCCGTCGAGAATGTCGACGTCGAAGCGCGATTTCCAGCTATTGCCGACAGATTCCGGTAGCGCCTCGCCGGCCGAGGTGCAGATGCGCAAGGCACCACCGCCGCGCTCGCTCTTCATCGCCTCGTCGTTGAGCATCGCCGCGAACAGCGTCGGCACGCCGTAGAAGATCGAGGGGTTGTAGCGGTTCATCAGGTCGAACATCCGCGCCGGCGTCGGCCGTTCGCTGTTCAGGATCGTGGTCGCGCCGACCGACATCGGGAAGGTCAGCGCATTGCCGAGGCCGTAAGCGAAGAACAGTTTTGCAGCGGAGAG
Organism: Bradyrhizobium diazoefficiens; assembly: GCF_016612535.1. NCBI lineage: Bacteria > Pseudomonadati > Pseudomonadota > Alphaproteobacteria > Hyphomicrobiales > Nitrobacteraceae > Bradyrhizobium > Bradyrhizobium diazoefficiens. Next base: position 1,804,398 of record NZ_JAENXS010000001.1, read on the forward strand.
ACCGACGTCGTTCTCGCGAATGCCGAGCACTTGGCGCGCATAGGTGTCCGCCGTCGCCTGCAAATTCGCATGCGGATGACGCACGCCCTTGGGCATGCCGGTCGAGCCGGACGAATAGAGCCAGAACGCCGGCTCGTCGGGATGCGTTGCAGCGGTCGTGAACTGATCGCTCTCGCGCGCGAGTTCTTCCGCGAGCTGCTTGTGGCCGTTCTGCTTGGCGCCGGAGACCACGACATGCTCGAGATCCGGCATGCGGCCGACGACGTCCTTGATGACGGGATAGAGCGCCTCGGAAACAAACAGCACACGCGCACGGCAATCGGCGAGGATGTAGGCGTATTGCTCTGATGTCAGCAGCGTGTTCAGCGGCACCGGCACGATGCCGGCGCGGATCGCGCCCAGGAACACGATCGGGAAATCGACCGTATCCAGCATGATCATCGCCACGCGTTCCTCGCGGCGGATGCCGAGCCGGCGCAGCATGTTGGCCGCGCGGCGGGTCTGTTGCTGGAGCTCGCCATAAGTGAGCCGCGAGACGGTGTCGTCGAACACGGTCTTGCTGCCACGGCCCTCCTCGACGTTACGGTCGAGCAGCCAGGTCACCGCGTTGTAGGATCCCTCGCTCACGGTCGTCTCCCCCGAATTTAGAATTATAATTCATAGAAAGACACTGTGACAGCTTGCTGTCAATGCCATCAGGCATTATGTTTCACTAACATGCGCCGGCCCCTTTAAAGAAGGCATCCGCTAAAGAAGCCTCATGACCGACAGTCCCGACGCCGAATCCCGCTTTCTCGAACAGCTCGGCCAGCGCGTGCGCACCATGCGCGCGCTGCGTGGCATGTCGCGCAAAGTGCTCGCCAAAGTATCCGGAATTTCGGAGCGCTACATCGCGCAGCTCGAGAGCGGCAAGGGCAACGTCTCGATCGTGCTGTTGCGCCGCGTCTCGGACGCGATGGGCGCGCATCTCGAAGACCTGCTTCCCTCAGCCGATCCGACGCCGGACTGGCAGATGTTTCGCGACCTGCTGCGCAAGGCAACGCCGGCGCAGATCGCGCAGGCAAAAGATCTGCTCGCCGGCGGCAGCGCCTCCGCGCCGCGGCGCGCGCCGTTCTGCGGCATTGCGCTGATCGGCCTGCGCGGCGCCGGCAAATCGACGCTTGGGCGGATGCTGGCGAAGAAGATCGGCTGGAGCTTCGTCGAGCTCAACAAGGAGGTCGAACAGCAGAATGGCCTCTCGGTCGCCGAGATCATCGCGCTTTACGGCCAGGAAGGCTTTCGCCGCATGGAGCAGGCTGCACTGCAACAGCTGCTCGCGCGCAACGAACTGATGGTGCTGGCGACCGGCGGCGGCATCGTCTCGGAGCCCCTGACCTTCGACCAAATCCTGACGTCGTTCTATACGATCTGGCTGAAGGCCGAGCCCGAGGAGCACATGGCCCGCGTCCGCCGCCAGGGCGATCTCCGCCCGATGGCCGACGACCGCTCCGCGATGGCCGAGCTGCGCAACATTTTGCTCAGCCGCGAACCGCTCTATGCGCGCGCGACGGCGGTGGTGGATACGGCGGGATTGTCGGTGGACGCCGCGGCTGCGCGGCTGATCGATGCGGTGCGACCGGTGCTCCAGAACGAAGCCCGCAGCTTTGGCCTGCGGAGCGTGGCGCTGTAGTTCGGAGATTCGTATGACCGACAGCGACGTCACAATCTCCATGTTCGAGCGGGTCGGCGGCCGTGCCGCGATCGACCGTCTCGTCGACCGCTTCTACGACCGCATGGACACGCTGCCGGAGGCGAAGACCATCCGCGCCATGCATGCGGATGATCTCGGCCCGATCAGGGACGTGCTGAAGCGCTATCTCACCGAATGGACCGGCGGGCCAAAACTCTACTCGGTCGAGAAGGGCCATCCGCGGCTGCGCCAACGGCATATCGGCTTCGCCATTGGGGATGCCGAGCGCGACGCGTGGCTGCTGTGCATGCATGGGGCGATGGAGGAGACGGTTACTGACACTGCCGCGCGGCAGGAGCTCGATCGGGCGCTGTCCGGCCTCGCCGACTGGATGCGCAACCGGCAGTGACAGTCGCCGAGCAAGCTTCGTGGGGTGGGTTAGTCTAGCGCGGCGTCACCTACCAACTTCGTTCCACAATTGCGGAGGCATGGTGGGTTACGCTGCGCTAACCCACCCTACACAGCTACAGGAGTTGCGATCGAACGGACTCCGCACCATCGCGCAGCAACGGCAGGAAACGGTCGATCAGTTCCTGCGCCGGCACGCGATCGACATGGGCGCCCATGTTGATTGCGGCGACGATCACGTCGTCGTAGCGGCGCACCGGCACCGAGATCGAACGGAAATGCGGCTCGGCCTCGCGGTCGACCAGCGAATAGCCTTGCGCGCGGTCGGCGGCGATGCGCGCCAGCAGCGCCTTGGGATCGATCACCGTCTGTGGCGTCAGCGCCTCGCGCTTCGTTGCCTTCAGGCGCGCGAGACAATCGGCATCATCGAGCTGCCCCAGCATGGCGCGGCCGACCGAGGTGCAGAAGGCCGGCAGGCGATAGCCGATCTCCAATCCGCCGGAGAACATTCGCGCCGGGCTGCTGCGGGCGACGAACACGACGTCGTCGCCGTCGAGCACCGCGAGTGAGGAGATTTCGTTCGCCGCTGTCGCAACGCAATCGAGCACCGGTTGCAACACCGCGACGAGCTGGTTGGAGCGCAGATAGGACGCCGCCAGCGTCAGCACATGCGGCGTCAGCGAGAACAGTTTTCCGTCACCACTGACAAAACCGCCGCGCTGGAGCGTGAACAGCATGCGCCGCGCAGTGGCACGCGGCAGCTCGGCGGCGCGAGCGAGATCGCTCAGCGTCATCGGGCCAGAGTTGGTGCCGAAGCATTGCAACAGGCGCAGGCCGCGATCGAGGCTTTCGACGAAATCCGTCGCGCGTTCGTCAGTCTCGCTCCGCTTCAGCTTGGGCATGGGTCCGGAATGTCCTGCAAAATAGTGCTTGCTGCCGTTCGAAGGCATGTCATAATTCGCCCATTCGTTCAATAGGCGAACAAAACGTCTCCAGAAAAAGGACACGACCGCCATGATGAGCCAGGAGCAGAACGACTTGATTACCCGCACCGGGCCGAAAGACCCTTGCGGGAAGCTGATGCGGAGCTACTGGCAGCCGGCGGCCCTGGTCGATGAACTCGAAGGCGCGCGGCCGATCCGCCCCGTCAAACTGCTCCGCGAAAATCTGGTGCTGTTCCGCGACGAGACCGGCCGCTACGGCCTGATCGATCGTCACTGCGCGCATCGCGGCGCCGACCTCGCCTTTGGACGGCTCGAACATGGCGGATTGCGCTGCGCCTTCCATGGCTGGCTGTTCGACGCCACCGGCCAATGCATCGAGACGCCAGCGGAGCCGAAAGATTCAAAACTCTGCCAGAACATCCGCCAGCGCTCCTATCCGGTGGTGGAGAAGAGCGGCATCCTCTGGGCCTATCTCGGCGAGGGCGAGCCACCGGCATTTCCGGAGCTTGACTGCTTCGTCGCGCCCGGCACGCACACGTTTGCCTTCAAGGGTCACATGGCCTGCAACTGGCTGCAGGCGCTGGAGGTCGGCATCGATCCCGCCCACGCTTCCTATCTGCATCGCTTCTTCGAGGACGAGGACACTTCAACGGCCTACGGCAAGCAGTTCCGCGGCGCGTCCGCTGGAAGCGACCTGCCGATGACGAAAATCCTGCGCGAGTACGACCGCCCCATCATCAATGTCGAGCACACCGAATATGGCCTGCGGCTGATCGCGCTGCGCGAGATCGACGAGGAGCGGACGCATGTGCGCGTCACCAACCAGCTCTTCCCGCACGGCTTCGTCATCCCCATGAGCACGGAGATGACGATCACGCAGTGGCACGTGCCGGTCGACGACGAGAACTGTTATTGGTACGCGATCTTCACCAGCTATTCGAACCCGGTCGACAAAAAGAAGATGCGCGACCAGCGGCTCGAGCTCTACGAGCTGCCCGACTACGTCTCGCGCAAGAACAGCAATAACGATTACGGCTTCGATCCGCACGAGCAGCAGACCGCGACCTATACCGGCATGGGCAACGACATCAACGTCCACGACCAGTGGGCGGTGGAATCGATGGGCGCGATCCAGGATCGCACCAAGGAGCATCTCGGCACCAGCGACAAGGCGATCGTGCAATATCGCCGCCTGCTGCGGCAGGAGATCGAGAAGGTCGGCGGCGGCGAGAAGCCGATGCTGTTCCTGGACGAGGCCAATGCGCGTTCGATCCAGGGACCGGCGACCATGGACGGCATCGGGCCGACCCGGGGCTGGGAGACCTACTGGATGGAAGTCGACGTCAAGCGCCGCCGCGGCGCCCCGTGGTCGGCGCCGGTACCGAAGGAGATCGCAGACAACGTGCATCGGCTGACAGCGGCGGAGTGACGTTCATGCGCGGACACCGTAGGGTGGGCAACGGCGCAAAGCGCAGTGCCCACCATGCATCCGTTCGGGCGATAGAGGCGATGGGCACGCTTCGCTTTGCCCACCTACGGCAGTTGAGGGAGTAGCACAGTGACTTTCGTCGCGCGTCATGCGCTGTGGTCGAATGAGCAGAAGGACGCCGCGACGCGCATGCGTCGTCTCGTCGAGGAGAAGAACCTCGAGGTCATCCGCCTCGCCTTCCCCGACCAGCACGGCATTTTGCGCGGCAAGACCATCATCGCCGCCGAGGCGATCGCCTCGCTGGAGAGCGGCTGCTCCATCACCACCACCATGCTCGCCAAGGACACCTCGCACCGCACGGTGTTCCCGGTGTTCACATCAGGCGGCGGCTTCGGCATGAAGGAGATGGAAGGCGCGGCCGACGTGCTGATGGTCGCCGACCCCACCACGTTTCGCGTGCTCCCGTGGGCGCCGACCACGGGCTGGGTCCTCTGTGATCTCTATTTCAACGACGGCCGCCCGGTGCCGTTCGCAACGCGCGGACTCTATCGAAAAGCGCTCGACGAGCTCGGCAGCCGCGGCTGTGACTTCGTCGCGGGGCTCGAGGTCGAATTTCACATCTTCAAGCTCGACGACCCGCATATGCGCGCGGAAGACGCGGGACAGCCCGGCACGCCGCCGTCGGTGAGCCTGCTCTCACACGGCTATCAGTACCTCACCGAGCAGCGTTTTGATCAGATGGAGCCGGTGCTGGAGATTCTGCGCCGCGATATCATCGCGCTCGGGCTGCCCCTGCGCACCGTCGAGGTCGAGTTCGGGCCGAGCCAATGCGAGTTCACCTTCGCGCCGAAGAAGGGGCTGGAGCCCGCCGACAATATGGTGCTGTTTCGCTCGGCCGTGAAGCAGATCGCGCGCCGCCACGGTTATCACGCCACCTTCATGTGCCGGCCGAAGCTGCCGAATTTGTTCGCGAGCGGCTGGCACCTGCATCAGTCGGTCGTCTCGCGGGCGAGCGGCGAGAACCAGTTCATGGCCAAGGAAGGCGGCGAACCGCTCAGCGCGTTCGGCCGCGCCTACCTCGCCGGCCTGCTCGACCACGCCCGCGCAGCCACCGTGTTCACCACGCCGACCATCAACGGCTACAAGCGCTACCGCTCCTATTCGCTGGCACCGGACCGCGCGATCTGGGGCCGCGACAATCGCGGTGTGATGATCCGCGTGCTCGGCGGCGCGAACGATGCCGCCACGCGCCTGGAGAATCGCGTCGGCGAGCCCGCCGCCAATCCCTATCTCTACATGGCTTGCCAGGTTCTTTCGGGTCTCGACGGCGTGGACCGCAAGCTCGAGCCCGGCCCCTCGGCCGACACGCCCTATGAGACCGAAGCGCCGCTGCTGCCGAAATCGCTGCGCGAAGCGGTGACCGCGCTGAAGGACGACCCGTTCTTCCGCGAGAAATTCGGCGCCGAGTTCGTCGACTATTACGCCCACATCAAGAACGCCGAGATCGACCGCTTCCTCGCCGACGTGACCGACTGGGAGCACCGCGAATATTTCGAGATGTTCTGACGCGCCTCACGCCGCCGTGAGGCGACTTCGTCCGAGCGGTTCCGGCGACATTTTAAAAGCACCCGACGAAGCCATTTTCCCGGCCAACGAAAAACGCCTGAAAAAGAGCGGATCTAGGCTAGCTTGATGATCAACAAGGGAGTTCGGTCATGTGGGGTCAATTGTTCAGCCTGATCTATCGCCTGTCCTGCCGGTCGACCCTGGTCGGCATCGGTACGCACCGCCTCGCCCATTAGCGGCAGCCGGCTACCCGTCAGGCAAGATAGAGCGACAAAATAGGGGTGTTTCATGCGCAAGCTGATCCTGATCGCGGCAATATCGCTGCTCGCAACGCAAGCCCATGCCGGCGGTCCGCGCAGCCTGAGCCTCGCAGCGACCAATTCGAGCCAGCAGGCAACTGAGCCGGCAGCGCCGGTCACGCCGCAGGCACCCGCGGCATCGCCGGCGACGAATGTCCAGACGGCGACCACCGCACCGGCTTCAACGCCGCCGGTCACAACCGCGCCATCCGCAATAGCTCCGGCCGCTACGCCCATCCAGGCCGCCAGCGCGACCGAGACGGTCAAGCCGAAGCACCACCGGCCGTCCACCGAGGCACGCGTGATCCGCGAGCTGCACCGGCATGGGATTTATTGGTAGTTCGGCCGCTAAGCTCGCCCCCAGAGTCGTCCCGGCGAAGGCCGGGACCGATAGCCAGAAGGAGACGTTTGGCAAAGACTCATCGTTCGGAACTAGCAGCGACCGTACCGGATAGATTCCGCGGTATGGGTCCGGCCTTCGCCGGGAAGACACTGAATGTAAGACGCGAGGCCGCCTCCACCCCTCGCCTCCGCCTCTCTAAATCCCCAAATATTTATGCTGCAGATCCGGCTCGGCCATCAGCTCGTCCGAGGTGCCGCTCCACACCGTCTTGCCGCGCTCGATGATGGTGTGGCGGTCGCAGATGCGGGCGAGGTGGTCGACGTTCTTGTCGACCACCAGGATCGATTGGCCCCGCCTCTTCAGCATAGAAAGGCAGTTCCAGATCTCTTCGCGGATCAGCGGTGCGAGACCTTCGGTCGCCTCGTCCAGGATCAGCAGCTTTGGATTGGTCATCAGCGCGCGGCCGATGGCGAGCATCTGCTGTTCGCCGCCGGAGAGCTGGTTGCCCATGTTGGCGGCCCGCTCGGCAAGCCGCGGGAACAGCACGTAGATCGCGGCCAGCGTCCAGGGTTTGGCATTGCCAAAGCGATCGGCGGCAGCTGCGACCAGATTTTCGCGCACGGTGAGGTTGGGGAAGATCTGGCGTCCCTCTGGCACGAGCCCGACGCCGAGCTTGGCGATCCGATACGATGGCAGCTGCCGGACTTCAGTACCCGCAAAGCGGATGCTGCCTGCGCGCGCCGGCGTCAGGCCCATGATCGAGCGGATGGTCGTGGTCTTGCCCATGCCGTTGCGGCCCATCAGCGAGACCATCTCGCCCGGTTTGATCGACAGCGACAGGCCGAACAGCACTTGGCTGAGGCCGTAGCAGGTCTCGATGCCCTCGACGTCGAGCAGTGTGTCAGCCACCACTTTTTCAGACATGGTGCGTCACCACATGCTGGTCGCCGAGATAGGCGCGCTTGACGTCCTCGTTGGCGCGGATCGCGGCTGGATCGCCGGAGGCAATGACACGGCCATAGACCAGCACAGAGATGCGGTCGGCGAGCGCGAACACCGCGGGCATGTCGTGCTCGACCAGCACGATCGAGACCTCTTTGCGCAACTCCTGAAGCAGCTTCACCATGCGCTGGGACTCGGTAACGCCGAGACCGGCCATCGGCTCGTCGAGCAGCAAAAGCTTCGGCTCGCTCGCCAGCGCCACCGCAAGCTCGAGCTCGCGGCGCTCGCCATGGCTGAGCCTGTTCACCACGACGTCGGCGCGGTGCAACAGGCCGACGCGGTCGAGCGCGGCACGGGCGGCGTCGCGCAGGCCTTTCTCCTTGCGGGCATTGGCGAAGAAGCGGAAGGAATGGCCGGCATGGGCCTGCGCCGCCAGCGCGACATTGTCGGCGGCGGTGAAGTCGAATAGCAATGAGGTAATCTGGAACGAACGGGCAAGGCCCAGCGCGCAGCGGCGATAGGCCGGCAGATAAGTGATGTCGCGGCCACCGAGCGATACGCTGCCGGAATGCGGCTCGAGATGCCCGGTGAGCTGGCTGATCAGCGTGGTCTTGCCGGCGCCGTTCGGACCAATGATGGCGTGCAGCTCACCGCTCGCGACGTCGAGCGAGACGTTGTCCGTTGCGGTGATCCCGCCGAAGCGGCGCACCAGCTTTTCGACGCGGAGCAGCGGTTCAGTCACGGTTGAACCTCCCGAGCAGGCCCATGATGCCGCCGCGGCCGAACAGCACGACCAGCAGCAGGAGGGGCCCCATGATCAGCGCCCAATATTCGGTGATCTGCGACAGGAACTCTTCCAGCAGCAGATAGACCACCGCGCCCATGACAGGGCCGAACAGTGTGCCCATGCCGCCGAGGATCACCATCACCATCAGGTCGCCGGAGCGGGTCCAGTACATCACAGCCGGGCTGATGAAGTCGGTGTTGTTGGCGAGCAGCGCACCGGCGAGGCCGCACATCATGCCGGAGATGACGAAGCAGACGAGCTGGTAGCGTTTTGCCGGAAACCCGATCGCCTGCATGCGCTGCTCGTTCGAGCGCAACCCTTGCACGACGATGCCGAAGCGCGAATTGGCGATGCGCCAGATCAGGAAGATCACACTGAGGAGGCAGGTGAGGCAGAGATAGTAGAACTGCGTTCGATTCGACAGGTTGATCAAGCCGGAGAAATCACTGCGCTTGTAGATGGTGAGGCCGTCGTCGCCGCCGTAGCGCGCAAGGCCCGAGGCGACGTAATAGGCCATCTGCGCGAACGCCAGCGTGATCATGATGAAATAGACGCCGCGGGTGCGCAAGCTGAGCGCGCCGATCACCAGCCCGTAGATCGCGGAGGCCGCGAGCGCGACCGGAAACTGGATGAAGCCGGAGCCGACGCCTTCCTGCGCCAGCATACCGACCGCGTAGCCGCCGATGCCGAGATACGCGGCATGGCCAAAGCTCATCATGCCGCCATACCCCATCATGAGGTTGAGACTTGCCGCGGCCAGCGCCAGGATGACGACGCGTGTGAACAGCGTCAGGATGAAGATGTTGCCGGACAGCTGCGAATACAGCGGCAGCAGCACGAGGCCCGCCAGCATCAGGGCCGTGGCGGCCTTGCTCACCGTGAAAGGCTTCATCGACGGTTGGCCGGAAACAGCCCCTCCGGCCGCACCACCAGCACGATCGCCATCAGCAGGTAGATCAGCATGGAGGACAGCGCGGGCGCCGCGGTAGAGGCAGCAGCGCCGCTCAGCACCTGGCGCAGCAGATCGGGCAGGAAGGCGCGGCCGAGCGTGTCGATCATGCCGACGAAGATCGCGGCGAGGAATGCGCCACGGATCGAGCCGATGCCACCAATCACGATGATGACGAAGGCGAGGATCAGGATGTTCTCGCCCATGCCGATCTGCACAGTGAGGATCGGCGCCTGCATCAAGCCCGCAAGGCCGGCGAGTGCGGCGCCGAGACCGAACACCAGCGTGTAGAGCAGCTTGATGTTGATGCCGAGCGCGCCGATCATTTCGCGGTTGGAGGCGCCGGCGCGGATCAGCATGCCGATGCGGGTGCGCATCACACCGAGATAGAGCAGCAGCGCCACCAGCAGCGCGACGACGATGATAGCGAGCCGGTAGGCGGGATAGTGAATGCCGGGCAGGATCGGCACCGGCACGGTGAGCCAGGCCGGCAGCGGCAGTGCAAGTCCGGCCGGTCCCCAGATCAGCCGCACGGCTTCATTGAAGAACAGGATCAGACCGAAGGTCGCGAGCACGTGGTCGAGATGATCGCGGCCATAGAGATGCCGCAGCGCGGTCATCTCGAGCACGATGCCGAGCAGCAAGGTCGCGCCCAGCCCGAGCAGCGCGCCGAGCAGGAAGCTGCCGGTCCACGCCGCGAAAGTCGCGGCGAAATAGGCGCCCATCATATAGAGCGAGCCGTGCGCGAGGTTGACGAGATCCATGATCCCGAACACCAGCGTCAGGCCGGCGGCGAGCAGGAACAGCAGCAGGCCGAACTGCAATCCGTTCAGGAACTGTTCGACGACGAGCAGCATCAAAACTCTTTCAGGCGCGCGCGGACGCGCGCCGATGTTCGAACACAGTCGCCATCAGTGAATGAGCTCCCCCTGCCTCTTCAAGGCCCAAAAATGGGTAATGGCAGTATCGTTCCGAAGCAAGAGCGATTCCGCGCCTGACATGCACTTTGTTGCATCTTGGCGCGCCGGACGGCCGCGCCTTGCCCGCACGTTGCTGGTCCACACGGTGCAAGAAGGCAGCCGCGCCTGTCGACCTGCCGCACCCAAACGATAACCCTCCCCCCGTTGCCGGGGAAAGGGCGCGACGTGTCGGAATGAAAAGGGGATTACGTCTAGTGCGACGTGATCTGATGAGGAAGATCGTCCGGCTCGGCGAGCTCGCTATTGGCCGTCGAGGCCTCCAGCGCGGCCATCCGGAACAGGTAGGCCAGCGTCGCCAATCCGGTGTCTTCCGCCATCTGCGCGAGCTCGAGCGCCATGTCGGACATGTAGCCGAGGTTCTCGTCCTTGGTTTGCGCCATGATTTGGCTGTCTCGCATCATGTTCGACATCTCAGGCGCTCTTTCGTTGGGCGGCGGTGCGGCCGCAGAGGTTGGCACGGGCGATACAATCGAGACGCGGTCCGTCCTGATGGACGACGTTCTTCATCCCGATACGATCGCGAACGATGTCGAGCGAGTCCTGGCGGACCTCGATGGTCGCGGCCATGGTCCAGGAATCCTCGATCAGCGCCGGCAATCCCAGCGGCGTGACGACAAAGCCGATGTCGTGGAAGCGCGGCAGCCACCATGTCTCCATGACCAGGCAGAGCCGCTCGATGCCCTGGTCGAGGCAGAACTCCTGCGCCGCCGCCATCAGTTGCAGATTGAAGGCGCCGTCGCGGCGCTCACGCGTGACGAAGAAGCGCGACCACTCCCATATCTGCGGATCGTCCGGGCAGCCCCGCACCGCGGCGAGATGGGGGAAGACCTCGCTCATCATGGTCGGCTTGGTGGTCGGATACAGGCGATAGCCGCCGAGCACGCGGCGGTTCTCCAGAGCGAGCAGGTAGATCGCGTCGTCATTGTCATAGGCGTCGATCTCGCGGCCGTCGGGCCTGCGCAACGCCTCCCATTTTCGCTCTTCGACGAATATCTCGTGACGGACCCGGAAATGCTGATCGAGGACGTCTTCGTAGAGGTGCCGGTTGACGGCGGAAATGACATGAATCATGAATTCCCCCATGGCTTGCAATGGGGACAGCCTCAGCGAAAACGGCCGAACCGACTATTGGGAAATTTCCCAGTAGGCGAAGATTTCAGGGATTGATGATTCTTTGGCGGATCGCGATCGCGACCGCATGCGTCCGGTTGACGGCGCCGAGCTTGCGCGCAGCGGTTGCAAGATGCTCTTCCGCGGTGCGCTGCGTGATGTTCAGGATCTCGCCGATCTCCCAGGCGGACTTGCCCTGCGACGCCCAGGCGATCACCTCGCGCTCGCGCGGGGTCAGGCGCGCCGACGGATGCGGCGACGGCGCGAGCAGACGGCGAATGTGATCGAAGCCGTACATCGCGATCAGATGCAGTGCCGGCTTGCTGCGGGCATTGAGATCGAGATGAACGCCGCCGAGCGAGACGCCGGCCTCGTAGCCGGTCAAGCCGTGGATCGGCACGACGAAGCCGCGCGACATGCGGAAATCGGCGGCGCGCCGCATCACCTCCACCGCACCCGGCTCGAGGTCGGCGTCATAGGGCGCTTCCGACCATTCGAACGGGTTGACCGTATGCCGGCACTTCCGGATCACGGGATCGACGCGGTCGTAGCTCTTTGCGGTATAGAGGCTGAACCACTCCGCGGGCCATTTCTTGGCCAGCACCATCTGGGAAAAGCGCTGATCGGGATTCGGCAAGCCGGTCACGATGATATGCTCGAAGCCGTAGCGGCCGAACGTCATCGCAAGCGCATCCATGGCATCCGGAACCCTGCCAAAGGCTCCCAGCCCTTCGATGAAGTCCAGCGCTTCCCGGCCATAATCCACGGCGGACATCGGTTCGTTTCCTGACCCTCGCCGTTCCGTATAGCACGTCTTTGGGGACGGCCTCAATTCACCGCGTCCGTAGTTTCCCGGTGCGACATCGGCACCGATGATTTAATCTACTTGTGGAGGAAGTGACGTCAAGTTACACCTAAGACGTCTAGAGCGGGAAAGCCACGATGGAAGATGAGAACATCGCCCTCAACAGCGTGCTCGGCCTGGAATTGAACCGCGTGTTCTTCGCGGTCCACGATACGCCAAACAAGCAGAAGATCATCGAGTTCGCGCGCGACGTGCTGCAAAGCGAGCGCGCGGAGCGGCCGGGCAGCGTGTCGCCTGAGGGGCCGGCGAGCTAGAACGCGTTGCAACAAGCGCGAGGCCGATGAAGGAGATCGCGCGACACTGTCGTGCCTCCATTTGAATCCGCTGATTTTAGTCGAAACGCCCTGGTCGCGAAGTCGGGTTTCCTTCTGCCGCTTCGATCGACAGACACTTGCCGCTGGATGACATCACGGCTCTCGTGAGATGATCGTCACCACGATCGTCTTTTGGGATCCCTGTTCATGATGACGCTGCGCCAGGTTGAAGTGATCCGTGCCGTGATGGTGACGGGCACCATTGGCGGCGCGGCGAAGCTGTTGAACGTGTCGGCGCCGGGGATCAGCCGTCTGGTCAAATACACCGAGCGCTCGCTCGGCATCCGCTTCTTCCAGCGCCAGAACGGGCGCTATTTCCCGACGCCGGAAGCCGAGAACATCTTCGAGCAGATCAACGGCGTCTACAAGAAGGTCGACGATCTCTCCGAGATCATCTCCAAGATCGGCCGCGGCGGGTTGTCGGAACTGCGCATCGGCTCGGTGCCGAGCATCTCGCAGGTGATGGTGCCGCGCGCAATCGAGCGTGTCCGCCGCCGCTACCCCGATCTCGGCATCGACATCAACATCCTCAAGCTCGAGGAGGCCATCGACTATCTCATGCTCGGCCGCGGCGAGTGCGTGGCGATGAGCTACCGGTTGGAGCATTCCGGGCTCGACTTCATGCCGCTCGCCTCCGGCGAGCTCTATTGCATCGTGCCGCCCGGCCACGAGCTTGCCGACCGCAAGCAGGTCTCGGCCGCCGAGATTACCCGCTACCCGCTGATCGGCATCGATCCCAACGACCCCTACGGCCGGATCATGGCCGAGATTTTTACGCGCAACCGGCTGGAGTATAACATCACCATTCGCGCGCGGTTCGGCACCACGGTCTGCGCGCTGGTGAAGGCCGGGCTCGGCATCGCCATCATCGACCAGTTCACGGTCGCCCATGGCGGCTATCCCGGCATCGAGCTGTTGAAGATCACCGAGCCGACCCGGTTCGACACCTACATCGCGGTCAAACGCGGCGCGCCGCTGTCGCTCCATGTCGAGCATTTCATCGAGTCCCTGCGCACCGAGATGCGCGCGGTCGAGCCGTCCCGCGGCAACGGCAAGGCCGCTTCCGTGCGCGGGCGAAAGAAATAACATTATGTTAGGTTTAGAAGATAAATGGGTAATTGTGTTAGGCAGGGGAAAGACTATCGTCCCTCTTGGAATTGCGCGGATTTCCCCGCTAATGGCCCGACATCAACGCGCCTCACGAGACGATAGTGGATCATGTCTAGCCGCGGACCTGCTGCCCCCAAAAAGCTCCTGACCGGCCTGATCGGCGCGCCGATCGCCCATTCCGCCTCCCCTGCCATGCACGAGCGCGCCGCCGAGGCACTCGGCCTGCGCAGCCATTACCAGCTCATCGAAGTCGCCGGTGCCGATGCGACCGGTCTCAGCATGATGCTCGAGGGCGTGCGGCGGCTCGGCTTTGCCGGCGTCAACGTCACCTTTCCCTACAAGGAAGCCGTGGTGCCGTTGCTCGATGAGCTCGCGCCGGGCGCGGCCGCCATGGGCGCCGTCAATACCGTGGTCGTGAAGGATGGCCGGCTGATCGGCCATAACACCGACACGACCGGCTTTGCGCGCGCGGTGACACCGCTGCTGGCGCGCTCCGGAAATGCGGTGGCCGTGATCGGCGCCGGCGGCGTCGGCAAGGCGATTGCCTTTGCGCTGGCGGGTCTTGAGGTCTCCGACATCCGCATCTTCGACAGCGAACCGGCACGCGCCGAAAAACTCGCCGCTCTGCTCGCCAGGCATGGCGGCGCCAGAGTGACCGCAAGCGTCGAGGACGCGCTCGACGGCGCAACCGGCCTCGTCAACGGCACGCCGGTCGGCATGCTGCCGAGCCGGGGCATGCCGGTCCCGGCGGCGCTGCTGCACGACAAATTGTGGGTCGCTGATGCCGTCTATTCGCCATTGATCACGCCGCTCCTTGCCGCGGCGCAAGCGAAGGGCGCGCGGATCATGACCGGGCGCGAACTTGCGATCTACCAGGCGGCCGACGCCTTCGAACTGTTCACCAGCCTTGCCCCGTCGACCGACGTCATGGGAGAGGCTTTTGACGCCGTGATGGCAGCGCGCAGCGCCGCCTATCAGGCAGCTTGAGGCGAAGCGGCCGGACACAAGGCCGCTTGCAAAATTGGAACGGGAGGAGAGGACGATGAAATCAACGCTAATGGTGGGCGCGCTGCTCACCGCAATCACGACGACGGGCGCCTTCGCACAGGCGATCAAGCTTGCCGACGTCGCCGAGCTCTCAGGTGGCGGCGCCACCGTCGGCACCAACTGGAAGAACGGCATTGACCTCGCAATCGAGGAGATCAATGCCAAGGGCGGCGTGCTTGGCCGCAAGTTAGAGGTCACCCACGCCGACTCGCAGTCGAACCCGGGCGTGGCGCGCGCACAAGTGCAGAAGGCGCTCGACGCCGAGCCCTATGTGTTGCTCGGGCCCGGCTATTCCGGCTCGGTCAAGGTCACCGCGCCGCTCGCGGCCGAAGCCGGCATCACGCAGATCATGGGCGGCGAAGCCGCCGAGCTGACGCAGGCCGGCAACAAGTTCCTGTTCCGCACCTCGTTCGGCCAGCAATCTTCGATGCCGAAGGTCGCAAAATACATCCACGACGACATGAAGGCGAAGACGGTCGCGGTGGTCTGGGTCAACAATGACTTCGGCCGCGGCGGGCGCGACGTCGTCATCAAGGAACTTGAGCGGCTCGGCTCCAAAGTCGTCGCCGACCTCTCAACCGAAGCGGGACAGGCCGACTTCGCCGCCGACGTCGGCAAGATCAAGGCTGCCAATCCCGACGCCGTGTTCGTCTATCTCAACGAGGAAGAGAGCGCGCGCATCCTGAAGGAGCTGAAGCGCCAGGGCGTCACCGCGCCGCTGATGGGCGAGACCACGCTGATCGGCCAGAAAGTGATTGAGCTCGCGGGTGACGCCGCCAACGGCGCGCGCGGCCATGTCGGTCTCACCACCGATGCCCCGGTCGACCTGATCAAGGGTTTCCGCGACCGCTTCTCGAAGAAGTACAATTACGTGCCCGACCATAACGGCCTGAAGGGCTACCTCGCCGTCTACATGGTGAAGGCCACCACCGAGAAGATGGGCAAGGTCGATTCCAAGGCGTTCGCCGACACGCTGCATGGCCTGACCATCAAGGCCGCGGACGAGCCGGGCATCTTGATGGACGTCACCTTCGATCAGAACGGCGATATCGACCGCCAGAGCTTCCTGGTCGAGGTCGTCGAAGGCAAGCAGGTCGTGAAGCAGGTGCTGCCGAAGGTGAAGTGAAGCGATCTGGTCTTTCACCTCTCCCCGCTTGCGGGAGAGGTCGGATCGCATCGAAGATGCGATCCGGGTGACGGGGAAGCTCCACGAGTCCAACTATCAGCGACCTGGCGGAGATTCCCCCTCACCCCAACCCTCTCCCCGCAAGCGGGGCGAGGGGAAGTCAGAACGGCGAGAGGGGAAAATGTCCAATCTGTTCGATCTTCTGGTCGCGGGGCTTGCCACCGGCGCGATCTATGCGCTGGTCGCGGTCGGCTTCACATTGTTGTGGCAGACCTCGCAGACGATCAATTTCGCGCAAGGCGAGTTCGTGATGCTGCCGGCGTTCCTGATGCTGGCGGCGATGCATGCCGGCGCGCCGTTCTGGTTCGCGATCATCCTCGGCATCCTACTCTCGATGACCCTGCTCGGCCTCGCCTTCAAGATGCTGCTGGTCGATCCGATGATGCGTCATGGCGTGCTGCCGCTCGCGATCGCGACCATGGCGCTCGCGATCGGCATCAAGGAGGCCGTCAAACAGTTCTTCAGCGCCGAGGCCTCATCGTTTCCGTCGATCGTGCCGACGGGTGATATCTCGATCCTTGGCCACGCGGTCTCGCTGCAAAGCATCGGCGTCCTCGTCGTCGCCATCCTTGCCGTCTTCGGCCTGACCACGCTGCTCAACCGCACCTCGCTCGGCCATCAGATGCAGGCGGCGGCGCAGAACCCGACGGTCGCGCGCATTATCGGCGTGCCGGTCGAGCGCATGATCCTGCTGACCTTCCTGATCAACGCTTTCCTGGTCGCGCTTGCTTCGCTGCTGATCACGCCGATCTATCTGGCGAAGTTCTCGAGCGGTGAAGTGCTGGGCCAGGCCGCGTTCATCGCGGCGATCGTCGGCGGCTTCAACCAGGTGCGCGGCGCGATCGCCGGCGGCGTTCTGATCGGTGTGCTCGACAATCTCGCGGCCGCCTATGTCTCGACGCAGTACCGCGCCGCCGTGCCGATGATCTTCCTGATCGTCGTCATCCTGTTCCGGCCGCAAGGACTGCTGGGCCGCGCCGAGGAGCGCACGGTATGAGCGGCTTCGCCAAACCCCTGAAGATCGCGCTCGGCCTCATTGTCATCGCCGGCGTGATCGTCATTCCCATGAACTTCAACCGCTACGGCCTGTTCATCCTGAGCCAATGGGCGGTGATGACCATCGCCGCGATGGGCCTCAACCTCACGCTCGGCTATGCCGGCCAGGTGTCGTTGGCGCAGGGTGCCTTCGTCGGCATCGGCGCCTATGCTTCTGCGATCATGACGACACACGGCTGGCCGCTGCCGGCGGCAATCGTGGTCGCGATCGTGCTCGCCTTCGCAGTCGGCTGGGTGCTGGGCTATCCCGCGCTCCGCGTGCAGCATCACTACCTCGCCTTCGTCACCCTCGCCTTCTCCACCCTCGCCTTCCTCGTGTTCCGCAACGAGAGCTGGCTCACCGGCGGCATCTACGGAATCTCCAACGTTCCGCGTCCCCATATCTTCGGGATTGCGACCAACAAGCCGCTGCCGTTCTACTACGTCTGCCTCGGCTCGCTCGCGATCGTGTCGGTCGCGGTGTGGTGGCTGATCCGCTCGCCCTGGGGCCGCGCCTTCATGGCGTTGCGCGAAAATCCGCTGCGCGCGCAGTCGCTCGGCATCGACACCCGCCGCTACACGCTGATGGCGTTCGCGATCGGCTCGGCGCTCGGCGGCGTCGCCGGTGCGCTCTATGCGCCGCTGACGCAATATATCGACCCCGTGCCGTTCAACCTGTCGCTCTCGCTGGACCTGCTGATGATGGTGATCGTCGGCGGCGCCGGATTCTATTTCGGTCCCTTCCTTGGTGCGATGATCGCCGTGCTGCTGCCGGAGTGGCTGCGCTTCACCGAGGGCTATTATCTGATGCTCTACGCGATCGCGGTGATGGGGCTGCTGATCTGGTCGCCGACCGGCATTTTGGGAATCCTCGACCGCTACCTCGCCGAACGCCGCACCAAGGCGGCTTCCGCGCTGCGCGCCGTCGCAAAGTCCCGGCTGGAGACGGTGCAATGAGTGCGGTGCTCGAAGTCACCAACATCAAGAAGAGCTTTGGCGGCATCACCGCGGTCGACGGCGTCTCCTTCGACGTCCGCGAGGGCGAGATCCTCGGCCTGATCGGTCCGAACGGCTGCGGCAAGTCGACCTTATTCAATTGCATCCTCGGCCAGCTCACGCCATCAGGCGGTGAGGTCAAGCTCGACGGCAAAGTCGTCACCGGCCTGCGCCCCGCCGAGCTCAACAAGCTCGGCGTCAGCCGCACCTTCCAGCTCTTGCAGGTGTTTCCAAAACTCTCGGTGCGCGAGAATTTGATCCTCGCGGGCCAGGAGCATCAGGGCAACATGGCCTCGCGCCTGGTCGGCCGCTCCGATGCCGGGCTGACTGAAACCGCCAACCAGATGATCGGCTTTTTCAAGCTCGACCACCTCGCCGCCGAACCGGCTGGTGGCCTCTCCTACGGCCAGCAGAAGCTGCTCGATGCCGCCATGGCTTTCATGGGCGGCCCGCGCCTGGTGCTACTCGACGAACCAGCAGGCGGCGTCAACCCCTCGATGCTGACGGATCTCAAGGAGCGGCTGGTCGCGATCAACCGCGAGAAGAACGCCACCTTCGTCGTGATCGAGCACAATATGGAGTTCGTGATGTCGCTGTGCTCGCGCGTGATGGTGATGGCGGAAGGCAAGGTGCTGGCGATGGGGCGACCGGACGAGGTCCGTAAGAACCCGGCCGTGATCGAAGCCTATCTCGGACATTGAGGAGTTTGCGGTGAGCGACACGATCCTCTCGGTTCAAAATCTCGTCGGCGGCTACGGCAAGATGACGATCTTGAACGGCACGACATTCGCGGTGCCGCAGGCGACCATCACCACGATCATCGGCCCGAACGGCGCCGGCAAATCGACCGTGTTCAAGGCGATCTTTGGCCTGCTCAAGCTGCGCGAGGGCAAGATCAGCTTCGCGGGTCGCGACGTCACGAATCTGAGCCAGCGCGCGCTGCTCAACGCCGGCATCTGCTATGTGCCGCAGGGCCGCAACATCTTTCCCGAGCTGTCGGTGCGCCACAATATCGAGCTCGGCGGCGTCGCCGCCGGAAAGAGCCTCGACCTGCCGGCGCGGATCGAGGCGGCACTCGACCTGTTTCCCGCGCTGCGCCGCAAATCGACGCAGCAGGCCTCGACTCTCTCCGGCGGCGAACAGAAGCAGCTCGAGATCGCCCGTTCGCTGCTGCTCGAGCCAAAGCTGGTGCTGATCGACGAGCCCTCGATCGGCCTGTCGCCGCTGATGGTGCAGCAGACCTTTGACATCCTGAAAGGTCTGCGCGACCGCGGCGTCACCATCCTCATGATCGAGCAGAACGCGCGCTCGGCGCTGGAGATCTCGGACATCGGCATCGTGCTCGAGCTCGGCCAGACCCGCATGACCGACAGGGCGGAGCGCATCCTGAACGATCCAAGGATCGGCCAGCTCTTCCTCGGCGGCGCCATGGAGGAGGGTGCGGCATGAGCGCGCCAATGCGCATCGCAATTGCCGGCGCCGGCCTGATCGGCCGCCGCCATGTCGAATTGATCGACGCTTCGCCGGATTGCGTGCTGGCCGGCATTGCAGATCCCTCCCCCGCCGCGAAAGAATTTGTGCAGAGACGCAATACGCCCTGGCATGCGGATCACCGCGAGCAGTTGGCGCAGGAAAAGCCCGACGGCTTCATCATTGCCTCGCCCAACGCGCTGCATCTCCAGATGGCGCTCGACTGCGCGGAGGCCGGTGTGCCCGCACTGATCGAGAAGCCGGTGACCGACACGGTCGCGGCCGCGCAGCGCCTGTGCGCGGCGATCAGGCGCAGCGGCGTGCCGATGCTGGTCGGCCATCACCGCCGGCACAATCCGATCATCAAGGCCGCGCGCGAGACTGTGGCGACCGGCAGGCTTGGCCAACTCACCGCCGTGGTCGGACTATGGCTCCTGAAGAAGCCCGATGATTACTTTGGCGTGACCTGGCGGCGCGAGCAGGGCGGCGGTCCGCTGCTCATCAACCTCATCCACGACATCGACAATCTCCGCTTCATTTGCGGCGAAATCACCGAGGTGCAGGCGCTGACCTCGAACATGGTTCGCGGCTTCGCCGTCGAGGACACGGCCGCACTGCTGCTGCGTTTCGCCAATGGTGCGCTGGGGACCGCGACCGTATCGGATGCGACACCGGCGCCGTGGAGCTGGGAGCTCGCGTCGGGCGAGAACTCCGCGTATCCAAAGCAGCATCAGCCCTGTTACATCTTTTCCGGCACCCAGGGATCACTATCCATCCCGAATATGGAGCTGTGGTCCTATGCGCAACAGCCCGGCTGGCATATGCCGCTGTCGCGCCAAACGATTGCATCGGCGGCGCTCGACCCGCTGGCCGAGCAGCTCCGGCATTTCTGCGCGGTGATTGCGGGCCGCGAGCAGCCGCTGATTTCCGCCGAAGACGCAATGGGCACGCTCGCGGTCGTCGAAGCCGTCAGCGAGGCCGCACGCACGAGCCAAAAAATATCGCCGGGCCGAATCATGGAGCAGGCAGCATGAACAAGCGCTCGATCGCGACCGTTTCCCTCTCAGGGGCCCTCGACGAAAAGCTCCGCGCCATCGCAGCCGCCGGCTTCGAAGCGGTCGAGATTTTCGAGAACGATTTGCTGTCGTTCGGCGCGGGTCCACGTGACATCGCAAAACTCTGTAAGGATCTCGGTCTCGAGATCTGCGCGTTCCAGCCGTTTCGTGATTTCGAGGGCATGCCGGAGCCGCAGCGTTTGCGCAACTTTGCCCGCGCCGAGCGCAAGTTCGACCTGATGCAGGAGCTCGGCACCGATCTGCTGCTGATCTGCTCCAACGTCTCCCCTCACTCGCTCGGCGGCATCGACCGCGCCGCGGATGATTTTCGCGAGCTCGGCGATCGCGCGACCAGGCGCGGCTTGCGGGTCGGCTACGAGGCGTTGGCCTGGGGTCGGCATGTCAACGACTACCGCGATGCCTGGGAGATCGTGCGCCGCGCCGATCATCCCGCGATCGGGGTGATCCTCGACAGTTTTCACGCACTCGCGCCCGGCTTCCCGGTCCGCGCCATGGCCTCGATCCCCGGCGACAAGATTTTTCTGGTGCAGCTTGCCGACGCACCAAAGCTCGAACTCGACATCCTGTCGTGGAGCCGGCACTTCCGCTCCTTCCCCGGCCAGGGCGATCTGCCGGTCGGCGAATTCATGCAGGCGATTGCCGCGACCGGCTATTCCGGTCCATGGTCGCTGGAGATCTTCAACGACCAGTTCCGCGCCGGCTCGGCGGCGCAGACCGCGGTCGACGGCCTGCGCTCGCTGATCCTGTTACAGGACCAGCTCGCACCGGACTGGCCGAATCTCGTCGGCGGGCCGCTGGCGCCGAAGGCCAGGAGCAGCGGCACGGGCTTCATCGAGTTCGCCGTCAACGAGACCAAGGCCGGCGAGCTCGCGCATCTGTTTTCACAGCTCGGCTTCCGCAGAAGCGGCAAGCACCGCAGCAAGGCTGTGGAGCGCTGGTCGCAGGGCAAGGTCGAACTCGTGATCAATTGCGAGACCGACGGCTTTGCGCATTCGCATTACGTCACGCACGGTCCCGGCGTCTGCGCCATCGCGCTCGACGTCGACAATGCCGGCCTCGCCATGCAGCGGGCCGAAACGCTGAAGGCGCGCACCTTCTACCAGCCGGTCGGTCCGGGCGAGCTGGAGATCCCCGCGATCCACGGCGTCGGCGGCAGTCTTCTCTATTTCCTCGACCGGGCCGGCCAGAACTGGGATACGGATTTCGCGCCTGTTGCGACCGATGCAAGCGCGGATGCGCTGCTCGCGGTCGATCACATCGCGCAGTCGATGCCCTATGATGAGATGCTGTCCTGGCTGTTGTTCTACACCGGCATCCTCGACCTCACCCGCCTGCCGCAGATGGAGATCGCCGACCCCCGAGGCCTCGTGCAGAGTCAGGCCGTCATCAACGCCGACCAGAGCCTGCGCTTCGTTCTCAACGGCTCCTCGGCCAACCGCACGCTGCCAGCGCGCTTCATCTCGGAGTTCTTTGGCTCGGGCGTGCAGCACGTTGCATTCGCGTGCAACGACATCTTTGCCACCGTCGCCGCGATGCGCGCCCGCGGCGCGGATTTTCTCGACATCCCTGACAACTACTACGACGACATCGAAGCCAAATACGACCTTGCGCCCGAAATGATGGCAAAACTCCGCACCAACCACATCCTCTACGACCGCGAGGGCGACGGCGAGTTCTTCCAAGTCTATACCCACATTTTTGATGAGCGTTTCTTCTTCGAAATCGTGGAGAGACGGAGCTACCAGGGATTTGGTGCGGCGAATGCCGGGATCAGGCTCGCGGCGCAGGCGCGCGAAGTGCGCCCCGCGAGTATGCCGCGGGTTTAGGCACCTCTTCACCTCGACCCGCTTGCGGGCAGAGGTCGATCGCACAGCGATCGGGGGAGGGGCCCTCCGCGAATCCAACTCTCACCGTGATTGCGGAAGCAGCCCCTCACCCTAACCTCTCCTCGTAAGAACGGGGAGAGGGAGAGGAGAGAGCTCACTTCATCGGGCATTTGTCGTGGAATCGATCCTGGTCATCAGTGACGATGGTGGCAACGGTCTTCAGCGAAAGCTCGCCCCCGGCGCCCTTCACCACGTCCTGCAGATAGAAGTTCTGGATCGGGATGTGGTTGTTGCCGTATTTGAACGAGCCACGCAGCGACTTGAAGTTGGCCTTCTCCATCTCGGCCTTCATCGCATCTTTCTTGCTGGTGTCGCCCTTCACAGCGACCACGGCGCTGTTGATGAGCTGGGCCGCGTCATAGGCTTGTGCGCCGTAATAGGTCGGACGGAGCCCGGTGTACTTCTTGCGATAGTCTGCGACAAAGCGCTTGTTCTGCTCGTTGGGGAGATCGTTGACCCATTCCTGCGCGCCGGGTACCCCGAGTGCGTTCTCCTTCTGGAGCGGCAGCGACAGCTCGTCGACGGTGAAAGCCGTATAGAGCGGCATCGTGCTCTTCAGGCCGGCCTGCGCATATTGGTTGAGGAACTGCACGCCGGCCGCACCGGGATAGAACACGAAGATCGACTCGGCGCCCGAAGCGCGCGCCTTGGAGAGCTCGGCGGAGAAGTCGAGCTGGCTCGGCCAGACCGTATATTCCTCGCCCTTGATCTCGCCCTTGAACGTGCTCTTGACGCCCGCGAGCATGTCCTTGCCGGCGGCATAGTTCGGGCCGATCAGGAACACGCTTTTGACGGCGTTCGCGTTCATGTAGAGGCCCACGGCGGCCGGCGTCTGGTCGTTCTGCCACGAGGTCGAGAACACGTATGGCGAGCAGAGTTCGCCCGCGAGCTGCGACGGGCCGGCATTGGCCGAGATCAGGAAGGTCTGCGAATCCACCGCGGTCTTGAGCGAAGCCAGCAGCACGTTCGACCAGATGTAGCCGACGATGAAGTCGACATGATCGGACTGCACCAGCTTCTCGGTCTTCTGCTTACCGACATCTGGCTTCTGGCCATCATCCTCGTAGATCACCTCGACCGGCTTGCCATCCATCTTGCGGCCCATGTGGTCGAGCGCGAGCTCGAAGGAGTTACGCATGTCGTTGCCGATCACGGCGGTCGGGCCGCTGAAAGTCGAGACGAAACCGATCTTGATGGTGTCGCCGGCGAATGCCGGGCTTGCCAGCGCAAGCGCAGCCGCGCCCGCCAGCCAGAATGCCGTCCTCATAACCACTCCCCTCCGTATTATTGATCCCGGAAACGGGGTGATCGCCGCCCGGGGCCTGTCTCTATTGAACGCAAAATCTGTCGAGCCGCCAATGGCTCAGCACCTGCCCCTGCACCATATTTCGCCTCAATCGGGCATGGCAAGAAATATAATTCTACTTACTTCGACCAAGGACTGGTCCAAGGCTGCGGCGCTTTCTTTCGGAGACTGTCGATACGCCCAGCCTATTCCGTCATTGATGACGGCTATTGGACCGCGGCGCCCAATCCGCACTTAAATGAAGGATAGCAGCAGCAAGATTCGAGGGTGCATCATGGCCGCAACTCCCCATCGCGTCGTCATCGTCGGCGCCGGCTTCGGCGGGCTGGAGACGACCTACCGGCTCGCAGGCAGCCCGGTCGAGATCACGCTGATCGACCGCCGCAACCATCATCTGTTTCAGCCGCTGCTCTACCAGGTCGCGACCGCCTCGCTTGCGACCAGCGAGATCGCCTGGCCGGTGCGTCATCTCATGCGCGACCGGCGCGAGGTGACGACGCTGTTTGCGAACGTCAGTGGCGTGGACGCGGAGAAGCGTCGGGTGCTGCTCGATGACGGCAGCGAGGTACCCTACGACACGCTCGTACTTGCGACAGGGGTCCGCCACGCCTATTTCGGCCATGACGAATGGGAGCAGTTCGCGCCTGGACTGAAAACGCTGGAGGATGCGACCACATTGCGGCGCCATATCCTGGTGGCGTTCGAACGCGCCGAGCGTGAGACCGATCCAGCGCGGCGCGCGGCACGGCTCACCTTCGTCATCATCGGCGCTGGACCAACCGGTGTCGAACTAGCCGGCACCATTATAGAGCTGGCGCGGCACACGCTGCAGCCGGACTTCCGCAACATCGACACCACGAAGGCGCGCGTCGTGTTGATCGAGGCGGGGCCGCGCGTGCTCGCCGGTTTCGCCGACGATCTCTCCGCCTATGCGCAGGCCTCGCTCGAAAAAATCGGCGTCGAGGTCGTGCTGGGCCAGCCCGTGACCGAGGTCGATCGCGACGGCGTCGTCTATGGCGGACAGCGGCTGAACGCGAAAACCATGATCTGGGCCGCTGGCGTGCGCGCCTCACCCGCCGCCGAATGGCTGGGCGCGCCGGCCGATCGCGCCGGGCGCGTGCAGGTCGAGGCCGATCTCACCATTCCGGGCCATCCCGAGATCTTTGCGATCGGCGACACCGTGACGATCAACGCCTGGGACGGCAAGCCGGTGCCCGGCATCGCGCCGGCCGCGAAGCAGCAGGGCCGCCATGTCGCCGAGACGATCAAGGCCCGCTTGCGCGGCGCGGCGACGGCCCCGTTCCGCTACAAACATTCCGGCAGCCTCGCCCAGATCGGCAAGGGGCTGGCCGTCATCGATTTCGGCCGGATCAAACTGCGCGGCACCATCGCGTGGTGGATCTGGGGCATCGCCCATATCTACTTCCTGATCGGTCTCCGGCACCGCCTCAGCGTCGCGCTCAGTTGGCTCTGGATCTACGCCCGCGACCAGCGCGCGGCACGGCTGATCACGCAGGGCTCAAGCAAGGTGGTGGGGTAGCGCGGCTTCTTTTTACCGATCCCTGGAGGGCCCCTCCAGGGGAGGGTGAAGAAGCGCCCGCAGCTACATCGCTACTTCACCAGCTCGCACCCGCCCTCCGCCATCGGACGGAACGCCTGCTCCGCCGGGATGGTCGAAACCAGCTTGTAATAGTCATATGGATATTTCGATTCCTCCGGCTTCTTCACCTCGAACAGATACATCGGATGCACAACGCGCCCATCCTGACGGATCGCGGTGTCACCGAATAGCTTGTCCCTGCCTTTGAACTTCTTCATCTCCGGTACGACGTCCTTGGCGTTGTCGCTGCCTGTGACCGCGACCGCGTTGAGATAAGCGAGCGTGGAGGCATAGACGCCGGCCTGGTTGCCACTCGGCATCTTGCCGTTCATACCGGGCCGCGCGGCGAAGCGCTTGGCGAAGGCGCGGGTGTCGTCGTTCATATCCCAGTAAAAGGCTTCCATGAGCTGGAGGCCCTGCGCGACCTTCAACCCCATGCCGTGCACGTCGTTGATGAAGAGCAGGAACGCGACGAGCTTCTGGCCGCCCTGCTGGATGCCGAACTCGACCGCCTGCTTCACGGCATTGATGGTGTCGCCGCCGGCATTCGCCAGCCCGATCACCTGCGCCTTCGAGCCCTGCGCCTGCAACAGGAACGAGGCGAAGTCGGAGGTGCCGAGCGGATGCTTCGAGGAGCCGAGCACCTTGCCGTCGTGCCCCTCGATATATTTCTGCGCCTCCGCCTCGATGCCCTTGCCGAGCGCGTAGTCGACCGTGAGGAAATACCAGTCCTTGCCGCCGCGCGACATCATCGCAGCCGCCGTGGTGTTTCCGGTCGCCCAGGTGTCGTTGACCCATTGGATGGTGTTGGGCGAGCAGGCCTTGCCGGTGAGATCGGCGCTCGCGGTCGATGATGCGAGGTACGTCATGCGGCTGCCGCGCAACAGCGTGTTGATGGAGAGTCCGACCGCCGAATTCGGCACGTCGACGATGGCATCGACGCCTTCGACATCAAGCCATTTGCGGGCGATGGCACTGCCGACATCGGCCTTGTTCTGGTGGTCGGCATAGACGACCTCGACCTTGATGCCCTTAGCTCCGCCGTTGAAATCCTCCGCCGCCATGCGCGCGGCTTCGACCGAGCCCATGCCGTTGGTATCCTGGAAAATTCCGGAAATGTCGTTGAGCACGCCGACGCGAACGATATTGTCCGATATCTCGGCGCTCGCCGCGCCGCTCATAAGGCTCGCAGCCAGTACGAGCGGCCACTTCAGATACTTCATCGTTCCCTCCCCTGTTTGATTTGCCGTCGCGGTCAGGCCGGCGTGATGGCGACCGGCAGGCTGTCGAGCCCGCGCAGCGTGTTGTTGAAGCGGCGGCGCGGCTCGCCCGTGATCTCGATCGTGGCGACACGACGCGCCAGCGCCGTGAGCATCGTCTCGCCCTCGAGTCGCGCAACGAGCTGCCCGACGCACATGTGGATGCCCGAGCCATAGCCTACATGGCCGGACGTGCGGCGGGTGATGTCATAACTATCGGGCTTGTCCCAGCGTCGCGGATCGCGATTGGCGGCAGCAAGAAACATCAGCACTTTCTCGCCCTCGCCGATGGTCGCGCCGGACAGCTCGACATCGCGCGTGGTGGTGCGAAAGAAGGTCTGCACCGGGCTTTCGAAGCGCACGGCTTCTTCGAAGGCGTTGCGCGCAAGCGTGAGATCGCCGCGGAGGCGCTGCCACTGGTCGGGGAAGCGGGCGAGGCAATAGAGGGCCGCGCCGACGCCGTTGACGGTGGTGTCGAGGCCGGCCGAGAGCAGTGAGCGCACCAGCAGCGGCGCTTCCGTGGCCGTGATTGCGCCCTCATCGACATGGGCGTGAATGCAAGCGCCAATGCCGCCGGGCGTGAGATTATCGCGCTGACACTGGTCGGTGACGTAGGCCTGATGCGGAGCCGAGCGCTCGATGGCGTCCTGCCGCAACTGATTCGGCGGCCCAAAGGCATTGAAGACCACACTCGCATAGGGAATGAGGTGCTCGCGGCCCTCCGGCTTCAACCCGAGCGCATCCGGAAAGATCGAGAGCGGATAGGCCTCGGCGAGGTCCGCGATGGCATCGAAGCTGCGCTTCTCGATGAGCATGTCAACCCGCTCCTCGGCCGCTGCTTCAAAGCGGTCGCGAAGCCCCTTCATCACAGTCGGCGACAGCACCTTCGACAAAACGGCGCGGGTGCGGGTGTGTTCAGGCGGATCGGCCTCGAGGATCAGGCTCTGCGGCCGCCACGGCGTCTCTTTCTTGAAATCGGACAGACCGGCGCCGCGGCTGGAGCAGAAGGTCATGGGGTCGTTCAGCACGGCATGAACCTCGGCATGCCGGGCCACGCCGTAGACGTTCCATTTGTCGAGATAGACCACCGGCCCTGTCTCCCGCAGCAGCTCATGCGTGGGATAGGGGTCGGCAAAAAAGTTCATCGCGAAGGGATCGACGTCGAGATGCGGGACGCCGGTCGCTGAGGAATCGGGTGCGCTCATTGAAGTCCTCCCTCATTTTGATCTTGTGAAAGGGTGGCGCATGCCCTTAGGTCTGCAGGCACGCCGCGAGTCAGACACCCGATATGCCGCCTTCGACCAGATCCCGACAGAAGCCCGCGCCCGCTGAGACGGGACCGACGCTCGATCTCGACCGTTACGTGCCGGCCTTCATCACCTTCATCGCCAACAAGCTCTCGAACAGCGCGACTGCCTTCTATCAGCGGCAGTTCGGCGTCAACGTCACGGAATGGCGGATCATGTCGCTGCTGGCGATCGAGCCCGGCATTCCGGCCTCGCGCATCTGCCACGTCATCGGCTTCGACAAGGGCCCGGTGAGCCGAACGCTTGCGGGGCTGGAGAAGCGCGGGCAGGTGTCGATCCGCACCGATCCGAACGACGGCCGCACCCATTCGATCTCGCTGACGGCGCGAGGTCGCGCCACCCATGACAAGGTGATCGTCGCGGCCTTCGAGCGCGAGCGGCGGCTGTTGTCCTGTCTGAGCAAGGACGAGCGCGAGGTGCTGGTCGATCTGTTGCGCCGGCTGCACGAGAATTTGGGTACGGTGACGGGGAGCACCGACACCTGAGGCCCGCCATCGCGGGCGCGCGATATTGCTGCCTTCAGGCAGGCGCTGGTGTTTGCCGGCGGCACCCTCTCTGCCGAGCATTATTTCCTCCGATATCCGGCGCAGCGGTTCCCCCGCCGTCATCCTTGTTTGGAACGGTTCGCATAAATTAGTTGCTTGAGCAACAAAATAATCATGCAGGATATTGCGGAAGAATGGCTGGCTCATTTTGCCGCGCTGCCCCATCGCCGTCATTGCGACGAGGAGCGAGCGTGCCTAACTCTATCTTTATCCCTGAAAAGCTACAGGCCGATCCACTCGGCCGACCCATCATCGTTCAACCGTTTCACCGCATCCGCGCGGCGCGTCAGCACCGTGCGCTGATTGATGTAGCCCTTGTCGGTGATTTCGCCGCCATCCACCGACGGCGGCTCAACGAGCAGCAGCGCACGCGTGGCGTGGCCGGAGGAATTGGCGCCCTGCTGCTTCATTCTTGCAAGACCTTGCGCGATCGCGGTCCTGACCTTGCCATGCATCAGCACATCATCCACACCGGCCGTCTCGGGCAGGCCGGCATGGGCGCGACAGGCGATGATGTTCGGGAACACCAGCAAGCGCACCTCATCGCCGCCATGACCGGCGACGACGATGTCCTGCACCAGCGGCGCCAGCGCAGCGATCCCGGCAACGCGCAGCGTGCCGACGCTGACCCAGGTCCCGGAATTGAGTTTGAAGTCTTCCGCGACGCGGCCATCGAAGAACAGGCCGCGCTCAGGCCGCCCGGCGTCTGCAAGCTTCACGGCGTCGCCGATGAGATAGAACCCCTCCTCATCGAACGCCTGCTTCGTCAGCTCCGGTGCCTTCCAATAGCCGGGCGTGACGTTGGGACCGCGCACGCGCACTTCCAGCTTGTCACCGGAGGTGACGAGCTTCAACTCCGTTCCGGGAATCGGCACGCCGATATTGCCGGAGCGTTCGGCGAGGAAATGGCAGTCGGTCGCCAGCGGCGAGGTCTCGGTCGAGCCCCACGCCGAGACCATCGGCAGCGCGCGGCCGACGGTGTTGATCGAAAGCTCTTCGAGCGCATCCCAGAGACTTTGCGGCAGCGCCGCGCCGGCATAGAAGGCGAATTTCACCTCGTCGAAAAAGCGGCGGCGCAGATCCTCGTCGCCACGCAGGGCCGTGATCAGCATGTCGAAGCCGCGCGGTACGTTGAAATAGACCGTCGGCATCACGCTTTTCAGATTGGCAAGCGAGGTCGCGAACAGGCCGGGCGCAGGCTTGCCGCCGTCGATATAGAGCGAGCCGCCGTTACGCAGGACGAGGTTGAAATTGTGGTTGGCGCCGAACGTATGGCTCCAGGGCAGCCAGTCGAGAATGACGAGATCGCCGGGCCCCTGCTCGAGAAAGGTCCAGGTCTGCGCCTTGGCCTGCTGGCTCGAGGTCAGCATGCGCTGGGTGTTGATGACGGCTTTCGGCGTACCGGTCGAGCCCGAGGTGAAGAGGAATTTTGCGATCGTGTCCGGCGTCACCGCGGCAAAGGCTGCTGCGACGTCGGGCGTCTCGGACGTCGCGGCGATGGTGCGGAAGGCTAGCGCGTCGGCGTCCTCGCCATTGCCGCTGATGATCTGCGCCGTGTGGAGCGGCTTGATGGCGGCCAGCGCCGCCGCGAACGGCTTTGTGGCCGAGATGTAGATTGCGCCCGGCTCAAGCAACGCGATCATGCTTTTGAGCTTGTCGAAGTCTTTGGACATCAGCGAATAGGCCGGCGAGATCGCGGCTGAGGGCACACCGACATGCTGAGCGGCGAGCGCGAGCAGCGCGTGATCGATGCTGTTGTCGGAGAGGATCACGAGCGGACGCTCCGCGCCCAAGCCCTGCGCCAAAATCCAGGATGCAGCCGCTCGTACCTGCCGCAGCGCCTGTGCATAGGTGACCATGGCCCAGGGCGCCTCGGCGTTGCCGCGCTCGGCGAGGAAGACCTTGTCGGGCGTCTGTCGCGCAAAATGCTCCAGCCAGTCGCCGATGCAGCGCGCATCTTCGCGTAGAGGCTCGGACGAGCGCAGCACGATGCTGCCGTCGGCGCGATGCTCGGCTGTGGTCTTTGGCGTTGCGAACAGGTTCGAGGCATCACCGCGTGGGGCGGTTGTCATGGTTTCCTCCTCCACCCGGATGTCCGGATCGGCCGCAGCCTCGTTCCGGGCTGCTTTGGCCACAATGTTGGGCAGGACGATTGTTGTCGTCAACAACAATCTTCCGCTTGAGCCGTCGAGGCGCTAAGATCGCCCGGCAGGAGACACGATGTGACAGCCAGCGCAGATCGAGCCGACACCCGCCCTTCCCCACGCAAACGCGCCGGCAATGGCGCAGCGCGACGGAACGACGCGGACGAGATCGGCCTCGATGCGCTGGTCGGCCACGCCGGTTATGCCGTGCGGCGCTTCCAGATCTGGGTTTTTCAGGACTTCATCAAGACGCTCGGCGATGTCGACATACGGCCGACGCAATATTCGGTGCTGACGGTGATCGGCGCCAATCCCGGGCTGTCGCAGATGGCAGTCGCCAAGCGTCTCGGCATCGAGCGCGCCCGGCTGGTGCATCTGCTCGACAGTCTCGAGAGCCGCAAGCTCGTGAAGCGGGTCAGGTCGAAGGCGGACCGGCGCTCCCACGCCTTGCACCTCACCGCGCAGGGCGAGACAGCGCTGGAGAAGTTCAAGCGGCTCGCCGCCGAGCACGAGCGGCATGTCGAGGACAAGATCGGCAAGGCGAACCGGGAGCAGCTGCTCCAGATCCTCGCTTGCTTCACTTGATCCCGCCCGCCCATGTTTTGGGCAGATGCACGTAACAGGGCGCTGCCGCGAGAGCCTGGCCGGCAATCGAAATATCCCCCAACCTACTGATCCTTCGATAGTATCCTGGATGCCGCGCCTGCCCGGATTCTGTACACAATGGCACATGGCTTGCTTCATTCCGGGTGAGGACAAGTTGCCGGAGTTTTGTCGCCATGAAGGCTGAACTGGGGGCTGAGCAGCCTGAAACGATCGCCGAGATCGTGGCCGCGCATCGCGCGGGCACGCTCACGCCGGTACAGACGGTCGCGCGGACCTATCAGCGCATCCGCGACCACAACGATCCCGCCATCTTCATCAGCCTGCGCGACGAGAAGAACGCAATCGCGGAGGCCGAAAAGCTCGCCACGCGCGCGGATGCCGCCAGCCTGCCGCTCTATGGCGTGCCGGTCGGGGTGAAGGACAATATCGACGCACTGGGCTTTCCGACCACGGCGGCCTGCCCGGCCTTCTCCTACACCCCCACGCATGATTCCACTGCGGTGGAGCGGCTGCGCGCCGCCGGCGCGATCATCATCGGCAAGACCAATCTCGATCAATTCGCAACCGGCCTGGTGGGCGTGCGCTCGCCCTACGGCATCCCGAAGAACTCGATCCGCGAGGATCTCATTCCTGGCGGATCGAGCTCGGGATCGGCGACAGCAGTCGGCGCGGGCCTCGTGCCGCTGTCGCTCGGCACCGATACCGCCGGCAGCGGCCGCGTGCCGGCGATGCTCAACAACATCGTCGGGCTGAAGCCGAGCCTCGGCATGATCTCGACGGCAGGCCTCGTGCCGGCCTGCCGTACGCTCGACTGCATCTCGGTGTTCGCACTGACGGTCGACGATGCCGCGCTCGCGTTGTCGGTGATGGCCGGCCCCGACCAGGCCGATCCATTCTCGCGCGACCGGCCGCTTGGCGCTCTCACGCCGTTCCCCGCAAACTTGCGCCTCGGCGTGCCGCGCAACGGACAGCTGATCTTCTTCGGCGACAAGAAGGCGGAGGCCGCCTACAGCGATGCGCTGAAGCGCTGGACGTCGCTCGGGGTGACGTTGATCGAGTTCGACCTGGAGCCGTTCTACGAGACGGCGCGGCTGCTCTATGAGGGGCCCTGGGTCGCCGAACGCTATCTCGTGATCAAGAATCTGCTCGCCTCTGCGCCCGACTCGATCCATCCGGTGACGCGCGAGATCACCGCGGCCGGCGCGCGGCTCACGGCGGCGGAAACCTTCTCGGCGCTCTACCGCCTGCAAGGTTTGCGCAAGATCGCCGAGCGCACCTTCACCAATATCGACGCGCTGGTGCTGCCGACCGCGCCGACGGCCTATACGACAGCGCAGGTGCTGGCCAATCCGGTCGAGCTCAACAGCCGGCTCGGCACCTATACCAATTTCGTCAATTTGCTCGACTTGTGCGGTCTCGCGCTGCCGGCGGCGATGCGCGCCGACGGCATTCCGTTCGGCATCACACTGCTCGCCCCCGCGGGCCACGACGCCATGCTCGCAAGCATCGGCCGTGTCTTCCATGCCGACACCAAGCTCACCGTGGGCGCCAAGGGTGTGGCGCAGGCACCGCTTGCCCAGCTTGCCGCGAGCAGCAGCGACGAGATTCCGATCGCGGTGGTCGGCGCGCATCTCTCCGGCATGGCGCTGAACGGTGAATTGAAGGCGCTGGACGCGAAGCTGATCGAGGCGACCAAGACTTCGCCGGACTACAAGCTCTATGCGCTTCAGACCACGCCGCCGAAGCCCGGCATGCTGCGCGTCGAAGCCGGCAAGGGCACGGCGATCGAGCTGGAGATCTGGTCGCTGTCGTCGTCCGCCTTCGGCAAGTTCGTCAATGCAATCCCCGCGCCGATGGCGATCGGCACGATCAGGCTTGCGGATGGACGTCGTGTGAAGGGGTTTCTCGTCGAGCCGGAGGTGCTGAGTGACGCCCGCGACATCACAAGTTATGGCGGCTGGCGTGCCTATGTGGCGGAAGCTGCGACGGCGCAGGTTTCGTAGGGTGGGTTAGCCCTGCGGCTGCGCGAAGCGCAGTCCGCTGGCGTAACCCACCTCTTCTGTTTCCGCAGATACGGACAGTGGTGGGTTACGCCTACGGCTAACCCACCCTACAAGATCAGACCGACACCGCGTAAATCTCGTACTCTCCGCGCACCAGCTCGATATGCGCGCGCATCGCAGCCGCCGCGCCCTGCTTGTCGCCGCGCATGATGGCGACGACGACGCGGTCGTGCTCGGCTTGCGATTTGGCGAGGCGGCCAAGATTGCGGAACTGGGCGCGGCGGAACGGCTGCACGCGTACGCGCGTCGCTAGCGTGATCTCGGCGATGTAGCCGTTCTGCGATCCCGCATAGATCGCGTTGTGGAAGCGCTCGTTGACCTCGTGGAAGCGATCGGGATTTCCGGCGTAGCTCAGCACCCGCAGCTCCTCGTGGATGGCTTCGAGCCCATGGCGCTCGGCGGCCGACATGCGCTCGGCCGCGAGGCCGGCGCACAACGCCTCCAGCTCCGCCATCGCCTCGAACATGCTCGTCAGCCGTTCGAACGACGGCTGCGCGACGACCGCGCCGCGATGGGGCCGCGCCTCGATCAGGCCGCTTGCCACAAGCTGACGCAACGCCTCGCGGACCGGCGTGCGCGAGACGCTGAAGCGCCGTGCGATGTCGGTCTCGTCCAGCGGCGAGCCGGGGGCCAGGGCGCCGCGCACGATCTCGTCCGCAAGCTGCAAACGCAGCTCCTCGGCGCGCGTGACCTTCTGCACCGACGGCAATGCCCGGTCGACGCGCGGCACTACCGGCTCGGCCGGCAGTATCCCCTGCGGAAAATCGTCAAGCGTCATACGGTCAGGTCTCTTTCGACTCGTCGATGATGCTGACATGGGCAGCGACGACGCGC
Organism: Bradyrhizobium diazoefficiens; assembly: GCF_016612535.1. Taxonomy (NCBI): domain Bacteria; kingdom Pseudomonadati; phylum Pseudomonadota; class Alphaproteobacteria; order Hyphomicrobiales; family Nitrobacteraceae; genus Bradyrhizobium; species Bradyrhizobium diazoefficiens. The sequence continues at coordinate 1,838,473 of NZ_JAENXS010000001.1, forward strand.
CAGCCCTCCGGGAAGCGAATCCAGGTCTGCATCTGCCGACCGACCTTGCCGGGAGCCGTGTCGCGATAGAACAGGGTGGAGGCTACTGCCGCATCCCGGCCGTAGCTGGTGATCACGGTTTTCGCAGTGCGGCGGTTGAGGCCGAACGGCGAGCGGCCGGCGCGGAAGCCGGCGATCGCCTCGTAGCCATAGAGGTTCTCGCCGATGCCGTAGCGCAGCGTGCGGGAGTCGTTGCGAAAGAGCTCGCCGAGCACGGCGACGTCGTTGCTGACGAGAGCCTGCTCGTAGCGCTCGAACGCGGCTTGGACTTCCGCGAGCACGTCGGGGAGATCGATCTCCATTCTAAATTCCTCTCGGCGACGGTGCGGCGACTACGCCCAGCTTTTCCAATGCGTACGCGACCCGCAGCGCGATGTCCTCGCGCCAGGGCGCGGCAATGATCTGCACGCCGATCGGCAGCGGCTCGAGCGGTACCGGGACGGCGACCACCGGCAGGCCGATGAAGGAGATCGGCTGGGTATGGATGCCGATATTGGCGCGCACCGGCAGCTCAACACCGTCGAGATTGAAGTTCACTTGGCCGAGTTTTGGCGCAGTGCAGGGCGTCGCCGGCGCGAGCAGCACGTCGACCGATTTGAAGATCTCGGAAAACTGTGCGCGATACCAGCGGCGGAATTTCTGGGCGCGATCGACCAGCGGCGCCGGCACCATGGCGCCCGCAATCAGCCGGTCGCGCACGGCGGGATCGAAATCATTCGGGCGCTTGCGCAGGCGATCGAGATGCAGCGAGGCGCCTTCGGTGGTGCTGATGACGTAAGCGGCAGCGCGGGCACGCGAGGCTTCGGGCACGTCAACCACTTGCGTTGCGCCAAGTGCCTTGGCGACACGGCTGACGGCTTCGACGGCTTCCGGAAATAGGTTCTTCTGGAAATAGCCTCCTGCGATCGCGATGCGCAGGTCCGAAACCGGATTGGCGAGCAGCGGCGTCGTCGGTTCCAGACCGCGCATGGTGCAGGCGGCATCGTCGGCATCCGGCCCCTGCATCGCGTCATAGGCGAGCGCGAGATCAGTCGCCGAGCGCGCGAACGGGCCGAGATGATCGAGGCTCGCGACGAACGGGAAGGAGCGCGCGCGCGAGAGCCGGCCATAGGTCGGCTTCAGGCCAAAGATGCCGCAGAACGAGGACGGCACGCGGATCGAGCCATTGGTGTCTGAGCCCAGCGCGATCGGCACCAGAGCGCCGCCGACGGAGCCGCCCGAACCGCCGGACGAGCCACCGGTCATCCGCGTGGTGTCATGCGGATTGCGCGAGGGACCATCATGGACGTTCTCGCCGGTGAAGTCGTAGGCGTATTCGCCCATGTTGAGCGCGCCGACGAGAACGGCGCCGGCCGCTTCCATGCGCTCGATCAGCGTGGCGTCGCGCGTCGCGGGAGCACGATCGCGATTTATCTTCGAGCCGGCCCGCGTGGCGAGACCCGCGACATCGAACAAGTTCTTCACGGCGAAGGGCACGCCGGCGAGCGGGCCGACGTCCTTGCCCGCGGCGATATCGGTATCGATCGCACGCGCCTTGGCACGGGCGCGCTCGGCGGTGACATCGGTGAAGGAGTTGAGGATGGTGTCGTGCTGGTTGATCCGCGCGAGCGCTGCTTCGGTGACATCGAGCGCGGACATCTTGCTGCCCGCAACCGCACTTGCGATCTCGGCAGCGGTCATCTCTGGCTTGGTGGTCATGGCAGCGTCAGACCGTGAAAATCGGCGCTGGCTCGGTCTCGTCCGGCAACGCGAATTCGTCGACCAGGCGGGCGAGCCGCAGCGAGACTTCGAGATTGGCTCGGATCGCCGGCCTCCAGGCGTCCTCGACCGGCAGCGCCAGCGCTTTCGATACGGCGTCGATATAGTCGTCGAACTGATTTTGTTGTGGCTCGGCCATCACGCTCCCAAACAACAGTGCACTCTCAGTGTACCGGCAACGGCGGATGCGGGATCGCCGTCAACAGCTCCTTGGTGTAGTCGTCCTGCGGATCGTTCAAGACCCTTTCGGAAGAGCCTTCCTCGACGATCCGCCCCGACCGCATCACAATGACACGATCGCACAACAAGCGCACTACATTCAAATCATGCGAGACGAACAGATAGCTCATACCTAGCCGCGCCTTGAGGTCCTGGAGCAGGTTCAGCACCACGGCCTGGACAGAGACGTCCAGCGCCGCCGTCGGCTCGTCCAGGATGACGAGCTTTGGATGCAGGGCGATGGCACGGGCGATGCCGACGCGGGCCTTCTGGCCGCCGGAGAGCTGGTGCGGGAAACGATCCAGCAAATTGTGCGGCAAACCGACCATGGTGGCCAACTCCTCGCAGCGGAAGCGGAGGGCGTCGCGTCCCCTGATGTCGCCGAGCTGCATGATCGGATCGGCGATGGCGCGGACGGCGGTGAAGCGCGGGTTGAGGCTGTCGGTCGGGTCCTGGAACACCATCTGGATGCGGCTGCGCTGCGGCAACCGGGCAAAGGCAGCAGGCGCGATGGCGCCGATGTCCTCGCCGTCGAACCGGATCAGGCCGGAGGTCTGGTCGAGCAACCGCATCACCATCATGGACGTGGTCGATTTGCCGCAGCCGGATTCGCCGACGAGGCCAACGCACTCGCCGTGGCCGATCGAGAAGCTGATGCCGTCGACGGCGCGGAACACGTCCGGCTCCACGGGCGGCTTGCGGCCGAACAGTTTTCCGAGCGTCGCGGTGGCGCCCTGGCGGGGGTATTCCTTGACGAGCTTTTCGATGAGGAGGAGAGGCGTCTTCTCCCTCTCCCCGTCCTTCACGGGGAGAGGGTTGGGGTGAGGGGCTGTATCCGCGAGCACGACACGTGGAGAGTCCCCCTCACCCGCCACGCTTCGCGTGCCGGCCTCTCCCCGCGTGCGGGGAGAGGCGAAGGAAGCCCCTTCCTCCTCCGGCAACAGATCGCGCAAGGACACGCCGAGCCGCGGCGTCGCGCGCATCAGCTTCTTGGTGTAGGGGTGCTGCGGGTTGGCGAAGATGTCGGCGGCTTTTGCGGTCTCGACCACGCGGCCCTTTTCCATCACCACGACGCGGTCGCAATAGGCGGCGGCGAGGCCGAGATCGTGGGTGATCAGGATGGTCGACATCGCCTTGCGCTTGGTCAGCTCGACGATCAGATCCATCACCGCCTTCTGGGTGGTGACGTCAAGACCCGTCGTCGGCTCGTCCGCGATCAGCAGCTGCGGATTGCAGGCGAGCGCGAGCGCGATGACGACGCGCTGGCACATGCCGCCGGACAATTCGAACGGATAGGCGTGATAGCGCTCGCGCGGGCGGGCGATCTTGACCTGCTCCAGCGCCTCGATCGCCTTCTCGCCACGGTCGCCGACCTGGGCCTGCTGCACATGGGTACGCAGGACGTCCTCGATCTGGTCGCCCACTTTCCGGATCGGATTGAGCGCGGCGCGCGGGTTCTGGAAGATCATCGAGACTTCGCGGCCGCGCAAATCGCGCATCTGGCCTTCGGTCGCGGCCTTGACGTCGATCCCGGAGAACATCACCGAACCCTCGGCGATCCGCCCCGCCCGGTCGAGGATGCGCATCACCGCATAGGACGTCACCGACTTGCCGGAGCCGGACTCGCCGACGATGGCAAGCGTCTCGCCCTTGGCGACGGAGATGCTGACGTGCTGCACGGCTTTCACGATGCCGCGGCGGGTGATGAATTCGACCGTGAGGTCCTGGACGTCGAGCAGCGGCTGGGCGGTCATGGCCGACTCCCCCCCATCATGGCGAAAACAACCCCATGCACAGTAGAACAGGGGTTGGAATCATTGATGAATTTTGGCAGGCGTGAGGCGGCCATCACGTCCTCCGCTGGGGATCGACGATGTCGCGCAGGCCGTCGCCGAGGAGGTTGAAGCAGAACACCGCGATCATCAGCGCGAGGCCCGGAAACAGCGCGATCCACCATTCGCCGGAGACCATGAAGCCCGCGCCTTCCGCGACCATGATGCCCCATTCGGCGGTCGGCGGCCGGACGCCGAGGCCGATGAAGGAGAGGCCGGCAGCATTGAGGATGGCGTAGCCCATGGTCAGCGACATCTGCACGATCATGATCGGCATGATGTTCGGCAGAATATGCACCAGCAGGATACGGAATTCGCCGTTGCCGGAGAGACGCGCGGCCTGCACGAAGCCGGCATTGCGGCGGACATTGGCTTCGGCGCGCGCGACGCGGGCATAGAGCGGGAAGTTCACGATGGCCGTGGCCAGGATGATGTTCTGCACGGTATTGCCCAGCGCCGCGACGATGCCCATTGCCAGCACGAACAGCGGGAAGGCCATGATGGTGTCGGCGATGCGGCCGACGATCCGGTCGGTCCAGCCGCCAAAGTAACCCGCCGCGATGCCGGCAAGCCCGCCCATCAAGAACACCAGCACCACGGAGGCGACCGCGATGAAGGTATCAAGCCGCGTCGCCACGACGACGCGGCTGAAGATGTCGCGGCCCAATTGATCGGTGCCGAACCAGTGCGCAGCCGAGGGTGCTTTCAATGCCGCCGCGGTGTCGGAGGCGAGCGGATCATACGGCACCACATAGGGGCCGAAAACCGCAGCAAGGAGAATGACGATCAGCAGGGCAAAGGAAAAGCCCGTGACCTTGTTCTCGCCGAGCACATAGCGGGTCTGTTCGAGGATCGCGACGAGTCCCGAGGTTCGCGCGGGACCGGCGGGTTCAACGGCCGGTGCAACAGAGCTCATGGCTTAGCCCTCCAGCCGCACGCGCGGATCGATCACGCCATAGAGAATGTCGATCACGAGATTGAGCAGCACGTACATCACGGCCATGGTCAGCACGAAGCCCTGCACCGGCGCGAAGTCGGACGAGATCAACGCTTCCACCGCGTAGGAGCCGATGCCGGGCCAGGCGAAGACTTTCTCCACCAGCACGTTGGCGCCGAGCAGGAACGAGAACACCATGCTGAGCGTGGTGATCACCGGCAGCATCGCGTTGCGGAAGGCGTAGGTGACAATGACGGTCGAGGGCGACAGGCCGCTGGCGCGTGCGGTGCGCACAAACTCCGACGACAGCACCGCCAGCATCGAGGCCCGCGTCATGCGCGCGATCGGCGCCAGCGAGAAGATCGCGAGCGTCGTCGCCGGCAGGATGAGCTGGCTCAACGCCGATCGGAACGCCTCGAAGTCGCGCGCGATCAGCGTGTCGATCAGATAGAAGCCGGTGATCGTCGGTGGCGCGGTGTAAAACACGTCCAACCGGCCGAGTGGCGCCGGCGACCAGCCGAGCCGGAAATAGAAGAAATAGACCAGCACCAGGCCGGTGAAGAACACCGGCAGCGACACGCCGGCTGTCGTCGTCACCCGACAGAGATGATCGACCCATGATCCCGGCCGCGTCGCCGCCAGCACACCAAGCGGAATGGCGATCACGATCGAGACGACGAGGCCGAGCAGCGTCAGCTCGGCGGAGGCCGGCAGGCGGTTGCGGATTTCGGCGGCGACCGGCTGTCCCGTCGTGAGCGAGTTGCCGAAATCGCCATGGGCGAGATCATTGGTGTAGCGGAAGAACTGCTCGATCAGCGGCTTGTCGAGGCCGAGCTTTTTGCGGATCTGCTCGACGGCTTCCTTGGTTGCGGCAGGGCCGGCGAAGTACGCGGCGGGATCACCCGGCAGCGCACGCGTGAGCAGGAACGTGACGATGACGACGGCGATGAGCGAGGGAATCGCGAACATCAGGCGCTTGCCGATCATGGTGAGCATGGGATGCTCCGCGGGCTTGCTTCGCCTCTCCCGCTTGCGGGAGAGGCCGACGCGCTCGTAGAGCGCGGTGGGTGAGGGCTCTCTCCACCCAGGGACATCCTCCGCACGCCCTGACAATCCCGACGCGGAGACACCCTCTCCCCAACCCTCTCCCGCAAGCGGGAGAGGGAGCGCAGCGCCGATGCCGATGCGTCGCCGACGATCAGCATCGGCTCACCCCTTCGCCATCGCGCGATAATCGAGACGGCGGTGGAACCAGTATTGGTAGCCTGAGATGTTCTTCTGCATCGCGACGTTGACGAAGGGCTGGTATAGCGGGATGCGCGGGATGTCGGTGTAGGCGAGATCGACAAAACCCTTCACGTCGGTGTCGTAGGTCGCCTTGTCGCCGACAGCCGCCGCAGTGCGGGCGCCGTCGATGAACTTGTCCATCTCGGGCGACTTGTAGCTCATGGTGTTGAAGACGGAATTGTTGCCGTGATAGCACCAGTAGAAGAAGTATTCGGGGTAATCGAGCCAGCCCGAGAACACGTTGGTGAAGAGCGGCATTTCCTTCTTGTTCAATTCGGTGCGCCAGTTGGCGCCGGGCACCTTGTTGATGGTGGTCTTGATGCCGATCTGCGCGAGGCTCTCCTGCACCAGTACGCAGAGCGGCTCGTTGACGCCGGCGAAGTTGAGGTCGAACGAGATCGTGGTCTCGAAGCCGCCCCCGAGGCCTGCCTCCGCCATCAGCGCCTTCGCCTTCTCGATGTCGGTGTTGTATTTGTGCGGCTGCGGCCAGGCGACTTCGGTCGGCTTGTCCTTTGCCGCCCCGAACATCGGGTTCGCGAGCCCGAACATCACGGCATCCATGATCTTCTGATAGGGCAGCGCGTAGGCGACCGCCTGGCGGACCTTCGGATTGTCGAACGGCGGCTTGGTGACATTCATGCCGATATACTGGATGCCGTTGGAGAACGGCAGCGACACCACGTTGAGCTTGCCGCTCGCCTTCATCTCCTGGAAATCCTTGTTCGGGAGTTCGTAGGAGATATCGGCGTCACCGCGCTCGAGCAACGCGCGGCGGTTGCCGGCCTGCGGCACCATGCGCCAGATCACGCGCTTGATCTTCGGCAGCGGACCGCCGACCCAATCCTCGTTGCGCTCCATGATCACTTCGGTGCCGGCGGTCCACTTCGTCACCTTGTAGGCGCCGGAGCCTGCGGTCTGCTGCTTCGTGAATTCGAGGCCCCAGGGATCCTTCTCGTTGGCGTGCTTCTTCACCAGTTCGGAGTTGACGATACAAGGCACGATCACGGCGAGATCGGGGATCGTCAGCCTGTCCTTCTTCAGGAAGTCGACGCGCACGGTGTAGTCGTCGATGACGACGAACTGCTCCGGCTTGGTCAGCGAGCCCGCGCTCATCTGGAAGGTCGGGAAGCCGCCGACGCTGACCGCACGATCGAGCGACCATTTCACGTCCTTCGCGGTCACCGGCGCGCCGTCATGGAATTTGGCGTTCTTCTTCAGCTTGAAGGTGACCGACATGTCGTCGATCTTGAACTCCTCGGCGAGCTCGCCCTTGAACTTGTCACGGTCGTAATAGGGCACGCCGCCGGGGCCGCTCTTCATCTCGTGGCTGATCAGCCGGTCGTAACAATTCCAGGACACCTCATAGCCGGGTACGTTGGTGCCGACGCCATGAATGTCGAGATTGTTGGGGCCGCCTTCCGAGACGATCAGCAGCGTCTCCGAACGCGCGTCGGCCTGGGCTGAGGAAACGACCTGTGGCACGGCCGGAAGCGCCGCGCCTGCGGCCAATCCGGAAACGGACTTGAGGAAATCGCGGCGCTTCATGGGGGATGCTCCAACTCAGAAGTTTCTGGTTGGAACTGGATTCGCAAGGTTCGTGCCAAGGCTTAATGGCGCCTGACATGTGCACCAATTAACTGAGATCGCGCCGGAATTCCTGCTTTTTGGAGAGGCAAACCGAAAGCCCAACCTAGGAGCATTGCATACAAAAACGGATATCTTGCTTATAATATTAGCTTTGTGGAGGACCCGCCTATTTGGTAGGCGAACATCCCTGCCCGTTGGACGCTGAACGCCCGCCCGCTCTCCAACACGAGTTTGAAATGCAGCTGCTGCCGTGGCCACCCCTAAGCCAGTCAAAGCGGATGGCGCTTGATTGTCATCTGGGCGTGCGGCGGCCTGCCCCGGCAAAGCCTACGCCGCCTCGGCGGTCGCCAGATTCTTGCCGTATAAGCGGAGCCGCCCCTATAGCAGCCGCTGTTTTGATGGGCGCAGCGGGAGGACTCGAACCTCCATCTCCCCAGTCAGCCGTCCAGACCGCGAATCAGAGGCGGCTGTCGAAACCGGGCGCTCTATCCAATTGAGCTACGCTGCGTTTTAGTTCTTGCCGGTATTTTTTCTCGGCAAGCCGCGCCTCCCCCAACGGCTGCAACCGCGTGACCAGCGGCGTCAGGTCGTAGGTGATGTGCCCCAACTCCTTGTGCTTGCCCTTGGCGAGCAGACCCAATTTGAACAGTTTGGCCAATGACCGCTGAACCGTGCGCTGGCTAACACCCATACGCTTAGCGATCGTCGTCGGCCGGATAAACGGCATTTCGTCTTTGACGTAGTAGTGCGCCATCAAATTCAGCAGCACTACCATATCGTCGCCCTTCAGCTTCGTTCGCTTCGTGCCGAGTTGGTGTTGATTGAACAGGAGCACGTCGGGGATGGGCGACCATCCCGACTTGCCCGCCTCGCCGTAGCGTGCCGTCACACGGCTGTCCTCGGCACGCTGAGGCAAATTCTCACGTCCCGCCTCTGTAGGGACGGCAGGATCCTGGTCGAAATCGATCTCCACAATATCAGCCATAGAAAAGCTCGGCGGCAGTTGATGTCGGCTGATTTATCAGCTTTGATACGGAGAACAAGCGCGGTCTGTTTAACGGTGACAGATATGACGCTTTTTCTCCTTCGTCCGGAGCCGTTGACGGCGCCTCCCCTGACTTAACCCGGAAGGGGTGGATGCAAACTGCATCCAGGTGCGTTGCGGTTTGCCGATTCAGGTGATGAATAGAGAGCCGCGACGTTCGCTGAACTCGGGGCATGACCATGTCTAAGAAGCGACCCGACCGCTGGGAGACCGCCAACAAGGCGATAGTCCTACTGACCCAATTTGCCGGGTTCTTAGGAGCTCTGATCGCTCTAGCAAAATCGGCAGGTTGGCTATGACAGCAGAGCGTCACCACGATCGATCGCAACCAGCAATCTTGTATTCAAGGGGGAACTGAATTCCCTTGCTTGTTCATAAGGTTAGCAACACGCCTGTGTGAATTGCGATCTCCAATTCACACGTTTTCTGAGTCTCAGGCCTGTTTGCCACCCTTCACCAGCTTCAGATGAAAGTCCTCAAATCGCTTTAAAGCCGTGTCCGGGAGCGCTCTTACAACGTTCACAGGCAGGCCCAACTTCTCCCGTACCCGCTTCGCAAGATCTGACGCCAAAAGCGGGTAATGCTGATCGCCGAGGAGCAAGCAAAAGCCACCCGCCCTGTAAACGTCGTTGATGTAGTTCTTAGGCATCATCCTGACGATGAACATCGGCCGCACACCAAAGAACTGCATCATCCGCAGTTTGATCTCAAATTCCGACTGGTCGATGTAGCCGAGCTGGTTCTTAATTTCGACGCCATATTGGATGCCGTCACGCTCAACCAGGCGATCGAGATTGTGCCGGGTTTCCGTCCATTTTTTCCCGCTCACTTCTCGCAAATTATCGCTCAAAATCCGAAACCCGGCGCGCGCGAAACCAGCGTCGGCCAGCTGTTCGCCATTATGACCGAGCGCCCTAGTGAAATCCGATGCACTGAACTCTCGGATTAATCCCATAGATTCGTTCATCTGGCGATTGGGGTAACGGTGGCGGCGAGGCCGGTAGAAATGAGCGGTCACGTCGTCGAGCTTTTTCTGCGAAAAGGCAACTGCCCCCTCTGCCTTCAGCTCGTTCAAGCCTCGTTTCGTTATCCAATGAAAATAAGACCGCTCGAGCGCCACCTCGAGCTGGCGGCCGTAGTACACGACCTCACCTGCATCCTTTCCCAAAAATTCCTTCAGCAATACCTCTTTGACCTGATCAACCTTGGAATCTCGCGGTCGAGATTCCACCTCGTCGTCGATGTAGGCCTCCCACTCATAATCTTCATTGGACATTGAGCAGGCCGGATTACGGGCTTACGGTCGAAACCTTAGATTGCTTGATATTGAATAACCCCCCGACTTGAAACCACAAAGCCGAATTTCACCAATCGTCGTCCTGGTAGAAGCCAGAGGCCATTGCCCCAGGAAGAAGCTTTGCGAAGATTGGTGGCCGCCAGCTCGCGCCATCATTCCTCCCTGGGGCAACGGGTCCTGGATCGAAGCTGCGCTTGTCCAGGACGACGACCGTGGCTCGGCCGTCGATCCACGCTGAACTAGTCCGCCCAGATCAGTTCCTGAAGCTCGACCAGATCATTCGCCTTGTCCTGCCAGCCCTCGATGCAGACGTGGCTGTTGAGGTCGCTGGCAGAGTGCAACAACATCAAAGCCATCAGCCGCCGCTTGAGCGCATAGTCCGGCTTCGCATAGCCAAAGCCTTCGAGCAGGCTGCGCACCCTCCCCGGCCGGCCGGCCGCCATGAAGGCGCTGGGGCCGAGCAGATCGTAGTCGCGCCATCCCGCCCTGACGTCGCCGAAATCGAACAGGCCGGCGAGCGACCAGTCATCATCGTGGCAGGCGAGCAAGAAGTTCTCGGGAATGTATTCGCCGATCAGGATCACCGGCGGCGCGTCCATCGGAATGAGTTTTGCGGCGTCGCGCAGGAGGTCGTCGAGGCCAGCGAGGAATTTCGGCGCGAGGCCGAGACGTTCATGCCGCGCCTTGCAGCCCTGCATCTGCGTGCGCATGAACGCATCCCAGCGTGGCTCGATTGTTTCGAGCGGACCGAGCGGCGCGCGTTGCACGGCGGCAATGGTCTCGCCGATCTGGCGCAGCAGGCGCTCCTTCTGCGCTTCCGGCAATGACGGCCAGACCTCCGAGCCGAGCGTGCCGGCGAGCCGCGTGATGATCAGATAAGGCCAGCCGTCGCACATCCCTTCCGCGACGATCTCGGGCATCGGCAGATGCAGGCGGCCCTTGAGCTGCGTCAGCGAGCCGCGCTCAGAGACGAATTGCGCGCGCAGCAGCGGCGGGAAGATCTTCAGGATCAAGCGATCGCCGAAGCCGACGACGAGATTGGTGCCGGTCGCGAATACATGCGGCGCGCCGATATCGACGCCATGGCTGCGCGCGATGTCGATCGCGATCGGCAGCCATTGCGGCGGATCGGAGCGAAAGGCGCGGAAGGCTTGCGCGTCGGCGAAAGCCGGCAATGGAGCGATGGTCATCGGCGCAAGCCCAGCAAACGGTGCACCTCTCCCGCCTGCGGGAGAGGTCGCGCCGAAGGCGCGGGTGAGGGTTCTCTCCTCTTGAGGGTTCTCGATTGCGGAGGCACCCTCTCCCCAGCCCTCCCCCGCAGGCGGGGGAGGGAGCGCACCTCGCTCGCGGTTGCAGCGATATCTGATCGCAACATGCTACCGCTCCGGGCTGGCGCGCTCGAACTGGCGCAGCAGCTTGTTGCCGCGTTCGACCGCGGCATCGAGCGCGGCTTGCGCGCTCTTGTGGCCGGCGAAGGCCTGCTCCAGCTCCTCCTCGATCGCGCCGCGGATCAGGTTGAAGGAGCCGAGCCTAATGCCCTTCGAGTTCTCGGTCGGCGGGTGCAGCGTGATCTCCTCGAACGAGATCGCCGAGCCCGGATTGCGCTCGTAAAAGCCTTGCGCGCGCGTCAGCTCGAAGGCGGCACGGGTGATCGGCAAGTACCCGGTGTTCTGGTGCCAAGCGGCCTGCACGCCGGGCTGCGACAGATAGGCGAAGAACCGCGCCACGCCTCTGTACTCCTCGCGCGGCCGGTCGCGCAGCACCCACAGCGTGGCGCCGCCGATGATCGAATTCTGCGGCGCGCCCTTCACGTCGGGCCAGTACGGCATCATGCCGTAGCCGATCTCGAACTTCGAATTCGCCTTGATGTCGGCGCGCGTCGCCGAGGAGCCGATGAAGATGCCGCATTCGCCGTTCTGGAAACGCGGCTCGGCCGCTTGTCCCCGGCCGCTGTAGTCGAACAGTTTTGTCTTTTGCCATTCGGCGAGCTGAGCGACGTGTTTGACCACGACCGGATTGTTGATGGTCAATTCCGCATCGAGGCCGGCAAAGCCATTCGCGCGCGTGGCCAGCGGCAGATTGTGAAACGCCGATAAATTCTCGATATGGATCCAGGACGGCCAGGACGTGGTGAAACCGCACACCGCACCGCGCTCGCGCAGGCGCTTTGCGGTAAGCCCGAGCTCGGGCCAGGTCTTCGGCGGCGTCTCCGGATCGAGGCCGGCGTCGCGGAACATGGTCTTGTTGTAATAGAGGATCGGCGTCGACGAGTTGAACGGGAACGACAGCAGATTGCCGCTCGCATCGGTGTAATAGCCGGAGACCGCCGGCAGATAGTCGTTGAGCGAGAACGGCTCGCCCATGTCGCGCATCAGGCTGTACACCGGATAGATCGCGCCCTTGGCCGCGGTCATGGTGGCGGTGGCGACCTCGTTGACCTGGACGATCGCGGGCTGGCTGCGCGAGCGGAAGGCGAAGATCGCAGCCGTCACCGTCTCGGTATAATTGCCCTTGTAAGCAGGCACGATCCGGTAATCGGACTGCGAGGCGTTGAAGTCGGAGGCGAGCTTCTCGAGCTGCTTGCCGAGCTCGCCCGACATGGCGTGCCACAGCGCGATGTCGGTGGCGGCATGCGCCTGCGAACCCAGGATGAGGGCCAAGGTGGCGGCGGCCTGCAAAAGGCGCAATGCTAAAGTCACGATGGCTCTTCCCGTCTTGCGCGGCAAAAAGGCGACTATACCCTGCTTAAGGCGCGGCATTGGCGGATTCAACCGGGAATGAAGGCGGCACGCGGCGCACAATCGCTGGGTCGCCCCGAGCGGGATAGCCTTCCCTTGACCATCTGCTAGATTGCATTGAACCTTTTTGCTTCGCCATAGACTCCCTCTCTGAGGGGTTGAGTGTGCCAGTGCTAAACCGTGCCGAACTCTCGCGGACCGGGATGATCTTCGTCGCGCTTCTGCTCGCCACGTTCGCGTTCGGCGTGTGCGCGACGGGCGCCGTTGCGCGCGAATTCCGCGCCGCCGACACCCAGACCGAGGATTACCCGACCGTCCAGGCGCTGCGCTATATGGGCGCGCTCATTGCCGAGCGCACCGGCGGCCGGCACGAGATCAAGGTGTTTCACTCCCGCCAGCTCGGCGAGGAGAAGGAGACGATCGAGCAGACCCGCGCCGGCGCGATCGACCTCAACCGGACCAACGTGGCCCTGATCGGCAATTTCGTTCCGGCGATGAACGTGCTCGCGATGCCGTTCCTGTTCCGGTCCATCGAGCACATGCAGAAGGTGCTGGACGGGCCGATCGGCAACGAAATCCTCGGCAGCTTCGAGCCCTACGGCTTCGTCGGGCTCGCCTTCTACGATTCCGGGGCGCGGTCGATCTACAATGCTGTCCGTCCCGTGAAGGGCATCGCCGACCTCAACGGCCTGCGGATCCGGGTGCAGCAATCGGAGTTGATGAGCGAGATGATCCGTTCGCTCGGCGCCGAGCCGGTCGAATTGCCCTATGGGCAGGTACTCACGGGGCTCGCGACCGGCCTGATCGACGGCGCCGAAAATAACTGGCCATCCTTCGTGACGACAGATCATTACAAATATGCCAGCTTTTACACCCTGACCGAGCACACGATGAGCCCGGAGGTGCTGGTGATCTCGCTCAAGGCGTGGCGAAGCCTTTCGGCCGACGACCAGCAAATTTTCCGCGAGGCCGCGGCGCGCTCGAGCCTCTTCATGCGCGAGAAGTGGCGCGACCTCGAGGAGCAGTCGCAGCGCAAGGCCGAGGCCGCTGGCGTCACCATCGTCAGGGAGATTGACCGCAAGCCGTTCGAGGACGCGATGGTTCCGATCTACACCAGGGCCGCGCGGGACCCGCCCGCGGCCGCGCTGATCGAACGCATTCGCAAGGTGGAGTGACGTCACTGGCTGCACCCGGACACAGCGAGGTCGCAGACCGGCCGCCCGGCCCGATCGGGCGGCTACGCGTGCGCCTCGTCGGCGTGCTGCGGGCGGTGCCGATCCGCTGGCGCATCCTGTCGATCGCGGCGCTGAACTCGGCCGTCGTGATCGTGCTGGTCGCGATGATCTGGAACGGCGCGCAGGTGCTGGGCTCGGCCTGGGACGACGTGCGCCAGGTGCGAGAGTCTGATCGAATTTTGGCACTGCTCGAAAGCGAGACCGGGCGGCTCCAGAACCTGATCCACCGCTACATCAACCAGCCGAGCCCGGACCTGTTCGCCGAGATCCTGCTGCTGCGCGAGGCCGTGCTGGGCACGCTGACCGACCGCGCCGCCAAGGATCCGATGCTGTCGGGCTCGGTCGAGGAGCTCGAGCGCACCACCGACCGCTTCCTCAACGGTTTTGGCGAACTGCGCAGCGTGCAGGCGACGATCGCCAAGACCTATGAGGAGCAGGTGCAGGGCCCGGCCAAGGACATGGCGGGCCTCTACTCCATCATCGAGGGCGCCACCGGCCATCGCGACGCGCTGATCTGGCCGTCGCTCGGCAAGTCGCGCGAGGCCTTCACCGCGATGCTGGTGGCGGCCAATTCCTATTATCTGTCGCTGTCGCCGGGGGCAGCCGACGATGCCCGTCGCAACACCGAGACGATCGAGACCACCATCCCGGTCATGATCGACCTTGCCGACAACGACCTCCAGCGCATGGCGCTGCAAAAGCTCGGCGCCCGCACGATGGCGCTGCGCGTGGGCTTTGCAAAGCTGTCGGAGCAGCTGACCAACCGCACCGAATTGCTGCGCAACACCATCGACGCCAGCCAGGCCGAGGCGATCGGCGCCATCGACGACCTCTCGACAAAAATGCGCCAGCGCGAGCAGAAGGCGCAGGAGACGTTCGACCGCACGCTGGCCGACATTTCACGGCGGGTGCTGTCGATCGCGGTGATCTTCCTCGGCATCATCCTCAGCGCCGGCGTGCTGATCGCGCTGTCGATCCGACTGCCGCTGCAGCAGATCATGGCTGCGATGCGCGCGATCACGCTCGGCGATCTCGGCCGCGAGGTGCAGGGCACGCAAGCGCGCGACGAGGTCGGGGCCATGGCGCGCGCGGTCGAAGTGTTCCGCGAGAATGCGATCGCGAAGCGCGAGACCGAGGACGAGTTGCGCGCGTCCAAGGAGAAGGCCGAGAGCGCGCTGCTCGAGCTCAATGCCGCGCAGCAGAATCTGATCGACGCCGAGCGGCTCGCCGCGCTCGGCGGCCTCGTCGCCGGCGTCGCGCATGAGGTCAACAACCCGATCGGCATCAGCCTGACCGTTGCTTCCAGCTTCGCCCGGCGCAGCGAAATCTTCGAGGCCCAGATCAAGGGCGACGGGGGCTTGCGCCGCTCGCAGCTCGAAGAATTCGTGGCCTCCTCGCGCGACGCCTCGCAGCAGCTCGTTGCCAACCTCACCCGCGCCGGCGAGCTGATCCAGTCGTTCAAGCAGGTCGCGGTCGATCGGTCCCACGCCGAGCGGCGGCAATTCTCGTTGAGCGAAGCCACCGACCAGATCATCGCGAGCCTGCGGCCCGTGCTGAAGCGCTCGCCGACCACGCTTCAGGTCGACGTGCCCGAGGGGCTGCTGCTCGACGGCTATCCCGGCTCCTATGGCCAGATCCTGACCAATCTGTTCCTCAATGCCGCCAACCACGCCTTCGCCGACGGGCGCGCCGGCACCATCACGATTTCGGCGCGGCCGCGCGGCGCCGAGGACATCGAGATCATCTTTGCCGATGACGGGGCCGGCATGACCCCCGACGTGCAACGCCAAGCCTTTGACCCGTTCTTTACCACAAGGCGCAATGAAGGTGGCACGGGACTCGGGCTGCATATCGTCTATAACCTCGTCACCCAGCAGCTCGGCGGGCGGATGATGCTGGAATCCAAGCTGGGACAAGGCACCACTTTTCGGATTATCATGCCGCGGATCGCCAAGGGCGGCGCGCCAAGCACAGAAAGCGACGGGACTTCGCAATGGCCGAACAGGACGATGTCCTCCACCTGATCGACGATACCGGTACCGCGTCGGAGGATATTAACGCCCGGAAATGGAAGATCGCTGTCATTGACGACGATCCGGCCGTGCATGACGGCACCCGCTTCGCGCTCTCCGACTACACCCTCAACGGGCAGGGCCTGGAAATCCTCACCGCCCATTCCGCGGCGGAAGGTCGCAAACTGATGGCGGAGCACGGCGACATCGCCGCGGTGCTGCTCGACGTCATCATGGAGACCGACGTCGCCGGCCTCGATCTGGTCGAATATATCCGCAACGAGCTCAAGAACGAGACCGTGCGCATCATCCTGCGCACGGGCCAGCCCGGCCAGGCGCCCGAGCGGCGCGTGATCGTTCAGTACGACATCAACGACTACAAGGCCAAGACCGAGCTCACCGCCGACAAGCTGTTCACCTCGCTGACCGCGGCGCTGCGCTCCTACCAGCAGCTCGAGCGCATGGTGCAGACGCGGCGCGGGCTCGAGATCATCATCGATGCCGCTTCCACGCTGTACGACTTCAAGTCGATGCAGCGGCTCGCCGAGGGCGTGCTGACCCAGCTCGCCTCGCTGCTCAATGTCGATTGCGCCGGCATCCTGGTTTTGCGCGACAATGGCGGCGTCGATCCCGAGCTCTCGGTGCTCGCAGGCAGCGGCTGCTACAGCCGCTTCATCGGCACGACCTCGTCGAAGGCGCTCGACCCCGATTTGCGCGCGATGGTGGAGGCCGCCTTCCAGGGCCGCAAGAACGAATTCGCCGACCACCGCAGCGTGATTTACTTGCGCACCGGCTCTGGTCGCGAGGTCGTGGTGCTGCTGCAGGCCGAGCGCGAGCTGTCGCAAACCGATCGCTCGCTGGTCGAGATCTTCTCCAGCCGGCTCTCGATCGCCTTCGACAACGTGATCCTGTACCAGCAGCTCCAGGACGCCAACACCCAGCTGGAAGACCGCGTCGCCCAACGCACCCGCGCGCTGATGCAGGCCAACCGCCGGCTGTCGGCGCAATGGTTGCGGCTGCAGCGCGCCAACGGCTTCAAGAACGAGATTCTCGGCACCGTCGCGCACGACCTCAAGAACCCGCTCGGCGTCATCCTCGGCCGCACCGAGATGCTGAAGGAGCTGATCTCGACCGGCGCCTCGGCGAGCGGCGTGGTCGCCCAGGTCGATCATATCCGCGACGCCACCAAGCGCCTGACCACGATGGTCGATCATCTGATCTCGGACGCGATGGCGGATGCCTTCGACATCACCATCCGCCGCGAGCCGGTCGACGTCGCAGCGCTGGTCAAGGAGGTCGCCGAGGCCAACCAGCCGCTCGCGGTCAACAAGCAGCAGGCCATCCACGTCACCGCGCCGGCCAACATCGTCACCATGTGCGACACCGACCGCATCCGCGAAGCCATCGACAACCTCATCAGCAACGCCATCAAATACTCGCCGATCGGCGGCAAGATCACCGTTGTAGTGACCCATGAGGGCCATGACACCATCATCCGCGTCAGCGACGAGGGCGCCGGCCTGTCGCCGGAGGATCTCGGCCGCCTGTTCGGCCGGTTCCAGCGGTTATCCGCAAAACCGACGGCAGGCGAGAGTTCGACGGGGCTTGGGTTGTCCATCGTCAAGCGTATTATCGACATGCATGGCGGCGAGGTGACCGCCGACAGCGACGGCCCGGGCAAGGGATCGACCTTCACCATCAGCCTGCCCGCGACCGAACTGCCGTGATTTGAGGATCGATATCTGCGGGATGCTGAAGTGACATGACACAGAGCCAGCACATCATGATCGTCGACGACGAGGCCCCGGCCCGGGAGATGGTCGGCGATTACCTCAAGATGCACGGCTTCACCGTGACGCTGTGCGACGGCGGCAGGTCCTTGCGCGCCGCCATCGACGGCGGCATGCCCGACCTCGTCGTGCTCGACCTCAACATGCCCGAGGAAGACGGCCTCTCGATCATCCGCGACCTCAAGAGCCGCATCAACGTTCCCGTGATCATGCTGACGGCGACCGCGAGCCCGATCGACCGCGTCGTCGGTCTCGAGCTCGGCGCCGACGATTACGTGGCCAAGCCCTGCGAGCTGCGCGAGCTGATGGCACGCATCCGCTCGGTGCTGCGGCGGAGCGCGCCGGTGAAGAACGTCGCCGCTGAGACGGCGGCGGCGAAATCCGACAAGGACCAGCTGGTGCGCTTCGGCACCAAATGGCTCGATCTCGAAGCCCAGGCGCTGCGTGACGACGAGGGCAACGAGCATCCGCTGACCGCGTCCGAGTTCGGACTATTGAAGGTGTTCGCGGCCAATCCAAAGCGCGTGCTGTCGCGCGAGCGCCTGCTCGAACTCGCCAACGCGCGCGACGCCGAAGCCTTCGACCGCGCCGTCGACCTCCGCATCATGCGCATCCGCCGCAAGATCGAGCCCGACCCGACCAAGCCCGCCGTGATCCGCACCATCCGCGGCGGCGGCTATCTGTTCTCGCCGGCAGGCGAGAAGGCGTAGGGGCCGGCAGCACTCACCGCTGTCGTCCCGGCGAAGGCATGGGTTGAGGCAACATTGAACGCAAGACGTGGAAATACGTTCCCCGCTGCCTCGAACGCCTCAAAGTAACCCACCCGTATTTTCCGTACATTGAAATTGCACGCTTTTTTACCGCGAATGTTTCGTCGCGGCCGTTACGACGAAACAATTTGACGGCGCACGAAACCATTTTCCCCTTTTCGTGCAGACGTCCCGAAACGTTGGCTCATTAACACTTTGGTCCAAGGAAACGCCGCTCGGTTGCGGCGCACCGGGGAGCTAAGTCAATGCCGAACGTCATCGCCATCAACGCCCAGGCCAGCCAGAGCATCATTGCCGCTCAGGCAACCTCGGACGATATGCTTCTGGAAAGCATTGCCGACGGCAACCGGACGTCCATGCACATCCTTTACTGCCGTCATAATGTGCGTGTGTACCGCTTCATTCTGCGCATCGTCCGCGACGCCACCACGGCGGAAGACCTGGTCAGCCAGGTGTTTTTGGACGTGTGGCGGACCGCCGGCCAGTTCCAGGGCCGCTCGCAGGTCTCGACCTGGCTGCTGTCGATCGCCCGCTTCAAGGCGCTGACCGCGATGCGCCAGCGCCGCTTCGAGGACATCGACCAGGAAGACGTGCGCCAGATCCCGGACAGCTGCGACACGCCGGAGACGTCGCTCGACCGCAGCGACACCAGCGCCATCCTGCGCGCCTGCGTCGCCAAGTTGTCGCCCGCACATCGCGAGATTATCACGCTCGTCTACTACCATGAGAAGTCGGTGGAGGAGGTCGGACAGATCATCGGCATCCCCCAGAGCACGGTGAAGACCCGGATGTTCTATGCCCGCAAGCAGCTCGCCGATCTGCTTAAGCATTGCGGCGTCGACCGTTTCGCGGCCTGACATCGAATGATTTCAAAGAGATAGGGCCGTTTCTGCGACCCCGTCCCGGGACACGAAAGCGTTACCGCCAACGAAACAATTGAAACAAACCACAACATCAGGCGGAAAAACTTCGTCCCTATAAAGCTCACATACGGTTTCGTTAAACCTCCCAAGACCTCCAGCGACCCGGACGGGATGCCCCCCTCCGGGTCGCTTTGTATTTGGGGGCCCCCCTCCGTCACGAACGTGTGACGCCGCGTAACGATCGCAGCCTCCATCCCGAACTGCCCTCGTGACCTCCTTCACGA
Source organism: Bradyrhizobium diazoefficiens (assembly GCF_016612535.1). Taxonomy (NCBI): domain Bacteria; kingdom Pseudomonadati; phylum Pseudomonadota; class Alphaproteobacteria; order Hyphomicrobiales; family Nitrobacteraceae; genus Bradyrhizobium; species Bradyrhizobium diazoefficiens. Next base: position 1,858,166 of record NZ_JAENXS010000001.1, read on the forward strand.
GTGCCCCGATGCTCGAACTTCTCTTCGCCGTCCTTGCCGGCATCCTCACCATCGCAGCGCCCTGCACGCTGCCGATGCTGCCGATCCTGCTTGGCGCCTCGATCGGGCGCACGTCGCAGCTGCGCCCCGCCATGATCGCGCTCGGCTTCGTCATCTCCTTCTCCGCGGTCGCACTGCTGCTCGGCGCGCTGACGCGGCTGTTCGATTTCGATCCGAACGTGCTGCGCGAGGCCGCCGCGATCCTGCTGCTCGGATTCGGCCTGCTGATGCTGTGGCCGGCGCCGTTCGAATGGCTGTCGATCCGGCTCAATGGCTGGCTCGACCTCGGTTCTGGCAGCGCCACACAACGCGAGGGCGCGCTCGGCGGCCTCGTGCTCGGCACCACGCTCGGCCTGGTCTGGACGCCCTGCGCCGGTCCCGTGCTCGGCTCGATCCTGACGCTGGTCGCGACCTCCCGGAATCTGGCCTGGGCCGGCACGCTGCTGATCGCCTACGCGATCGGCGCGGCAATCCCGATGCTGGCGATCGCCTATGGCGGACAGGCCGCGACCACGCGCGTGCGCGGCCTCGCACGCATCTCGCCGCGGCTGCAGCAGGGTTTTGGCGTGGTCGTGATCGCCTTCGCGATCGCCGCCTACTTCCAATACGACACGCTGATCGTGGCGTGGCTCACCGGATTCTACCCCACCGGCCAGATCGGCCTGTGATCACCCAGCATCTCAACCGGAGGACGCTTCCATGACTCTCAAACTACTCGCTGTGTCTGCCTCGCTGATCGGCTTCGCCCTGACCGGCGCCGCCATTCCCGGCATCTGCGACGAGGCCGCAGCGCCGATCAAGGTCGCCGCCGCGACGCAAGGGTCCGCGCCCGACTTCACCGGCATCAGCAACTGGTTCAACTCGAAGCCACTGAGCATCGCCGGCCTGCGCGGCAAGGTCGTGCTGGTCGACTTCTGGACCTATGGCTGCGTCAACTGCGTCAACACGCTGCCGCACGTCACCGAGCTTTACGCCAAGTACAGGGACAAGGGCCTCGTCGTGGTCGGCGTGCACACGCCGGAATTCCCGTTCGAGCGTTCCGCCTCCAACGTGCAGGCCGCGCTGAAGCGCCACGGCATCACCTATCCGGTGGCGCAGGACAATGATTCCGGCACCTGGAACGCCTATCGCAACCAATATTGGCCGGCGCAATACCTTATCGACCAGAACGGCAAGATCGTGTTTCAGCACGAAGGCGAAGGCCGTTACGACGAGATCGACCGCGCCGTGGCCAGGCTGCTGAACGCCAATAGCTGATGTCGTACGGGTTAGACAAAGAGTCCTATAGGATGGGAGGACGGCATTGGTCATCATATGCCTAAGCCGGGCGCGATGGCGTAGCTGAGCAGCCAGATCGGCGCCCCCTATAACCACAACACGTTGCGTTGTGACGGGAGCGCCGATGCTATCGAACCTTGATCCCATCGTGCTTGCACGTGCGCAGTTCGCATTCACGATGTCGTTCCACATCGTGTTTCCGGCATTCTCGATCGGGCTTGCCAGCTATCTTGCCGTGCTGGAAGCCATCTGGCTGTGGACCGGCCGGGAGGTCTTTCTCAACCTGTTCCACTATTGGCTGAAGATCTTCGCGATTGCCTTCGGCATGGGCGTGGTGTCGGGCATCGTGATGTCCTACCAGTTCGGAACCAATTGGTCGGGCTTTGCCGACAAGACGGGACCGGTCATCGGTCCCTTGATGGCTTACGAGGTGCTGACCGCGTTCTTCCTCGAAGCCGGGTTCCTCGGCGTGATGCTGTTCGGTCTTGATCGCGTCGGCCCGAGGCTGCACTTCGTCGCGACGTTGATGGTTGCGATCGGCACGCTGATCTCGGCGTTCTGGATCCTATCGGCCAATTCGTGGATGCAAACCCCGGCGGGCTACGCCGTCAATTCCGATGGCCAGTTCGTGGTCGCCGACTGGCTCGAGGTCATCTTCAATCCGTCCTTCCCCTATCGGCTCGTCCATATGGTGCTCGCCGCCTACCTGACCACGTCGCTCGTGGTCGGCGCCGTCGGCGCGTATCATCTGCTGCGCGACCCGCATCTTGCCGGCCCCCGGGTCATGTTCTCGATGGCGATGTGGATGGCGGCACTGGTCGCGCCGGTCCAGATCCTGGCCGGCGACCAGCACGGCCTCAACACGCTGGCGCATCAACCAGCCAAGGTCATGGCGATGGAAGGGCACTACCAGAGCCACGGCAACGGCGCACCACTCGTCCTGTTCGGACTGCCCGATCAGGCCGCCGGCAGGATCGACTATGAGATCGCAATCCCGAAACTGTCCTCTTTGATCCTGAAACACTCGCTCGATGCGCCGCTCGCGGGGCTGGACACCGTGCCCCGCGAAAACTGGCCACCGGTGCCGATCACATTCTGGTCGTTCCGCATCATGGTCGCGCTGGGCTTCCTGATGTTCGGGCTGGGGCTTTCGAGCCTGTGGGCCCGCTGGCGCGGCACCCTGTTCGACTCCCGGCCACTGCACATGTTCGCGCTGACGATGGGGCCCGCGGGGTTCATTGCGGTGCTTGCGGGCTGGATCACCACCGAGACAGGCCGGCAGCCTTTCACGGTCTACGGCCTGTTGCGAACGGCGGACGCAGCCTCGCCGCTGGCCGCGCCGGCGGTGGGGTCGTCATTGCTGGCCTTCATCGTCGTCTACTTCGTCGTGTTCGCGGCGGGCGTCGTCTACATCCTGCGCTTGATGGGATCATCGCCGCATCACGGAGAGCAGGGGCCGCGCGGCGACCTGCCGGCGCGCGCCGCCGGCATCACTCCGGCCTCGGGCGTTGCGGGACAGGGGGTGCTGTCATGACCGCCGCCATCGACCTCGCCACCGTCTGGGCGTTCATCATCGCGTTCGCGGTATTCGTCTACGTCGTGATGGACGGCTTCGATCTGGGCCTCGGCATCCTGTTTCCCCTGTTTCCCGCCAAGGCCGACCGCGACGTCATGATGAACAGCGTGGCGCCGGTCTGGGACGGCAACGAGACCTGGCTCGTGCTGGGCGGCGGCGGCCTGATGGCCGCCTTTCCGCTCGCCTACGCAGTGCTGATGCCAGCGCTCTACACACCCATGATCGCGATGTTGATTGGGCTGGTCTTCCGCGGCGTCGCCTTCGAATTTCGCTGGCGCACCACGGCGGCGCGAAACCGCTGGGACATTGCCTTTGCCTTGGGATCGCTGCTGGCGACGCTGGCGCAGGGCGTCGCGCTCGGCGCTATCCTGCAAGGCGTGCATGTAGAGGCGCGGCAATACGCCGGCGGCTGGTGGGACTGGCTGACGCCGTTCAGCCTCCTGACGGGAATTGCCCTGATGATCGGCTACTCCCTGCTGGGCGCCACCTGGCTCGTTCTGAAAACCGAGGGCGCCCTGCGCGACAAGGCCTACAGGCTGAGTTGGTATCTGCTGTTCGCGATGCTTGCGGCAATCGCAACGGTCAGCATCGCCACGCCGTTTCTCAGCATCCAATATGCGCAGCGCTGGTTCACTTGGCCGAACATCATCCTGGTCACGCCGGTTCCGGTCGCTGTCGCGGCCGTGACCGCGCTCCTGATGCGAAGCCTCTCGCAGAAGCAGGACTCCAGGCCGTTTGTCCTGACGCTGGTTCTGTTCGCGCTGTCCTATGCCGGGCTCGGCATCAGCATGTATCCCTATATCGTGCCGCAGAGCATCACGATCTGGCAGGCGGCTGCGCCGCAAAACAGCCAGCTCTTCATGCTCGTCGGCGTGGCCGGACTGGTGCCACTGATTCTCGGCTATACCGGCTGGGCCTATTGGGTCTTCCGCGGCAAGGTCAGGGCCGCGAGCGGTTACCACTGATGCCGCGCGAAGCGGAGCCGAAGCCGCTGTGGCAGCGACTGATGTGGTTCGCCGTTCTCTGGCTCGGCGGCGTGGGCGCCGTCACCGCGATTTCGTTCGGTCTCAGACTGTGGCTTGCGCCGAAATGATCGGCCGGGCCACCGAAGGAATCGTGCGCCACGGCCGCTAACGACGACCGCACCGTGGCGCGGCTGCTGAACGCCGCGGTCGCATCGGGGACGTCCGAGGCGGCTTGACTCCGCGGACCCGCCCGTAGAGTTTCGCAGCCCTGCAACAAGCCGCTCGTAATGGACGACGCGACCACCAGCAACGACATTCGCCTTCGTGAAGGCTCCTCGATCGCGCAGCGCCTGGTCATGGCCGGGTCTGCGGCGGCCGTTGCGCTTTGTTTCACGCCGGGCCTGTTCACACACGATGCGCTCGAGGTGATCATCTCCGTGGTCGCGATGCTGGCGGGCGCCGCGTTCGTCGGTGCCGTCATGCTGACCCCGGCGGTGGTGTGGATCATCACGCCCGAAGAAATCCTGATCGGGCGGCAGCGTCCGTTCGGCAAGCTTCAGACCAGGATCGTCACGAAAGACGACATCAGGGGGCTTCAGGTTCCTGGCAGCAAAACCGCCAAGGCCCGCTTCCAGCTGGCCTTTACGCTGACCTCGGGCGAACGCCTGACAAGCCCGTCCCTCGCCGACGTCACGCATGTTCGTGACACCGTGGCCCGCATCGCCACGCAATTCGATGTTCCCGACGTCGAGGCGCCGGTCAATCCGCTCGATGCCAGCAATCCCGAGATGCGTCTCGGCGAACCCGTCGAGCCGTTTCCCCAGAGGGACATCCGGATCGCAGCCTTGATCGTCGTCGCGCTGAGTGGTGCACCCTACGCCTACAGGCTGTGGCGGGGTTTGCCGCCCAATTCGATCGACATCATGCTGCTGCCGCTTGGCGTCATCGCCGGGTTCGCGGTTTACAGATTCGCCAATCTGGTCACCGGGGCCTTCTGGATCATCCGGCAAGAGGATATCCGCGTCGAACGCCTCTGGGGCAACGGCCAGCCGCGCGCGGACCATATTGAAGGGCGCGACGTCAAAGCGATCACGGTCGAGCGCCGCGGCCGGTCCGAGGACGAGCACTGCATCGTCGTGATCCGGTTGCAGTCCGGACGCAAGTTTCGCAGCCCCCGCATCGGATCGCGCAACGAAGCGCGGGCCGTGGGCACCGAGATCGTCCGGCGGCTCGGGATTGGGCCTGAGGCCAGCCAGATTTAGCTGGCATCTAGTGCCAATTGTCGAAGTTGGTCTCACCCGCGAATTCGGTCTGTGCCTCTCCCGCTTGCGGGAGAGGTCGCGCCGAAGGCGCGGGTGAGGGCTCTCTCCACATCGGGAGTGCCCCATCGCGGAAACACCCTCTCCCCAGCCCTCCCCCGCACGCGGGGGAGGGAGCGCACCGGTCTCACGACGCAATCTGTGCTTTTCGCGCCATCCCCCGTTCATGGCATTGCCGGGCCCCGTCAAAAAACCAAAGCATTCTCGTGACATACCAGGCGGGCGCGCCATCAACTTGCCACGAAGCTGCCCCTGAATTCAGATGGTTCCTGACGATTTGCGCTGTGGCAGCGGGGAGAGCTTGAAATGACGGATTTTCGTCGGCTGACCGGGGCGTTTGTGGCTGCGATCGGCCTGATCCTGTCCGCGCCGCAGGCCTTCGCGCAGCAGCCCGACCGCGGCGACGAGCCTGGTCTGATCGCCGATGACAGCTACGAGCTCGATCCGGAATGGCAGAAGCAGGTCGTGTACTACCGCACGACCGAAGCGCCGGGCACCATCATCATCTCCACCACCGAGCGCCACCTCTATCTGGTGCAGCCCGGCGGGCGCGCGATCCGCTACGGCATCGGCGTCGGCCGCGACGGTTTTCAGTGGCAGGGGCTGGTGAACATCACCAACAAGAAGGAATGGCCGGACTGGACGCCGCCGGCGGAGATGATCCAGCGCCAGCCCTATCTGCCGCGCTTCATGGCCGGCGGCCCGGCAACCCGCTCGGCGCCCGCGCCATGTATCTGGGCACCACGGTCTACCGCATCCACGGCACCAACCGGCCCGACACGATCGGCACCAAGGTGTCGTCGGGCTGCTTCCGTCTCGTCAACAATGACGTTGCCGACCTCTACGATCGCGTCCCTGTTGGCACCAAGGTGGTCATCCGGCAGAAGCCTGAACTTTAAGATTTATCTTCTGGGTACGATCTTCTCGGAAACCCGCTTCGCACTTTGCGCTACCACGGCCCTCCGGGTCCGGATCGTGCCTTCCGCCCTCGCCTGAATTCCTTTTCCCGATTTTTCGAGAGAGCAACATGATGCGCACATTTCGAGGCGGCCTGCTGATCGGGCTCGCGGTCGCCGTGCTGGTCGCCGCCTTGGCCATCACTTACGAGTTCTACGACACCCGCACGCTGAAGCGCACGGTTCGCCGCGGCGAAGTGCTGTGCGGCGTCAACAAGGGCCTGCCGGGCTTCTCGATCCCCGACGACAAGGGCAACTGGACCGGCTTCGACGTCGATTTCTGCCGCGCAGTGGCCTCCGCCATCTTCGACGATCCGGGCAAGGCCAAATTCATTCCACTCGACGCCAGCGAGCGCTTCAAGGAATTGCAGAGCCGCAAGGTCGACATCCTCTCGCGCAATTCGACCTGGAGCATGTCGCGTGAGCTCGACTACGATCTCTACTTCCCTGCCGTCGCCTATTACGACGGCGAAGGTTTCATGGTGCCGCGCTCCCGCAACAAGGAGACTTCGCTGGATCTTGCTGACAGCAAGGTCTGCGTGCAGGCCGGCACCACTACGCTGCTCAACCTCGCCGACTACTTCCGCGCCAACAACATGAAGTATGAGTTGGTGAAGTTCGACAAGCTGGACGACGTGGTGAAGGCTTACGACGCCGGCAAGTGCGACACGCTGACCGCCGACGTCTCGCAGCTCTATGCACTGCGGCTGAACATGTCGAAGCCCGGCGACCACATGATCCTGCCCGACGTGATCTCCAAGGAGCCGCTCGCCCCCGTGGTGCGCCAGCGCGACGACGACTGGATGATGATCGTGAAGTGGACGCTTTACGCGATGATCAACGCCGAAGAGCTCGGCGTCACCTCGGAGAACATCGACGAAGCCCTGAAGTCGAAGAAGCCGGAAGTGATGCGGCTGGTCGGCACCGAGGGCAATTACGGCGAGCAGCTCGGCCTGACCAAGGACTGGGTCGTCCGCATCATCCGCCACGTCGGCAATTACGGCGAGGTGTACGAGCGCAATATCGGCGAGAAGTCCAAGCTGAAGATCCCGCGCGGCATGAACCAGCTGTGGAACGCCGGTGGCGTGCAATACGCGCCGCCGATGCGGTAACGGCGGCTCCCCGGCGAGACCTCGTAGGGTGGGTTAGCGAAGCGTAACCCACCATGTTTCCGCGTTCGCCGAACAAAGTTGGTGGGTTACGCCCTCCAGATGCGCTTCGCGCTTCTGCAGGGCTAACCCACCCTACAAGAGCGGCTCAATATCCCCGCGCCCGCGCCAGCTGCTCGGTGTGGTAATTGGCATCCCCGAACAATTCCTCGCACACCCGCGCGCGCTTCATGAAGAAGCCGATGTCGAACTGGTCGGTCATGCCCATGCCGCCATGCATCTGCACGCCTTCCTGCACCGCGCGGGTGGCGGTGGTGCCGGCGCGGGCCTTGGCGACGGCGACGACTGAGGCAGCCTTGGCGATATCAACGTCAAGCGCCTGGAGCGCCTTCATCGTCGCGGCACGGGTGATCTCAATGTCGACATAGAGTTCGGCGGCGCGGTGCTGCAGCGCCTGGAATTCGCCGATCAGCTTGCCGAACTGTTTTCTGTTCTTGAGATACTCGACGGTGCGGTTAAAGACTTCGTCGCTCAATCCCACCATTTCGGCGGCGACGGCGCCGCGACCGATATCGAGCACGCCCTCGAGCAAAGCCGCGCCCTGGTCCACTTCGCCGAGCACGCTGTCGGCATTGACCTCGACATTGGCCAACTCGATCCGCGCCGCATTGTGCGCGTCGACCATGATGGTGCGCTCGATCGCGACGCCTTTGGCCTTGGGGTTGACCAGGAACAGCGTCAGCCCCTCGCGCTCGCCGGTGGAGCCGGCGGTGCGCGCGGCGACGATGAAGAGGTCGGCGACGTGACCGTCGACGACCAGTGCCTTGGCACCGGAGAGCTTGAAACCGTTGCCGGCGCGCACGGCCTGGAGATTGGTCTGGAGCGGACGATGTTTTGCGCCCTCGTCGATCGCAAGCGTCGCGAGCAGCGAGCCGCTGGAAATCTTCGGCAGATATTCCGCCTTCTGCGCGGCGTTGCCGCCGCGGTTCAGGGCCGACGCCGCGACCACGCTGGTGGCGAGGAACGGCGACGGCATCAAGGTGCGGCCGATCTCCTCCATGACGATTCCGGCTTCCATGAAGCCGAGGCCGCTGCCGCCGAATTCTTCCGGCACCAGGAGGCCGGCAAAGCCCATCTCGGCAAAAGAGTGCCACAGCTCCTTGGAGAAGCCGGTGGGATCCTTGGTGTCGCGCAAGCCGCGCAGGTGCGACACCGGCGCCTTGTCGCTGATCAGCCCGCGCGCGCTGTCGCGGAGCAATGATTGTTCTTCGGTGAGGACGAGGGCCATGGTTGGTGTTTCCGATTCGAGAATCTATTTGTCTTTGTCATCCCCATTGTGCAATTGCACAATGGGGATGGCCCGAAGGGCCAGGCCCGGAATCCATTGGGCCACAAACTTGCAGTGAAATGGAATCCGGGCTCGCGCTCCGCGCGCCCGGAATGACGTGTGGTTAGAGCAGCCTCACGCCCCCGGCAGATCGAGGATGCGCTTGGCGACGATGCCGAGCATCACCTCGCTGGTGCCGCCTTCGATCGAGTTGGCCTTGGTGCGCAGCCATGCGCGCGGACGAGCGCCTTGCCTGGAGCGCTCGCTCTCCCATTCGAGCGCATCGACGCCGCCCGCCGACATCAGGATCTCGTAGCGGCGCTTGTTGAGCTCGGTGCCGTAATATTTCATCGCCGACGAGAACGCCGGATGCGCCTGCCCTGCCTTGGCGAGATCGACCGCGCGCTCGGCGCAGGCCGCAAGCGCTGCTTCATCGACGTCGAAGCTCGCAATCCGGCCACGTAGCATCGAATCATCGAGCCGCCCCAGCGCATCGGCGCCGACGGAGTCAGCCGCGATCTGGCCGAGCGGACGGCCGACGCCGCGCTCGCCCATGCCGGAGATCATCGCGCGCTCATGCTGGAGCAGATATTTTGCGACGTCCCAGCCACGATTGACAGTGCCGACCACATGCGATTTCGGCACGCGGACGCCGTCGAAGAAAGTCTCGCAGAACGGCGAGTAGCCGGAGATCAGCAGGATCGGCTTGGTCGTCACGCCCTTCGAGGTCATGTCGAACAGGATGAAGCTGATGCCGTCGTGCTTCTTCGCCGCGGAATCGGTGCGGACGAGACAGAAGATCCAGTCGGCGTAGTTGGCGTAGGACGTCCAGATCTTCGACCCCGTGATGACGAAATCGTCGCCGTCGCTTTCGGCGCGGGTCTGGAGCGAGGCGAGATCGGAGCCGGCGTTCGGCTCGGAATAGCCCTGGCACCAGCGGATCAGGCCCGCTGCAATCTTCGGCAGGTGCTCTTTTTTCTGCGCCTCGTTGCCGTATTTCAGCAGCGCCGGCCCGAGCATCCAGATGCCGAAGCTCGACAGCGGCGGGCGCGCGCCCATCCTGACCATCTCGGAGCGCAGCACCTTGAGCTCGGCAGCGCTGAGACCACCGCCGCCATATTCCCTGGGCCAATCCGGCACGGTCCAGCCCTTGTCGCGCATGCGCTCGAACCAGATGCGCTGCGGCTCGGAGGAGAATTTGGCGTTGCGTCCGCCCCAGAACACGTCGGCATCCGACGTTGCAGGCTTGCGCATTTCCGGCGGGCAGTTGGCTTCCAGCCAGGCGCGGGTCTCGTTGCGGAATTGCTCGAGATCGGCGGTTTCAGATTCACTGGTTTTGGAATCAGTCATGGGTCGTTTCCATCAATCACAATCGACTTGTTGGGTGCGACTCTGGGCCATTGCACCGTGGAATTCAACCACTTCCGAGCCGCGCTTCCGCTATAGTCGCCAGCACGGCGGTGCTTGAAAACAAAGAGGAAACGAGAATGCGCCTGAAACTTCTTTCGCCTGGCGAAATGAGCGAGAGCCAGCGGCAGACCTATGACGAGTCGATTGCCGGCAAACGCGGCAAGCCGCCGGCGCCGATGATGGCCTGGCTCAACAGCCCCGACATGGCCTGTCACGCCACGCGGCTCGGCGAGGTCCTGCGCTACGACACGATATTCCCGGCAAAGCTCTCGGAGATTGCGATCCTGGTGACGGCGCGACACTGGACGGCGCATTACGAATGGTATGCGCATAAACGCCTCGCACTTGCGGGCGGCATGAAGGTGGAGATCATCGACGCGATCCGCGACCGCCGCACGCCTGACTTCGACGACCCCAAGGGCAAGATGATCTACGACCTCGCGAAGTCGCTGCACGAAGGCCACGGCGTCGAGAAGGGTCTCTATGACGAGGCGGTCAAGCTTCTCAGCGAACGCGGCGTCGTCGAGGTGATCGGCCTGTGCGGCTATTACACGATGGTGTCGATGACGCTGAACACCTTTGAGTTCGAGCTGCCGGAGGGCGAGGTGCGGGAGCTGTCATAGTTTCGGAAACGATGGGTTTCGGGACAGGGCCGTAGCGCAGTCCCGAAACGGGGCCTATCTGGAGTCCGTCAATGGAGCAACACATGTCGCAAACCGCAGCCGTCGCCGCCGGCACAAGGATCGGCCACGTCCACCTCAAGGTCGCCGATCTCGATCGTGCGCTCGGCTTCTATTGCGGCGTGCTCGGCTTCGAGCTGATGCAGCGCATGGGCTCGGGCGCAGCCTTCATCGCGGCCGGCGGCTATCATCACCACATCGGGCTCAACACCTGGGAAAGCAAGGGCGGCTCGCCGCCGCCGCCGGGCACGACCGGGCTGTTCCACACCGCGATCCTCTATCCGACGCGGCCGGCGCTCGCGGACGCACTGCATCGCGTGCTCTCGGCCGGTATTGCGCTGGACGGCGCCAGCGACCACGGCGTCAGCGAGGCGCTGTATCTGCGCGATCCCGACGAGAATGGCGTCGAGCTGTATTGGGACAAGCCGAGGGAGCAATGGCCGTTCGGACCCGATGGGAAGCTCGCGATGTTTACCAAGCGGCTGGATGTGGAGGGATTGCTGAGGCAGCGGGAGGCGTAGTTTCGTAGGGTGGGTTAGCCCTGCAGATGCACGAAGGGCATCTGCAGGGCGTAACCCACCATGCATCAGGCGAATGCGGGACGAAGTTGGTGGGTTACGCTTCGCTAACCCACCCTACGAAACCTATTTCCCCGCACCATGATCAGCGCCGCAGCAATCACCTCCAGCGCGATGCAGAGATAGAACGGTAGCGAATATCCGCCGGACCAATCGCGCAAGGCGCCGACGATTCCGGGGCCGAATGCATACGTCACCTGGTTGATCGCGGTGTTCAGGCTGATCAGCACGCCGAACGAGGCGGAGTCGAACTCCTGCTGCACGATCAGTGACGGCAGCGTGATGAGGTTGCCGACCGAGAAGCCGAATACTGCGCAGGCTGCGATCAACACGTAGTCGTTGTGGATGTTGATCACGACGCACAACGCCGCCGCCTGGCTGAGGAACGACAGCGCCGAGGCGAGCCGCTGATTGAGGCGATCTATCACCATCGAGAACAGCACCCGGCCGATTACAGCCATCGCGGTCAGCACTGCAACTGCAACAGCGGCGCGCTCACGGCCGATCACGGGATCGAGGAACGAGATCAGGTGCACGATGAAGCCCACTTGCGCGAACAGCACCAGCGCGAACGCAATCGTCACGGTGAGGAAGCCGACATCGCGCAGCGCGCGCGAGCGGATCTCCGCCGATGACTGCGGCCTGGCTTTGGCCGCGCCATGCCAGGCATGAAGATCGGGCGGACGGCCGACGACCAGCAAAATCACCGGCAGCAGCAGCACCAGCATGGCGCCTGACGTGGCATACATCGCGCTCGCGAAGCCGACATGGCTGATCATCGTCACCAGCAGCGGCACGCCGACGATGCCGCCAAAGCTTGCGCCGTTCAGCGCCAGGCTGATCGCCATGCCGCGCTTGTGGTCGAACCACAGGCTGATGGTGTTGGTGATCATGGCGAGACTGGTGCCGGCCCAGCCGAAGGCGAGCACGGCATTGGCCAGATAAAGCTGCCAGGGCTCGCGCACCGCGCCGATCGCGACCGCGGCGGCCGCCATCGCCAGCGTGCCGGCGATCAGGCAGAGCCGTGGGCCATATTTCCGGACGGCCTCGCCGACGAAAACCACCAACAGCGCGCCGAACAGATAGAAAAACGTCGTGCCCGAGGAGATCAGCGAGGTCGGCCAGCCCCGCGCGCGCTGCAGCTCGGCGACGTAGACGCTCTGGCCGTAGAAGCCGAGCCCCCAGCCGAAGGTCGCGAGCAGGAAGCAGACCGCGACGATGCGCCAGCCTTCGTAGCGGAGGGAGGATTCGTCGATCAGGGTGGTGGGGCGGGGATTGTCGAGCATTTGCGCTTTTCCTGAGCTATCCCCCGCGAGCGCTTCGCCTCACGCTCGCCTGTCCATGACGAGCATCATGTAACAATCCACGTGCCGAAAATCACTTCGACCTGGATCGAAGTATCGCCGTTGCTGACAGTCTCCTGCCAATTCAGATCGCGTCGGGGAACTCGCCCATGGCCGCGTCGAGCCGCGCCTTGCGGCGGCGGGCCCAGGACGCCAGCGAGAGCGCGACCAGGCCGATCGTAACAGGCGGGAACACCACCATGTTCACCGCGGACCAGCCGTAATTCGCAAGCAGCTGGCCGGAGGAGAACGAGCCGATCGCCATCATCCCGAACACCAGGAAGTCGTTGAAGGCCTGCACCTTGTTGCGCTCCTGCGGGCGGTGCGTCTCCAGCACCAGCGCGGAGGCGCCGATGAAGGAGAAATTCCAGCCGGTGCCCAGCACGATCAGCGTGGCCCAGAAATGCATCGCGGTGACGCCGGAGAGACCGATGGTGGCGGCACCGGCCTCGAGCAGCAAACCGGCGGCAACGATTCGGGGGGCGCCGAAGCGGGCAATCAGCGCGCCGGTGAAGAAGCTCGGCCCGTACATGGCGACGATGTGCCATTGAATGCCGAAATTGGAATCGCTGAGACTGAGGCCGCACATCTTCATGGCGAGCGGCGCCGACGTCATCACCAGGTTCATCATGGGATAGGCGATGACGCCGCACAATGCGGCCGCGATGAAGCGCGGCTGGGTCACGATGTCGAGCAGCGGTCGGCCGCCATGGAGATCCGCCGGCGCCGGCTTCGGCATGTCGACCCCGGCGACGATGCCCATCGCGATCAGCGCGACGGCCGCCTGCACCAGGAAGCTGAAGGCGAACAGATAAGGCGACCAGACGTCCATGGTCCACTGCACGAGCTGCGGACCGAGCACGCCGGCGAACACGCCGCCGGCCATCACCCAGGACACCGCTTTGGGCCGGTAGGCCGCGCTGGCGCCGTCGGCCGCCGCGAAACGATAGGATTGCGCCACGGAGCCGTAGAGGCCACCGAGGAAGGTCGCGAAACAAAACAGCGCGAACGAGCCGTGCAGGATCGCGAACGAGCCGGTCAGGCCAGTGAGCGTGCCGAGACCCGTGCCGACGATGAAGGCCGCGCGGCGGCCGAAGCGGCGCGAGATCGCGCCGGTCGGCAGCGTGCCGGCGGCGAGCCCGAGCACATACATCGAGATCGGCACCGTCGCGAACGACATGTCGGGCGCAAGTGTCGCGCCGACGATCGAGCCGGTGGCAAAGATCACCGCCGAATTGGCGCCGGTCAGCGCCTGCGCTGCGGCGAGGCGCACCACATTGCCATGCACGCGGGCATCGTCGGCGATCTCATTGGCTGAAGTCACGTCTAGCATCGGCATTTCCGCCCGCAGGGTCTTTTAAGTAAAAGCCTTGGTGATTTCCGGCACTATGGAGGGACGCGGGAGGGCGGGCAACCGGCGCAAACGGGCGCAGGCCATGCCTCTGACGCAATCGGGCCGATGATAGCGGGCCGCGCCCTTGACGGCTTGCGCTCGATCAAATCCTATCGCGCCGAGATCTTCCGGAGTTTCGTTCATGTCCATCGACGACCGGCCTACGCTCAGCGCTCCCGATGATGATCCCTGGCTCTGGCTGGAGGAGATCGAAGGCACCCGCGCGCTCGATTTCGTCGAACGGCAGAATCGGCTGACGCTCAATGCATTCGGCGGGGCGGCGTTCGCGCGCGACCGCGACGCGCTCGCAGCGATCTACGACCGTCCGGACAACATTCCCTACGTCGGACGTCGCGGCGGCTATCTCCACAATCTCTGGAAGGATGCGACCAACCCGCGCGGCCTGTGGCGGCGCACCACGCTGGCGGAGTTTCGAAAGCCCAATCCGGCCTGGGAGATCGTGCTTGATATCGACATGCTTGCGGCGAGCGAGGGCGAAGACTGGCTGCTGAGCTCGATCAGTTCGCTACCGGGCAGTTCGCGGACCATCCTGAGCTTCTCACGCGGCGGCAGCGACGCGGTCACCTTGCGGGAGTTCGACGCAGAGACGAAGAGCTTCGTTGCGGATGGCTTCACGCTGCCGGAAGCCAAGGGCGGCAGCGACTGGCTCGATCCGGACAATTTGCTGCTCTCCAGCGCCTATGGCGCTGGCATGGTGACCAGCTCCGGATATGCGAGGACCGTCCGCCTTTGGCGGCGCGGCGAGAACGTGGATCAGGCGCAAGTGCTGCTCGAGACGACGGCCGATCATATGGGGATCCATGGCAGCGCCGACGACACCGGAGCGAAACCGCGCGCCTGGATCATCGACCAGATCGACTTCTTCAATCACGGCATCTGGCTGCACGACGAAGCCGGCACCACGACGAAACTCGACCTGCCGACCGGAATCTGGATGCAGGCGCATGGCGACTGGTTCGCCATGAAGCTGCGCAAGGATTGGTCGATCGAAGCGCGAACCTACGCGGCCGACGCCGTGCTCGGCATTTCGCTCTCGGCGTTCCTCGCCGGCAGCCGCGATTTCTCGATCCTGTTCGAGCCCGGACCTCGACGCGCGTTGCAGGGATTCTTTTGGACCGCCGGCAGATTGGTGCTGTCGATCCTCGACGAGCTCAAGCCGCGATTTGAGATTTGCACGCCATCCACCACGGGCTGGAGCCGCGAGACGCTCGGCGGCCTCCCCGAGATCGGCGTCGTCGATGTCTGGCCGCTCGATCGCCATTCGTCCGAAAGCAACGGCGACCTGCTCGCCAATGTGCAGGACCCGCTCACACCGCCCTCGCTGCTGCTGATCGAGCGCGGCGTCGAAAGTCCGACTGTCCTGAAGCAGGCGCCGAAGACCTTCAACGCGGATGGCCTCGTGGTGACGCAACACGAGGCGATCTCGATTGACGGCGAACGCATCCCCTATGTGCAGACCGGCCCTGCAGGCGAGACCGGCGATGCGCCGGTCTATATGAACGCCTATGGCGGCTTCGGACTTGCCGTGAAGCCGCACTACAATTCCTCGCTCGGCAAGCTGTGGCTGGAGCGCGGCGGCACCACGGTGCAGGCGAATTTGCGCGGCGGCGGCGAGTTCGGCACGCGCTGGCACGATGCGGGGCGATTCGCCGGCAAGAAACTGTCGCATGATGATTTCGCGGCGGTCGCCGCCGATCTCGTCCGGCGCGGCGTGACGCGCGCGAAGCGCATTGCCGCCCAAGGCGGATCGAACGGCGGCATCCTCATCACCAACATGCTGGTGCGCTACCCCGAGCGCTTCGGCGCACTGTTCTGCACCATCCCGCTGATCGACATGCGCCGCTACACCAAGCTGCTCGCGGGCGCGAGCTGGATCGCGGAATATGGCGACCCCGACAAGCCGGACGAATGGGAGTGGCTCAAGACCTATTCCGCCTATCACAACGCCAAGCCCGGCCAGTCCTATCCGCCGATCCTGATCGCCACGACACGGCGCGACGATCGCGTCCATCCCGGCCACGCGCGCAAGATGGCGGCAAAGCTGCAGGCGATGGGTTATGAGGCCTGGTTCTACGAGCCGGCCGCCGGCGGCCACGGCTACGGCAAGGACAACAAGGAGCGCGCCGGCTTCGAGGTGCTGGGCTATCAGTTCCTGAAGGACAAGATCGGCTGGCGCGACGGGGAGGCCTGACGGCCTCGCGTCTCCTAACGCGCAAACACCAGCGTGAGATTGTTCGCGGGCATGTCGATGGCATCGACGAGACGAAGGCCCGCACCTCGCGCGAGTGTCTCGACATCGCTGACATCGCGGACGCCCCAATCGGGGTTGCCCTCGCGCAACGACGTGTCGAACACGGCGTTGCTGAGTGCGGTGTGCTTGCCGTCGCGCTTGAACGGGCCGTAGAGGAACAGCTTGCCGTCGGCCTGCAAGTAACGGCCGGCGCCGGCGAACAGGCCCTCGGCCACGGCCCAGGGCGCAATGTGGATCACGTTGGCGCAGAACACGGCCGCGAGATTATTCGGCCCCTGCCCGCTCTTCATCTCCGGGCACCAGCCGGGATCGGAGAGATCGATCCGCAGGGGTGAGCGGATGTTTTTCAGGCCCGAATGCACGCGCCAGGCCTCGATGCTCTTCACATGGCGCTGGTTGAGGTCGCTCGGCCACCAGACGAGATCGGGCGTATGGCGGGCGAAATGGACCACGTGCTGGCCGGTTCCGCTGCCGACCTCGACCACGTCGCCCGCCCGCCCGGCGAGATGCTTTTCGAGCGCCGCCCACAGCGCCTCGTGATTGCGATGGAAGGCTGGCGCATCGAGACGGCCGTCAGGTTCGACCCTCCCGCCGTCCCTGCCAAATTCAACGACATATTCAGCCAATTGATGTCCCCGGAAAACGAGAAAGCAGACGAAAACGCGACAAGGGCCAAACGCCCCAGATAAGTGCCGGTTAAAGCCGGCTTGATGAACGATCTATCTCTTCAGTTGCAATGCGGCAGATATTAACGCCATTTTGCGGCCTGCATAGTCTTGATTGTCAGGGCATGCCCTTTGTGCTTTTGAACACTATCTTTTGCAGACATCATCAGCCTCGGAACGACGCCTTGACCGCCCTTCCTCGCAAGCCCGCCCTGCTCCTCGCCCTGGTCGTCCTCACGGGCCTCACTGTGCACCCGGCGTGGGCGCAGTCCGCAATCGCCGAGGGCCAAAAGCTCGCTTTCGACCGCGGCAAGGGCAATTGCCTGACCTGCCATGTCATCAAGGGCGGCGATTTGCCGGGCACGATCGGGCCGGAGCTGAAGGACCTCAAGGCCAAATATCCCAATCGCAACGAGCTGGTCGCGATCCTGTTCGACGAGACCAAGCGCAACCCGCAGACCATGATGCCGCCGTTCGGCCGGAATCGCATTCTGACCGAACAGGAGATCAACGCGATCGTTGATTTCCTGCAGACGCTGTAACGGCCGGCCCAGGAGACGTTTAGATGACCACGACCACCGGCCCTCATCCGACGCGGCGCCTGATCCTTCAGGGCGCGGCTTCGGTCGCGCTGATCGGCCTCGGCAATCTCGCATTTGCGCCCGCGCGCGCCGCGGCCAACGACAAATATCCGGAAGAGGCGTTCAAGCAGAAGAGCGAGGCCGACGCGATCAAGGCGCTCTACGGCAAGGCCGCGGAGCCGTCGGACAAGGTCAAGCTCGATGCGCCCGAGATCGCCGAGAACGGCGCCGTGGTGCCGATCTCGGTGACGACGACGCTCGACAAGGTCACCTCGATCTCGTTCTTCGTGGCCGAGAACCCGAACGCGCTCGCGGCCTCCTATAAGATTCCCGACGGCACGTTGCCGAGCATCGCCAATCGCCTGAAGATGGCCAAGACCACCAACGTGGTCGCGATCGTCGAGGCCGACGGCAAGCTTTTCAGCGCGAGCAAAGAGGTCAAGGTCACTGTCGGCGGCTGCGGCGGCTAGCGGCGAAGGAGAATCGAGATGACATCCAGCATTCGCGTCCGCGCCACCGCCAACGGCGACATCACCGAGGTGCAGGCGCTGATCCAGCACCCCATGGATTCCGGCTTCGTCAAGAACGCCAAGGGCGAGCTGATCCCGCCGCACTTCATCCAGGAGCTGAAATTCGCGTGTAACGGCAAGGACGTCTTCGTCGCCGATTGGGGACCGGCCGTGTCCAAGGACCCCTACGTCAAGTTCAGCTTCAAGGGCGCCAAGAAGGGCGACGACCTCAAGATCTCCTGGACCGACAACAAGGGTGCGTCCGACGAGACCACCGCGAAGATCGCGTGATGAAGACCCGCACGGCCCTCCTGCTTGGCTCGTTGAGTGCCGCGCTCGTCGCGTTCGCACTCACCTCTCCGCGCGTGGTCGCGGCCGACAAGGTCGATCCCGCGGCTGACGCCAAGGCGTTCCAGAACTTCTTCTTCCAGAAATTTCCGAACGTGAAGCACGAGGATTTCGTCAACGGTCCTTATTCCATGAACGAGGACATGAGGCGGCAGTGGCAGGAGAAGGAAGAATTTCCGCCCTACGAATTCTCGCTCGATGCCGGCAAGGAAATGTTTTCGACGCCGTTCAAGAACGGCAAGACCTACGCGGACTGTTTCCCGAACGGCGGCATCGGCATTCGCCAGAACTACCCCTACTTTGACGAGAAGGAGGGCAAGGTCGTCACGCTGGAGCTCGCGCTCAACCGCTGCCGCGAAGCCAATGGCGAGGCGCCCTATTCCTACGTCAAGGACGAGATGGCTTCGCTGACCGCGTACATGGCCTTCACCTCGCGCGGCAAGCCTTTTGACATCAGGATTCCCGATGATCCGCGCGCGCTCGCAGCGTTCGAGAACGGCAAGCGCTATTTCTACACCCGCCGCGGCCAGATGAATTTTTCCTGCGCGAGCTGCCATGTGCAGAGCCCGGGCGAGCGTATCCGTGCCGAGATTTTGGCGCCGGCACTCGGCATTTTGAACGCGATGCCGATCTATCGCTCCGAATGGAGCGGCATGGGCACGATCAGCCGCCGCTTCATCACCTGCAACAGCCAGACCCGTGCGGTTCCGCTGGAGCCGCAGGCGGACGAATATCGCGACGTCGAATATTTCCTCTCCTACGTCGCCAACGGCTTGCCGATATCCGGCCCGGGAGCGCGGCCATGAGCACGACCATGAGCGCGGCCATGAAGCGGTCACTTCCTCTCGCCATGCTGCTGGTGTTGAGCCTCGCGCCAACGGCGCGCGCGGCAAATGAAGCGGATTACAAGGCGGCCTATGCTGCTGCGGAGGCTGCTTCCAAGAAGGCAGCCGAGATGCGCAACCAGTGGACCACGACCGTCTCGACGCTGGCGGCCGCCAGGAAGGCGGGCGATGGCGGCGATTTCGACCGCGCCGTGGCTGCTGCCAAGGAGGCCGAAGCGCTGGCGAAGGCGTCGATTGTCCAGGCCAATTCCGAAAAAGAGGCCTGGAAGGCAATGGAAATCCGCTAGAGTAAGCTGGCGCGCGACAAAAGTGCGCTCCAAGTTATTGTTTGAGCATGATCTCGTCGGAAAACCGCTACACACTTTTCCGGATCATGCTTATGGAACCGTTGAATTGCCGAGAACAGGCGCGGAGAATTTTGTGATGGCGATCCGCCGCCGCGATTTCCTGAAGAGCACGGCCGCTGTCGCCACCTCGCTCAGCCTGCCGCGGTTCGCGCGCGGCGCCGAGACCGCGAGCATTTACGATATCGAGCGGTTCGGCAATGCGCGGATCCTGCACCTCACCGATACGCATGCGCAGCTCAATCCGGTTTATTTCCGAGAGCCCAGCGTCAATATCGGCCTCGGTGACATGGCGGGGCGGCCGCCGCATCTGGTCGGCCGTGCCTTCCTGGAGCGCTTCGGCATCCGGCCCGACAGCGCGGACGCCTATGCCTTCACCTGTGTCGAGTTCGAGAAGGCCGCCGGCCGCTTCGGCAAGCTCGGCGGCTTCGCCTATCTGAAGACGTTGATCGACCGTCTCCGCGGCGATGTCGGCGAAAAGCATGCCATGCTGGTCGACGGCGGAGACCTCTGGCAGGGCACTGGCCTCGCCAACATCATGCAGGGCCGTGACATGGTCGAGGTCGCCAATCTGCTCGGCATCGAAGCGATGACGGGGCACTGGGAGTTCACCTATGGCGAGCAGGCGCTGCGCGACAATCTGGAGCACTTCAAGGGCGAATTTCTGGCGCAGAACGTCTTCCTGACAGAGGAAGCCGCGTTCAACGATGCGCTCGCCTTCGACAAGGCGAGCGGGCGCGTGTTCAAGCCATCGACCATCCGGGAGCTCGGCGGCCATCGCGTCGCGATTGTCGGCCAGGCCTTTCCTTACGTGCCGATCGCGCATCCCAAGCGGCTCACGCCGGACTGGACTTTTGGCATTCGCGAGGAAGAGCTTCAGAAGCATGTCGACAGCTTGCGCGGCAGCGACAAGGTCGATGCGGTCATCCTGCTGTCGCACAACGGCATGGATGTCGACCTCAAGCTCGCAAGCCGCGTCACCGGCATCGACGTCATTCTCGGCGGCCACACCCATGACGCCGTGCCGCAGCCGGTCGCGGTGAGGAATGCGAACGGCACGACGCTCGTCACCAACGCCGGGTCCAACGGAAAATTTCTGGCCGTGCTCGATCTCGCGCTCGACAAGGGCAAGGTCAGCGACATCAAATATCATCTGTTGCCGATCTATTCCGAGCTGCTGAAGCCCGATCCCGCCATGGCCGAGCTGATCGGAAAGCTGCGCGCGCCGCACGTCACCGACTGGTCGGAGAAGATCGCGACGCCCGACCGGCTGCTCTATCGCCGCGACAATTTCGGCGGCCCCCTCGACAAGCTGATCTGCACTGCGCTGCGCACCGAGCTCGATGCCGAGATCGCGCTGTCGCCGGGCTTTCGCTGGGGCGTCACCGCGTTGTCCGGCCAGCCGCTGACCATGGAGGATGTGCTTGCGGAGACCGCAATCACCTATCCCGAGACCTATGTGCAGGAAATGACCGGCAGCCAGATCAAGGACGTGCTCGAGGACATCTGCGACAATCTCTTCAACCCCGATCCCTATTACCAGCAGGGCGGCGATATGGTGAGGGCCGGCGGTCTCAGCTACACCTGCACGCCGATAGGTGCGGTCGGCAGCCGCATCTCCGAACTGAAGCTCGACAATGGCAAGGCGTTGAATGCAAACCACCGCTACAAGGTCGCGGGCTGGGCCTCCGTCAATAGCCAGCAGGGCGCGCCGGTGTGGGAGGTCGTCGGCAAATATCTGCGCTCGGGCCGGATGTTTCAGGAGCGGCTCGGCACCGGCGTCACCCTGAAAGGCATCGACGGCAATCCAGGCATTGCAGGACAGGGATGATGCGGTCGCAAACAGGTCGCGCGATACTGCTGGCGCTGCTCGTCGGAGTTGCGACGCCGCTCGCATTTGCGCAGCAGGTGCCGCTCCAGGACAAGCCGTTCGCCGAGCACAAGATCGTACTGCAGCTCTCCGACGGCGACGTGAAGAAGCAGGCGCTGGTGCTGAGCGTCGCCAACAACCTTCTGAAGGCCTACGACCCCGACAAGATCGCCGTGGAGGTCGTCGCCTTCGGTCCCGGCATCGATCTGCTGCTGTCCGGCAGCGAGCGCCGCAAGCAGGTCGAGAGCCTGATCGCGCAAGGCGTGCGCTTCGACATCTGTCTCAACACCGTCGATACGATCGAGCGGGAGACGGGGAAGCGGCCGGAATTCATTCCGGCGGCCACGCCGGTGCAGGTGGGCGTCGGGCAGATCCTGTTTCTGGCGGAGAATGGGTACACGGTGGTGCGGCCGTAGCACTTTCCCTCAGTCGTCCCGGCCGAGTGCGCAATTGCGCACGGGGGGCCGGGATCCATACCGCGTGATCTCTCGGTTGTGGAAAGCAGGCGTACCAAACGGCGAATCTTCGCCAAACTCCTCCCTGGGGTTATGGGTCCCGGCCCCCCGTGCGCAATTGCGCACTAGGCCGGGATGACACCGGGTTTGCAGCGCGAGCTTAGGTAGCCAAAAGCCCTCACCCCGCAATAAAAATTTTCTAAATTTTCTTGTCTTCACAGTGGATTGCTTCTCTTTATGGTCTCGGGCGTAGTAGAATTCTCGAAATCAGTTCACGCCGGGTCTTGCCATGATCTTCCGCCAATTGTTCGACAGCGTTTCGGGCACCTATAGCTACGTCCTCGCCAGCCGCGCCGGCGGCGAGGCGCTCATCCTCGATCCCGTGCTGGAGAAGGTCGACCGCTACTGTCAGCTGCTGCGCGAGCTCGACCTCAAGCTGGTCAAGGCCATCGACACCCATCTGCATGCCGACCATGTCACCGGCCTCGGTGAGTTGCGCGACCGCACCCATTGCATGACCGTGATGGGCGACCAGACCAAGGCCGACGTGGTGGCGATGCGGGTTGCCGACGGCGACAAGGTGACGATCGAGGGCCTCTCGCTCGACGTGATGTACACGCCCGGCCACACCGACGATTCCTATTCCTATCTGATGGGCGACCGCGTCTTCACCGGCGACACGCTGCTGATCCGCGGCACCGGCCGCACCGATTTCCAGAACGGCTCGTCGCGCGCGCAGTACGAATCGATCTTCAACCGCCTGCTCAAGCTGCCGGACGAGACCATGGTATTCCCGGCACATGACTACAAGGGCGACACCGTCTCCACCATCGGCGAGGAGAAGCGCTATAATCCGCGGCTCCAGGTGCGCTCGGTTGATGATTATATCGAGCTGATGGCGAATTTGAAGCTGCCCAATCCGAAGATGATGGACGTGGCGGTGCCGGCCAACATGCATGTCGGCCTGCATCAGGAAGAGCTGGAGAAAGAGGGTCGCGCGCTCAGCGCGGCCGAGGCGATCCGCTCGCTCGGACGACCGGACATGCTGCTGGTTGATCTGCGCGAGAGCAACGAGCGGATGAAGCATGGCATGCTCGAAGGCGCGCTGCACACGCCCTATCCGAGCGTCGAGGAGAGCCTCAAGCCCGGCGGCATGCTGCGCGAGGTCGCCGGCGCTACCGGCCGTCGCATCGTGTTCTTCTGCGCCTTCGGCGAACGCTCGGCGATGGCCGTCGCCGCCGCGAAGGAAGCCGGCCTAGCCAACACCGCCCATATCGCCGGCGGCATCGATGCCTGGAAAAAGGCGGGCGGGCCGATCGTACACGGCTGACGTCGTCGTCTCAGGCTTTGAGATAAGTCAGGAACTGCACATGTTTTGCGGCTAGACTCGGTTCCAACACCATCATCCGGGACCAGCCATGGCAAAGATCACCAAGCCAAGCGAACCGCCGCAGACAAAGACTGCGGACGACAAGACGAAGAAGCCCAAGCCTCCGCGCGACACGGACGACGATTACGAAGACGGCGACATCGCCACGCCGAAGCGCGATCGGCATGGCGAGGATGACGAGCCGCTGTGAGGCGAGCGCGACAGCTTTGACCGCGTGCTCGCACACGATCTCTCCAGCGTCGTCCTGGCGAAAGCCAGGACGACGATGAGGGATACAGCCTGCTTCCACAAGGCCGGCCCCTTCGCCGGGACGACGGAAACGCTACCTGCCATGCGCCCGCGTTCATGGACAAATAACCGCCCTCCCCGATAGTTTGCGCTCCCTCAGGAGAGTGAAACGGAAGCCATGGTCGACGTTCTCGCCGCACCGCAACAAGGCAAGGCGGACAGTGCGCTGCGCACGCTGACCGGGATTTCGATCGCGCATTGGGTCAGCCATTTCCATCTGCTGGTGCTGCCGATGCTGTTTCCGTTCCTGAAGAGCCAGCTTGGTGTCGGTTATGTCGAGCTCGGATTCGCGCTGACCGTCTCTGCCGTCGTGTCCGGGCTGACGCAGGCGCCGACCGGCTATCTCGTCGACCATTTTGGCGCGCGCAAAATCCTGCTGGGCGGACTGACGCTCGGCGGGCTCGCGCTGATCCTGCTCGGCCTGCATCTGAGCTACACCTCGCTGATCGCCTGCGCCGTGCTGCTCGGGCTCGCCAACAGCGTCTATCATCCTGCCGATTACGCCATCCTGGCCGAGCACATGGATGAAGCGCGGATGGGCCGCGCGTTCTCGATCCACACCTTCGCCGGCTATCTCGGTGGCGCCGTGGCGCCCGCGATCGTGGCCGCGCTCGTCACCGTGTCCGGCGGCGTCGGCGCGATGCTCGCATCGGGCGCGATCGGCGTGCTGGTGGCGCTGCTGCTGGTGATGATGAACATTCCCGATGCCGGCGCGCACAAGACGAAGCCGGGCAACGCAAGCATGCCAAAGCAAGCCGTCATCACTCCCGCCCTGATCACGCTGACCGCGCTGTTCATGCTGCTCAGTCTGTCGGTTGCCGGCATCAACAATTTCGGCGTGGTGGCCCTGATGAGCGGCTACGGCGCGACCTACTCGGCCGCGAACGTCGCGCTGACCGCGTTCCTTGGTTGCAGCGCCGCCGGCGTCCTCGCGGGCGGCTTCCTCGCCGACCACACCGAGCGCCACGGCTATGTCGCCGCCGCCTGCTTTGCGGCGAATGCCGCGATCGTGCTGCTGATCGCGCTGGTCACGCTGCCGGGCTGGGCCTTGACTGCGACGATGGCGACCGCGGGCTTCCTCTCCGGCGTGATTGCGCCGTCGCGGGACATGCTGGTGCGCAACGCGGCGCCTCCCGGTGCAGCGGGGCGCGCCTTCGGCATCGTCTCCACCGGCTTCAATCTCGGCGGCATCGTCAGCCCGCTGCTGTTCGGCTGGATCATGGACCAGAGCGCACCGCACTGGGTGTTCGGCGCCTCCGTGATCTTCATGGTGGCTACGGTGGTGCTGTCGCCGTTCACGGAACGGAAGCCGCGAGCCAAGGTTTGAGCAGCGAATCCAACCGTCGTCCCGGCGAAGGCCGGGACGACACTTGTGGTTGTGGCGAACGGCAGCCCCGCTTACGTCGGCGACACTACGCCCTTCAGCTCAGCCGACCGCGGAGCCGCACCACGCGTCAGCCTGGCCTTCTCCGTATTCGGCCAGAGCAGCAGCAGGCCGATCACGCCGGACCCAATCATCACCACTGCGTTGATGGTGAAGCCGGTCATGTAGCCGTTGAGCATGCTGCCGGCGCGCTGGATCACGGTGCCCATCACGTTCGGCGCGATGACGCCCGAGAGCGTGTAGAGTGCGCCGTAGATCGCGATGACCGCGCCGCGCTGTGAGGCCGGCGTGAACTCGCCGAGCATCGGCGGGCAGACGACATAGATCGCACCGCACAGGCCGGAGCCGACCACGAGCAGCGCGATCTGGAGACCGGCGCCTGCGACATGCGGCATCGTCGCGAGGATCAGACCGCCGATGATCAACGGCACCGAGCCGAGCACACCACGCGAGATGCGCGTGGTGTAGCCGCGCGCCATCATCACCTGCGAGATCCAGCCGGTGAGGATGACGATGGTGGCGCCGAACACCCAAGGCAGGATCGAGATGTAGCCGGCCTGCTGCTGCGAGAAGCCGAGACCCGTGATGATGAACGCAGTGAACCAAGTCAGCCCGAGCGAGAGCGCCCAATAGGCGCCGAAGGTTGCGATCACGCAGCCCAGGAAGGTGCGCGAGGTCAGAAGCCGGATGTAGGGAATTTTCGGCTCATTGGCAGCCAGCGCCTTCGTGTCCTCGAGCGGGCCTTCCTTGCCGAGCGTCAGCCAGGCACAGACCCAGATCAGGCCGACGATTCCGAGCGCGCCGAAGGCGTAATGCCAGGAGTGATTGACGATGACCCAGTTCAACGCCGGCACGGCCAGGATCACGCCGAAGGCCGAGCCCTGCGAGAGGAGCGCAGTCGGCAGCGTACGCTTCTCATCCGGGAACCATTTGTAGATCGCGTGCGCCGCGACCGAGAAAGCCGGGCCTTCGCCCGCGCCCAGCACGACGCGGCAGATCAGCAGCGTGGTGAACGAGACGGTGCCGACCATCGGAAACTGCGCCAGCGCCCAGATCACCGCCAGGGCCAGCAGCACCCAGCGCGTCGCGACCTTGTTGACGATGAAGCCGACCACGATGGCCGAGATCGAGAACAGGAAGAAGAACGACGACCCGAGCAGGCCGAACTGCTCCGGCTGGAGCTTCAAATCGGTCATGATCGGCACGGCGGCGAGGCCGACGACGATCTTGTCGGCGAAGTTCACGACCATGAAGAGAAAGAGGAGAAACGTGACCGTCCAGGCGCCCTTTGGCGTTTCCTTAGATATCCCTGCCGTCTTACCCGCCTCGGACGGCGTTCCCTGAGCGCTCATCGTTCTCCCCGTGTGTTCTTTTCGGCACTTTTGATTTGGCCGTCTTGGAAGCTAACAACGGCTTGAACGGCAACGCAACCCCGGCATTTCCACGGCAAGTGTGCTACGCAGCAATTCCGTTAATTCCGTCCGGCGCATTGATCTTGCTGAGCATCCGAAACCTCTCCAAAACCTTCGCCTCGGCCGGCGAGCCGGTCCATGTGCTGCGCGGCGTCGATCTCGACCTCAGAGCCGGTGAACGCGTCGCGCTGACCGGCGAATCCGGCAGCGGCAAGAGCACACTGCTGCACCTGATCGCCGGGCTCGATGCGGCCGATGGCGGCACGATTCGGCTGGAGGATGCTGAGGTCACCAAGCTGTCGGATGCGGGACGCGCCGAGCTGCGGCGCGACCGCATCGGCCTGGTGTTTCAGCAGTTCAATTTGATCCCGAGCCTGTCGGTCGCCGACAACCTCGCCTTCCAGGCACGTATCGCCGGCCGGCATGATGCGGCCTGGACCAGGGAGCTGGTCGAGCGGCTCGGGCTCGGCGATTTACTCAGGCGTTATCCGGAGCAATTGTCTGGCGGCCAGCAGCAGAGAGTCGCGATCGGTCGGGCATTGGCGATAAAGCCATCGCTGCTGCTCGCGGACGAGCCGACCGGCAATCTCGACGAAGCCACCGCCGACGACGTGCTGGCGCTGACGCGCGACCTCGTCGCGCGCACCGGCTGCGGCTTCCTGATGGTGACGCACAGCCTGCATCTGGCCGGCACGCTCGACCGTCACATCGTCCTCCATGCGGGGCGGATCGCATGAGGCGCGCACTGTGGGTGCTGGCAGTGCTGCTCAGCCATTGGCGACGGCACAGGATGCAGTTCGCGACGCTGCTGATCGGACTGATTGCGGCGACCGCGCTGTGGAGCGGCGTGCAGGCGATCAACCAGCAGGCCCGCAGCGCCTATGATCGCGCGGCCGCGACGTTTGGCGGGGTCCGCACGGCCACGCTGGTCTCGCCCAATACAGCGACGTTTCCGCAGGCCCTGTTTATACAACTCCGCCGCGCAGGCTGGCCCGTCTCGCCGGTGCTGGAAGGCCGCGTCCAGATCAACGGGCGGTCGATGCGGCTGCTCGGGATCGAGCCGGTGACGCTGCCGACGGATGTCGGCAACGCGCCGCGGCTCGGTGCTGCGGATCTCAGCAGTTTCGTCGCGGCACCCGGCCAGACGCTGGTGGCGCGGGAAACGCTGGACGATTTGCACGAGCAAGACGGCGCGACGCCGCCGATCAGCAGCGGCGCAAAGCTGCCGCCGCTGCATGTGCAGCCGCAGCTCGTGCCCGACGTGCTGGTGGTCGACATCGGTGTCGCGCAGCGACTGCTGAACAAGCCGGATCAGCTGTCGCGCCTCTTGATTGGCAAGGCGAAGGGCAAGCCCGTGCCGCTCGCGAGTGTCGTCGGCGACCAATTACAGCTGATAGAGCCGACCGCCGAGACCGAGCTGGAACGGCTGACCGACAGTTTCCATCTGAACTTGACGGCCTTCGGCCTGCTGTCGTTCTTCGTCGGCCTCTTCATTGTCAACTCGGCCGTCGGCCTCGCCTTCGAGCAGCGGCTGCCGATGCTGCGGACGTTGCGGGCTTGCGGTGCCTCGGCACGCCTTGTCAACAGCGTGATGGTGGTCGAGCTGGTGGCGCTGGCGCTGGTCGCGGGCCTGATCGGGCTCGTCTGCGGCTATTTCATTGCGGCTGCGTTGTTGCCCGACGTCGCCGCGTCGCTGCGCGGACTCTATGGCGCACAAATTCCGGGGCAGCTTTCGCTGAAGCCCGAATGGTGGCTGGCCGGAATCGGCATCAGCGTTGCCGGCGCGATCGTGGCGGCGGCGACCAGCCTGATCAAGGCTATCAGGATGCCGGTGCTGGCGACCGCGCAGCCACAGGCCTGGCAACAGCGACAGCGCCGCTGGCTGATCCTGCAAAGTCTTGCCGCCTGCGCCGTGTTCGCGGTCGCGCTGTTGTTGCTGTACTACGGCCAATCGCTGATCGCGGGCTTTGGCCTGCTGGCCGCGCTGATGCTCGGCGCAGCGCTGATCCTGCCGGCCTTCCTCGAGATCCTCCTGCTCGCCGGCCAGCGTCTTGCGCGCGGCCCGCTGGCGCTGTGGTTCTGGGCAGACAGCCGGCAACAGCTTTCGGGATTGTCGCTGGCGCTGATGGCCCTGCTACTCGCACTCGCCGTCAATGTCGGGGTGTCCACCATGGTGGAAACCTTCAGCCGCACCTTTATCGGCTGGCTCGATGGACGGCTGGCCGCCGACGTCTACATCAGCGCACCCGACAATGCGCAAGCGGTTGCGATCCGCAACTGGCTGAAAGACCGCAGCGAGGTTCAGGCGATCCTGTCGGGCGGGCGCGCGGAAACGCAAGTGCAGGGCCAGCCGGTGGAATTGCTCGGCCTGCCCGATCACGCGCTTTATCGCGAGCGCTGGCCGCTGTTGGAGACCGCGCCGCGCGCCTGGACCCAGCTGGTGCCGGGCAATGCCGCCTTCATGAGCGAGCAACTGAGCAGACGGTTGAACGTCCGCGTCGGCGACGTCATCGAGGTGCCGGCGCCGGGCGGGACCTGGGAGCTCGACATCGTCGGCATCTATGCCGATTACGGCAACCCCAAGGGACAGCTCGCCGTCAATGTCGCGGCGCTGATCCGGCAGTTTCCGCAGACACCGCAGACACGGATCGGATTGATCGTCGCGCGCGACAAGATTCCGGGATTGATCGCAGCGTTGCGAACGCAGTTCGCGCTCGACGACCGCAGCGTCGCCGATCAAGCGACCGTGAAGGCAGAATCGATCCACATCTTCAACCGCACCTTTGCGGTGACGTCGGCGCTCAATGCCTTCACGCTCGGCGTCGCCGGCATCGCGCTCCTCACCAGCCTGCTGACGCTGGCGAATTCGCGCCTGCCGCAGCTGGCGCCGCTCTGGGCCATCGGCATCACGCGGCCGCGGCTTGCTGCGATCGAATTGACCAAGACGTTGTCGGTTGCGCTGTTCACGTCACTGCTGGCCGTACCGCTCGGGCTGCTGGTGGCGTGGTGCCTGATCGCGATCGTCAACGTGAAGGCGTTCGGTTGGCGGCTGCCGTTCCATGTCTTCCCGCTGCAACTGGTCGAGCTGGTCGCGGTCGCATTGGTCGCCTCGCTGCTGGCCGCGCTGCTGCCGGTGTTGCGGCTGGCGCGGATGCAGCCGGCAAGCCTCGTCAAGGTATTTGCCAATGAGCGCTGACGGCATATCGCGACGCGCCTTTGCCGGCGGCATCGCTGCGCTCGCGGCTGCCCGCCGCGCCCGCGCGCAAGGCTATGCCGGGCTCGGCGAGACCGCGGATGGCTTTGCGAAGGTCACGCCGGGAAAGACGTTCGTCTTCCCCGCCGATCATGGACCGCATCCGGAGTTTCGTATCGAATGGTGGTATCTGACGGCGAACCTCGTCGATGGCAGCGGCGCACCCTGCGGCCTGCAATGGACGCTGTTCCGCCAGGCGACGCAGCCGGGGCCGCAAGCCGAAGGCTGGGCCAATCAACAGATCTGGATGGCGCATGCCGCGGTGACGCGCGCCGACACCCATCGCTTCAACGAGCGATTTTCGCGCGGCGGCATCGGGCAGGCCGGCGTCGAGGCAAAGCCGTTCGCGGCCTGGATCGACGATTGGGAGATGAAAGGTTCTGAGCGCACCGACGATCGCACCTTGTCGCCGGTGACGCTGAAAGCGTCAGGCACGGATTTCAGCTATTCGCTGACGCTGGAGGCTGATCGCCGCGTCGTGCTGCAAGGCGACGGCGGCTACAGCCGCAAGTCCGAGCGCGGCCAAGCCTCCTACTATTACAGCCAGCCGTTCTACCGCGCGCGCGGCACGCTCACCATCGACGACAAGCCGGTCGATGTGACAGGCCAAGCCTGGATGGACCGGGAATGGAGCAGCCAGCCCCTCGACGCCGACCAGACCGGCTGGGACTGGCTGTCGCTGCATCTGGCGTCCGGCGACAAGCTGATGCTGTACCGGCTGCGCCAGAAGGACGGCAGGGATTACCCGTTCGGCAACTGGATCAGCGCCGCCGGCGACACGCAGATGATTGCAGGCAGCGAGATCCAGATGATTCCGAAGGCTACGGTGGACGTGGCAGGCCGCAAGCTTCCGGTGGAATGGCAGATCGCGATTCCGTCGCGATCATTCTCGATTGCCTGCAAGCCGCTCAATCCCAGTGCGTGGATGGGGACCGGCTTCTCCTACTGGGAAGGACCGATCAGCTTTGCCGGCACGCATGACGGCGTTGGCTATCTCGAGCTGACCGGCTATTGAGCTGCATCTGACCGCCGGAGGCTTCGATGTACCATTTGACCGCACTCGTCACGCTGCTCGCCATCCTGTTCTTCTTCTTCACATGCATGAACGTCTCGCGGTCGCGGACCAGGACCGGCGTCAAGGTGCCGGCGATGTCGGGGCATCCAGATTTCGAGCGTGCCTTCCGCATCCAGATGAACACGCTGGAATGGATGCCGATCTTCCTGCCGTCGCTGTGGTTGTTTGCGATCTATATCAGCGACGCCATCGCGGCCGGCATCGGCGCGGTCTGGATCGTCGGCCGCATCGTCTATTTCATCGGCTATTCGCAAGCCGCCGCCAAGCGCGGCCCAGGTTTTGCGATCCAGGGCATCGCCGCGATTGCACTGTGGGCGGGGGCGCTGGGGGCTGTGGTGCTAAGGTTGGTGTGAGAGGCAGTCCGCCGCCACACATGCCGGCGTCGTCCCGGCCTTCGCCGGGACGACGCTGAAGTTGTGGCGCAGCCTTCGCCTCACTTCGTCAGCGGGCAGCCGCTTTCCTTCGCGGTGAAGAACGCCTGGTCGCCAGGGACCACCGCGAGCTGCTTATAGTAATCCCACGGCTTCTTGGATTCAGAGGGCTTCTTGACCTCGAACAGATACATGTCGTGGACCATGCGGCCGTTCGCGAGCACCTTGCCCTTGGCGAAGGCGTCGTCGACCGGCAGCTCCTTCAGCTTCTTGGCGACCGCATCGCTATCCTTGGTGCCGGCGGCCTTGACCGCCTTCAGGTAGCTCAGGGTCGCCGAATAGGTGCCGGCGTGGATCATGCTCGGCATCCTCCCGGTGCGCTTGAAGAAGCGCTCGGAGAACGCGCGCGTGGTGTCGTTCTGATCCCAATAGAAGCCTTCGGTCAGCACCAGGCCCTGCGCCGCCTGCAAGCCGAGGCCGTTCACTTCGGCGAGCGTCATCAGCAGGCCGGCGAGCTTCTGGCCGCCCTGGACGATGCCGAATTCCGCCGCCTGCTTGATCGAATTGGTGGTGTCCTGGCCGGCATTGGCGAGGCCGACGATCTTCGCCTTCGAGCTCTGCGCCTGCAGCAGGAAGGAGGAGAAGTCCGACGAGTTGAGGGGCACCCGAACCGAACCGAGCACCTTACCGCCATTGTGGGTGACGATCTCACTGGTGTCCTTCTCCAGCGCGTAGCCGAAGGCATAGTCGGCGGTGAGGAAGAACCAGCTGTCGCCGCCGGCCTTGGTCAGTGCACCGCCGGTGCCGACCGCGAGCGCATGGGTGTCGAACGCCCAGTGGAAGCCATAGGGCGAACACGCAGCACCGGTGATGCTCGACGTGGCTGCGCCGACCACGATGTCGATCTTCTTCCTTTCCTTCGACAGGTCCTGCACGGCGAGCGCCACCGACGACGTCGTCAGCTCCGTGATCATGTCGACATTGTCGGCATCATACCAGCGCCGCGCGATCGAGGTCGCGAGATCGGGCTTGTTCTGGTGATCGGCGGTGACCATCTCGATCTTCTGGCCGAGCACCTCGCCGCCGAAATCCTCGATCGCCATCTTGGCCGCCTCGACCGAATATTTTCCGCCGTAGTCGGCATAGACGCCGGACTGATCGTTGAGGACACCGATCTTGACGCCTTGCGCGGAAGCCGGCGCGGCCAGCAACAAAGCCGAAATTGCGGCAACGACCAAAAGTGCTGATTTCATCTGTTATCTCCCGGCAGTGTTCTGTTTTGAAATCGCGCGGAGTGTAGTGAAGAACGGCGCGCCTGCCCATCGGTTTCGTGTTGGCCGGCGCCAAGCAAAGCTGTCGTCCCGGCGAAGGCCGGGACCCATAGCCACAGGATTGTATTTGACGAAGATTGGTAGTTACCAGCTAGCCCCAAACTACTCCCTGGGGTTATGGGTCCCGGCCTTCGCCGGGACGACATCGAGATTGTGGATAAGCCAGCGGTCAAGATGACGAAATCGTCCCCTTCTCGTTCCGGCCTTCCGCCAGGTTCCGCACCACCACATAGAAGATCGGCGTGAACAGCAGGCCGAACAGCGTGACGCCGATCATGCCGAAGAACACGGCGACGCCGACGGCCTGACGCATCTCGGAGCCGGAGCCGGACGAGATCACCAGCGGCAGCACGCCGAGGATGAAGGCGAAGGACGTCATCAGGATCGGCCGCAGGCGCAATCGACAGGCATCGATCACGGCCTCCAGCCGCGGCTTGCCTTCCTTCTCGATGTCGCGCGCGAACTCGACGATGAGGATCGCATTTTTCGCCGCCAATCCCACCAGCACGACGAAGCCGA
This sequence comes from Bradyrhizobium diazoefficiens, assembly GCF_016612535.1. Classification (NCBI taxonomy): domain Bacteria; kingdom Pseudomonadati; phylum Pseudomonadota; class Alphaproteobacteria; order Hyphomicrobiales; family Nitrobacteraceae; genus Bradyrhizobium; species Bradyrhizobium diazoefficiens. The sequence continues at coordinate 1,891,051 of NZ_JAENXS010000001.1, forward strand.
TCTGGGTGAGGATGTTGACGTCCTGGCCCATGATGCGCACGCCGATGGTGGCAGCGAGCAGGCACATCGGCACGATCAGGATCACCGCGAACGGCAGCGTCCAGCTGCCGTATTGCGCGGCGAGCACGAGATAGACGAACAGCACGCAGATCGGGAACACGTAGAGACCGGCATTGCCGCCGGTGACCTGCTGATAGGACAAGTCCGTCCACTCGAAGGTGAAGCCGCTCGGCAAGGTGTCGTCGGCGAGCTTCTTGATGGCGTTGAGCGCGGTGGTCGAGCTCGTGCCCGGCGCCGGCTCGCCCTGAAGCTCGGACGCCGCGTAGAGATTGTAGCGCGCGACGCGGTCCGGACCCGAGACGTCCTTGAAGTCGACCACGCTGCCGAGCATCACCATGTCGCCGGAGGCGTTGCGCGTGCGCAGCCGCGCGAGATCGGCAGGCTCCTTGCGGAACGGGAAATCAGCCTGTGCGGTGACGTGATAGGTACGGCCGAACAGGTTGAAGTCGTTGACATAGGTCGATCCGAAATAGGTCTGGATCGTGTCGTTGATATTGGCAATGGGCACGCCGAGCTTCTGCGCCTTGGTGCGGTCGACGTCGACGAACAGCTGCGGCGTGTTGGCCGAGAACGGCGAGAACACCGTGGGGCCAAGGAGCGAGGGCGATTTGCGCGCGGCGGCGACGAGCTCGTCCGTGGCCGCCGCGAGCAGCTCGGGCCCTCGGCCCTGGCGGTCCTGGATGCGGATGGTGAAGCCGCCGCCCGTGCCGATGCCGGGCACGGCGGGCGGCGGAATCACGATGATGAAGGCGCCCTGGATAGCGGCGAGGCGCTTGCGCAGCTCGGCCGTGATGGCGTTGGCGGTCAGCCCCTTCTTCAGTCGCGCCTCGGGTTCGTCGAACACCGGAAACAGCGCCGCCGCATTGCCGGCCTGCGTGCGTGTGGCGCCCGAGAAACCGGCGAAGGCCGCGACGCGGACGATGCCCGGCGTATCCAGCGAGATTCGCTCGATCTCGCGCACGATTTCGGTGGTCCGCGCCAGCGATGCGGCACCCGGCAATTGCACGGAGATGATGACGTAGCCGCGGTCCTGTGCCGGAATGAAGCCTTGCGACGTGGTCCCGATCAGCCAGCCGGCGCTGCCGATCAGCACGACATAGATCAGGATCATCAGCACCGAATGCCGGATCACGAAATTGGCGACCCCGGCATAGCCGTGCGCCAGCCGGTCGAACACACGGTTGAAGGCGCCGGTGAAGGCGTTCCAACCACGTGCAAGAAGATTCCAGGCGGCAGGCGGCCGCTTCTCTTCATGCGGCACCAGGATCTGCGAGGCCAGCGCCGGCGACAAGGTCAGCGAGCAGAAGCAGGAGATCGCGGTCGCGACCGCAATCGTGACCGCGAATTGCTGGAAGAACTGCCCGGATATGCCACCCAGGAACGCCGTCGGCACGAACACCGCACAGAGCACGAGCGCAATCGAGACCAGCGCGCCGCCGACCTCCTCCATGGTCTTCAGCGCGGCATCGCGCCGGCTCAAGCCGTGCTCGAGATGCCGCTCGACATTCTCGACCACGACGATGGCGTCGTCGACCACGATGCCGACCGCGAGCACGAGCCCGAACAGCGTCAGATTGTTGATGGAGAAGCCGAGCGCAGCCATCACCGCGAAGGTGCCGACCAGGGAGACCGGGATCGCGATGATCGGGATGATCGCAGGCCGCCACCCCTGCAGGAACACCAGCACCACGACGACCACGAGCAGCATGGCCTCGTAGATGGTCTTGATCAGCTCGTGAACGGACTGCGCGATGAATTCGGTCGGGTTGTAGCCGATGTTGTAGTCGAGGCCCTTCGGAAAGCTCTCCTTGAGCTTCGTCATCGTGTCGGAGATGTGTTTTGCCGTCGCGAGCGCATTCGATCCCGGCCGCTGCGTCACCAGCATGGCGACCGCGGATTTGCGCAACAGGAAGCTGTTGGTCGTGTAGGCCAGCGCGCCGAGCTCGATGCGGGCGACGTCACGCAGCCGCACCGTGCGGCCGTCGGAGCCGGCCTTGATCAGGATGTCCTCGAACTGCTTCTGGTCTTTCAACCGCCCCGTGAAAACCAGGTTCGGCTGGAAGGCGCGGTCGGCAATCGGCGGCTCGGCGATCTGGCCGCCCGCGATCTGCACGTTCTGGGCACGGATCGCGGCCAGCACCTCGGTCGAGGTCAGGCCGAGATTGGCGATACGGTCGGGATCGAGCCACAGCCGCATCGAATAGTCGCGCGCGCCAAAGATCTGGATGTCGCCGACGCCGTCGATGCGCAGCAGCTGGTCGCGCACCTGAAGCAGCGCATAGTTGGAGATATAGAGCTGGTCGAACGTATCGTCCGGCGACAGCATGAACACGACCATCAAAATGTCAGGCGAGTTCTTGCGGGTGACGACGCCGTTGCGCTGCACTTCGTCGGGCAGCTGCGGTTGCGCGATCGCGACGCGGTTCTGCACCAGCACCTGGGCCTTGTCGAGATCGGTGCCCAGCTTGAAGGTAACGGTGATGGTGAGCTGGCCGTTCGAGGTCGCCTGACTGTAGAGATAGAGCATGTCCTCGACGCCGTTGATCTGCTGCTCGATCGGAGCGGCAACGGTATCGGACACGGTTTGCGCCGAGGCGCCCGGATATTGCGTGGTGACGACGACGGTCGGCGGCACCACTTGCGGATATTCGGAGATCGGCAGCGTCGAATAGGCGAGCGTCCCGACGATCAGGAGCACGATCGACAGCACCATCGCCAGGATGGGCTGGTTGATGGACAAGCGGCCAAGATTCATGACTTGTCACCAGGCTTGGCACCGACCTTGGCGCCGGCCGGCGCTTGCGCAGGAGACGGGGCGACCTTCGCGCCGACGCGGGCGCGCTGGATGCCGTTGACGATGACGCGGTCCTCGGCCTTCAGCCCTTCGCGGATCACGCGCAGGCCGTCGTCGAGCGGCCCGAGCACGACGGGCCGCGCCTCCACAGTGTTGTCAGGTTTCACCACGAAGACGATCTTGCGTGACTGGTCGGTCGCGACGGCAACGTCGGGGATCAAGAGCGCCTCGTACGGCGCACTGCCGATCAGACGGACGCGGCCGAACTGGCCAGGCAGGATTGAGAGATCGGTGTTCTTGACGACGGCGCGGCTGCGCAGCGTGCCCGTGGAGACATCGAGACGGTTGTCGAGGAAGTTGATGGCGCCGTCATGCGACGGTTTTGTCTCGCCGGCCAGCGTCACCTGCACCGGGTTCGCGGTGTCGCGCGAACTCGGGCGCTTACCCTCGAACCACAGCTTGCTGTATTTGATGAAGGTGGTCTCATCCATGTCGAAATAGACGTAGATCGGATCGAGCGAGACGATCGAGGTGAGCAACGTCGACGTGCCGGTGTCGCTGCCCTGCACGAGATTGCCGGGGCTGACGAGATGGCGGCTGACGCGGCCGGTGAGCGGCGCGGTGACATGGGTGAACTCGATGTTGAGCCGGGCGGCCTTCAGCGCGCCCTCAGCCTGAGTCTCGGCGGCGTGCGCGGCCTGCAAGGCCTGACGGCGCTGGTCGACAACCTGTTCGGACACCGCACTGGTCTGGACCAGGTTCAGGCCGCGATCGAGCTCGCGCTTGGCAAGCTCCACCTTGGCCCGGGCGTCGGAGAGCTGGCCGTCCGCCTGCTCGGCCACCGCCTCGAACGGGCGCGGGTCGATCACGTAGAGCAGATCGCCCTGATGCACGATCGCACCGTCCTGGAACTCGACGGAGTTGACGAAGCCGCCGACGCGGGGACGCACCTGGACCTCCTCGACAGCCTCGAAGCGGCCAGTGAACTCGTCCCAATCGGTGACTGTGCGCTTGACCGGCTGGGCAACGGTCACCGGCGGGGGCGGCGGCGCGGCCGCTTGCGAGGTCGGTTGGCCGCAACCGGTGAGAGCGAAGGCGGCTACGAGCATGCCGGCTATGGTGTAAGGCTTGGCATAAGGCCTGGGCTGAACGAAATCGCGCGTTTTGACAAATTGCTCGTTTCCGTCCGGTCCAGTCATCCCAGGTCCTCGCATCAAAGCCGCGGAAAAAGCAGGGTACGCGCATACCCGCGGGCGCCACAAGATGGGTCGAGATGATGAACTCTTCAAGACCAAAGCGCACGCAATGCCTCGAACGATGCCCTGGCCGGATGGCGGGTTGACAGCGCTCTCTTCGCCTCTTCCCGCAAGCGGGGAGAGGCCGACGTGCTCGCGGATAGAGCCCCTCACCCCAACCCTCTCCCCGTAAGAACGGGGAGAGGGAGAGGAGAGAGCGTGCACCCAGCGTCTTCGCACATGACTGATACGGCCGGCTCGGCTAGATTACCCCTTACAAAACAAGACGAATTGTCCGGGGAGGACAGGCGTGCATCAGGGACGTGTCGTTTACGGCGCGATCGAGGAGGTCGTGTTCGGCCATCCGGCGGCCGACGCCATCGTCGCGCAGATGGACCGGCTGGGGACCCGGCGCGCCTTCCTGATGGTATCAGGCACGCTCAACCGCCAGACCGACGAAATCGCGAAGATCGTCCAGGCGCTGGGCCCGCGCTGCGCCGGCCTGTTCGATGCGATGCCGGCACACACGCCGCGCGAGGCGGTGATCGCGGCCACCAATGCCGCGCGCAAGTCCGGCGCCGATCTGATCGTCACGGTCGGCGGCGGCTCGATCACGGACGGCGCCAAGGCGGTGCAGCTTTGTCTTGCCAACGGCATCGACGAGATCGACGGCATCGAACGCATCCGCGTGCACAAGGGCGTCGCGCCGGAGATGACGCCGCCGACGGTGCGCCAGATCAGCGTGCCGACCACGATTGCCGGCGGCGAGTTCTCATCGATCGCGGGCGTGACCGACCGCAGCACGCATGTGAAGCAGATGCTGCGGCATCCGCTGACGGTGCCGCGTGCGACCATCCTTGATCCCGCCATCACCGTGCACACGCCGGAATGGCTGTTTCTGTCCACCGGCATCCGCGCCATCGACCATTGCGTCGAGGCAATCTGCTCGCGGGAGACGCACCCTTACGCCGACGCGCAATCGGTGAAGGGCCTCGCCATGCTCGCCGACGCGTTGCCGCGGGTGAAGGCTGATCCAACCGATCTCGACGCCCGCATGGATGCGCAGATCGGCACCTGGCTGTCGATGGGTGCGCTCGCGGCCGGCGTGCCGATGGGGGCGAGCCACGGCATCGGCTATGTGCTGGGGGCGGCCTTCGAGGTACCGCATGGCTACACCTCCTGCGTCATGCTGCCGGCGGTGATGCGCTGGAACGCGCGCGACAATCCCGAGCGGCAGATGATCGTCGCAGCCGCGATGGGTTTTCCCGGCCATGACGCGGCCGACGTGCTCGATGCCTTCATCCGCTCGCTCGGCATGCCGCGCAGCCTCGCTGAGGTGCGCGTGTCGCCCGAGCATTTCGACGCCATCGCCGAACAGGCGATGTGCACGCCCTGGGTGCCGCACAATCCACGCAAGATCGAGAGCCCAGCGCAGTTGCGCGAAATCCTGCTTCTCGCCGCATAATCCAAAGCCGGAGGACTGATGTATCCAGGTCAGCATGCCCGTCTACGCCCGCTGCAACCCGCCTTCATCATGGCGGCGACAGGCGAGACCATCACCTATCGCGAGCTCGATGCGCGCAGCAACCGGCTGGCGCATCTGTTTCGCAAGCAGGGCCTCAAGCGGTTCGACCATTATTCGATCTTCATGGAAAACAATTCCCGCTATCTCGAAGCCTGCGGCGCGGGCGAGCGCTCGGGGCTATACTACACCTGCATCAACTCCTTCCTCACCGCGGGCGAACTCGCCTACCTCCTCGTCAACAGCCAGTCGAAGATCTTGATCACGTCGGTGGCCAAGCTTGACATTGCCCGCGAGGCGATCCAGGCCTGTCCGGACGTCAAGCTCTGCATCGTCGCCGACGGCCCCGGCGAGAGTGACCGCATCGTCGGGCTTGCCGAGGTGACCGCTAATCTGCCGAAGACCCCAATTGCGGATGAGTGGCTCGGCACCTCCATGCTCTATTCGTCGGGCACGACAGGACGCCCCAAGGGCATTATCCGGCCGCTTCCGGAGGAACCGCCAACGCACAATCTGCCGCTGTTCGATTTCCTCGCAAAGCTTTGGCACTACCGCGAAGGCATGGTCTATCTGTCGCCAGCCCCGCTCTATCATTCGGCACCGCAAGCCGCGGTCAATCTCACGATCCGCACAGGCGGCACCGTGGTCATCATGGAAACGTTCGATCCCGAGCGCTATCTCCAGCTCGTGCAGCAATGGGGCATCACCCATAGCCAACTCGTGCCGACGATGTTCTCGCGGATGCTGAAGCTGCCAGAGGAGGTGCGCAAGCGCTACGATTTGTCCTCGCTCGAGATCGCGGTCCACGCCGCCGCGCCCTGCCCCGCGCTGGTCAAGGACGACATCATCAAATGGTGGGGCCCGATCATCCACGAATATTACGGCGCCACCGAAGGCCTCGGCTTCACCGCCTGCAACAGCGAGGAATGGCTTAGCCACCGCGGCACCGTCGGCAAGGTGCTGCTCGGCGATCTCCACATTCTCGACGAAGACATGAAACCATGCCCGACCGGCACGCCGGGCCAGGTCTGGTTCAAGACGGGATCGCCGTTCGAATATTTCAACGATCCGGAGAAGACCAAGGAAGCCCGCTCGGCCGACGGCAGCATGAGCACGGTCGGCGATGTCGGCTATGTCGACGAGGACCGCTTCCTCTATCTCACCGACCGCGCCACCTTCATGATTATCTCTGGTGGTGTGAACATCTACCCGCAGGAATGCGAGAATTTGCTGATCACCCACCCGAAAGTCGCTGACGCCGCGGTATTCGGCGTGCCCAATCCCGATCTCGGCGAAGAGGTCAAGGCGGTGGTGCAGCCGATGCCGGGCGTGATGCCCGGCGAGGCACTTGCCGAAGAGCTGATCGCGTTCTGCCGGGCGTCGCTATCGCGGCAAAAGGTCCCGCGCTCGGTCGACTTCGAGAAGGAATTGCCGAGGTTGCCAACGGGGAAGCTGTACAAGCGACTGCTGCGGGACCGGTATTGGGGGAATAAGACGTCGAGGATTGTGTGAGCCCCACTGTCGTCCTGGCGAACTTCTCTCACATTGTGAGAGAAAACCCTGCGGCCTTTCGTCATCCGAATTGTCGAGAGCGTTGCCGGCCTTGCCGGTTGCCTCCCTCCCCCTGCGTCGCTATCGTCCTGACAAACAGGCCACAAAGGCCGATGTCCAGGGAGGACCGAGGATGCGGAGCGTACGAGCGCTCGCCGCGATGGTGGCGCTATCTTTGCTGGCGTTTTCGACCGTTTCATTCGCCGGTGAGCCCAAGCAGGGCGGAATCCTGCGGATGTATCACCGCGACAGCCCGGCGAACGCGTCGATCCTCGAGGGAGCGACCTACTCGGTCAACGTGCCCTTCATGGGGGTGTTCAACAATCTCGTCATTTACGATCAACACATCGCGCAGAACAGTCCTGACACCCTCAGGCCTGAGCTGGCCGAGAGCTGGTCGTGGAGCAGCGACAATAAGAAACTGACGTTCAAACTCCGCCAAGGCGTCAAATGGCATGACGGCAAGCCGTTCACGTCAGCCGACGTGAAGTGCACGTTCGATCTCCTGATGGGCAAATCGCAGCAGAAACTGCGACAGAATCCGCGCAAGTCCTGGTACAGCGAAGTCAACGACGTCACGCCCAACGGCGATTTCGAAGTCTCCTTCGACCTGAAGCGGCCGCAACCCTCGCTGCTGGCGATGCTCGCCTCCGGCTATACGCCGATCTATCCTTGTCACGTCTCTCCGGCGGACATGCGCACCCATCCGATCGGGACCGGCCCGTTCAAATTCGTCGAGTTCAAGGCCAATGAGTCGATCAAGCTGACCCGCAATCCTGACTATTGGCGGAAGGGCCGGCCCTATCTCGACGGCATCGAGTACACGATCATCCCGAACCGCTCGACCGCGATCCTCGCCTTTGTCGCCGGCAAGTTCGACATGACGTTCCCGACGCACATCACCATTCCACTCCTGAAGGACATCAAATCGCAGGCGCCGAACGCGGTCTGCGTCGTCGAGCCGACCAACGTCTCGACCAATATCATCGTCAATTCGGCCTCCCCGCCGTTCGACAACATCGATATTCGCCGGGCGATGGCAATGGCGCTCGACCGCAAGGCCTTCGTCGACATCCTGTTCGAAGGCCAGGCAGATATCGGTGGCACGATGCTGCCGCCGCCACAGGGTATCTGGGGCATGCCCAAGGACAAACTTGAAACCATTCCGGGCTACGGCCCGGACGTGAACGCAAACCGGGAGGAAGCAAAGAAGCTGATGCAGAAGGCGGGCTACGGCCCCGACAAGCATCTCGCGGTGAAGATTTCGACGCGCAATCTCGCGGAATATCGCGATCCCGCCGTGATCCTGATCGACCAGCTCAAAAGCATCTATATCGATGGCGCACTCGACGTGGTGGAAACCGCGAACTGGTTCCCGAAAGTCGCGCGCAAGGACTACATGCTCGGCCTCAATTTGACTGGCAATTCGGTCGACGATCCCGACCAGTCTTTCTACGAGAACTATTCCTGCGGCTCGGAACGGAACTACACCAACTATTGCAACAAGGAGATCGAGAAGCTGTTCGACGTACAATCGCAGGAGATCGACACCAACAAGCGCAAGCAACTGGTCTGGGACATCGACAAGAAGCTGCAGGAGGATGTCGCCCGTCCGATTATTTTCCATGCGCGGGCCGGCACGTGCTGGCAGCCCTATGTCAAGGGAATCACGATCATGTCGAACAGCTCCTATAATGGCTTTCGCGACGAGGACGTGTGGCTCGACAAGTAGCATGCCAGGCTGAGGAGATTTTTTTGAGCATGATCTTGTCGGAAAACCGCCACGCACTTTTCCGGATCATGCTCTAGCGGCTCGCGGAGGGCGAAAGATGTTTGCCTATCTGGTGCGGCGCCTGTTCCTGATGGTCGTGACCCTGTTCGGGATCTCGATCGTCATCTTCTTCCTGTTGCGCATCGTGCCCGGCAACATCGTCGACATCCTGTTCGCTGCGGCCGGCTATGTCGATCCCGCCGACAAGGTCAATCTGGAGAAGGAGCTCGGCATCGACCAGCTGCTGATCCTGCAATACTGGCACTGGATCAGCGGCTTTCTGCGCGGCGACTTCGGCTATTCCTACGTGTCCGAGAAGCCCGCGCTGCAGGAGATCCTGCCGCGGATTCCGATCACGGCGCGGCTTGCCGGGCTGGCGCTGCTGTTCTCGGCGTCGATCGGCATTCCGCTCGGCGTCATCAGCGCGGTGAAGCAAGGAACGAGGCTGGACTATGCGCTACGCGTGGTCAGCCTCAGCGGATTGTCGCTGCCGTCATTCTGGCTGGGACTGCTGGTCCTCACGGCATCGGTGGCGATGTTCGGCGAGATACCGCTGTTCAATCCGACCCCCCAGAGCTTTGGCGAGGCGTTTGCAACCTATTGCATCCCGGCGATGGTGGTCGGCTTCCGCAGCTCGGCGCTGACCATGCGCATCACGCGCTCCTCGATGCTGGAAGTGCTGCGGCAGGATTACATCCGCACCGCCCGCGCCAAAGGCGCCTCCGACGCCGCCGTGAACTATCATCACGCGCTGAAGAACGCGATCTTGCCCGTGATCACCGTGATCGGCATCGAGGCGGCGTTCCTGATCGGCGGCCTGATCGTCACCGAGACCGTGTTCAACATTCCCGGCGTTGCGCGCTTCCTGGTCGAGGCGATCCGCTGGCGCGATTATCCGATCGTGCAGAACCTTGTCATGCTGATTGCCATCGTGGTGGTCAGCGCGAATTTCATCGTCGACATGCTCTATGCCGTGTTCGATCCGCGCATCCGATATACGGACTAGGAGAGGCGCTTGGCCGCAATCGACTATGACGTCGAACTGAGACGCGCCGGCGCGCACGCGACCGGCGGCTGGCGGCGCGTGCTGTTCCTGGCGCAGCGGCATGTGCTGGGCGCGACCGGACTCGTCATCATGATCACGTTCGTGTTCACCGCGATCTTCGCCGACTTCATCGCGCGCTATGATCCCTTGACGATCGATTCCGCCGGTGCGCTGGCTCGCCCGAGCCTGGCACACTGGATGGGCACGGACTCCTTTGGCCGCGACGTGTTCAGCCGCATCATCCATGGTGCACGCATCTCGCTTGCGGTGGGCATCGGATCGACCGCGCTTGGCGGCTCGATCGGCGTCGTCGTGGGGCTGACGTCCGGCTATCTCTCCGGCTGGGTCGATCTCGTGTTCCAGCGCGTCTCCGACATTTTGCAGGCGCTGCCGCTGCTGGTCCTGGCCCTGATCATGACGGCCGCGCTCGGTCCATCACTGCCGAACGTCATCCTCGCCATTGCCATTCCGCTGATCCCGACCGTCTCGCGCGTCGTCCGCGCCAACACGCTGGCGCTGCGCGAGCAACCGTTTGTGGAAGCGGCGAAATCGATCGGCATGAGCGAGGTGCGGATCGCGCTCCGCCACGTGCTGCCGAACACGCTCGCGCCGCTGATCGTGCTGGCGACCGCCCAGCTCGGATCGACCATCCTCACCGAAGCCTCGCTCTCCTTCCTCGGTCTCGGCATTCCCGAGCCCTATCCATCCTGGGGCCGCATGCTGTCGGAATCCGCCGCCGAATATGTCCGCACCGCGCCGTGGCTGGTGATCTTCCCGGGCATCGCCATCAGCCTCGCCGTGTTCGGCGCCAATTTGTTCGGCGACGCCCTGCGCGACATCCTCGATCCCCGGCAGCGCGGCTGATGACGAAAGAATCCGATCTCGTGCTCGAGGTGAAGAACCTGAAGACGGTGTTCTTCACGAACTCCGGCCTGTTCAAGGCCGTCGACGACATCTCGTTTACCGTGAAGCGCGGCGAGACGCTGGCGATCGTCGGCGAATCCGGTTGCGGCAAGAGTGTCACCGCACTGTCGCTGATGCGGCTGGTGCCAGATCCGCCCGGCCGCATCGTCGGCGGGTCCGTCACGCTCGAAGGCACCGATCTGCTGGCACTAGATGAAGCAGAGATGCGCGCTGTCAGGGGCAATCGTATCTCCATGATCTTCCAGGAGCCGATGACCTCGCTCAATCCGGTGATGCGGATCGGCGACCAGATCGTCGAGGCGGTGCGGCTGCATCGGGCGATGTCAACCAGGGAAGCCCGCGACGTCGCGGTCGAGATGCTGCGGCTGGTGCGCATTCCCGAACCGGCACGGCGCGCGCGCGAATATCCGCACCAGCTCTCCGGCGGCATGCGTCAACGCGCGATGATCGCGATGGCGCTGGCGTGCCGGCCGGCGCTGCTGATCGCGGACGAGCCGACCACAGCGCTCGACGTCACCATCCAGGCGCAGATCCTGGCGCTGATCCTCGATCTTCAGAAAGAGCTCGGCACCGGCCTCGTGCTGATTACCCACGACCTCGGCGTCGTCGCGCAGACCGCGCAGCGCGTCATCGTGATGTATGCGGGCCGGAAGGTCGAGGAAGCCAGCGTCGAGGCGCTGTTCGCCGCGCCAAAACATCCCTACACGCGCGGGCTGATGGCCTCGATCCCGGCGGTGCCCGCATCCGGCGTCCCCGCTCCGGCGCGGCTGAACGAAATTCCAGGCACGGTACCGTCACTGGTGCGGCTGCCGCAGGGCTGCGCCTTTGCGCCGCGCTGCAAGCTCGCCGTGAAGCGCTGCGAGGCCGAATATCCACCGCTCGCCGATTGGGGCGGCGGCCATCTCGCCGCTTGCTGGCGCGCGGCCGAAGTCGCGGAGGTGGCATGAGCGAAGCGCTGCTGGAAGTCACCGATCTCAAAAAGCATTATCCGGTCCGCGCCGGCGTGCTGCGCAGGCAGGTCGGCACCGTGCATGCGGTCGACGGCGTCTCATTTTCGGTCGGCACTGGCGAGACGCTGGGCCTCGTCGGCGAATCCGGCTGCGGCAAATCAACGGTGGCACGCAGCGTGCTGCGGCTGGTCGAGCCGACCTCGGGCCAGATCCGCATCGCAGGCGAGGACATCACCCATCTCTCCAAGACGGCGCTGCGGCCACATCGCCGTTCGATGCAGATCGTGTTCCAGGACCCGTTCGCCTCGCTCAATCCGCGCATGACCGCGGGCGACATCGTCGGCGAGCCTCTGGCCGTGCATGGTCTTGCCACCGGCAGGGCGCTGGAAGCGCGCGTCGCGAAACTGTTCGAGCAGGTCGGCTTGCGGCCCGACCAGATGCGCAATTTTCCGCATCAATTCTCCGGCGGCCAGCGCCAGCGCATCTGCATCGCCCGGGCGCTGGCGCTCGAACCGCGCCTGATCGTCTGCGACGAGCCGGTCTCCGCGCTCGACGTCTCGATCCAGGCGCAGGTGATCAATCTCCTGATCGATTTGCAACGGCAGCATGGCTTCTCCTATCTCTTCATCGCGCACGACCTCGCGGTGGTCGCCCATATCAGCCACCGCGTCGCCGTAATGTATCTCGGCCGCATCGTCGAAATCGCCGACAAGGACGAGCTGTTTCGTAACCCGCGCCATCCCTACACGCAGGCCCTGCTCGCCTCCGTGCCGATCGCCAACCCGCTCGCGAAGAAGCTCACGCCTCTGGTGGACGGCGATGTGCCGAGCCCGGTCAATCCGCCGCCCGGCTGCGCGTTTCACACGCGCTGCCGGTTTGCGATGGAGCGGTGCAAGACGGAGCGCCCGGCGCTGATGGATGCGGGCGACGGACATCGGGTGGCGTGTTTGCTCAATGACGGGACGGGGCGTCCGAGTGCGATCCCGTAGGGTGGGTTAGCCGCAGGCGTAACCCACCTCTTTATTATCCGCAGCGACAGAAGCGGTGGGTTACGCTTCGCTAACCCACCCTACGATTGCGGTGTTCGCCTCGCTACCCCGCTCCGATCTCCGCCACGATCCTGCCCGTGGTCACCTGCTCGCCCTCGGCGACATCGATCGCGACGACGACGCCGTCGATGCCGGTCTTGTGGACGTGCTCCATCTTCATCGCTTCCAGCGTCATCACCGGCTGGCCGGCGGTGACACGATCTCCCGGCTTGACCAAGACGGCGACGATGCGGCCGTTCATGGCGGCGCGGACTTTGCCGTCGCCGCCGTTGGTTGCAGCGGCCTTTGGCGCGGCGAGCGTGAGATCGGCGACCGCCAGCGGGATGCCGCGGTGCTGGAGATAGAGCTGGTCGCCGTCGCGCAGGAACTTTGCGCTGTCCATCAAGCTATCATGGCGGAAGCGGATCGAATCAGGATCAAGCCGGTCGATCTCGAACCTGTCCTCGCGGCCGTCAGTGACGACGATGTAGCTGCCATCGCGCTCGCGGGTGACTTCGAGCTCGTGCGCGCGGCCGGCGATTTCGATTTTCGCAGGCAGAGGGAAGGTGGCCGCAAGGCTCCGGCCACTCTGCCAGGACGGCGCGCGTGGGTTGGTGACGTAGAGCAGAAGGCCCGCCAGCGCAGTGTCGCATGTGGCGTCCGCCCGCGGCGCCAACAGCTCGTCACGGTGCGCGCCGATGAACGCCGTCGTCGCCTCGCCTTTGGCAAAGCCGGGATGACGCAGGCAGGACATCAGGAACGTCTGGTTGGTGGTCACGCCGAAGGCCGTGAGCTGCTCCAGCCCAACGATCAGCCGGCCCCTCGCCTCTTCGCGCGTGGCCCCATGGCCGATCACCTTGGCGATCATGGAATCGTAGAACGGCGGGATCTCCGAGCCCGATTGCAGCGCGTGCTCGACGCGGATGTTGTCAGGCACCTGCCAGCGCGCCATACGGCCGGACTGCGGCATGAAGTCCTGCGCGGCATCTTCCGAGCACAGCCGCACCTCGATGGCGTGGCCCGCGAAGCGAATGTCCTGCTGCTTCACCGGCAATGGTTCGCCGCGCGCGACACGCAGTTGCAGCTCGACGAGATCAAGCCCGGTGATCGCCTCGGTCACGGGATGCTCGACCTGGAGGCGCGTGTTCATCTCCATGAAGTAGAACTCGCCGCTGGCATCGAGCAGGAACTCCAGAGTGCCGGCGCTTTCATAACGCAGCGCCTTGACCGCTGCGACGGCGACCTCGCCCATTTTCGCGCGCAGTTCCGGCGTCACCGCGGGCGATGGTGCCTCCTCGATCAGCTTCTGGTGCCGCCGCTGCACCGAGCAGTCGCGTTCGCCGAGATGGATGGCGTTGCCGTGGCTGTCGCCGAACACCTGGATTTCGATGTGACGCGGGTTCCGGATGGCGCGCTCGAGGATCACCGTGGAATCGCCGAACGCCGCCTTCGCCTCCGACCGCGCACTGCGCAGCGCATCGGGGAAAGAAACCGCGTCAGTCACTAGCCGCATGCCGCGGCCGCCGCCACCCGCGACCGCCTTGATCATCACCGGGAAGCCGATCTTTTTGGCCTCCGCGAGCATGACCTCGTCACCCTGCTCGGCACCCTGATAGCCGGGGACGCAGGGAACGCCGGCCTTCTTCATGATTTCCTTGGCGCCGGCCTTGTTGCCCATCGCCTCGATGGCCTGCGGCGACGGGCCGATGAAGACCAGCCCGGCATCCTTGCAGGCTTGCGCGAAGTCCTCGTTCTCGGCGAGAAAGCCGTAGCCGGGGTGAACGGCATCCGCGCCGCTCGCCTTTGCCGCGGCGATGATCGCGGGGACGTTGAGGTAGGATTGCGCGGGCAAGGCTTCGCCGATGCGCACGGCCTGGTCAGCCTGCCGCACATGCAGCGCGTCGCGATCGGCGTCCGAATAGACCGCAACGACGCCGAGCCCGAGCTGCCGCGCACTGCGCATCACGCGCAGCGCGATCTCGCCGCGATTGGCAACCAGGACCTTGAAGAACGGCTGCACTGATCCGTTCCTCATGGGCGGGCCACCGAAAACTGCATACGCTGGGGCGTGCGCGCATCGCCCTCGCGGCAGATCGCGAGAACTTCGGAGAGCACTGCGCGGGTGTCACGCGGATCGATCACGCCGTCGTCGAGCACGCGCGCGCTGGTCGAGAACACATCCATCTGGCCGTCGAACACGCCGATAATCTGCGCTTTCATGGCGTCGAGCTTGTCCTTCTCGACCGGCTTGCCGCGACGCGCAGCGGCGGCCTCGGTCACGATCGCCATGGTCTCGGCGGCCTGCTCGCCGCCCATCACCGCGGTCTTGGCGTTGGGCCAGGAGAAGCAGAAGCGCGGATGAAAGCCGCGGCCGCACATGCCGTAATTGCCGGCACCGAACGAGGCGCCGCAATAGATGGTGACCTGCGGCACCGTCGCCGAGGTCACCGCCTGGATCATCTTCGAGCCGTGCTTGATCATGCCGGCTTCTTCATAGGCTCGGCCTACCATGTAACCGGTGGTGTTGTTGAGATAGAGGATCGGCGTGCGGGTCTGGCAGCAGGCCTGGATGAAATGCGTTGCCTTGTTGGCACCGGCGGGATCAAGCGGGCCGTTATTGGTGATGATGCCGATCGCCTGGCCCTCGATACGGGCATGGCCGCAGACGGTGGCCGGGCCGTAGTTCGGCGCCATCTCGGTGAAATCGGAATCGTCGACGATGCGCGCGATCACCTGTTTCATGTCCACGGAGCGTTTGTGGTCCATCGGCATGATGCCGAGCAGCTCGTCCTGGTCGTAGCGCGGCGGTTTGAATTCCGACGTCGCCCCACCCAGCCGCTGCCATTCCAGCGCTGCCATGATCTCGCGCGCGATACGCAGTGCGTCGCGGTCGTCCTCGGCGAGGTAATCGCCAAGGCCGGACACCTGTGTATGCATCTCGGCGCCACCGAGCTCCTCCTCGGTTGCGACCTCGCCGGTCGCAGCCTTCAGCAGCGGCGGCCCGGCGAGGAAAGCGCGGGTACGGCCACGCACCATGACGATGTAGTCCGAGAGACCGGTTTGGTAAGCGCCGCCGGCGGTGGAGGAACCATGCGTAACGGTGACGACCGGAAGCCCTGCCGCCGAGAGCCGCGCGAGATTGCGAAAGATGTTGCCGCCACGAACAAAGTCCTCGACGCGATAACGCAAAAGGTTGGCGCCGGCGCTCTCGACGAGCTGGACGTAAGGCAGCTTGTTCTCCAGCGCGAGCTCCTGCACGCGCAGCGTCTTGTCGATGCCGTAAGGCTGGAGCGCACCGGCGTCGATGCCGGCGTCATTGGCGCTGACCATGCAGCGAATGCCCGAGACGAAGCCGATGCCGGCGATGACGCCGCCGCCGGGCACGCTCTTGCTCGCATCCGGCACGTCGAACATATAGCCGGCAAGCGTCGACAGCTCGATGTAGGGCGCGCCGGGATCGAGGACCAGCGCGACGCGCTCGCGCGGCAGCAGCTGCCCGCGTTTGTGGAAGCGGTCCTTTGCCGCGGCCGACGCGGCACGGGTGCGCTCTTCCAGCGCGCGCATCCGGTCGATCAGACCAAGCATGCCGTCGCGATTGGCGCGGTAGGCGGTGCCGCCGGGAGAAATGGTGTTTTCGAGAATGGACATCAAAGCTCCTGGCCGTCATTCCGGGGCGCGCGGAACGCGAGCCCGGAATCCATACTCCCGATCGTGGTTATGGATTCCGGGCCTGGCCCTTCGGGCCATCCCGGAATGACGGAGTGTGTCACTACCTGTTCGTCCCAAAGATCTTCCGCGCCTCCGCCGGGCTCGCGATCTCGCGGCCGGCCCGCCGCGCACAGGCGGCGATGGCCTCGATCAGCTGGCCGTTCGAATTCACCTTCTTGCCGTCGGCGAGATAGAAGGCGTCCTCGAGGCCGGTGCGCAAGTGGCCGCCGAGCTCAGCGCAGCGTTGATGCAGCGGCCAGATCTCTTCGCGTCCAATCGCGGTGACTTGAAAGTGGGCTTCGGGCCGCTTCAGCTTGATCAGGATCGGCAGCAGATCGGGATCCGACGGCATGCCGGAGGCGACGCCCATCACGAAGTTATATTCGAGTGGGCCCTTATACATGCCGACTTGGGTGTACATGCCGACGCAGCGGACGATGCCGACGTCGAAGCATTCGAACTCGGGGATCGTGCCGACCGCGTTCATGACGTCGAGATAGTCCTTGACCTTCTCGACCGCGTTGTCGAACATCATCGGCGGCCAGGCCCAGGTATTGTCGGCCTTGACCTTCAGGTAGTTCAGCGAGCCGGCGTTGCAGGCAGCGATCTCCGGCCTGGTCTCGCGGATGCAATCAAGCGCGCCAGAGTAGTTCGGGCCCGACACGCCCGAAGTGTGATTGATAATGACGCCGGGGCAGGCTTCACGGATCGCCTGCTGGATCTCCTTGCTGACGGCTACCTCCCAGGACGGCAGGTGTCCCTTGTTCGGCGCCTGCTGGCGCAGATGGATATGCATGATGGACGCGCCCGCATCGAACGCGGCTTTGGCCTCGCGCGCCATCTGCTCGGGCGTGACCGGCACGTTGTGCTGCTTGGGGTCGGTGAGCACGCCGTTCAGCGCGCAGGTGATGACGGCTTTGTCGCTCATGCCACAGATGTCTCGCACGTTGAGAATTCAACGTTTGAGATCATGTGGTGCGCGGCATGCAGCTTCTTGCGCGGAGAAGCTGAAAACCGAGATGCCCTAGGGTGGGTTAGCCGATGGCGTAACCCACCACTTCTATCTCCGCGGAGATTAAAGAGGTGGGTTACGCTGCGCTAACCCACCCTACGAGTGCGGTGCTAGCTCGCCTCTGCCAGCCTCACCGTTTCGCTGCTCCGATAGATCGCGAGATCGCGCGAGCCGACGAAGATCGCGCGCGGCTTCAGGCCGTAGAAGCGGCGGATCGAATGGCTGAAATGGGTGCTATCGGGATAGCCGATGTCCTGCGCGAGATGGGCGAGGTTGAGGTCCTGATTGGCGAAGTGCAGCAAATGCCGCGCGCGCTTCCAGGCGCGGAAGGAGCGGAACGAGATGCCGGTCTCTTCCTTGAACAGATGCAGGAAGCGCGAGGCAGAGAGGCCTGCTTCGGCGGCACACGTATCCGCCGTCACCGGCTCGCCGGAGAAGCGCTCGATGCGGGCGACCGCGCGGGTGACGCGGGGGTCGAGCACGCGGCGCGGCAGCGCCTCGCCAAAGCACATCTCGTCGAATTCGGCTGTGGTGATATTGCCGTAGCGGCGCTCGCGCAGCAGCGTGTAGGCGGCGAGAATTTTTCGGGCGTAGACCGCTCGGTCCAGTCCCATCAGCCGCTGGGCCAAGACTTCGATCACGCCATCCGGCATGCTTTCCGGCTCGAGCGTCACGCTGACGGCGGTGCGGTAATCGCTGGCAATGGAATGTCGCTGGTTCGGCAGGGTGACGAACAGTTCGCCGGTGGCGAGAACGTCGTCGATCGTCAGATGCAAGCTGCCCTTCACCGCGACATAGACATGGCAGCAGCCGGGGGTCCGCTTACGGGGCCGGCCGAGCAAGCCGGCATAGAAGACCCGCTCTGGCGTGATCAGCATCAGATGGTCGGATTCGCGACCGCTATCTTCCATTGGGTATCCTCCTCGCGCGGCTCTCTGGCCGCTGCGGACGGAGGTCACCTTAGCGGAAATTGGGGCGCTGTCACGACGCGATAGCGCTGTCATGGCGCGCAAAAGATACCGTTCCGGGAGGGTGTGAGACCGCCCCGGAACTCTTCGCCGGGACGACCACTAAGCCCTCGCGCGCGGCGCAACATTCTGCTCGGCGCCGGCCTTCTGCTCCGCAGTAACGGCGCGCTTGAAGCCGTCGCGCTGCTGCAATCGGGCCCAATAGGCTGCGACATTTGGCCCAAACTCCTTGGCGAGCCCGATATTGTCGGCGAGGCGGAGCGCATAGCCAATCACGATGTCAGCGGCGGTGAAGCGGCCGGCGCACAAGGTTTCGGCATTGGCCGTCGCTGCCTCAACGGCGCGCAGTCGCCCCAGGAACCACTTCGCGTAGTCGGTGGCGACCTGCGGATTGCGGCGCTCCTCCGGCTCGAGTTGGGTGTAGCGGAGCACCAGCGTTTGCGGAAAGGTTAACGTGGCGTCGCTGAAATACATCCAGTTCAAGAAGGCGCCATAGGCGGGGTCCTCAGGGCCTACCATCAGCGACGTCGGTCCGTGCTTGACGCCGAGATAGTGGCAGATGCCGGAGGACTCCGTCATCTTGGTCTCGCCGTCGACCATGAAGGGAATCGTGCCGAGCGGGTTGAGCGCGAGATATTCCTTGGCGAAAACCCGCGGCGGGAACGGCAGCATCTTCAGATCATACGGAAGCCCCATCTCCTCCAGCATCCAGAGCGGACGGAACGAGCGCGCGGCGTCGCAGTGATAGAGCGTAATCATCAGACATTCCCTTTGCTGCCGGGCAGCGTACCCATCATCTTGCACAGGACCATCAGCATGACCTCGTCGGCGCCGCCGCCGATCGAGGTCAGGCGGCTGTCGCGATAGGCGCGGCTGACCGGCGTCTCGTTGGTAAAGCCCATTCCGCCCCAATATTGCAAGCAGGCGTCGGTGAGCTCGCGGCCGAGACGTCCAGCCTTCAGCTTGGCCATGGTCGCAAGTTTTGTGACGTCCTCGCCCGCTACGAGGGCCTCGGCGGCACGATAGATCAGCGCGCGCAGCAA
This sequence comes from Bradyrhizobium diazoefficiens, assembly GCF_016612535.1. Lineage (NCBI taxonomy): Bacteria > Pseudomonadati > Pseudomonadota > Alphaproteobacteria > Hyphomicrobiales > Nitrobacteraceae > Bradyrhizobium > Bradyrhizobium diazoefficiens. Next base: position 1,910,662 of record NZ_JAENXS010000001.1, read on the forward strand.
CTCGACCTCGGTCTGCATCTCCGCGAGCTTGAAGTGGACGACCTGATTGTCGAGGATCGACTTTCCGAAGGCTTTGCGGTTACTTGTGTATTCGATGGTCTCGTTGATGTTGTTTTCATGCGCCTTCAGGCAGGCCGCCGCACCCCAGAGTCGCTCCTCCTGGAACTGGATCATCTGGTAGGTGAAGCCTTTGCCCTCCTCGCCGATGCGGTTGCGCTTGGGCACGCGGACATCGTCGAAGAAGATCTGCGCGGTGTCCGACGAGCGCATACCCATCTTGTCGAGTTTTCGCGCAACGGTGACGCCCTTGCTCTTCATGGGAACGCAGATCAGCGATTTGTTGCGGTGAACGGGCCCATCGCCGGTGTTGGCGAGTAGGCAGATCCAGTCGGCCTGGGTGCCGTTGGTGATCCACATCTTGCCGCCGGTGATAACGTAGTCGTCGCCATCAGAGCGTGCGCTGGTCTTGATCGAGGCGACGTCAGAACCTGCATCCGGCTCGGACACGCCGATGCAGGCGACGTAGTCGCCGGAGATCGATGGCGCCAGAAACTCGCGCCGCACCCCGTCGCCGCCGAACCGCGCGAGTGCGGGCGTCGCCATGTCGGTCTGCACCCCGATCGCCATCGGCACGCCGCCGCAGGTGATGGCGCCGAGCTCCTCGGCCATCATCAACGCATAGGAGTAGTCGAGGCCGGAGCCGCCGAATTCGATCGGCTTGTTCAATCCGAGGAAGCCGAGGCTCCCCATCTTCTTGAACAGCTCGTGCGCCGGAAAGATGTCGGCCTTCTCCCATTCATCGACATGAGGATTGATCTCGTTGGCGATGAATTTTTGCAGGGAACGACGGATCTCGTCGTGGTCGGCGGTGAATAGCATTTGAGCTTAGGCTCCGATAGGCACGGTTATTTATGCTCGTCATGGCCGGGCTTGTCCCGGCCATCCACGTCTTTTGCGACGGCAGCGAAGCACGTGGATGCCCGGGACAAGCCCGGGCATGACGAAGAAAGCAGTCACAGCCCCATCTGCCGGCTGGCGAGATCCTTCATGATCTCCTCGGTGCCGCCGCCGATGGCGTTGACCTTGACCTCGCGGTAGATGCGCTCGGCCTTGATGCCGCGCATGAAGCCAGCGCCACCAAAAATCTGCACGGCTTCCGAGGCGCAGAAGGCCATGGTCTGCGTCGCCTGGTTCTTCATCATGCAGATTTCGGCGACCGGACTTTCGCCCTGCTCCAGCCGCCAGGCCAGCATTTCCAGCATCGCTTGCGACGCCGCGACCTTCTGGGCCATGTCGACAATCTTGTGGCGGATCACCTGATGCTGCGCCAGCGGCTTGCCGAAGGTCTTGCGCTCCTTGGCATAGGCGATCGCCTCGTCGAGACAGACGCGGGCGAAGGCAATACAGCCGGCGGCCATGCCCATGCGCTCGCTGTTGAAATTCTGCATGATGATCTTGAAGCCCTGCCCCTCCTCGCCGATCAAATTTTCGGCCGGCACGCGGCAATCGTCGAAATGCAGCGTCGCGGTGTCGGAGGCCCACCAGCCCATCTTCTTCAGCTTGGTGCGCGATAGGCCGGGCGTATCGCCCTCGATCAGGAGCAGGCTGACGCCGCCGGCGCCCTCGCCGCCGGTCCGCACCGCAACAGTCAGATAGTCGGCGCGCATCCCTGAGGTGATGAAGGTCTTCTCGCCGCTCACGACGTAGTGATCGCCGTCGCGACGGGCCTTGGTCCGCAGGCCCGCGACGTCAGAGCCGCCGCCCGGTTCGGTGATCGCGAGTGCTGAGATCTTCTCGCCGGAGAGCACCTGCGGCAGCACACGCGCCTTGACCTCTGGGCGTGCCGCACGCGCGATCGGCGGCGAGCCGATGGTATGGCTCATCAAGCTGGCGCTGACGCCCCCGGCGCCGGCCCGCGCCAGCTCCTGGCTCGCCACGATCTTCATGAACTGGTCGGCGGCGATCCCGCCATATTCCTCGGGGAATCCGAGCCTCAACAGGCCGATCTCGGCCGCCTTGCGATACAGCCTGCGGGGAAATTCGCCGGCTTCGTCCCAGTCATGGGCGAACGGGGCGATCTCCTTGTCGACGAAGCGGCGCATGACGTCGCGGAAGGCGTCGTGCTCGGCGGTATAGAAAGGGCTCTTCATTGCATTCTCGCCTTCGACGACTCTCTTCTCGTTCCACCATGGCTGGAACGTCGGCGCCTCACTTGCGCGGAGTGGCTGGCCGGGGGAGCCGCACCTCGCGGGCCGCGACCTAGCAACTCAACGCAAGACGGTTTTCGTCCCTCGCAGGCCAACTCCAAATCAAAAAAGACTGCTGCACAAAACTCCGGCTGGCCTCCCAGGGCCACGCCGGACATGGTGCACGGCAATAAAGGCAGGCGGCACAAGACCGCCGAGGGAGGGATTGTTGGCCGTTCGTTACTACGACTGGATCGCTCACCATGCGCGCCGCTCACCTCTCAAGGTCGCGGCGATCGATCTCGCGAGCGAGCGCCGCTTTACCTATTCAGAGCTCGATGCGCGGGTCTCGCGCCTCGCTTCGTTCTTTCGCCACACATTGAAAGTCTCGCGCGGCGACCGTGTCGCGGTGCTGGCGTTGAACACCACCGATACGCTGGAGGTGCAGTTTGCCTGCGGACGGCTCGGCGCCGTCTTCGTCCCGCTGAACACCCGCCTCACCATTCCCGAGCTTCAGTTCATCACCGGCGATTGCGCGCCGAAGGTGATGATCCACGACACCGATCTCGCCGAGACGGCGCTGAGCGTCGCAAAACTCTGCAACGTGGCGACGAGCCTGTTGCTCGGTCCTGGCGGCGGCTACGAGACCGGCATCGCTTCTGCAAAGCCGCTCGACCGCGCTGAAGAAGTCACGCTCGATGATGTCTCGACCATCATGTACACGTCCGGCACCACTGGTCATCCAAAGGGCGCGACCATCACCCATGGCATGACCTTCTGGAATTGCGTCAATCTCGGCGGCCCGGCCTGCATCGGGCCGTCCTCGGTGCTGCTCACCGTGCTGCCGCTGTTCCACACCGGCGGGCTCAATTGTTACACCAATCCGGTGCTGCATGCCGGCGGCACCGTGATGATCATGCGCGCCTTCGATCCCGGCACCGCGCTCGGCCTGATCAACGATCCCGCCCAGGGCATCAACGTGTTCTTCGGCGTGCCCGCGATCTACCAGTTCATGGCGCAGCATCCGGCCTTCGCGACGACTGACCTGACCCGTCTGATCGTCTGCGGTGTCGGCGGCGCGCCGATGCCGATGCCGCTGCTGAAAGTGTGGGAGGCGCGCGGTGTCGCGCTCCAGCAGGGCTACGGCATGACCGAGACCTCGCCCGCCGTGCTGGTGCTCGACCGCGAGGACGCGGCGCGCAAGGCTGGCTCCGCCGGCAAGCCGGTGCTGCACACGGAAGTGCGCATTGTGCGCCCCGACGGCAGCGATGCCGAAGTGGGTGAGCTCGGAGAGCTCTGGGTCAAGGGACCGAACATTACGCCGGGCTACTGGAACAGGCCGGAAGCGAACAGATCCTCCTTCACGGACGGCTGGCTGCACACCGGCGATGCGACGCGCATGGACGAGGAAGGTTTTTATTACATCGTCGACCGCTGGAAGGACATGTACATCTCCGGCGGAGAGAACGTCTATCCGGCCGAGGTCGAGAATGTCCTGCACCAGCTTGACGCGATCGCGGAAGCCGCGGTGATCGGCATCCCCGACCCGCAATGGGGCGAGGTCGGCCTCGCCATCGTCGCGGTCAAACAGGGCCAGCGGCTGACCGAGGCAGATGTCTTTGCGCATTGCGCGACCAATCTCGCGCGCTTCAAATGCCCGCGCCAAATCCGCTTCGTCGATGCGCTGCCGCGCAACGCCACCGGCAAGATCCACAAGCCGACCCTGCGCCGGGAATTCTCGGTCACTTCGGAAATCGATAAGAAAGCCGCCAACGCCTGATCAAAGCGCCCTCTCACGGGCGCTTTTTCTTTTCGACGTGCCTGCTCCACCCCAGAAGAAACGCCAAGGAAAATTTCATGAACAGGAAACTCTCTTTGCTTGCCGCAGCAACGGCGTTGACGTTGTTCACCGCCCAGGGCGCCTACGCCCAGAAAGCGTACGACACCGGCGTCACCGATACCGAGATCAAGATCGGCAATGTCGAAGCCTACTCCGGACCGGCTTCCGCCTACGGCATCATAGGCAAGACCGAGGAAGCCTACTTCAAGATGATCAACGATCAGGGCGGCATCAACGGCCGCAGAATCAATTTCATCTCCTACGACGACGGTTACTCGCCGCCGAAGACGGTGGAGCAGATCCGCAAGCTGATCGAGAGCGACGAGGTGTTCCTGGTGTTCAACGCGCTGGGCACGCCGACCCAGAGCGCCGTGCAAAAATATCAGAACGCGAAGAAGGTACCGCAGCTGTTCCTCGCCACCGGCGCCAGCAAGTGGAACGATCCGCACAACTTCCCCTGGACCATGGGCTTCCAGCCGAGCTACCGGGTCGAAGCGCGGATCTTCGCCAAATACATCCTGAAGGAAAAGCCGGACGCGAAGGTCGCCATCTTCTATGCCAACGACGATTTCGGCAAAGACTACCTCGCCGGTATCAAGGACGTGTTCGGCGACAAGGCCTCGAAGCTGATCGTGGCTGAGGAGAGCTACGAGACATCGGAGCCGTCGATCGACGCCCATATCGTCAAGCTCAAGGACACCGGCGCCGATGTCTTCGTGAACATCGCGACCCCGAAATTCGCAGCACAGGCCATCAAAAAGATCGCCGAGCTCGGCTGGAAGCCGATGCATCTGATGACCGACGTCTCGGTGTCCATCGGCGCTGTGATGAAGCCCGCCGGCCTCGAGGCCTCCGAAGGCGTGCTGTCGGCCGGCTATCTGATGGACGCATCGGATCCGCAGTGGAAAGATAATGCGGGCATGAAGAAGTTCATGGCCTTCATCGAGAAGTACATGCCCGGCGCGAACATTTCGGACGCCAATCTGGTTTACGGCTATGCCGCAGCCCAGACCATGGTGCAGGTGCTGAAGCAATCGGGCGACAATCTCACCCGCGAGAACGTGATGAAGCAGGCCGCCAGCCTGAAGGACTTCACCCCCGACACGCTGATCCCGGGGATCACGATCAATACCTCGTCCACCGACTTCGCACCGATCGAACAGCTCAAGATGTGGCGGTTCAAGAGCGGACAGTGGGAGCTGTTCGGCCCCATCATCAGCGCCGAGCCGAGCGGCTAGTTCCGGCGATTGCCGCAACCCTCAACGAAATAGCGGCCGCAAGGCCGCTATTTTTTCACGCCTCGCCGAGGTGATCTAACCCGGCAAGAAGAGTGCGAACGATTCGTCGACCGTGCGGCGCAGGTGGTCGCGATAGAATGCATGGTTGGTGTCATCAGGCCCGACCCGTCCGAGCGACGGCTTCGGAATGTTCCTGAGCGGCACATAGGCGATCGGCGCTGCGACCGGCGTCAGCTGTGAGCCGGGACCGGCGCGAAGCGTCGAAATGATGCCATACATCACGCCGCCCACGGTCGGCCGTGACACCGTGATCACGCGATGCTGGCCGTGCTTGTTGATCACGAGATAGATGAAGCCGGACTGATGCGGCACCGCGACCTCGCCGGTGTGCTCATAAGCCGCATCAGTCCGCTCGCCCTCGCGGAAGACCAGCGAGGACACCTGCGGCTCCCAGACGATCTCGGTGCGGTAGGCGAAGATGGCATCCTTGTCGCCGAAGGACGGGCGCAACGTGATGTAGACATCCTCCAGCCAGGTCACCGCGCGATGCGAATAGGAGCCGAGGCTGTCAGGTGCGACATCATTTGCAGCCGGAGGCGTCACCACGGCAATGTTTTTGCGCAAGGACACACCGAGCGCCTGCTCCAGCCGGACCGTCGTTGCCAGCGTGAACGGGCGGCGACCGCCGAGCGCCTTCTCCAGCGTCGACAGGCTGAGCTTGGCCTGCTCGGCCAGCGCCTGCCGCGAAATCCGGCGCCTGGCAATTTCCTCGCGGATCATCTCCGCGACCTCGCGGCTTTGCTCGTCGGAAAGCTGCCCGTCGTTGAGTCTATCCGGCGTCTGCATCGTTAACCCTGCTCCACGGCCGCCAGTCTAGCAGGGCGGACAAGTCAGCACAAAACCGGACATGACCGCCAAAGCAGTGGCCCGCCCTGGCCGGCCGCGGCGGAACATTGCCGATCATTCTGCTCGCGAAATCGCGCCCTCCCGACGGATGCTCGGCATCGTCAAACACCCTTCGGGAGCAGGCCAAATGGACACCTATGACGCGGAAGACAGCAACGAACATCCCTGGCTCGGCAGGCTGATCAAGGTCGGATTGTTTCTTCTGGCGCAGGGCGCTGCCGTGCTCCTGGTCAGTTTCGTGGCCCTGCTGGTGAGCTTCGCGCCGGGGTGGTCGGCGACAAATGAGCAGGCAAGCCTGCTCCAGCCCGGCGACGCCAAGTCCGGTACGCTCCTCATCAAGGAGGACGGCGCCACGACGGAAGCCATCCGCCTCGGCATCGACATCGACATCACGGTGTCCGGCCCGACGCTGCGCACCCGGGTCACGCAGATCTTTCGCAATCCGACCAAGGACTGGGTCGAGGCAACCTACGTCTATCCGCTGGCCACTGACGGCGCCGTCGATACGCTCAAGATGGTGGTTGGCGACCGCGTCATCGTCGGCGACATCAAGGAACGTCAGCAGGCACGGGTGATCTACGAGCAGGCGCGCCGCGCCGGGCAGAAGGCCGCGCTCACCGAGCAGGAGCGGCCCAACATCTTCACCAACTCGGTCGCCAATATCGGTCCCGGTGAAACCGTGCTGGTGCAGATCGAATATCAGGAGCCGGTGCATCAATCCGGCAACGAATATTCGCTGCGCGTGCCGCTCGTGGTCGGGCCGCGCTACAATCCGGCGCCAATCGTGCAGAGCGTCGACTTCCGCAAGGACGGCTCCGGCTGGGGCACGACCAATTCGGACCCGGTGCCCGACCGTGACCGCATCTCGCCGCCGGTGCTCGATCCCACCAAGAGCGCGCCGATCAATCCGACCAGCATCACGGTGCACCTGAAGGCCGGCTTCGCGCTCGGCGACGTGAAGAGCCACCACCACAACGTCAAGATCGAGAGCCCGGACAACACGACGCGCGTGGTGACGCTTGCCGACAATACCGTGCCCGCCGACCGCGATTTCGGACTGACCTGGAAACCGGTGGCCGACAAGGCGCCGTCGGTCGGACTGTTCCGCGAACATGTCGGCGACGCCGATTATCTGCTCGCTTTCGTCACGCCGCCGGCCGCCGAGCAGGCGACGCAGAAGCCGCTGCCACGCGAAGTGGTGTTCGTGATCGACAATTCGGGATCGATGGGCGGCACCTCGATCGAGCAGGCCAAGGCGAGCCTGCTCTATGCGCTCGGCCGCCTCCAGCCGAACGACCATTTCAACGTGATTCGTTTCGACGACACCATGGACGTGATGTTTCCGGCATCGGTGCAGGCCGACACCGCGCATGTTCGTGAGGCGACCTCGTTCGTCAGCGCGTTGCGGGCGCGCGGCGGCACCGAGATGGTGCCGGCGATGCGTGCGGCGCTGACCGACAAGCTTGCCGATACCAACATGATTCGCCAGATCGTCTTCCTGACCGACGGCGCGATCGGCAACGAGCAACAATTGTTCGAGACTATCACCGCGATGCGCGGCCGTTCGCGCATCTTCATGGTCGGTATTGGATCGGCGCCCAACACCTACCTGATGACGCGCGCCTCCGAGCTCGGCCGCGGCGCCTTCACCCATATCGGCTCCGTCGAGCAGGTCGAGGAACGCATGCGCGGCCTGTTCGCCAAGCTGGAGAACCCTGCGGTGACCGGCCTTACTGCGAAATTTTCGGAAGCCAAGGCCGACGTCACGCCCGCGATCATTCCCGACATCTATCGCGACGAGCCGCTGGTGCTCGCGGCAAAGCTCGACAAGCTCGCGGGCTCTCTGGAGATCAAAGGACGCGTCGGCGACCGCCCGTGGTCGGTGACGCTGCCGCTGCAAAATGCAGCCGAAGGCAAAGGCCTGTCGAAGCTCTGGGCCAGGCGCAAGATCGGCGATGCCGAAGTGGCGCGGACGCTCCGCGAGATGACGCCGGAGGATACGGACAAGACGATCCTGGCGCTGGCGCTCGATCATCAGATCGTCACACGGCTGACCAGCCTCGTCGCGGTCGACAAGACGCCGAGCCGCCGCGAAGGCGAGCCGCTCAAGCTCAGCGAACTGCCGATCAACCTGCCGGCCGGCTGGGATTTCGCGAAAGTGTTCGGTGAACGGCCGCAGCCGATCCAGTTGCACGGACGCCGCGCCGACGCAGGTCAGCCTGCGGCAAGACGGCCGGCGCCCGTCACGTCCGATGCGATTCGCCTGCCCAAGACCGCGACCTCGGCCGGGCTGAAGATGATCGCAGGCCTGATCATGATCGTGCTCGCCCTGATCCTGTTCGTGTTCAACCGGCGTCAGCCCTTGCTCACTGACGCCGCTTGAGAGAGGAGCCCCCCGAACTCCTCTTGCTTAGCGCGCGCGGCTGCCCGTCCCGTCCCAACGGCCGCGCGCGCCTTTTTCGAGACGCACAATGCCCCGCCTTATCTCGCCGCTCGTTCTAGCTCTCATCGGCACGATCCTGTTCGGCGACGGCGCCTACATCCACGCCAAGGCCTGGCTCGCACAGGTGCTGCTGGAGCGTGCGTTCGACAGGAGCATTGCGACCGGCCAGCCGGTCAAGCCGTGGTCCTGGGCCGATACCTGGCCGGTGGCGCGGATCGAAGTGAAGCGGATCGGCGCCAGCGCTATCGTGCTGGAGGGGACGAGCGGTCAGGCGCTCGCCTTTGGGCCGGGCCACCTCAACCGAACGGTTGATGCCGGCGAGCGCGGAATTGCTGTATATGCCGCGCATCGCGACACGCATTTCCGCTTCTTGCGTGAAGTTGCCATCGGCGACGTGATCGAGGTCACACGCGCCGACGGCATGCATTTTCGTTATCGCGCGGACGCCTCGCGCGTAGTCCGTTTCGACGCACCGGGCATCGATCTTGCAACGCCGGATTTTGAACTCGTGTTAACAACCTGCTGGCCATTCGATGCCGTCACGCCCGGTCCCGAGCGCTACATTCTTCATGCGACGCTGATTGAAGCCGGCAGCTAGGCGGTCCATCGCCCCTTCTCAGATCGCGCACAAATGCCGCAGCCAGTCGCCTCAAGCCACTGAACTGGCGCCGCTGGCCGTAGACTTACAAGAAGGCACTTGGATTTTTGATGCGGGAATGGGCGGGGAAGAGGGGTAAATGGACGAAGAGTTCAGGCAGCGTCTCGAACAGCGATTGGAGCAGCTCGAAAGCCGCGCCGCGCTACTGGAGCGGAATCTCGATCTCATCGCGGCCGGTCAGAGACGCTCCTCTCTTCGCAGCCTGTGGCGGCGACCGCCGATGTGGACCTTCGAGCAATATCCTGCGCGAATGCTCAACCTGAACGCGTTCAAGCCGGCACCCGCCATTCCTGCGGACGCGCCGCGGATCGCGATAGTCACGCCGAGCTACAACCATGCGCAATATCTCGGCGCCACGATCGACAGCATCGTGAGCCAGGCTTATCCGAACCTTTATTATCACGTGCAGGACGGCGCCTCGATCGACGGCACGCTCGAGCTCCTGAAAAGCCGCGGCAACGGTATCAGCTGGAGGAGCGAGCCAGACGAGGGCCAGTCCAACGCCATCAATCTCGGCTTTGCCGGCGTCGACTGCGAGATCATGGCCTATCTCAATAGCGACGACGTGCTGCTGCCCGGCACGCTCGCGCATGTCGTCAACTATTTCATGTCGCATCCCGATGTCGACATCGTCTACGGCAACCGCATCTTTATCGATCGCGAGGGGCTCGAGGTCGGCCGCGCCGTGTTGCCCCGCCACGACGGCAAGGCGCTGCAATATGCCGACTACATTCCGCAGGAGACGATGTTCTGGCGCAAGCGCGTGTGGGACAAGATCGGTCCGATCGACGAAAGCTTCCACTATGCGATGGACTGGGATTTCATTCTGCGGGCGCAGGCCGCCGGATTCAAGTTCGTCCGCCTGCCGCGGTTTCTCTCCTGCTTCCGTATCCATGATGCGCAAAAGACGGCAGCCACTTACGCGATCGGCGTCAGGGAAATGGGCATTTTGCGGCGCCGCGTCCTCGGATTCGATCCGACCCATATGCAGATCCGGCGCGCCATCGCGCCCTATCTCCTCCAGCAGCTGGCCTATCACTATGCCTACAAGCTGGGGGTCTTGCGATACTGAGGAGACGTCGCGAGCCGACGAATGAAATCGTCGATTGCGCTGCGCATTCCGCCATGCGGCATGCAGCCGCCGGTTGCCACTCCACCCAACTCGCCATACAACACGGTGACGCGCCACCAAGAAGAACAACAGGTGAGGTCACGCCATGGAAGCCCGGATATCCGAAGCGCAGGTCTCGGAAGCGCAGGTCTCTGCCGCGTCGGTTCCTGCACGCCCATGGTCGCCGCCGCCCGATGCCAGCAACGTCATCAAAGGCATTCACGCCATGCTGCATCCGCACAACATCGTGCTGGTGGGCGCGACCGACAAGCCAGGCAATTACGCCGAGCGCATCTGGAACAATCTGGTCAAGTACGGCTTCGAGGGCGGGCTCTATCCGGTCAACGCCAAACGCCAGACCATCTGGGGCGTGCCCTGCTACAAGGATTTTGCGAGCCTTCCGGAAAAGCCCGATCACGTTTTGGTGCTGGTGCCAGCGCGCTTTGCCGTGCAAGTGATCCGCGATGCTGCCGCCGCCGGGGCGCGGTCGGCCACCATCGTCACCTCGGGTTTCAGCGAGTTGCAGGATGAGCAGAGCCAGAAGCTCGCCGCCGAGCTGCAACTGGCCGTGCGCGAAACGGGCCTTGCCGTCACGGGCCCGAACTGCCTTGGAAATTTGAGCGCCGGCGAAAAGCTCTTCACCAATATCGACGATCGCATCGTCACCATGGAGCAGGGCGCAGTGGCGATCGCCGGCCAATCCGGCGCCATTGTGATGGCGATCCGCCAGGCGCTGGAGGATCGCGGCGTCGGTGTCGGCTACATGGTAACGACCGGCAATGAGACCGGGCTCGAGACGTCGGACCTGATGCGCTATTTCGCCGAGGATCCGAGCGTCAAAGTGATCGTGGTCTATCTCGAAGGCGTGCGCAACACCAAGGCGTTTCGCGACGCCTGCAAGGCCGCGCGTGCCGCGAGCAAGCCGGTGATCGCGCTCAAGCTCGGATCATCGGAGGGTGGCCGCGCCGCTGCGATGGCGCATACCGGCGCGCTCGCGGGCTCGATCGAGACTTTCGACGCGATTGCAACCCGCGAGGGCGTCATTCGCGTGGGCGGGCTCGACGAGTTGATCGAGACCACCGAATGCTTCGTTCACGCCGCCGTACCCAAGGGTGACCGGCTTGCCGCCGTCACGCTGTCAGGCGGCAAGCGCGGCATGCTGCTTGACGCCTTCTATGCCGAGGGCCTGAACTTTGCGCCGCTGAGCCCGCACGTCGGCTCCGAACTGGCCAAGATGCTCGGGCCGGGCTCGATCGTCGGCAATCCGCTCGACGCCGGCTTTGCCGCGGTGGTCGATCCCTCCGTCTACATGAAGTCGATCAAGCTGATGATCGACGATCCAGACATCGACATCGTCATCGTCGACGCGGAGCTGCCGAAGGCGCCGCACGAGCTGCGCGAGCGCAATTTGCGTATCGTCGACGAGATGGCGAGCCGAGCCTCAAAGCCCGTGATCTATATCAGCGCGATGTCGATCGGCTTTACCGAGTTCACCAAGGGCCTGCGCAAATCGCTGCCGCATCTCGCGATCATGCAGGGCATGGACCGCGCGGTGACTGCGATCAAATCGCTGCTTGCCTATGCGAAGCTGCGCAAGGAAGTGCCCGACATCCTCTCGAGCTCGAAACCTACCGCGCGCGCCGTGCTAGAGAGGGCGCTGAAATCGGCAACCGGCGCCGCGCTCGACGAGGTCGCCTCGAAGAAGCTCCTAAAGGCCTACGGCATCCCGGTCTCGAAAGAAGGAATCGCCCAGACGGCGGCGGAGGCCGTGAAGATCGCCAAGCAAATCGGCTTCCCTGTCGTGGCTAAGGTCGTCAGCGCCGAGATCCTGCACAAATCCGACATCGGCGGGGTGGTGCTGAACCTCAACAGCGCGGCTGAGGTGAAGAAGGCATTTGCCGACATCACCGCGCGAGTGAAGAAGCTGAAGGGCAAGCCGACGCTCGAGGGCATCCTGATCGCGCAGCAGGTCAAGGCCGATCTCGAGCTCGTGGTCGGCGCCTCGCTCGACGCCGAGATGGGACCGGTCGTGCTGTTCGGCACCGGCGGCGTCGATATCGAGCTGATGAAGGACGTCGCGCTGGCCGGCGCGCCGCTGGACGAAGCCGAGGCGCGACTCCTGATCGGCCGCACCAAGGCCGGCGTCAAGATGCGCGGCTATCGCTGCAAGCCCGCGTTGCACGAGACTTCCGCCGTGAAGGCGCTGGTCGGGCTGTCCAATTTGATCGCGGATGCCGGCGACCGGATCGCCTCGATCGACGTCAATCCGTTCCTGATCAATGCCAAAACCGGTGTCGCAGTCGATGCGCTGATCGTGTTGAACAACGCCGCCGCCGAACGAGCCGCTGGGCATTGATGTCGCGTAGGGGCTCGTAGCGCGGATTAGCGCAGCGTAATCCGCCAATCAGCGTAACGGACGCTGACGACAGTGGCGGGTTACGCTTCGCTAACCCGCCCTACTTACCGTTGCGGCCATCCGGGCTCCTTCCAACTTCCCCGCTTTGGTCGTAAAATCGCACCCGCATGGCACGCGCGAGCAATCTGGTGATCGGAACGGCGACGCTGGCGGTGATCGCCGTGGCGTTCGGCGGCGTGCTTGGCGTGCAGAAATGGCGCACCATCCAAAGCCGCAGCCAGTTGCGCGTCGTGTTCGAAGGCGGTTCCGCGAGCGGCCTGCGCCGCGGCGGCCCGGTCAATTTCGACGGCGTGCCCGCCGGCCAGATCCTGTCGGTCAAGCTGGACAGTCCGCGCAAGGTCGTGGCGCTGGTGTCGCTTGACAATACCGCGCCGATCCGCAAGGACACGGTGGCCGGCATCGAGTTCCTGGGCCTCACCGGCGTCGCTGCGGTCTCGCTGATCGGCGGCGCCCCCTCCGCGCCGCCGGTGCCGCTGGACTCGGACGGCATTCCCGTGCTGACCGCCGACCTCAGCGATGCCGAATCCATCGTCGATACCCTGCACAGCGTCGATCGCACCATCGTCAGCAACGCGCCCGCGATCAAGGACGGCCTCCGCACGTTTGAAAACTACACGGCCGATCTCAGGAGCAAGGGTGCTGAGATCGACTCGATCATGGCCAAGGTCGACAGTGCGTTTGCAGGCTTCGACAAGGCGGTCACGAAGATCGAAGGCGTCGTTCCGGGATTCGTCGACGGCAAGGCCGACGAACTGTTCGAGAAAGTGAGAGGGCTGCACGAGCTCGCCGACAGCATGAAGAAGAAATCAGCGAGCTTCCTCGAGGACGGCCGCAAGACCCTGCTCGACCTCAGCGACGCCGCCAACAAGATGAGCGGAACGCCGGCACCCGCAGCAGCCCCGAGCCCGCCACGCAAGCCCACCCCGCAGAAGCGATGACGTCTTCTTGACCCGAACCCTCCCGCGTCACGGCATCTCCCTGGGGTAATGGTCCTGGCGTTCGAGGACGAGATTCGAAAGTCCGGCGCCAGTGCGCGCCCGCTCACCCGTAGACAAACGCCTTGTCGTCCAGATCCGTCTTCGGGATCTCGTCCTTCTCGGTCCAATAGTCCTGGCTGTGCTGCCATTCCGGCTTGTCGCCGCGCTTGGGCAGCAGCTTCATGTCGCGCATGATGTAGCCGGGATTGAAGTTCTCCGGGTCGATCCAGGGCAGGATCGGCATGTTGTGGTCTTCAGCGCGCAAGCTCACCTCGACCTTCTTGGCGCCCTTGGCCTTCATGTGGCTGAGCAATCGGCAGACGAAATCGGCAACGAGATCCACGCGCAGCGTCCAGCTGGCACGGAAATAGCCGAACACCCAGACCATGTTCGGCACGCCCGTGAACATCATGCCGCGATAGGTGACGGTGTCGCCGAAGGCGAGCGGCTTGCCGTCGATCTCGAAGGCGATATCGCCGAGCGCGGCGAGATTGAAGCCGGTCGCGGTGACGACGACATCGGCCTCGAGCAGCTTGCCCGATTTGAGCTGGATGCCATTCTCGACGAAGCATTCGATCTCGTCGGTGACGACGGAGGCCTTGCCGCTGGCGATGCCCTTGAACAAATCGGCATCGGGCACGAAGGCGATGCGCTGCCGCCACGGGCGATAGGTCGGCGTGAAGTGCGTCTCGACGTCGTAGTCCGGGCCGAGAACGGCGCTGATCTGGCCGATCAGCTCCTTCTTCACCTGTTCCGGCTTGGACAGGCAGAGTTTCGTGAACGCATCCTGCTCGAACAGAATCTTGCGACGAACGATCTCGTGGATCCAGGCTTCGTCGACCTGGAGCCTGCGCAGCTCTTCGGCGATCTCGATGGCGTTACGGCCGAGCCGGAAATAAGTCGGCGAACGCTGCAGCATGGTGACATGCGCGCATGTGTCCGCGATGTTCGGCACCAGCGTCGCCGCGGTCGCGCCCGAGCCGATCACGACGACCCTCTTGCCGGCGAGATCGATATCATCCGGCCAGGTCTGCGGATGGACGATGCGGCCCTTGAAGCGATCCGTGCCCTTCCATTCCGGCGTGTAGCCCTCGGAATGGCGATAATAGCCCTGGCACATCCAGAGGAAGCTGGCGGTGAAGGTCTTCGTCTCACCGCTGTCCGCCGTCACCGCCTCGATGGTCCAGAGATTCTGTTCGCTCGACCAGCTCGCGGAATTGATTCTGTGCTTGTAGCGGATGTGGCGCGCGATATCGTTGTCGTCGATCACCTCATTCATGTAAGCGAGGATTTCTTCGGCAGTTGCGATCGGCGGCCCGACCCAGGGCTTGAAACTGTAGCCGAAGGTATGGAGATCACTGTCCGAGCGAATGCCGGGATAGCGGTGCGTGGTCCAGGTGCCGCCGAACGTCGCCTGGGTCTCCAGGATGACGTAGCTCGTGCCGGGCATCTGTCTGGTGACGTGATAGGCGCTGCCGATGCCGGAGATGCCGGCGCCGACGATCAGCACGTCGAAATGTTCTGAAGCCTGTTTGGTCGTGGCGTGACTGCGAACAGCGACATTCATTGTTGCTTCTATGCCTTGTCTGTTTCAGGCCGCCTTGATGGCGACGCGTTTCCTCCGCGACGGACATGGTCGCCCTTCGCGCTTTGACCGCAAAATGACATAGATCAAGTCGCGATCAAACTACAACGCCGCGCCCCAGCTCCGCGCGGTCTGCAAGATCCAGTCGCGATAAAGCGTCAGCGGCGTGACCCCAGTCAATCCGCCGCAGCCGGCGGCGCCGTTCGGCCCCGTCGACCAGCTGATGACGCCGACAAGCACCGCGCCGTTCGGCCTGTCCTCGAACACCGGACCGCCGGAATCGCCGGTGCAGGCGCCAATTCCGTCGCGAACACCGTTGGTTACGGGATCGACCAGGCGGATCTGAAGCGTCCCGGGCTGGCCTGTCGCAACGAGCCCGGCAACCCGAATCGTGCCGCCGCTCTTGCCGTCGCCGCGCACGGTGACGCCAATGCCGGCAATGGTGAAGCGGCTGCCGATCCGGATCGGGATATTCGGCGCGGCGACCGGCACCGTCCATTTTCCCTTGAGTGGAATTTCCAGTTGCAGCAATGCCACGTCCGCAGTGGCGCGATGCGCCTGCATCGCCTGCATGTTGAAGCTGGGATGGATCGCGACAGTACGCACGTTCAGCAATTTCGGCTGCCCGTCTGCACCGCGATCGACGATCTTGTAGTCGGCGCCGGGTTGCACGCAGTGAGCGACCGTCAAGACCAGCTTTGGTGCGATCAGGCTGCCGGTGCAAAAATTGCCGCGCGAGCCGACGATGGTGACGACCGCATGCGCAACGCCCTCCGTCTGCGGCGTGCCGCCGCCGACGATGGCATGAGCGGGCGCGGCGTACAGCAGCGTGGCTGCGATGAGAGTGACAAGCTTCTTCATGGGAACACGCTCTGGCGTCGGCAGCGATGCGATGGGCGATTGCTTCGGACTGGTCCTTGCGGATAGCGCATGCTAGCCCTCTTGGAAAGGAATTGGCGAGGGCAGAACATTGGCAATCGACGCAGTGATCTTTGATTTTGGCGGCGTGTTGACGAGCTCGCCGTTCGAGGCGTTTGCGCGATTCGAGCGGGAACGCGACCTCCCCATCGACATCATCCGGCGCACGAATGCCGCAAATCACCTGGAAAACGCCTGGGCCAAGTTCGAACGCGCCGAGGTTGACGTCGACACATTCGACAAGCTGTTTGCAGAGGAATCGCACGCCCTCGGCGCCGAAGTTCGCGGGCGAGATGTGCTGCCGCTGCTCCAGGGCGATCTGCGCCCCGAGATGGTCGAGGCCCTGAAGCGCATCAAGGCCCAATTCAAGACCGGCTGCATCACCAACAACCTGCCCGCCAACGCGATCGGCAGCATGACCGGGCGGTCGCTCTACGTCGCCGAGGTGATGGTGCTGTTCGACCACGTCATCGAATCCGCCAAGATTGGCCTGCGCAAGCCCGATCCGCGCATTTATCAGCTGATGGTCGAGACACTGAAGGTCGACCCGAAGGCTTGCGTCTATCTCGACGACCTCGGCGTCAATTTGAAGCCCGCACGCGAGATGGGCATGACTACGATCAAGGTCGCCAGCGGCGCACAGGCGATCGGGGAGCTCGAGACGGCGACTGGACTGAAGCTCTCCTAACCCGAACTACTCCGCTGCAGCGGCGATCCGCTCGGGGAAGGCGGCGGCGAGCGAGGCGCGGTCGGGCTTCAGCACGCCGCGCTCGGTGATGAGGCCGGTGACGAGCCGCGCCGGAGTCACGTCGAACGCATAGTTTGCGACCGGCGAGCCCTCCGGCACGATGCGCACCGTCTCCAATCGGCCATCCGCGGTGCGGCCGGTCATGTCCGTGACCTCCGTTCCGCTGCGTTGCTCGATCGGAATGTCTTTGATGCCGTCATTGACCGCAAAATCGATGGTCGGCGACGGCAAGGCGACGTAGAACGGCACGCTGTTGTCGTATGCGGCGAGCGCCTTCAAATACGTGCCGATCTTGTTGCAGACGTCGCCATTGGCAGCCACGCGGTCGGTGCCGACGATGGCGAGATCGACCATGCCGTGCTGCATCAGATGCCCGCCGGTATTGTCCGGGATCACGGTGTGCGGCACGCCGTGATGGCCGAGCTCCCACGCGGTCAGCGAAGCGCCCTGATTGCGCGGGCGGGTCTCATCGACCCAGACATGGATCTTGATGCCGCGCTCGTGCGCAAGATAGATCGGCGCAGTCGCTGTGCCCCAATCGACGGTAGCGAGCCAGCCGGCATTGCAATGGGTCAGCACGTTGACCGTTTCGCCGGGCTTCTTCCTGGCCAAGATCGCCTCGATCAGCGGCAAGCCGCTGGCAGCGATGCCGCGGTTGATCTCGACGTCCTGCTCGACGATTTCGTCGGCGCGGACATACGCCGCCTCCGCCCTTTCGACCGGATCGATCGGCACGAGCGCCGCGCGCATCTCGTCTAGGGCCCATTTCAAGTTGATCGCGGTCGGCCGCGTTACAATCAAGGTCTCGTACGCGCGTCTCAGGCCGCCGTCGGAGGGATCCGCACGCATCGCGAGCGCCATGCCATAGGCCGCGGTCGCGCCGATCAGCGGCGCGCCGCGCACCAGCATGTCGCGGATCGCAACGGCGGCGTCATAACAAGAGCCCAACTGCTCGACGACGAATTCGTGCGGCAACCTACGCTGGTCGATCGCGCCGACCGACCAGCCGTCGCGCTCGCGCCAGATGCTGCGGAAATGCTTGCCGTCGACCTTCATGGCATTCTGCCTTTCGTATCACGCCCGCAGGATGCGCCCGGCGACCGCATCGAGCTTCTTCAGAAGCTCGGGATCGCGCGCGTCGGGCGCGGTGATCAACGCGGTGTCGAGCGCGCGATCCGAACCGATCGGACACGGCTCGTGCTCGCGCGGGAAATCCTTGGCCAGCCGCGCCACCAGCGCCTTCGCCTTGTCGGCATTCGAGGTCAGCACGCGGATGATGTCCTGCACGGTGACGGCATCATGATCGGGATGCCAGCAGTCGAAATCCGTCACCATAGCGACCGTGGCGTAACACATCTCCGCCTCGCGGGCGAGTTTTGCCTCCGGCATGTTGGTCATGCCGATCACGGAATAGCCCAGCGTCTTGTAGGTCATGCTCTCCGCATAGGTGGAGAATTGCGGGCCCTCCATGCAGACATAGGTGCCCCCCCGCGCAATCGCGAGGCCCTCGGCTTCCGCCGCTGCCGCAAGATGAATACGCAGCCGCGGCGAGACCGGATGAGCCATCGACACGTGTGCGACGCAGCCCTTGCCGAAGAACGAGCTCTCGCGCTTGTGCGTACGGTCGACGAACTGGTCGACGAGAACGAAGGTGCCCGGCGGCATCTCATCCTTGAAGGAACCGCAGGCCGAGAGCGAGATCAGGTCAGTGACGCCGGCGCGCTTCAGCGCGTCGATATTGGCGCGATAGTTGATGTCGGACGGCGACAGCCGATGACCCCTGTCGTGGCGCGGCAGGAACACGATAGGGACGCCCGCGATGGTGCCGTGCCGCACCGGCGCCGACGGCTCTCCCCAGGGGCTCTGGATCACCTCTTCGTGCGCGCCCTCGAGTCCCGGCAAATCGTAGATGCCGGAGCCGCCGATGATGCCCAATACCGCCTGCGTCATGCCTGCTCCACCCGTTCGCCACGCGCGACATGGTTAAGCTATGCCAGTTTTGCGGCGGTTTTGGAACGGGGAGCTGGGGACGTTGCGAGGAGCGTATGCGCTTGCCGCCTGTTCAGTGTCGTCCCGGCGAAGGCCGGGACGACACTGAAAGTCTTAACTTAAGCCGCGGTCGCAGGCTGCAACTGGGTCGCGACCATCCGCTCCAGCGTCTCGACGGACCGGAAATTCTCCGGCGTGATCTCGGACTGCGGAATGGTGAAGTCGAACTCCGCTTCGACCCCCAGCATCAGATTGACCATATCCATCGAGGTCAGGCCGACATCGACGAGCTTGGCCTGCGGCGTCACATCAGCGGCGAGCGAGTTCTGCTCGAGAATGTCCTTCACCAGCTTGATGATGCGGTTGCGCAAATCGGTATCGAAGACCTGCATCGGCGAATTTCCATCTGTTCATAAAAAGTCGGAGCGGTTGACGGGTACGATGGGCACGGCGGGCCGATCCTGCAATGGTCGGCATCATTACTTCGCGTTTCTTAGTAAACGATGACTCAGATTGTCTGGAATTCGGGCTTCTTCCAGAACCCTAACGTAACAGCGGAAATCCGGGCCATGCAAACAACTCGGCCTTAACTGTTCGTTCGGAATGTCACTTCGTTTACTCTCTATTTCATCGACGAATTTGAATAAAATCCGTAGCCTCGTCTCACAAGCAAAGATGGTCGGAGGATCGCTTCAGCGGCATCGCGAATGGTGCCGGCGACCCTGAACGGCGAAGCGGAGGCGGGAAAGCATGAACGTGCGTGAAGCAGTCCTCACTGTCGACGAAACGCGGACGAGCCTGCTCGAGCAGGGCCCACCCCTCATAGAGCGCGCCGGCCGGACCGCGGCCGTCGCCGCTGCCGACGCTGATGGCGTCGATCGCGACGCCCGCTTTCCCCACAAGGCTTTTGATACCGCGCGGGAGCAAAAGCTGCTCGGCGTCATGATCCCCGTCGAGTATGGCGGCTTCGGTGCCTCGATCTACGACGTCACCGACATCTGCTACACGCTTGGACGCGCCTGCGCCTCGACCGCGATGATCTACGCGATGCACACAACCAAGGTCGCCTGCGTAATCAGGCACGGCCACGGCATTCCCTGGATGGAAACCATGATGCGTCGGGTTGCCCGGGACCAGTGGCTGCTCGCGTCCTCCACCACCGAAGGCCAGAACGGCGGCAACATCCGCGCCAGCGCGGCTGCGGTCGACCAAGCCGGCGACACCGTCTCGCTGGTCCGCGACGCCACCGTGATTTCCTACGGCGCCGAAGCTGATGGTCTCGTCACCATCGCCCGCCGTGCCACCGAGGCCGCTGCCTCCGACCAGGTGTTGCTGGCGCTCGCCAAGGACGACTACTCGCTGAAGCAGACGCAGGGCTGGGAAACGCTCGGCATGCGCGGCACCTGCTCGACCGGCTTCGAGCTCAAGGTCGATTGCCCCGCGGACCGCGTCTTCCCGGAATCCTACGACAAGATCCACGCCCAGACCATGACGCCGTTCGCGCATCTGTGCTGGTCCTCGGCCTGGGCCGGCATTGCCGCCGCCGCCGTGACGCGGGCGCAGGCCTTCGTCCGCAAGGCCGCCCGCACCTCCGGTGGTCAGATGCCGCCCGCCGCCGCGCACTTCACCGCCGCGAAAATGTCGCTGGCCAAACTGCGCGCGCTGATATCAGCCAATCTCGACGCCTTCGCCCGCGCCGAGCATGACGAGCGTGCGCTCGGCTCGCTCGACTTCCAGTCCTCGATCACGCTGTTGAAAGTGCAGGCTTCCGAGCTCGCGGTCGAGACCGTGATGCATGCGATGCGCACCGCGGGTCTTTCCGGCTACCGCAACGATGGCGAGTTCACCATGGGCCGCCACCTGCGCGACGTGCTGTCCTCGCCGATCATGATCAACAACGACCGCATCCTGGCCAATGCCGCGACCGCGACGCTGATGAGCGGCATTCCGGCAAGCCTTCGTGACTGACAACCCTTCGCGACTGACGAGCCTTCGATCAACAATAATAAATTCAGATGGCAGGACCTCGAACATGAACGTTGCTGTTCTTCCCGATTCGCCCGAAACCGCCCCGCAGGCCACAGATCCGCTCGATCATCTCGCCGACAAGCTGTTCCATCCGATGGGTTCGGACGGCGTCTATGCCCGCACCGCGCTCTATGAAGGCGTTGTCGAACGTCTCGCAGCTTTGATTACCAGCAACCGCGAAGCCGGCACCGAAGTAATGCGCTTCCCGCCGGTGATGAGCCGGGCCCAGCTGGAAAAGTCCGGCTACCTCAAGAGCTTTCCGAACCTGCTCGGCTGCGTCTGCGGCCTGCATGGCACTGAACGCGAGATCAACGCCGCGGTGAGCCGCTTCGATGCGGGCGTCGACTGGACCACGTCGCTGTCGCCGGCCGACCTCGTGCTATCGCCCGCCGCCTGCTATCCTGTCTATCCGATCGCCGCGAGCCGGGGCCAGCTGCCGAAGGGCGGCCTGCGCTTCGACGTCGCCGCCGACTGCTTCCGCCGCGAGCCGTCAAAACATCTCGACCGGCTGCAATCGTTCCGGATGCGCGAATATGTCTGCATCGGCACGCCCGACGACGTCGCCGATTTCCGCGAGCGCTGGATGGTGCGCGCGCAGGCGATCGCGACCGATCTCGGCCTGACCTTCCGCGTCGACTACGCCAGCGATCCTTTCTTCGGCCGCGTCGGTCAGATGAAGGCGGTGAGCCAGAAGCAGCAGCAGCTCAAGTTCGAGCTACTGATCCCGCTGCGCTCGGAAGAGCAGCCGACCGCCTGCATGAGCTTCAACTATCACCGCGAACATTTCGGCACGACCTGGGGCATCCAGGACGCCAATGGCGAACCGGCTCATACCGGTTGCGTCGCTTTCGGCATGGATCGCCTGGCCATCGCGATGTTCCACACCCACGGGACCGATCCCTCCGCGTGGCCCGCCAAGGTGCGGGACCTTCTGGGCCTGCAGCCTCAAGTCGCGGCTGACGCTCACGGCGAAGGCTGGCGCTAAGGTAAGAGGCCGACCATTTCCACGGGTAAGACGAGCGTGATCCACACCAAGGTCCGATGCCGCGAGATCACCGAAGTCGACGTCGATGCGGTCGCGGACCTGCTGACGCGCGGCTTCGTCGGCCGCTCGCGCAACTACTGGATCCAAGGGCTGCGCCGACAGGCCTTCCGGCCAGTGCCGGAAGGCTATCCGCGCTTCGGCTACATGCTCGACAATGACGGCGTGCCGGTCGGCGTGCTGCTGCTGATCTACACCACGCGCAAGGATGGCGAGGAAACCGCCATCCACTGCAACCTGTCGAGCTGGTATGTCGAGCCGGCCTACCGCAACTATGCCCCGCTGCTGACCAAGATCGCACAGCGTCACAAGCACGTAACCTATCTCAACATCAGCCCGGCGGTGTGGACCTGGCCGATCATCGAGACGCAGGGCTTTCGCGCCTATTGCCGCGGACTGTTCTTCTCGGTACCGGCGCTGTCGCGCGCCCCACGCTGGAGCAAGATCGAGGTCATCTCCCCGCACGCCAAGCAGGTCCAGGGCCTGTCCGAGGCCGAGACCGAGCTGCTGACGCGGCATGCGCGCTACAATTGTCTCAGCCTAGTCTGCCGCACGCCGAAGGGCACCTTCCCCTTCATCCTGCAACCGGTGCGCATCCGTCGCGGTTTCATCGCACCGCCAGCGATGCAGCTGATCTACTGCCGCAGCGCCGCTGAATATGCCGCCAGCGCCGGTCGCATCGGCCGCCTGCTGCTGCGGCTCGGCAAGATTTCCGTGATCGTCGATTCCAACGAGCCCATTCCCGGCCTCGTCGGTATTTATACCGAGCGACGCGGCCGCAAATATTTCAAGGGCCCGCACCGGCCGCGGCTGGCCGATCTCACGGATACCGAGCTCGTACTGTACGGTCCGTAATAGGGCAGTCCGGCAACATATTCACTGTGGTCCCGGCGGAGGCTTGCCTGGGCCGGGACGACAGCGGGATTTCTTGCACCCTTCTCCGCATCGTCAGTCACTCTCCGTAAACTACGGCGCTTAAGGGAATTTTCCCGCCTCTTCGCTACGCTCAGTGGCTGAATTACGTTGTGTTAAGTCCATTGCCGCCGAGATCCCGCAGACCCCATGATTTCGACCCGCGACAACGAGCTGGGTGTACGCCGCGAACAAGGCCAGGACGGCCTGCTCGCGCTAAGCCAGCTTGCGCTCGACGGCATCGAGCAGGGCGTCTGCGTCTATGACGCCGACAACAGAATCGTGCTGGTCAACCGCCGGTATATCGAGCTTTTCGACATGTCGGCCGACATCGTCCGGCTCGGAACGCGCTACCGCGACGTACTCGCCCACAGCGTCGCACGCGGCAATATTCCGGCAAGTGAGCTCGACGCACTCTACGCTGCGCGGATCGCATTGATCGCAGCCGGCAAGCCGTTTCGCACAAGGCAGACCCTCGCGAGCGGCCTCGTCATAACGCTTGAGCTGAAACCGCTTCCCGACGGCGGCTGGATGACGATCTGCGACGATGTCAGCCGCCTCGCCCGGCTCGAGGTCGAGTTGCAACTGCAGACCGAGCGCAGCCAGCACGCGCTCGCCCACATGTCGCACGGCCTCATCATGTATGACGCCGACGGCCGCGTCGTCGTCTGCAACGAGCGGTTCCTGCAATTCTACGACCTCGACCCCGGAATCGTGAAACCGGGCGTCCCGCACGGCACGGCTATCGAGCACTGGCTGTCGCGCGGCAACAGGGCTGAGATGTCCGGCGACGAGTTCCTGGATGCGCGAATGAACGACGTCCGCATCAGGAGCACGAAAGCCGTGCTCGTGACACGCCATGACGGCCGAAAGGTGCAGGCGGTGTCCCGGTTCATGCCCGACGGCGGCTGGGTCACGGTGCACGAGGACGTCACCGAGCGGCTGCAATATGAGGAGACGCTGAAGCAGCAGAATCTCATGCTGGATGCCGCGCTGGAGAACATGGCGCACGGGCTCGCCTTCTACGACAGCGACATGCGGCTTCGGGTTTGCAACAACACCTACCGGCAAATCTATCTGTTGTCGGAAGAGGAGACGCGCCCAGGCACGCATCTCTCCGAGCTGATCCAGCGGTCGATGGCGAACGGCGCTTTCGCGACCGAGTACAGCCCGCAGCAGGTCCTGGAAGCCGCCCGCGAACAGATCGCGCGCCGCGACTCCTCGCCGATGCGCCGGCGTATGTCGAACGACACGATCATCTCGGTCCGCTACTGCGCGTTGCCCGAAGGGGGCTTCGTCGCCACCTATGAGGACATCACCGAGCGCGAGCACGCGGTCGAGGAGCTGAGCGAGCAGTATCGCCGCTTCGACGCGGCGCTGAACAACATGAGCCAGGGCCTGTGCATGCTCGATTCGAGCTTGCACGTGATCGTCTGCAACCGCCGCTACATCGAGATGTACGGACTGTCGCCCGACATCGTGAAGCCGGGCGTCTCGATGCGCGAGATCATGGAGCATAGCTGCGAGCTCGGCATCCATCCGAACACCACGGCTGCGCGGCTCTATGCAGACTATGTCGAGCGGCTGCGCGAGGGTGAGCACACGCTGCACCGCCATCTGAGCGACGGCCGCATCATCAAGCTCAACCACAAGCGGATGGAGCATGGCGGCTGGGTCGTCACCTACGAGGACGTCACCGAGCGTCACAAGGCCCAGGCCCGGGTGGCGCACATGGCGCAGCACGATTCGCTGACCGACCTGCCCAACCGCACGCTATTCCGCGAAAAGATGGGCGAGGGTTTGAACCAGGTCGCGATCGCCGGCGGCGCCATGGCCGTGCTGTGCTTTGACCTCGACAATTTCAAGACCGTCAACGACCGACTCGGCCACGCCGCCGGCGACCGGTTGCTGCGCTGGGTCGCGACGCGGCTGAAGGAGAATGTCGGCGAACACGACACCGTCGCCCGCCTCGGCGGCGACGAGTTCGCCGTGCTCCAGCGCGGACCGCAGCCGCAATCGGCGGAGCGGCTCGCTCGACGGCTGGTCGAGATCATCGGCCACCCGCCGCCGCTGGAAAGCCAGTCGATCCATGTCGGCGTCTCCGTCGGCATTGCGATCGCGCCCGACCACGGGCTCGACGCTGACGAGTTGATGAAATGCGCGGACCTTGCGCTCTACCAGGCCAAGGCCAAGGGGCGCGGCGCCTATCAGCTGTTCGAGCCCGAGATGGAAGAAGAGGCGCGCAGCCGGCACGCGCTGGAGCACGATCTGCGCGGCGCGCTGGAGGCGAGCGAATTCCATCTGGTGTTCCAGCCGCAGGTGCGGCTCGACACCACCGAGCTGACCGGCTTCGAGGCGCTGCTGCGCTGGAAGCATCCGTCGCGCGGCTTCGTCTCGCCGGCCGAATTCATTCCGATCGCCGAGGAGAACGGGCTGATCGTTCCGATCGGCGAATGGGTGTTGCGCACGGCCTGCGCGACGGCAGCGTCTTGGCCGGATGTCACGGTCGCCGTCAATTTGTCGCCCGTGCAATTCCGCTCGCGCGGGCTGGTGGCGATGGTCACGAGCGCGCTCGCGGAAGCTGGCCTGCCCCCGCAGCGGCTCGAGCTCGAGGTCACCGAGACGGCCTTGCTCGATGACAGCGAAGCCACGATCGGGATCCTGCACCAGCTTCGTTCGCTCGGCATACGCGTCAGCCTGGACGATTTCGGCGTCGGCTATTCCTCGCTGAGCTATCTGCGCAAATTTCCGTTCGATCGCATCAAGATCGACCGCTCTTTCGTCGGCACGCTCGGCGAAAGCCCGGAGAGCGTGGCGATCGTCCGCACCATCGCAAGCCTCGGCTCCGTGCTCGGCGTCGAGACCACGGCGGAGGGCGTGGAGACGATCGAGCAGCTCGATTTCGTGCGTGCATGCGGCTGCACCGCGGTGCAGGGCTATTATTTCGGCAAGCCGTGCCCGGCGGCAGAGGTCGGACGCACCATCGAGACGCTGAACGCGGTCCGCCGGGTGGCGTGAGTTCCTGAAAACAACCCCATGCACAGTAGAACGGCGTTGATTTCAAAGAGGAAATTACGGCGTTTGCAACGCTCCGCGTCCCCTGCGCTCGGCGACGCCGAAGCGTTACCCCGCCGCCGGCAGCGCGCTGTCCGGCGGCGCGCCCCACGGCCGCTCGCCTGACGCCAGTCCGATCAACCTGCCCTGGATGTAGTCGCAACCCCAATCGCGCAGCATGTTGGCGGCTTCCTCGTCCTGCACCCATTCGGCGACGGTCTTGATGTCGAGGCGGCGGGCGAGATCGATCAGGGTCTGCACGAAGGCACGGTCGTCGGCGGAATGGGTGATGTTCTGCACAAAGGCGCCATCGATCTTCACGATGTCCACGCCGAGCTTGCGCAAGTTTCGGAACGAGGTGTAGCCAGCGCCGAAATCGTCGATGGCGATACGGCTGCCGAAATTCTTCAGCCGCGTGACGAAGCCGCGGACGTCGTCGATGTCCTGGATCGCGACCGTCTCGGTAATCTCGACGATCAGCCGCTCGGCGACGCCGGGATGGGCGCGCATCAGCGATTCGATTCCCGCCCACCAGTCGGGGTCCATCGTCGTGTCCGGCGAGATGTTGAGGCTGAGGCGGATGTCGGGCGCGGCCGCGAGTTCGGCGACCACGAGCTCGAGCACGCGGTGATCGACGAGACGGATGAGGCCAAGCCGCTCGGCGACCGGCACGATGTCGGGCGCGAGCAGCACTTGGCCGTCGCCCTGATCCATCCGCACCAGGCATTCGTGGAAGGCGCCCTCGCGCGTCGCGGCCGCCACCACCGGCTCGTAAGCGAGCTTGATGCGGCGCTCGTTCAGCGCGGTGACGATCTCATCGGTGACACGGATGTTGACGCGGCGCTGCGCGTCGCGCTCGGCGTTCGGACGCCAGGTGGCGAACGAGCCGACGCGACGGCGTTTTGCAGCATCCAGCGTCTCGTGGGCGCGGTTGATCGCCTCATCGGTATTGCGGGCATAGCGCGGCAGGCTGACCGCGCCGATCGAGACCGTGACCGAGACCGGGCCGGATTTGGTCGGCACCACCTCGTCGCGGATGCCGGTGAGAAAGCGCTCGGCGGCGACGTTCATGTCGTCGACGGTGCAGTTCTTCAGGATCAGGCCAAACTTGTTGCCGGAGAAACGGCCGAGAACGTCACCGCCGCGTAAGCGCGCGCGAATGCGCCTGGCGACGTCGAGGATCACGGCATCGGCGACGTCGAAGCCGAAGGCGTCGTTGACGCGGGCAAGATGATCGATCCCGACCAGCATGAAGGCGGCGGTCGAGCGGAAGCGCGTTGTCTCCTCGATCGCTTCCGCCAGCGCCGCGATCAGATGCGAGCGGTTGAGCTCACCGGTGAGCGGATCGAGCCGGGCAAGCTTGGTCAGCTCCTCGTCGCGGGCGTGCCGCTCATTGTTGATGCGGACTGAGCCGATCGCGCGCACCGGGCGACCGTCGGCGCCGGCGAACCAGCGGCCGGTCTCCTCGATCCAGACCACAGGGTCGGACGCGCTCATGCGCACGCCATATTCAACCCGGTAGGGCGTGCCGTCGGCGCCGTGCACGGCGGACGTCTGCGCCAGCGCGGCGCTCCGCAGCGTTTGCGCGGGCTCGATCAGCTTGGCGAACTCCGCACCGGTCGCGAGCCGCTCGGCGGGAATGCCAGGGAAGATGGCGCCGGCCTGCTCGCCCCAGACGATGACGTCGCTGGCGATATCCCAGACGAACACGGCTTGGCCAAGGGCGGCCAGGATCTCGGAGGCTTGCGGCAATGCAGGGGTCAAAAGCGCCTCGTTTCGGGACAGCGGGGAGTCCTGAGCCGGCACAGGATAGGGCCAGATTCGCCCCCGACCCTAGGCAAAGTTGATAAACAATTTGGAAACCACGTTCCGAAACCGTCTGGGAACCAAACCGGCCCGTCCGGCATAGGCCTTGCGAGTACATGACACGCACCGGCGCCAGCGTCCTGAAACGCGACAATTCCGCCGGGTCAACGGTGATTGCGATGTTGGGTACTGATCGATCGGACGAGGCGGAAACCGGTACAGGCACGGCGCTGGTACCGCTGACCCCGGTTTTGCAGTGGGTTCGCAAGATGCCGCTGACGCGCCCGGATCCGAGCTTCGTCACCCAGTTGATCGCCAATGCCGAGCACCTGCCGCAGGCAACCCGGCTGCGCCGCGGCTCGTCCGAAGACGCGCAAATGGCCTATGGCGGCAAGCGCCCGCTTCCCAGCGTCAGCTCACGCACCCGGCAAGTGGCGTAACGCCGATCAGCGCGGCTGCCTCACCTCGCCCCGCTTGCGGGGAGAGGTCGGAATTCAAGCGCAGCTTGAATTCCGGGTGAGGGGGACTCTCCGCGAGTCCAACTCTCACCACCCCCCTGGAGACTCCCCCTCACCCCAACCCTCTCCCCGCAAGCAGGGCGAGGGAGCGCACCGGCGTCGCGGCAAGATCAGCGCGGCTCTTCGGGCGAGGACGGCGTGCCGCTGCCCGGCTGCAAATGCGGCGAGGGAATTTCCGGCGACGGCGCAATGCCCGGCTTCGGCGCGGGATGATCCAACAAAACGGATTCGGCAACCGATTGCGCCGAGGGCGCGGGCGGCGGTTCAGGCTGCGGTGCGGACACGGGATCGAGCTTCGGTTCGAACGTGGTTGCCGGTGGCGGCGCTTCGGCCTGGCGCTTCGCCTTGCGCGGCACCGCCACGGTCTCGGCGGCGACGTAGGCGATGCGGCGGCGCGCGCGTTGAGCGATGCCACCGAGGAAATCGGCCATCGCCAGCAGCACCAGCAGGAAATAGGTCGAGTTGCCGAATTTGGGCCACATCACGAATTCGGCCGCGGCCGCGCCGAAGATGATCAGCGACAGCAGATGGTCCATCAGGAATTTTGCGCCGGGCCGCGCGCCCTTGACCACTTCGAGCAGCAGCAGCAACACGCCGAGCGCAAGCAGCAGATCGGCAAGCGTGACCGGCCAGGTCTCGCCCGTGATCATCGGTACCTTGAACAGCACGTCCGAGAAGGACACGCTGGGCATCAGGAAGGCGATGATGTTGTAGACAGCGAGCGGAATCAGAAGCAGCGGGAAACCGACCATCGGCAAAGCGCCTTCTCGATCAAGATGTCCGGGCAAGACAACGCAACGGCGAAGCATTCGCTCCGCCGCCATCACCGTCATATCTCATGGATTGGCCGAAATCAGGCAGGTCACGTCATCCTGATTGAGGATAATCCTGCCTGAGAAGAAGTCCTGTCTCAGGACTCTTTCTTCTTCAGGACCTGACGGCCCTTGTACATGCCGGTCTTGAGGTCGAGATGATGCGGACGACGGAGCTCGCCGGAGTCCTTGTCTTCGACGTAGGTCGGCTTCTTGATGGCATCTGCCGAGCGGCGCATGCCACGGCGCGACGGCGAGGTTTTTCTTCTCGGAACGGCCATTTCAATATCCTCTAGGGATTGGTGTTTCGGGGCATCGTCCGCGAGGGACGGCTCAGCACCCGCAATAGGAGGCGAGCTGAATGCCGATCAAGGCCGGGCTTATAGAGGAAGGCTGGCCGCAAAGCTAGGGTTTTGGACCGGAAAAAGCGTTCGAAACGGGCTCAAAATCAGCGATTTTCCTGCCAGCAGGTCCGAAGCCAGGAAGCCTGCGCCCGCGCCACATAGGTCCCGGCCAGCCGCCGGACACCCGGCCCGGGGGCCTTGGCGCTGCGTTTGACTGGATTCGGCAGGATTGAGGCCAAAAGGGCCGCCTCCCGGGGGGAGAGGTTTGCGGCCGATTTGCCAAAGGCATAGGCGCTGCCCGTCTCCACCCCGAACTGGCCTTGGGGGCCGAGCTCGGCGATGTTGAGGTAAATTTCCAGGATCCGGTGCTTGGGCAGGACGAAATCGATCCATAGCGCCAGCGGAAACTCCAGCGCCTTGCGGACGAAATCCCGCCCCTGCCAGAGGAACAGGTTCTTGGCCACCTGCTGGGTGATGGTGGAGGCGCCGCGGAACGGCGTACCGTCCTCCTTGGCGTCGTCGATCGCCTCGCGCAGCGCGCCCCAGTCGATACCGTGATGCTTGCAAAAATGGGCGTCCTCGGCCGCCACGACCGAGCGCGGCAAATAGGGCGACATCGCTGCGAGATCGATCCATTCCCGATGCATCGGCGCGCCCGTCAGCGAGCGCCAGGCCATCAGCGTCGAAACCGGATGACCGGTGCGGTAGAACGGCGCGGCCGCATAGGGCGCGAGAGCTACGACCGCGAGCGCCACCAGCAGGATTTTGACGATGCGCAAATCGACCTTTCCGGCGCAAAATGAAACGCGGTCCACGGGCACGGCATTAAGTCTGTGATAATTTGGGCCTTTTCCAGCACTTTTTGGGCCTTCCAAACGATTGACTGGGGCGGGCGCATAAAGGATTGTCCCGCCGAATTTTAGTTCTGGAGCCTTTCTTGATGACCGGCACGTCCCCGTCCGATTTCGCCAAACGTCTGGACAAGACCGCTGATGACACCGAAGCCCTGCTCGGCCGCCTGCTGACCGACGACATCCTGCACGATGAAATTGCCCGCCCCAAGCGACTGATGGACGCAATGCGCTATTCGAGCCTGAACGGCGGCAAGCGTCTGCGGCCGTTCCTGGTGGTCGAGAGTGCAGCCGTGTTCGGCGTTCCCCGCGAAGCGGCGCTGCTTGTGGGCGCCGCGCTCGAATGCATCCACTGCTACTCGCTGATCCATGACGACCTGCCGGCGATGGACAATTCGGACCTGCGCCGCGGCCGCCCCACCCTGCACAAGCAGACCGATGACGCCACCGCGATCCTCGCCGGCGACGGTCTTTTGACGATCGCCTTCGACATCATCACCCGCGACGAGATCCATCGCGACGCCCATGTCCGGCTCTTGCTGACGCGCGCGCTGGCGCGCTGCGCCGGCATCGGCGGCATGGTCGGCGGCCAGATCCTCGATCTCGCCGGCGAAGGCCGCTTTGGCGACCGCGAACCGGTCGATGTCGCGCGCATTCAGCAGATGAAGACCGGCGCGCTCTTGCGCTATGGCTGCATCGCCGGCGCGATCCTCGGCCAGGCGTCGCAAACGGAATATCAGGCGCTCGACGATTACGGCCGCGCGCTCGGCGAAGCCTTTCAGATCGCCGACGATCTGCTCGACGTCGAAGGCGATGCGGCAGCCCTCGGCAAGCCGGCCGGCGCCGATGCCGCACTCGGCAAGACCACCTTCGTCACCCAGCTCGGCATCGAAGGCGCCAAGCAGCGCGTGCGCGATCTGCTGGCGCGCGCCGACAGCGCCGTCTCGATCTTCGGCGATCGCGCCGCCGTGCTGCAAGCCGCCGCGCGCTTCGTCGCCGAGCGGAAGAACTAAGGAGACGGCACGATCTTCGCCTCTCCCCGCTTGCGGGGCGCCGCTGCGGCGACAACGACGGTTGACCGAGAGGGCTGGAGCCATCATGGCCGCTGACAAAAAAGAAGACCCCGTCCTCGCCCGCTTCCGCCAGATGTCGCGGCCGATGCGGCTGATCTACGCGCGGCCGCGGACCTTCATCTCGCTCGGCGTCGGCATCCTCGTCTGCCTGCTGCTGCCGGGCACGCATCGACTGGTGACGCGGCTCTTGTTCGGCTGGGATGCGCTGATCGCGGTCTATCTCGTGCTGGTCTATGCCATGATGCTGTGCAACGACCACCAGCACATCCGTCGTAGCGCTGCGATGCAGGACGACGGCCGCTTCGTGATCCTGCTGGTGACGGCAATCGGCGCGTTCGCCAGCATTGCCGCGATCGTCTATGAGCTCGGCACGCCGCATCGCGGTGCCATGGAGCTGACGATCGCGATCGCCACCATCGCGCTGTCCTGGGCCGCCGTGCACACCATTTTCGCGCTGCACTACGCCCATGACTATTACCGCCACCCGCCGGGCGGATTGCAGTTTCCAAGCGGCGACAAGGAAGACCACGCCGATTATTGGGACTTCATCTATTTCTCGTTCGTGATCGGCATGACCGCGCAGGTCTCCGATGTCGGTATCACCGACAAGACCATCCGCCGCACCGCCACCGCGCACGGCATCGTCTCCTTCATCTACAACACGGCCCTGCTGGCGCTGACGGTGAACATCGCGGCGAGCGCGATTGCGACCTGATGTCATCCCGGCCCCGTGCGCGATTGCGCACTATGCCGGGACGACAACGAGGCTTCAGTAACATACCTCGGCATTGGCATCGTTGCCGGGGCCGCCACCGCCGCGATATTCGAGATGGCAGCCGCGGTTGACCGGACGGCAGCCCGTGCTGTTGCAGAACAACTGCCCGCCACTCGGGGCGCGGCTGGCGCCGGCGGCAGCAGCGATGCCGGCAGCGGCACCCGAGCCGCCCGCCACTCCAGCACCGGACTGACGACGCTGCCGTGACGGATGATCGTTGCCATCGTCGCGCCTGGCGGTTGCGGGCTTGGCCGGCTTGGCGGCACGCTGCTTCTCGCATTCATTGTCGGCGTTCAGCGCATAGCCCTCGCCGCAGACGATCTTGGTGCACTTGTCGCCGTCGGCCTTGAAGCCGTGATCGCAGACCAGCGGGCAGACGCGCGACTGCTTGGCCTTGACGGTGTCGAGCGCATCCGTGCTCGCCACCTTCACGTCGAGCTTGGTGCCGGCATAGCGGTTGAACAGCGACAGCGACCGCTGCGCGGGCGCATTCCAGTTGCCGTCGGCTTGTCCAGAGAAACAACCGACACGACCGAGCTCGGTCTGCACCGACCGATTGAGATCAACTGGCGCCGTCGCGGGTGTCAATGAGGCAACAGCGGTACCCGCAGGGCTCGCGGTGCCGGCCGGCATAGCGCTCGGCGTCGCGGCGGCGAGATTGACGCGCTGCTGCTCGGCGGCGGCAGCCTGCTGTTGCGCCTGCTCCTTGGCCTTTTGCGCGACTAGCTGGGCCTGCTCGGCCGCCTTTGCGTCGGCCGCAGCCCTGGCTTGGGCGTCCTTCTGCCCGCCAAGTGCTGCGAGGCGATCGCGTTCGGCCTCGGCCTGCCTCGCTTTCTCGATCGCCGCCGCATGAACCTGCTCGGCCTGGATCTTGTCGATCTGAAGCTTGGCGAGATTGGCATAGAAGCCGTCCGGATGTTGGGCCAGGAAGGCTTCCCACGCCGGCCGGTTGCCGACCTGCAGCGCGAGCTCGTAGTCGCGGCGCATGTCGGCTTGAGGATTCGTCGCGGGCGCTGGCGCGGCCGAGGTCGCGGGCGTCGCCTTCACCGGCACCAGCGGCACGTCTTCGCCGCCGAGCGAACCATAGACGAACGGCTCCTGCTTGTTGCCGGTGGACTTGAGCACGTCGTCGCGCACGAAGCCGAAGGCGCGGCGGACGTCGAGGCCCGGCGTCGTCAGATGCTTCGACAGCGCGAGCGTGAACGGGCTATTGGCGCCATCGCCGTCCTGTGCGGTGAAGCCGGCCTTGGCCGAATAGGCAATCAGCGTGTTGGAGCTGGTCGGCTCGACCTGGGCGAGACCGCGGCCGATGCCGCGCGAGGCAAGCGTGCGCTTCATGGTCCTGCCGAATGGATTGTCGCGGCAGGCGTCGAGGATCACCAGGCGAAGTTGCTTCGCCGGCTCGACTGCGACCAGAACGCGATCGAGCGAGAGCGCCTCGTCATAGACGTCGGTGTCGCGCTCGAGCCTGGCATCGACCGGGATCAAATAGTTGGAGCCCTCGACCTCGATGCCGTGGCCGGCATAGTAGACGACGGCAATGTCGGCATCGCGGGTCGAATCGGCGAATTCGCGCAGCACGCGTCGCGTATCGAGCGCGGTCAGATCGTGGCGGGAATCGACGACATCGAAGCCGGCATCCTTCAGCGTCTTCGCCATCACCGCACCGTCATTGACGGGATTGGCGAGCGAGGGCGCGTGCTGATAGGCCGAGTTGGCAAGCACCAGCGCGACGCGCTTTCCGGCGAAGGCGGGCTCGGCGCCGAACATCAGCACCACGGCGAGGAGCAACGGGCAAAGCCTGAAAAAATTGCGCATGACACGACTTCCCAAAATTCGGGGCAGTTCACACCCTCGGGATAACCTTAGCAAGATCCGCCGTCTGAGCTTGTGATGGAGGTCACGAAGACAGCGCCGGCGACAGGCCGAGGAACCCCTTTTGTTAGTCGCGCCAGTGCGTTGGCGGTTCGCCGCCAAATGGGCACGGGCCCGCCTTTCCTAGACATCTCCGACGTGCCCCCGATACTGCGGCAGATTGTCCGTGATCTCGTGCCATGGCGCCTTGGAGCCAACGAAAATATGGGCAGTCGGGCCGATCGAGGGCGCATCGACCAGGGTTCCCATGGCGACGTGGGCCCATTTTCCCTCGCGGACCCGGGAATACAGCAGCGAGCCGCAGCGGGCGCAGTGCACGTCATGGGTGGTATCGTCCCCGTAAATCATTCGTTGGTCCTCGCCCCTGACGAGGCGGAGCCGGCTGTACTCGATGCCCGCGAACGGCTTGAAGGCGGAACCGGTGGTCCGGCGGCAGTTCGAACAATGGCAGTTCAACGCATAGGAAAACGCGTCCGCAACCTCGTAGCGGACCGCGCGGCAATAGCATTCACCGGCAAGAATACGAGCGTTCGGTTGTGGTGAACCCGTCATGGTGACCTCGCGCAAATGGCGGGAGACACCCATAGCGCAATTTGATGTCTACGACTAAGTTCCCGCCCAGCCATCATTCAAAGGGATGATCCATGAGCCCAAATCGATCGAGCATCGAAGCCGTCGTGCAATCCTATTTTGACGCGCTTTACGAGGGCGACGCCGAAAAGCTCGGCGAGGTCTTCCATCCATCCGCCGATCTGCGCTGGGTGGAAAAGGGCGAGCTGAAGATCCTGACTGTACCGGACTGGCTCGCCTGGGTACGCAAGCGCCCGTCTGCCAAGGCGGAAGGCAAGCCGCGCGAGGATTTCATCGTCACAATCGACCGCTCGGACGACAAGACCGCCTTCATCAAAGTCAAATGCCAGCTGCCGCCGCGTTTTTTCACGGATTATCTGGTGGCGATGAAGCTCGCCGATGGCTGGCAGATCGTGTCGAAATCGTATCGGTATGATCTGAAGGAGTGAGGGACTTTCATTATCCTCCACTGCCCGAAATCGGGCGCACTCGCCCGTCATTCTCCGTCATTGCGAGCCCAACTCTCGCCCACGTCATTGCGAGGAGCTAGCGACAAAATTGCGTAGCAATTTTGCGCTGATGCGACGAAGCAATCCAGAGTCCCTCCACGGAGAGACTCTGGATTGCTTCGCTCGCAACGACGGTGGATAACGCGCCCCTTGCATCCAACCCCTGTCCCACCCGAAAGTCCCCCATGCTGCTCGACCGCCGTTCCCTGCTCGCCTCTCTCTGCTGGATGGCCGCTTCGCCCGCACTCGCCGCAGACGCACCGCCTGAGCTTGAATCCTATGAGCGCGAGAGCGGCGGGCGGATCGGGGTCTACGCGGAGAATCTTGCCACCGGCGCAAAGCTCACCTGGCGCGCTGACGAACGCTTCGTGATGTGCTCGACGTTCAAGGCCTCGCTGGCCGCCTGCGTGCTGGCGCGGGTCGATCGCGGCGAGGAGAAGCTGGCCGCCATGATCCCTTACGACCAGACCGATCTGCTGGAATACGCGCCGGTCGCCAGGCAAAACCTCTCGGCGGGCGCGATGTCCGTCGCTGACATGTGCAAGGCGAGCGTCGAGCTCAGCGACAATACCTGCGCCAATCTACTGCTGGCGCGGATCGGCGGACCCGCCGCACTCACGGCGTTCTGGCGATCGATCGGCGATACCGTTTCGCGGCTCGACCACAACGAGCCCGAGCTCAATCGCTCGCCGCCCGGCGACCCCCATGACACCACGACGCCAGCGGCGATGGCCGGCAACCTGAAGCGGCTAGTCACGGGCGAGGCGCTGTCGCCGGCCTCACGAGCCCA
Source organism: Bradyrhizobium diazoefficiens (assembly GCF_016612535.1). Classification (NCBI taxonomy): domain Bacteria; kingdom Pseudomonadati; phylum Pseudomonadota; class Alphaproteobacteria; order Hyphomicrobiales; family Nitrobacteraceae; genus Bradyrhizobium; species Bradyrhizobium diazoefficiens. Next base: position 1,946,636 of record NZ_JAENXS010000001.1, read on the forward strand.
GCTCACCGAATGGATGGTGGGCTGCAAGACCGGCGCGAAGCGGCTGCGCGGCGGCCTGCCGGCAGGCTGGAAGATCGGCGATAAGACCGGCAACAACGGCAAGGACGCAATGGGCGATATCGCGGTCGTTTGGCCCAAACCGGATACGCCGATCCTGATCGCCGCCTACACCCAGGGTGGCACGCCGAATGCGGCGCAGATCGAGGCGGTGTTCGCGCGCATCGGACACATGGTTGCCGAGCGGCTGACGTAAGGTCGGCCGCATTGACCTCTCGCCCGCTTTCGGGCCAAGAGAGGTCATGATCGCAGCGAAGTTTCAGACCTTTCTCATCCTGCTCACTGTCCTGGCAGGCACAGCGATCGTCGCCCGCCGCTTCAACATGGCGCCTGCCATTTTGCTGATGCTTTCCGGCGTCGGCCTCGCCTTCGTGCCTGGCATGCCGCCGGTCGAACTGCCGCCGGAACTGGTGTTGCTGATGGTGCTGCCGCCGCTGATCTACTCGGCGAGCGTCGCGATGAGCTGGCGCGAGTTCAGGAACAATTTGCGCCCGATCGTGCTGCTCGCGGTCGGCGCGGTGATCTTCACCGCGGCAATGGTGGCGACCGCCACCCACTATTTGATTGGCCTGCCCTGGAGCATCGGCTTCCTGTTGGGCGCCATTGTCGCGCCGCCCGACGTGGTGGCGCCGCTCGCGATCGCGCGCCGGCTGAACATGCCGCGCCGGCTCCTGGTCATTCTTGAGGGCGAGGGGCTCGCCAACGACGCCACCGCGCTGATCCTCTACCGCTTCGCACTCGCCGCAATCATGGTTGGGCATTTCTCGCTGCCGTTGGCGGCCGGCGAATTTACGCTCATCGTCGCCGGCGAGATCGCCTTCGGCATCGGCGTCGGCTGGCTCTCTCTGCGCTTTCGCAAATGGTCCTGCGATCCGCAGGTCGAGCTGACGCTGTCGCTGATCACGCCCTACGTGTCCTACTGGCTGCCCGAGCATGTCGGCGGCTCCGGCGTGATCGCGACCGTCGCCTGCGGCCTTTATGTGAGCTGGAACGGACCGCTGCTGATTTCGGCCTCGACGCGCCTGCAGGGCATCTTCTTCTGGGACCTCATCATCTATCTGATCGAGGGCCTGCTGTTCCTGCTCACCGGCTTCCAGATGCGCGCACTCTACGAGAAATCGAAAGCGTTCCCGCTGGACGACATCATGATCGCGACCGCCGTGGTCATGATCATCATCGTTGTCGCGCGCTTCGCCTGGCTCTACCCGGCGACCTATCTGCCGCGGATGTTCAGCAAATCGCTGCGCGCACGCGACCCGTCCCCACCCTGGCAATGGCCTTTCGCGCTCGCGTTCACCGGAGTGCGCGGCGCGGTGTCGCTGGCAGCCGCGCTGGCACTGCCGTTCACGCTGCCTGATGGCGATACCTTCCCGTATCGCGACCTGATCCTGTTCGTCGCCTTCGGCGTCATCTTCATCACGCTGATCGGCGTCGGCCTGACGCTGCCGCCGGTGGTGCGATGGCTCGGCATTGCGGAGGCCGGCTGCAACGAGCATGTCGCCGAGCACGAGGCCGAGATCGCGGCACGACGCCAGGCCCTCGACGCCGCGCTGAAATCGCTGGATGCGTTGACCGAAGAGAGAGAGGTGTCGGACGAGGTGATGCGGCTGTTGCGCGCCCGCCACGACATCCGCGTCAACCAGCTTCCGGACTCACTCGATCCCGCCCACCACGACGTCTCCGCCGCCGGCACCGCGCTGACCCGCGAGTTGATCGCAGCCGAACGCAAATTCATCCATGACCTCTTGCGCGACGGACAGATCACCGACGAGACGCGACGGCGGATCGAACGCGACCTCGATCTGGAAGAGGCGAGCTTGGCAAACCGGGAGTATCAGGGGGCGCCGCTGTAGCTTTTCGTCATTGCGAGCGCAGCGAAGCAATCCAGAATCGTTCCGCGGCGGCAGACTGGATTGCTTCGCTGCGCTCGCAATGACGACTGTTGAGACAGCAGGGCAACCTACCGCCTCTCGCAAAATGCCCGCATCGCTGTGGTCACGGCGGTCGCAATCAGCTCCTGCCGCTCCGGCGAGTTCATCGCCATCTCCTCATCGCGGTTGATGATGGAGCCGGCTTCCAGCAACACTGCGGCGCTTCGGGTCTGCGAGAGCACGACGAGCCCGTCGAAGCGGTAGACGCCGACGTCCTTGTCCAGCAAAGGATGCCGGTAACGCCCCATCAGCGGCAGGCTGTACTGGGTGGCGTATTGCAGGTCTTTCTCCTTCAGCTGCTTGCCGAGCAGCCGCGCGAAAGCGAGGCTCGCGCCGAAGTGCGGATTGCGCTCGGACACAAACAGTGAATAGCCGCTGAAGCGATCGCTGAAATGACCCTTGGCGCCTTCGAATTCCCATTCATCGAGCAGCTTGTCCGGCACGGAATCGTGGTGGATCGACAGGACGAAATCGGCATGGGCAGCATTGGCGGTGCCGACGCGCTTGAGCAGGCTCGCCCGCGCCTTGCCTTCGGTCACCAGCACCCGGGTGGCGGCAAAGCCCGCCGACTTCAAGCGCTCGCCGATGAGCTTCGCCAGATGCAGGTTGAAGCCGAACTCCACGTCGTTGCGCGCGCTGGTCGCTCCCTGCGATTCCGAGGTGTGACCGACATCGAGGATGATCTTGAACTTGCGCGGCTCGCATGCCTCCGGTGCCGGTGGCTTCGGCTTGGTCTTCGCGGCCTTGCGGGCCGGCGCGGCGCGCCCCGCATCAATCGGCACAAGCGATGGCGCGAGGAGCAACACCAGGATTGCTGTGACGATGCCTCGCGTTCGCGACAAGCCCTACTCCGCTGCCGCGACCTTGGGACGGCCAACAAAACCTGCGACGTCGCCAAAGCGCTCCAGCATCACTGCGGGCAGATCCTTGGTCTTGCTGGTGACACAGGCCCCGGAGCGCACGGCGTAGCGATCCTGATGCGCGGCCTGCGGCGGCGGCTCGCCCCGCTGGAGCGCGCGCGCCAGCTCCATCACGGTTTTGCGGAAATGCATGATGCCAAGATCGGTCGGGCCGAGATGCTCGCGGGTGCGGTCGGCGATCGGGCCCTGGCTGTCCTGCACGGCGGCGTCCTGCTCGGAGACGCCCTTGATGCCGGTATAGCTCCGGGTCTTCTGGAGCTTGCGATCGATCAGATAGTCATTGCCCTTGTGGCGCAGCGGCACGTAATTGTCGTCGACCTCCGAGATCACGCCATTGCCGCGGTCATAGGCCTCGCGCTCGGCCTGCGTCAGCGGCCGCTCGGGATTCCAGGCATAGGTGTAGATCCAGCAATTGGTGTCCGTCACCGGCACGAAGGTCTGGCCAAAGATGTTCTCGCCCGGCATCGCGCTCGGCGCATAGGCGTGGAACGGCATCAGGAACTGCGCGATACGCCAGTAGATGTTGTCGCCGCCGGTCAACCGGCCACCGGCGATGGTGAGGCCGGCATCATGCGGGCTGATCTTGATCACCGGGCGCGGGTCCTCGGCGATCCAGCGCATGTGATCGCTCGACATCCGCGGAAGCGGATTCACGAAGTGCTTCTTGATGTCGAGGATCTCGTTCTCCTCCTTATCGAAGGAGAGATGCGCGAAGGTGAAATGCGCGGTGTCGATCGAGCCTTCCACCGCCTGCACCCAGTTGCAGTCCTGCCATTTCTTGCTGACATAGCGGTGCGAAGCCGGCAGCAGCGCCATTTCGAGATCGGGCAGCTCGGGCATGACGTCCGCCGGGCCCATATAGGCCCAGATCATCTCGCCCCATTCGCGCACCGGACAGGATTTGATGCGGATGAGGTCCTTGGCGTTGAGATCGGGATAGGAGGTCGGCATGTCGACGCAACGGCCGTCGGTGTCGAACTTCCAGCCATGATAGACGCAGCGGATGCCGCATTCCTCGTTGCGCCCAAGCCAGAGATTGGCGCCGCGATGCGGGCAGTATTGGTCGATCACGCCGACGACGCCGCGTGAGTCGCGGAAGGCGAGCAACTCTTCGCCGAGGACCGTGATTTTCTTTGGCTCACCGTCGGGTTCGGGCAGCTCTTCGGAAAGCAGGACCGGAACCCAGAAGCGGCGCAACAGCTCGCCCATGCCCGTTCCGGGGCCAGACTCGGTCAGGAATTTGTTGTCCTCGGAGCGCAGCATGGTGGATCCTCCCGACTTGTTTTGGGGAAGATTGGCGCGGACGAAGGGGGACGTCAACGCTGAGCTATTGGCCGTGAACCATTTGCAGGATCTTGCCGCTGCTGCCGGCCACTTCAACTTCTATGACGCCGCCCATCGCCTCTTCCGGCATCGTGCCTGACACCACCCAGTTGCCGCGCTGGTTAAGCCGCGCGGTCAAGGGCTCTTCCCCCCGAATGTGCGTTTCGCCGTAGCGAGCGACGGCCGCCCTGCGTGCAATCTCGAGAGCCGTGTCGGAACCTATCGCTGTGCCTTCCACGCGTGGCGCGACGCTTTCGGCCGCGAGCGCACTGCTCGTCACGAGGACGAGCGCACAGCCCCATGCGAAGTAACGTCTCATACCGGCCTCTCCCCCTTCACCGTCACCCGCGTCCCAGACCGCGTATGCGGCCAGTAGTCCCACATCGCGCGGTGCTGGGCGCAGCGGTTGTCCCAGAATGCGATGGCGTTCTCGGTCCAGCGGAAGCGGCACTGGAATAGCGGATTTTCAGCGTGCTGGTAGAGATAGGCCAGCATCGCGTCGCTTTCGTCGCGCGGGATGCCGTTGATGTGGCGGGTGAAGCCGCGGTTGACGTAGAGCGCCTTCCTGCCCGTGACCGGATGGGTGCGGACCACGGGATGCTCGGCGCTCGGATAGGCCGGACGATCTGCGACGCCGTAATTGGCGTAGAGGCCGCGGTAGATCGGCTCACCGTCATGCAGCGCGGTGAGTCCGTCGAGATAGGCCTTCATGCGATCGGATAGCGCTTCATAGGCGGCGTACATGTTGGCGAACAGCGTATCGCCACCGCGCGGCGGGCACTGCTTGATGTAGAGGATCGAGCCCATCGGCGGCTCAAGGTCGCAGGACACGTCGGAGTGCCAGCCCTCGCCATTGGCGCGCGGCGAGTTCGCATCCGCGTAGATCTTCATCAGCGCCGGGTCTTCGTCCTCGTGCGGCGCGGCCGGATGGAAATGCAGTTCACCGAACTTGCGGCCGAAGGCGAGATGCTGCTGTGGCGTGATCTGCTGGTCGCGGAAGAAGATGACGAGGTTTTCGGCGAACGCACGATGGATCTCGTCCATCTGCCGGTTGGAACGCGCGTCGTCGGAGACGAGTTGGCCGATGTCCACACCGCTGATTTCCGCACCGATGATGGGCGTAAGCTTTTCGACCGCGATGGTTTCGTAAGGCGCGCCGTCCTCGGCTGTGTGGCGATAACGCGGGCCCTGCTTGCCGGCAAGTGAGCTCATGGCGTGTCTCCCGATCGTTTTGATTGAGAGCATGGTAGCAACGTAGGGCGGGTTAGCGAAGCGTAACCCGCCACTTCGCGCGCGCAAAAAAATAAGGCGGGTTACGCTTACGCTAACCCGCCCTACGATTCCTGATTTGGAGCAAACTACTCCGCCGCGGTCACGGGCGCCTTGGCGCCCTGGCCGTAGCGCTGATCGATGTAGTCGATCACCAGCGCCTTGAAATCGGCGGAGATGGTCGGACCGCGCAAGGTGCGGAACTTCTTGCCGTCGACGAAGACGGGCGCGGCCGGCGCTTCGCCGGTGCCCGGCAGCGAGATGCCGATATTGGCGTGCTTGGATTCGCCGGGGCCGTTGACGATGCAGCCCATCACCGCGACGTTGAGCTCCTCGACCCCCGGATATTTCGACTTCCAGTTCGGCATCTCATCGCGGATGAAGCTCTGGATCGAGCTGGCCAGTTCCTGGAACGTGGTCGAGGTGGTGCGGCCGCAGCCGGGGCAGGCCGCAACCAGCGGCACGAAGGTACGGAAGCCCATGGTCTGGAGCAGTTCCTGGCCGACCTGCACCTCGCGAGTGCGGTCGCCGCCGGGCTCCGGCGTCAGCGAGATGCGGATGGTGTCGCCGATGCCCTGCTGCAAGAGGATGCCAAGCGCAGCCGAGGACGCCACGATACCCTTGGTGCCCATGCCGGCCTCGGTCAGGCCAAGATGGATGGCGTAGTCCGAGCGGGACGCGAGATCCTGGTACACGGCGATGAGATCCTGCACAGCCGAAACCTTGGCCGACAGGATGATGCGATCCTTGGGCATGCCGAGCTGTTCGGCGCGCGCGGCCGAGAGCAGCGCCGACTGCACCATGGCCTCACGCGTCACCGCGCGGACGTCGCGCGGATTGGCCGACGCCGCGTTCTCGTCCATCAGCCTGGTGAGCAGTTCCTGGTCGAGCGAACCCCAATTGGCACCGATGCGCACCGGCTTGTCATTCTTGTTCGCGATCTCGATGATGTCGCCGAACTGGGTGTCGCGCTTGTCCTTGAAGCCGACATTGCCGGGATTGATGCGATATTTGGCGAGCGCCTCGGCGCAGGCCGGATAGGCCGCGAGCAGCTTGTGGCCGATATAGTGGAAGTCGCCGATCAACGGCGTGGTGATGCCGCGCTTGGCGAGGCCGTCGCGGATATGCGGGACGGCGGCCGCCGCTTCCTCGCGGTCCACGGTGATGCGGACCATTTCGGAGCCGGCGCGCGCGAGCGCTGCGACCTGGGCGATGGTGCCGTCGATATCGGCGGTGTCGGTGTTGGTCATCGACTGTACGACGATCGGCGCACCGCCGCCCACGGCGACATTGCCGACCTTCACCTGGGTAGTCTGGTGCCGGGGCGCGGGCCCCGCGATGTCGGAATCGATGGAGTTTTCGAGCTTGTTCATGGGGTCCAAATATCAGGTTTTGGTGACGTTCAGCAATGCATCAGGCGGCGCCGCGGCCACTTGGCTCGGACGGTTAACCAGAAAAAGCCCAGCAATTACAAGGACGGCGGCCGCCCCGAAAGCCAGACTCAGGTGATCGTGCATGATGAAATAGCTACCCACCACGCCAAACAAAGGGGTGATGAAGGTAAAAGCCGACAATTTGCTGGCCGAATACGACTTCACCAGCGCGAACCAAAGCGTGAACGTGGTTCCGACCACCCAGACCGTCTGGAAGGCCATCAGGCCGAACGACAGCGGCGACGGCGTGTGGGTGATGGATTCCCCGGACAGCAAGGCGGCTGCACCCAGGATCGGGATCGAGGTCGCGACCTGGTAGCCGAGCGCCTTCTCGGGCGCAGCGAAGCGCAGCCGCGTGCCCTTGGCAACCAGCGTAGTCGCGGCCCACAGCGATGCGCCGAGCACAATCAGGAGATCGCCGAGCAGAACGTGCGTGTCCACATTGGCCTGCGGGACGCCGATGGCGAGCGCGACGCCGGCAAAGCTGACGGCCAGTCCCAGCCATTGTGTGCTGCCGAGGCGCTCGCCGAGCATCTGATAGGAGCCAAGCGCGACGAAGAACGGGGCGGTGTAGAGGAACACCACCGCGCGCGAGGCCGAGGTCAGGCGCAAGCCCTGGAAGATCAGGACGAACTCGATTCCGAACATCAGCCCGGCGATCAGGCCAGGCTTCCACGTGTCGTCATTCTCGAAGAATTTGACGCCACGCACGGTGCCGATGATGAACAGCACCGGCAGCGCGCCCATCGAGCGGATCATCGCCTGCAGCATCGGCGGGATATCCGGCAGCACCAGCTTCACCGCGATCTGGTTGAACCCCCAGGTCAGGCACAGCATGAGCATCAGGGCGATAGCGCCGGCACTGAGGGGGCGACCGGCGGACGATATGGCTTGAGGTGCGGACATTTCTTCCTGGATCCGGCTTTGCGCCGTTGTTGCTTGATTGATCAGACGGCGGGCTCTTCACCTCTCCCCGGCGGGGAGAGGTCGATTTGCGAAGCAAATCGGGTGAGGGGGCGCAGGCCCCACGAGAGAGCGAAGCCCCTCACCCGCGCCTCCGGTGCGACCTCTCCCTTCGGGAGAGGTGAGCACCGCCACTGCGCGAGTTGATTCCATTTTCCTAAGCAACTTTCTGACAATGGGTGCAGACGCCCGTGATCTCCACCACAGACAGTTTTGGTGCAAAGCCTGACGCGCGCGCCGCCGCGTTGAGCTCCTTGGCGAAGGATCCTGACGGGATCTCGCCGACGAGACCGCAGCGCTCGCAGATCAGGAACGCGACCGCCGAGGTCGCATCATGGTCGTGGGCGGCGCAGGCGAGATAGGCGTTGCGGCTTTCGATGCGGTGGACGAGGCCATTCGCCATCAAGAAGTCGAGAGCACGGTAGACTGTGATCGGCGCTGGCCGCGGCATCGATTTGGCCAGTTCGTCGATCATCTCATAAGCCCCGAGCGGGCGGTGGCTGGCGAGCAATGCCCCCAGCACCTGGCGGCGAATCGGCGTGAATTTCTGCGACCGCTGCTCGCAAACGGCCTCCGCATGCGCCAGCGCGTCCGCGGTGCAGCGGCCGTGATCATGGTCGGGCGTCGGAAATGCCGGCTTTGCGAGGGTCATTCGGCCCACCTTCTAGCATTTTGGCCGGGGAACCCAAAGCGCGACAGTGGCGGCGGCGGTCAGCCATGCTTTTGCTGCGGGACAGCGTCGCGCTATTCCGCCATGAAATAATCATAAGCTTGCTTATTATATCCAAGCTCATTGGAGACCAAGCTCATGACCCGCGGGTCTGTCGACCAGAACTTCCTGTTCACGCTCGGTGAGCTCTACCGCCTGTTGCGCGTCTATGCCGACAAGGAGGCCTCGCGCTTCGGCATCACCCGCGCACAGTGGGCCGTGCTGGCCAAGGTCGAACGCAGCGAGGGCATGAAACAGTCGGAACTTGCCGAACTCCTGGAGATGCAGCCGATCACGCTGACGCGGCTGATCGACAAGCTCTGCGACAGCGATTGGATCGAGCGACGCAGCGACGCCTCGGACCGGCGCGTCAAGCGGCTCTACCTTAAGCGGGCCGGCCGTGCACTGCTCGGCAAGATGAGCGGCCTGAAGTCGGAACTCACGGCCAACGCGCTCGACGGGATCAGCCCGGCGGACGCCCACCGTCTCCTCACTCAACTCGAAACCATCAAAGAAAACGTGCGTAACGCGATCCCGACGTCCGGAGCGGAACAAGCGCGTAAGGAGCAGCGCTATGGCTGATCAGGTTCTCAAATTCCAGCCCGAACAGAAGATCGACAGCGGCAAGCCGACCAAGAAAGCCGGCACCGACCCGCGCCGCCGCTTCGTCGCCGGCCTGCGCCGCTATCGCCGCTTCTTGCTGATGGTGGTGCTGCCGATCGTCGTCGCCGTCATTGGCTTCACCTTCTATCTCAATGGCGGCCGCTATGTCGGCACCGACGATGCTTATGTCGGTGCGCAGAAGGTGCTGGTCACGCCTGACATCTCAGGCAAGATCGAGAAGGTCGTCGTCAAAGAGGGCCAGGTCGTCAAGCAGGGTGACGAGCTATTCGAGATCGACCCCGTGCCGTTCCGCCTCGCGGTGGACGAAGCCAAGGCGCAGGTCATGCAGGCGCAATCGACCTATGACAATCTCCGCGCCAACATCAAGATCTACGGCGACATGCTCGATCTCGCCCAGAAGGGCGTCGACCTGAAGCAGCGCGATGTCGAGCGCAAGCAGGCGCTGGTCAAGAACAACTACGGCTCGCAGCTCGATCTCGACAACGCCTCGAACGCGCTGGTCACGTCAGGCTCGATCGCGCAGTACGTGAAGCAGCAGATCTCGACGGCCAAGACCCAGCTGCTCGGCGATACCGACCTGCCGCTGGAGAAATTCCCGCCTTACGCAGAGGCCAAGTCCAAGCTCGAGAATGCCGAGCGCAATCTCGATCACGCCGTGGTGCGGGCGTCGATGGGCGGCGTCGCAACCCAGGTCGAGCAGATCCAGCTCGGCCGCTATGTCACCGCCGGCACGCCGGTGTTCTCCATCATCGACATCGCCCACCCCTGGGTCGACGCCAATCCGAAGGAGAGCGATCTCACCTACGTCACCGAGGGGCAGCCGGTCACGCTCGAGGTCGACGCATTCCCGAACCACCTCTTCAAGGGCAAGATCGGGTCGCTCTCGCCCGGCACCGGCGCGCAATTCGCGATCCTGCCGCCGCAGAACGCCACCGGCAACTTCGTCAAGGTGGTGCAGCGCGTGCCGATCCGGATCTATTTCGACGAGACCGACAAATACGTGAAGAAGCTGAAGGCCGGCATGAGCGTCTATGCCACCATCGACACCGGCCACAAGCGCTCGCTCGCCGGCCTGTTCGGCCTGTCGGCGACCGCGAGCCAAGATAAAGACCAGGACAAGGACTGATCCGATGGCGGAGTCCAATCCCGCCCTGATGGTTCCCGGCCTGCGCCGCAACATGGTGACGATCTGCGCCATGACTGCGACCATCATGCAGGCGCTGGACACCACCATCGCCAACGTCGCGCTGCCCTACATGCAGGGCACGCTGTCGGCCTCGCAGGACCAGATCAACTGGGTGCTGACCTCCTACATCGTCGCCGCCGCCATCATGACGGCGCCGGTGGGCTGGATATCCAACCGCTTCGGCCGCAAGCGCATCTTCATCGGCTGCGCGGCCGGCTTTACGCTGGCGTCGGTGCTGTGCGGGCTCGCACAGGACATCAATCAGATGGTGCTGTTCCGCCTGCTGCAAGGCGTGTTCGGCGCGGCGCTGGTGCCGCTGTCGCAGTCGGTGATGCTCGACTATTACACGCTTCAGGAACGCGCCACGGCGATGTCGATCTGGGGCATGGGCGTGATGATGGGTCCGATCATGGGGCCGTCACTTGGTGCCTGGCTGACCGAGACCTATTCCTGGCACTGGGTGTTCTTCGTCAATTTGCCGTTCGGCGCGATCACCGTGCTCGGGCTCGGCGTCTTCATGGACGAGACCGACAAGAATCTCAGCCTGAAATTCGACTGGTTCGGCTTTGCCGCGCTGGCGATCGGCATCGGCGCGCTGCAACTTGCGCTCGACCGCGGCGAACAGCTCGACTGGTTCGAATCGGCCGAGATCGTGACCGAGTTCGTGATCTCAGGAATCGCCTTCTATTATTTCTTCGTGCACTCGTTCACGACCTCGCGTCCCTTCATCCAGTTCGCGCTATTCAAGGACCGCAACTTCCTCACCGGTTGCATCTTCATGACCGTGATGGGCCTGGTGCTGTACTCGACCATGGCGCTGGCCTCGCCGTACCTGCAAAACGTCATCGGCTATCCGATCATGACCGCCGGCGGCCTGCTCGCCAGCCGCGGCTTCGGCACCTTCTTCGCGATGATGATGGTTGGCCGCATCATGCGCTACATCGAGGCGCGCACGCTGATCATCACCGGCCTGACGCTGACCGCGGCCTCGCTGTTCCAGATGACCGGCTGGACCGACCAGACCCAGGTGCCTGAAATCGTCGTCGTCAGCGTCATGCAGGGCTTTGGCTTCGGCCTCGTCTTCGTGCCGCTCTCGACGGTCGCGTTCCTGACGCTGCCGAATCAATTGCGTACCGACGGGACCTCGATGCTGACGCTCTTGCGCAATGTCGCAAGCTCGGTCGGCATCTCGATCGTGATCGCCCAGCTGACGCAGGGCACGCGCGGGACCTACGCCATCCTGTCCGAGTACATCAACCCGTTCAATCACGCGCTGCAGATGCCGGACGTGCGCAGCATGATCAACCTCTCCACCGACGCCGGCCGCGCCATGGCCGACCGCATGGTCGGCGTGCAGGCCCAGATCATCGCGTTCGCGCACGACTATATGCTGGTGATGATCTTCATCCTCTGCACCATCCCGCTGGCCCTGATGATCGGCTCGACCAAGGCCTCGCTGCGCAAGCAGTCGACGGGGCCGGAACATGCGGTGATGGAGTAGCTTGCTGTCGTCCCGGCGAAGGCCGGGACCCATAGCCACGGGTTTGCATTTGGCGAACACTCGTGGTTGGCCGCTCGCGCCACAACCTCTTCCTGGGGTTATGGATCCCGGCCTTCGCCGGGACGACACCGAATTGGCGGCGCGAGTTACTACAACAGCTCCTCACACCCCAAATCCTCGACCGCCATCATCACCCGCTCCAGATTATTCCACCAGATCAGCGGCGGGATGTTGATGGCCCATTGCCAGACCGGTTTGGTGATGTGCCAGAGCACCGACCTGCGATAGTCCTGGTCGAGCGCGCCGCGCGTGTAGCCGACCACGCCGTGGGCGAGCAGCGTCTCGTGATAGTGATTGAGCAGCTGACGTTCGAGCGCCTGCCTGCGCTCCGGATACCATTGTGTCGCCATCATGTAGGCGAGATCGCCGGTCGGCACGTTGATGCGCCACTGGTCGAAGTCGAAAATGCGCACGGTGTCGGAAATTCCAGCGCGGGGCAGCAGGAAATTCCAGATATGGGCATCGCCATGGACAATGGTTACGTTTCGGCGCGAATGGTAGCGCTGGAATAGCCGGCCAGACTGTTCGATGAAGCGGCGGTAGAGGACACGCCGCTCCTCACTCAGACGATCGCCAAGCAAATCGGCGAACCGATCGTAATGTCCGGCAAACGTCTCCAGCAGTCTCGCGCTGTCGTCTGTGCTCATCCAGCTGCCGACCGTCTCGCCGAAGCTAGCATGGTCCCACCAGGCTGCATGCATGCGCGCGAGCGTCGTGACGATCGCCATCGCGTGCTCGCGCGAGGGTGGTAGCGGCCATTGCGTCGCGACCTCGTGGCTGTCAGTGAGGTCTTCGAGCAGGAGATGCCAGGTCTGGCTCTCTTCGTCAAAATGCCCATCGAAGCCACGCGGCACGAGCCCTGGCGGCATTTTTGGCGCGAGTTGCGTGTAGAAGGCGACTTCGTGCCGGCCGGCATTCGACAGCGTCTTGGCGAAGGCGGAATGCGCCGTCTTGAGGATCAGGGATTGCGGCGCACCGGCGGACTCCCCGACATAACGCAGACCGAGGCGAACGATATGCGACAGGATAGTGTCGCGCTCATGCAGCACCTTCACTTCACGGACCGCGCCGCGGTCCAACGCGCCAGCTTTGCGCAGTGCGGCTGTGAGGTAACTGGGCTCAGCGATCGCCGGCAGTTGTGAGGATGTCATGAAGCGCCCCCCGGTGCCGCAGCCATACTGCATGATCACACGGGGAAGCGCCAGCCGCATCGGCCCTAACCGGCCGGTCCAGCGTCACACATCGAAAAACACCGTCTCGTCGTCGCCCTGCAAACGCAGGTCGAGCCGATAGACCGCTTTACCCGCCTCGCGTACCGCGATCAGCGTGGCGCGGCGGTCGGCCGGCACCAGCGTCAGCACGGGATCGGCGGCGTTGCCGGCCTCGTCGCTGAAATAGATGCGGGTATAGAGATGCCGCAGCATGCCGCGCGCGAACACCGCCAGGACGATGTGCGGCGCCTGCGGCTTGCCGTCGGGATCGGGCACGACGCCTGGTTTGATGGTGTCGAAGGAATAGTTGCCATCCTTGTCGGTGCCGCAACGGGCGAAGCCACGGAAGCTGGCATTCGGCAGCGCGCGCTTGTCCTGCGGGTCGGCGAAGCGGCCCTGCGCGTCCGCCTGCCAGATCTCGAGCATGGCGTCCGGCACAACGACGCCGTCGCCGTCGAACACGCGACCCTCGATGCGGACCCGGTCGCCCGTGACGTCAGGCGTCAGCGTCGAGTTGGTGAAGGCGTCGTTCCAGGCGTAGTCGCCGCTCGGCGTCAGGCCGTATTTGAAGAACGGACCGACGGTCTGCGAGGGGGTGATACCGGTGGGCTTCACAGAGGGCTTAGTAGAGTCCTGCACGTCACTTGGTCTCCATGGGAGTGGCGTTCTTGCCGCGCAGTACGATGTCGAAGCGGTAGCACAGCGCCCATTCGGGCTTGGTATTCTCCAGGTCGAACGACGACACCATCCGTGCCCGCGCCTTCTCGTCCGGCACCGAGTTGAAGATCGGGTCGAACGGGAACAGCGGATCGTTCGGGAAATACATCTGCGTCACCAGGCGCGTGACGAAGGAATAGCCGAACACCGAGAGATGGATGTGGGCGGGGCGCCAGGCGTTGTGGTGATTGCCCCAGGGGTAGGCGCCGGGCTTGATGGTGACGAAGCGGTAGTAGCCGGAGGCGTCGCTCTCGGTGCGGCCCGCGCCTGTAAAGTTCGGATCGAGCGGCGCCGGGTGCTGGTCGCGAACATGGACGTAACGGCCGCAGGCATTGGCCTGCCAGATCTCGACCAGCGTATCAGGCACGCCGCGGCCGTCCTCGTCGCGGACATGGCCGTGGACGATGATGCGTTCGCCGATCGGCTCGCCCGTGTGTTGGGTGGTAAGGTCGCTGTCGCCCTCGCGCACGGTTTCGTGGCCGTAGACCGGGCCGGTCAGCTCGGAGAGCGTATGGCGCATCGGGATCAAGGGCTTGTTCGGCGCACGCTTGATCGAGCTTTTGTACTCGGGCGACAGCGGCAGCGGATGCGACTTGTTGCTGTCGACGGGATAGATGAATGTCATCGGCGAACTCCTCCCCGGCCATTTCGGTCCGACCGGTCAACGCTTCCGCCATTCATTATAGAATATAACTAATTTAGGGAAGCGGGTTTGGCGGCCTTCCTGCCCCCATCCGTCGGGCATTGGCTATTTGATCGGGGGACGCGGCAGCACGGCCTCGCCGGCTTCGAGCCGGTAGCAATGGTCGAGCGAATACCAGGGCGCGGTGACGTCCTGCTCGGTCGGATGCGGCGTATCATGGCGCAGGAAGTTGCCGATCAACGCCTTGGTCACACCGAACTGCACATCGGTGTCGATATGCGGATCGGCGGGATCATAGACCTGCGAGATCAGCACCTTGAATCCGGGCTTGAAGATCAGGGCATGCAGATGCGCAGGACGATAGGGGTGCCGGCCCTGCGCCTTCAGGAGGCGGCCAACGACGCCGTCGGTCGGGATGGGATAACCGACCATCATCACCGAGCGGAACGAAAAGCGTCCGTCCTGGTCGGTCAGGAACTTTCCGCGCAGGTTCATGTCGGCCTGCTCCGGGTCCTGGTTCTCGTAGAATCCGACCGGCGAGGCGTGCCAGACATCGACCTCTGCGCCCGCGACGGGTCGGCCGTCCTTGTCGGTGACGCGTCCGCTGACGAACAGCGGCGCACCCGGGGTCTCGGAGCGGACGATCGATCCGCCATTCTCGACCCGCGGCGAGTTCAAGCGCCAGAACGGTCCGAGCAGCGACTGGTCGGTTTCCGTGTTGCCTTGATCGCCGTTGTTCAGCAGGCACACCAGCGGGGACACGCCGAGCGAGCCCGCCATCAGCACGACTTCATTGTGGGTGTCGGTCGTGAGCCTGCCGAGTTCGGCAACGATGGCCGTGGCGTCGCGGAATTCCTTCTCGGTCAGACAGACGTCGCGGACGAAGCCGTGCAGGTGCTTGACCAGCGAGATCATAATCTGGCGAAGCCGCGGATCGGAGGTCTGCTCCATCACGGCCAACGCCGCGGCCGTGACGTCCTGCTCACGCTCGATCATCATGGAATGATCCCTCACCTTGCGTCATGGCCGGGCTTGTCCCGGCCATCCACGATCTTCTTCTCGCGGCACCGAGAACGTGGGTGCCCGGGACAAGCCCGGGCATGACGAGTCTGTGGCACCCGGTCCGTTAGTTCAGCTTCTCGATCGCAACCGCAACACCCTGGCCGACGCCGACGCACATGGTGGCGAGTGCGAGCTTGCCGCCGCGCTTCTCCATGCCGTGCACGGCGGTGAGCACGAGGCGCGCGCCGCTCATGCCGAGGGGATGGCCGAGCGCGATGGCGCCGCCATGCGGATTGACGAAGTCGGCATCGTCCTTGACGCCGAGCTGGCGCATGCAGGCGATGCCCTGGGATGCGAAGGCCTCGTTGAGCTCGATCAGGTCGAAATCGCTGATCTTCTTGCCAAGACGCTCCATCAGCTTGCGGGTCGCCGGCACCGGACCAATGCCCATGATGCGCGGCGGCACGCCGGCCGAGGCAAGACCGAGGATGCGGGCGCGAGGCGTGAGACCGTGCTTCTTCACAGCGGCTTCGGAGGCAAGAATCATCGCGGCCGCGCCGTCATTGACGCCCGAGGCGTTGCCGGCAGTGACCGTGCCGGGATTGCGCACGATCGGCTTCAGCTTCGTGAGGGCTTCCAGCGTGGTCTCGGGACGCGGATGCTCGTCCTTGTCGATGGTAACAGGACCGGCCTTGCCGCCGGGAATGGTGATCGGGGTGATCTCTTCGGCGAAATAGCCCGCCGCAATCGCAGCGCCCGCGCGCTGCTGCGAGCGGATCGCGAAGGCGTCCTGGTCGGCGCGCGAAACCTGGAATTCCTCGGCGACGTTCTCGCCGGTCTCCGGCATCGCATCGACGCCATATTGCGCCTTGAGCAGCGGATTGATGAAGCGCCAGCCGATCGTGGTGTCGAAGATTTCGGCTGAGCGCGAGAAGGCTTCCTGCGCCTTGCCCATCACGAACGGCGCGCGGGTCATGGATTCGACGCCGCCGGCAATCGCGAGTTCGATCTCGCCGGAGCGAATGGCGCGGCCCGCCGCACCGACAGCGTCGAGGCCTGAGGCGCAAAGGCGGTTCAGGGTCTGGCCGGGAACCGAGTCCGGGAGACCCGCGAGCAAGAGCGCCATGCGCGCGACATTGCGATTGTCCTCGCCGGCCTGGTTGGCGCAGCCGAAAAAGACTTCATCCACCTGCGCCCAGTCGAGATTGGGATGCCTGGCCATCAGCGCCTTGATCGGGGCCGCGGCCAGATCGTCGGCGCGCACCTTGGCGAGCGAACCGCCGAAACGGCCGATCGGCGTCCGCACGGCATCGCAGATAAAGACGTCACGCATCGTTGTTCTCCCTGAATGCCGCGGTCCGGCCCAAATTCTTCAATGTCCGCGGAGTTTTAGGAGGGCGCCCGCGGCAGGTCAATTGACGGTTTCTTGCGTGTTCCGAAGGGCCCGCACGCCGCGAGCGCATGCCGCGGTGCGGACAACGTGGAAAACCTCCTCTCCCCGGCCAAAGCGATAGGAGCAGGAAGCGAAATTTTGTAGGTTGCGCCGCCCATGACCATGCAGCAGCCCATTCCCGCGCCAGAACCCGAACCGACGCCCGCACAGCCAGCGGAATCTGCCGCGCGCGTCACGCCGATGATGGAACAGTACCTGGAGATCAAGGCGGCGCATCAGGGCCTGCTGCTGTTCTACCGCATGGGTGATTTCTACGAGCTGTTCTTCGAGGACGCCGAGATCGCCTCCAAGACGCTCGGCATCGTCTTGACCAAGCGCGGCAAGCATCAGGGCAACGATATCCCGATGTGCGGCGTGCCGGTCGAGCGCTCCGAGGACTATCTGCATCGCCTGATCATGGCCGGCCACCGGGTCGCGGTCTGCGAGCAGACCGAGGATCCTGCGGCTGCAAAAGCGCGCGGCAACAAGAGCGTGGTCCGCCGCGGCGTGGTGCGGCTGGTCACGCCGGGCACGCTGACCGAAGACACGCTGCTCGACGCCCGCGCCAACAATTATCTGCTGGCGATTGCGCGGGCGCGTTCGTCCGCCGGCGGCGATCGCTTTGGGCTGGCCTGGATCGACATCTCGACCGCCGAATTTTCGGTCACGGAATGTTCGGGTGGAGAGCTTGCCGCGACGCTGGCGCGCATCAATCCGAACGAGGCGATCGTCGCCGACGCGCTCTATAACGACAGCGAACTCGCACAGACCTTGCGCGAGCTGCCGGCGGTGACGCCGCTCACCCGTGACGTCTTCGACGGCGCAACCGCCGAGAAGCGCCTGTGCGATTATTTCGCGGTCGCAACCATGGACGGGCTGGCGCAACTGACGCGGCTGGAAGCCACGGCCGCGGCCGCCGCCGTCACCTATGTCGACCGCACCCAGGTCGGCAAGCATCCACCATTGTCGCCGCCGGCGCGCGAAGCCTCCGGCGCCACCATGGCGATCGATCCAGCCACCCGCGCCAATCTCGAATTGACGCGGACGCTCGCCGGCGAACGCCGCGGCTCGCTGCTGGACGCGATCGACTGCACGGTGACCTCGGCCGGCTCGCGCTTGCTGGCGCAGCGGCTCGCAGCGCCGCTCACGGATGCGGCGGCGATCGCGCGGCGGCTCGATGCCGTCAGCAGCTTCGTTGCCGATTCGGCCGCGCGCGAAGATATCCGCAGCATCCTGCGCGGCGCGCCCGACATGTCGCGGGCACTGGCCCGTCTCTCGGTCGGCCGCGGCGGGCCGCGCGATCTCGCCGGTCTGCGCGACGGCATCATGGCCGCCGATCAGGCGCTGGCACGGCTCGGGGAACTCGACCAGCCGCCGCAGGAAATCACCGCCGTGATGGCGGCGCTGCGACAGCCCTCGCGAGATCTCGCATCCGAACTTGCCAGTGCGCTCGACGAACAGCTGCCGCTGATCAAGCGCGACGGCGGCTTCGTTCGCCAGGGCTACGAGCCTGCGCTCGACGAAACCCGGAACCTGCGCGACGCCTCCCGCCTCGTGGTCGCCTCGATGCAGGCGCGCTACGCCGACAACACGGGCGTCAAGGGCCTCAAGATACGCCACAACAACGTGCTCGGCTATTTCGTCGAGGTCACCGCGCAGCACGGCGACAAGCTGATGTCGCCGCCTCTGAATGCAACCTTCATCCATCGCCAGACGCTGGCAGGCCAGGTGCGCTTCACCACCTCCGAGTTAGGGGAGATCGAAGCCAAGATCGCCAACGCCGGCAACCGCGCGCTCGGGCTCGAGCTCGAGATTTTCGAGCGGCTGTCCGCGAAAGCACTGGCGATCAGCGACGATTTGCGCGCCGCCGCCCATGCTTTCGCGCTGCTCGACGTCGCGACCTCGCTGGCCAAGCTCGCGGTCGATGACAATTATGTGCGGCCCGAGGTCGATGGCTCCCTCGGCTTTGCCATCGAAGCCGGCCGCCATCCGGTTGTCGAGCAGGCCCTGAAGCGCAATGGCGAGCCGTTCATCGCCAATGCCTGCGATCTCTCGCCAGGGCCCATGCAAAAATCCGGGCAGCTCTGGCTGCTGACCGGTCCGAACATGGCCGGCAAGTCGACCTTCCTGCGCCAGAACGCGCTAATTGCGCTGCTCGCCCAGATCGGCAGCTTCGTGCCGGCCACCCGCGCGCGGATCGGCATCATCGACCGGCTGTTCTCGCGCGTCGGCGCCGCCGACGATCTCGCGCGCGGCCGCTCCACCTTCATGGTGGAGATGGTCGAGACCGCGGCGATCCTGAACCAAGCCGGCGAGCGCGCGCTCGTGATCCTCGACGAGATCGGACGCGGCACCGCGACCTTCGACGGGCTCTCGATCGCCTGGGCCGCGATCGAACACCTGCATGAAAGCAACCGCTGCCGGACGCTGTTCGCGACGCATTATCACGAACTGACCGCGCTATCCGCAAAACTGCCGCGGATGTTCAACGCCACCGTGCGGGTGAAGGAATGGCAGGGCAACGTCGTATTCCTGCATGAGGTGCTGCCGGGCTCGGCCGATCGCTCCTACGGCATCCAGGTGGCAAAACTCGCCGGTCTGCCGCCGGCCGTGATCACGCGCGCCAAATCCGTGCTGGCGAAACTCGAAGCCCAGGACCGTGGCCAGACCGCACGCGCGCTGGCCGAAGATCTGCCGCTGTTCGCCGTGCCCTCGCGTGCCGCCGCTGAAGCCGCGCCGCCGAGCGAGGCTGAGCTGCTGATGGGTGCCGTCAAGGCGCTGCACCCCGACGAGATGTCGCCGCGCGAGGCACTCGATGCGCTCTATGCGTTGAAGGCCAAGCTGCCGAAGCCGTGACGGTGCCGTAGGGTGGGTTAGCCCTGCGGCTGCGCGAAGCGCAGTCCGCTGGCGTAACCCACCGCGGTCGATCCGTGTGGAAAGCAAAGTGGTGGATTACGTTTCGCTAATCCACCCTACGAAGCTCAAGCCGCTTCGGTCGCCCGTTCCACCACAGCGTCAGATTCCACACGATGCAGGTCATGAGCGCGAGGCTTAAGCCGATGGCCGAGCCGAAATTGGCGGCCCCCACATGCAACACCGCGATCGCCATGCCGAAGCCGAGCAGGCCCCAGGCGGAGTTGGCGAGCACGGCGGCCGTCGGCGGTCCACCGATGCGCGGATGGAGGATCACCATCATGCTGGTGAAGACGATCGGGTACAGCGCGATGATGCCGGAGACGCGCGGGCCGACCCATCCTGAAGTCGAGACCACGATTGCGACGAGAGCTGCGACAAGTGAGGCACGGAACGGAATGTCGTACCAGCGGCGCGTCACCAGCGGCATCTTCACATGGCGGTATTGCGCAAGCAGCGGAATGCAGATGCCGAAGGCGACCAAATTGACGGCGAGCCCGGCCGTCAAGGTCCAGTCGAACAGGCGGATAATGGACGCCAGCACGATCCACACCGCGACCGCGCTTCCGACACTCACGGCCAAGCTATGCCGCTGCGCCAGCACGACGTAGGTCAGCCCCAGGAAGATCGTCGCGGCGTTGACCGGAAGGCTCGACAGCGCACCCTGTGCGATGAAAGCGGCGTCGTGGTCGATCGCGAGGAAAACGTAGGACGGACCTGCCGAGATTGGCAGCGTCGCCACCAACGCACCTATCACCGGACCGGAGCGCTCGGTAATGACAGAGGCCGACACCACGAACGCGGCCGCGACCGCCATACGCAAGAGAAGGAAGAGAATGTAGGAGAGTTCGGCGGGCATTTTTTTCTTTTTTGCCTCCCCTGGGGGGGAGGCTAGAAACTCACATCCGCTGCATCGACACCGAAACCTTCGGACCGTTCTTGATGGTCTGATAGACCACACAATAGCGTTCGGTGAGCTTGAGCAGCAGATCGAGCTTGTCTTGCGGAGCATCCGTGTCGACCTCGAAGCGGAGGCGGATCTCGGCGAAGCCGACCGGCGTCTCCTTGTCGACACCGAGCGTGCCGCGGAAATCGAGATCGCCTTCGGCGTAGACGTTGCCGGTCTTGAGCGGCACCTCGATCGCGGTCGCGACTGATTTCAGCGTGACGCCGGCGCAGGCGACCAGCGCCTCGAGCAGCATGTCGCCGGAGCAGAGCTCGAGGCCGGAGCCGCCGGTGGCCGGATGCAGCCCCGCCATCGCGATGGCGCGGCCGGTGTCGACCTTGCAGGCGATGCCGTCGCTGTCGGTCGAGCCCTTGGCCTTCAGCGTGATCATCGCGGTCTTGGGATCGGTCTTGTAGCGTTCCTTGATCGGGACCTGCATCTGGCGCAGTTCTGCGGCGTCCATCTTGTTCTCTCCCCAATATCGTGACGTCAGCAGCGGTATAGAAGCCGATCCGTTTGGTGTCAGCCCATGATTGACGGAGGGCTGCTATGAACGTCGCCATCGTCGCTTAAAAATTCATAATATCCAATATGTTATGGGCACAACCCGAATTGGGCGCGTGCCCTTCCAAATCCGTCGTCCGGCGCGTATCTCTAGTTCTATATTAATGTCTCGTGACAGTGCTCATCGCCTCTTATATCCGGTAATCCATGGACAGCGTCACGACCGAGCACAGACCAGAGGTGGACGATCGCTTCGACACCGCGCGGATCACCGCCGCGATCGATGCGCTTGCCGAAAAGCATCAGGGCCGCGAGGACACGTTCCGCACCGCGGTCGCACAACTGCTCAAGGCCGAGCTGATTGCGGCGCGCGCCGCGGCGCAGGCGATCCTGCTGAAGGACCGCCACGGCCGCCGCTGCGCCGAGCGGCTGTGTCACGTGCAGGACGAGATCATCCGCATCCTTTATTCAGCGGCGACCCGTCATCTCTACCGCTCGCCGATCCCGAGCGGAGCCGAGCGCATGGCTGTGGTCGCGACCGGTGGCTATGGCCGCGGCCTGATGGCGCCGGAATCCGATATCGATCTGCTTTTCATCCTGCCTTACAAGCAGACCGCCTGGGGTGAGCAGGTCGCGGAAGCGATCCTCTACTGCCTCTGGGACATGGGGCTGAAGGTCGGCCATGCCACGCGCTCGGTCGATGAATCGATCCGCCAGGCGCGCGGCGACATGACCATCCGTACCGCGATCCTGGAGACGCGCTTCCTCACCGGCGATCAGCCGCTCTATAACGAGCTGGTCGAGCGCTTCGACAAGGACGTCGTGCAGGGCACCGCATCCGAATTCGTCACGGCAAAACTCGCCGAGCGCGAAGAGCGGCATCGGCGTGGCGGTCAGTCGCGCTATCTGGTCGAGCCCAACGTCAAGGATGGCAAGGGCGCGCTGCGCGATCTGCACACGCTGTTCTGGATCGCCAAATACGTCTATCGCGTCCGCGATACCGACGAGCTGGTCGAGCGCGGCGTATTCGACGCACAGGAGTACCGCACCTTCCGCCGCTGCGCGGACTTTCTCTGGTCGGTGCGTTGCAATCTGCATTTCTACTGCGGACGGCCTGAGGAGCGCCTGTCCTTCGACCTCCAGCGCGAGATTGCGATCCGGCTCGGCTACACCTCGCATCCGGGCATGCAGGACGTCGAGCGCTTCATGAAGCACTACTTCCTCGTCGCCAAGGAAGTCGGCAACCTCACCGCCATCCTCTGCGCCAAGCTCGAGGACCAGCAGGCCAAGCCCGCCCCGGTGCTGAGCCGGATGATGGCGCGGCTGCGCCCAGCCCAGGTCAAACGGCGTGTGCCCGACAGCGACGACTTCATCGTCGACAACAATCGCATCAACGTCGCCGCGCCTGACATCTTCAAGCATGATCCGGTCAATCTGATCCGCATCTTCCGCCTGGCGCAGAAGAACAACCTCGCCTTCCACCCGGACGCGATGCGCGATGTGACGCGCTCGCTCGGCCTGATCAACGCGAGCATGCGTGAAAACCCCGAAGCCAACCGGCTGTTCATGGAGATCCTGACCTCCGACAACGCGGAGATCGTGTTGCGGCGGATGAACGAGACCGGTGTGCTAGGCCACTTCATCCGCGCTTTCGGCAAGATCGTCTCGATGATGCAGTTCAACATGTATCATCACTACACCGTCGACGAGCATCTGATCCGCTGCGTCGGCTTCCTGCAAGACATCGAGCGCGGCGGCATCGAGGAGTTCACGCTCGCCAGCGATTTGATGCGCAAGATCCGGCCCGAGCACCGTTCGGTGATCTACATCGTGACGCTGCTGCACGACATCGCCAAGGGAAGGCCCGAGGATCATTCGATCGCAGGGGCCAAGGTGGCGCGGCGGCTCTGCCCGCGGCTCGGCTTCAGCGCGGCCGACACCGAGCTCGTGGCATGGCTGATCGAGGAACATCTGACGATGTCGACGGTCGCCCAGTCGCGCGACCTCTCCGACCGCAAGACCATCGAGAATTTTGCTGCCGTGGTGCAGTCGGTCGAGCAGATGAAGCTGCTGACGATCCTGACCACCGCCGACATCCGCGGCGTCGGTCCCGGCGTGTGGAACGGCTGGAAGGCGCAGCTCTTGCGCTCACTTTATTACGAGACCGAACCGGTGTTGACCGGGGGTTTCTCGGAAGTCGACCGCGGCAAACGCCTCGTGGCCGCGCACGCCGAATTCCGCATGGCCTTCGCCGAATGGCCGGCCGACGAGCTCGATGCCTATCTCGGCCGGCACTATCCGGCCTACTGGCTCAAGGTCGAGCTGCCGCGAAAGATCCGCCACGCCCGCTTCGTCCGCTCCAGCGAGCAGGCCGGCCACAAGCTCGCGATCAATGTCGGCTTCGACGAGGTGCGCGGTGTCACCGAGCTCACGATCTTCGCCGCCGACCATCCCTGGCTGCTGTCGATCATCGCGGGCGCCTGTGCCTCTGCCGGCGCCAACATCGTCGACGCCCAGATCTACACCACGACCGACGGCCGCGCGCTCGACACGATCTCGATCTCACGGGAATACGACCGCGACGAGGACGAGGGAAGGCGCGCCACCCGCATCGGAGAGATGATCGAGGACGTGCTCGAAGGCAAGCTGCGCCTGCCCGAAGTGGTGGCGCGTCGCACCGTGCGCAGCAAGGCGCGGCCCTTCGTGATCGAGCCAGAGGTGACCATCAACAACCAATGGTCCGACCGCTACACCGTGATCGAAGTGTCCGGCCTCGACCGCCCCGGCCTGCTCTACGAGCTGACCACCGCGATCTCCAAGCTCAATCTCAACATCGCCTCGGCCCATGTCGCAACGTTTGGCGAGCGTGCCCGCGACGTGTTCTACGTCACCGACCTGCTCGGCGCGCAGATCAACGCCCCGACCCGCCAGTCGGCGATCAAGAGCGCATTGACCCATGTGATGGCCGGCGACAAGGCGATCCAGCCGGCGGCGTGAGGCAGGACGTTAAATCTCCACGCCCTCATGCCTGAGCAGCCAGCGCTTGCGCTCGAGGCCGCCGCCATATTTCACCAGCGAGCCATCGGCACCGATCAGCCTATGGCACGGCAACACCACACTAATCGGGTTGGAGCCGTTGGCATGGCCGACGGCGCGGATGGCTTTCGGCATGCCGATCTTTGCGGCGAGCGCGCCGTAGCTCATCGTGGCGCCGACGGGAATTTGGGCCAGCGCGGACCAGACCTTCTGCTGGAACGGCGTGCCGGCGGTGCGCCATGCGACCCGTGAGAGCTGACCGAGATCACCCTCGAAATAAGCCGATAGCGTGGTCTTCATCTCCGTCGGCGCGGACTGATCAACCAGATCCACCGCACCATAATGCAGCCGCAGCAGCTCGTGCATGCGGTGCTCATAGTCGTCCCAGTCGAGTGCGCGCAACGCGCCCTCGGCATCGGTGACGAGCAGCGCGATCCCGATCGGCGTCGCCAGACGATCGAGACTGAAGCGTTCAGGCGTCTTGGTTGATCGAGCGGGCATTGCGGCACCATGGCATCGAAACACATCATCGCGTTTGCCATGCCGGCCGTGCTAACGTCCACCCGAAAGCTGGGGAGCTCAACTTGATCTGGATCGCCAACATCCTGGTGGCGCTTGTCGCCGCACTGCACGCCTACTTCTTGATCCTGGAGATGTTTCTCTGGGACAAACCGCTTGGCTTGAAGACCTTCCGCAATACGCCGGAGAAGGCCGAAATCACGAAGGTGCTGGCCGCCAATCAGGGACTCTATAACGGCTTCCTCACCGCGGGCTTGATCTGGGGGCTCGTCCACGGCAATCCGGCCTTCGCGTTCCAGATCAAGGTGTTCTTCCTGCTCTGCGTGATCATTGCAGGCGCTTACGGCGCGGCGACCGTCAGCACACGCATCCTGATGGTGCAGGCGCTGCCCGCGGCGATTGCACTGGTTGCATTGTTCCTGGCTTGGGGCCCTTAACCTAAGACCTTGGCCTGAGACGCCTCGGCGCAACGCCGCGATCCTTGTACGCGGCCTGCCCTTCTTCCAGACTCTTCGGCAGCGATGGCGACCGTTGCAACCACGGGAAAAGACCATCGACCGGAAAATTCCGTCAGGAGGAACAACCCACCATGAGCAATCGCAGAGTCTTCCTAGCCGCCACGGCGGCGCTCGCCTTGACGTTCTCCGCCAACCAAGTTCTCGCCTAGAAGAAATACGACACCGGCGCGAGCGACACCGAGATCAAGATCGGCCAGACCGTGCCGTTCTCCGGCGCTTATTCCGTCTACGCCAATATCGGCAAGACCCAGGCCGCCTACTTCAAGATGATCAACGATCAGGGTGGCATCAACGGCCGCAAGATCAATTTGATCCAGTATGACGATGCCTATTCGCCGCCGAAGACGGTCGAGCAGGTGCGCAAGCTCGTCGAAGGCGACGAGGTGCTGTTCACTTTCCAGATCATCGGCACGGCCGCGAACGCCGCGGTGCAAAAATATCTCAACGGCAAGAAGATCCCGCAGCTACTGGCCTCCACCGGCGCCGCGCGCTTCAACGATCCGCAGAACTATCCCTGGACCATCGCCTATAACCCGAACTACATCTCCGAGCGACGCATCTACGCCAAATACATTCTCAAGGAGCATCCGAATGCCAAGATCGGCGTGCTCTACCAGAATGACGACATGGGCCGCGACTATCTCGCCGGGCTCAAGAGCGGACTGGGCGACAAGGCCGCCAGCATGATCGTCGGCGAAGTGTCGTACGAGGTTACCGATCCGACGGTGGACTCCCAGGTCGTCAAGCTGAAGTCGTTGGGCGCCGATCTTTTCTACGATGCCTCGACACCAAAGTTCGCGGCGCAGGCAATCAAGAAAGTCGCCGAGCTCGGCTGGACGCCGGTGCACATTCTTGACATCAATGCGAGCCCCATTTCGGCGACGCTGAAACCTGCCGGCCTCGATATCTCCAAGGGCATCATCTCGACGCAATACGGCAAGGAGCCGGGCGATCCCCAGTGGAAGGACGACCCCGGCGTCAAGGCCTTTTTCGCCTTCATGGACAAGTATTTCCCGGAAGGCGACAAGCTCAACACCGTCAATACCTATGGCTACTCGGTGGCCGAGCTGCTGACCAGGTGCTCAAGCAATGCGGCGGCGACCTGACGCGTGAGAACGTCATGAAGCAGGTCGCCAACATCAAGGACTTCACCCCGAGCTTCGCGCTGCCCGGCATCAAGGTCAACACCGGGCCGAACGATTATCGCGTCAACAAGCAGATGCAGATGATGAAATTCAACGGCGAACGCTGGGAGCTGTTCGGCCCGATCATCGAGGACAACGGGACATCGGGCTGACGGCGCCGCATCTTCGATCGCAAGGTGGGTCAGAAACCCCTGACCCACCCCCTCTTTCGCCGCGACGTCGCCAAGGACCTCGTCAGTCACTTCCAACTAACGGCGCGGTCAGGCACGACCACCATGGCCGCATTAACGTCGCTTGCCTTTTGGGCAAGCATCGACCTTGCGTCGCAGCAACGGTTCCGCCACTATTCCGCCCAGCGGCGGCAAAACAGACCGCCGGCAACAATCACGGGAGAAGAGAGCGAATGAGGAACGGCATTTTCCATCTGGTCACGGGAACGGTACTGGCGATCGCGCTATCGGCATCGTCGGCCTACGCGCAAAAGAAATACGACCCCGGCGCGAGCGATACCGAGATCAAGATCGGCCAAACCAACCCCTTCAGCGGACCGGCCTCCGCCTATGCCACGATCGGCAAGACCCAGGCCGCCTATATGAAGATGATCAACGATCAGGGCGGCGTGAACGGCCGCAAGATCAACCTGATCCAGTATGACGATGCCTATTCGCCGCCCAAGGCGGTCGAGCAGGTGCGCAAGCTCGTCGAGAGCGACGAGGTGCTGCTGACCTTTCAGCTTCTCGGCACGCCGTCAAACGCAGCCGTTCAGAAATATCTCAATGCGAAGAAAGTGCCGCAGCTGTTCGCCGCGACCGGCGCGTCGAAGTTCACCGATCCGAAGAACTTCCCGTGGACGATGGGCTTCAACCCGAACTATTTCGTCGAAGGACGAATCTACGGTCAGTACATCATCAAGAACCATCCGACCGCCAAGATTGGCATCCTCTACCAGAACGACGATCTGGGTAAGGACTATCTGAATGGCATCAAGGCCGGTCTCGGCGACAAAGCTACCGCCATGATCGTGGCGGAAGCCTCCTACGAGGTGTCCGATCCGACGATCGATTCGCAGATCCTCAAGATCAAGGACGCGGGCGCGGACCTGTTCTTCAGCGCGACCACGCCGAAGCAGGCGGCGCAGGCGATCAAGAAGATCGCCGAGCTCGGCTGGCATCCGGTGCAGATCCTCGACATCAACGCGACGTCGGTCGGCGCGGTGATGAAGCCGGCGGGTCTGGAAGCCTCCAAGGGCGTGATCAGCGTCAACTACGGCAAGGATCCGCTCGATCCGACCTGGAAGGACGACGCCGGCATGAAGAAGTATTTCGCGTTCATGGCGAAATATTATCCGGATGGCGACAAGGATTCGAGCTTCAACAGCTACGGCTACTCGACCTCGCAATTGATGATCTACGTACTCCAGCGGTGCGGCGACAACCTCACGCGCGAGAACGTCATGAAGGTGGCCACCAGCCTGAAGAACGTGCAGCTCGACCTGTCGCTGCCCGGCATCGTCGCCAACACCTCCCCGACCGACTACCGCGTCAACAAGCAGCTTCAGATGATGAAGTTCAACGGCGAGCGCTGGGAGCTGTTCGGTCCGATCCTCGAGGATAGTGGCCCGGCGGGCTAGTGGTTGAATTCTGAATTGCGATCGGCGGCCTTCGGGCCGCCGATTTTTTTGGAAGGCAGCTACTCCGGTATCTCCCCAAAGTTCTTCCCCACCGGCAGCACTGCGTACCGGATCAGGCGCGAATCCTCCACCCCCGCCTTGCGGTGCTTCACCGCTTCGCGATAGACGGGATCGCGGATCATCTCGACGAAGGCGGCAACGCTTGGATATTCGGCGATGAAGCAGTGATCCCAGCACTCTGCCTCGGGGCCGATCAGCATCAGCTCGAATTTGCCCTGCCAGACGATGCGGCCGCCGAGGCGCTCGAACACCGGGCCGCTCTCGCGACCATAGGCCGCGTAGGCTTCCGCGCCGCTGGCCTTGCGGCCGTCGGGATAGGCCGCCTCCTTGCGCAAGCGCACCAAGTTCAGCATGTGGATCGGGCCCGGCCGGTCGTTGTCCCGGAATTGCGCAAAGATCTCCTTGGTCGGATCTATATGGCCCATGCGGGTTCCCTCTCGTTTTGTGCCGGCGATCTTAGCCCCGCCGCCAGACCAGCGGAACTGCGGCGAGGGAATGCCGCACCTCCTAATCGCGCGTTAAGTTTTGCGTAACCGGGCCTTAAACAGCCACCGCTAGCGTGCGGCGGGGCGGGGTGACCGGGCGTTTGCGTATGGGGTCGGGAAAGAAAAAGGGCGGGCGGAAAGAGCCGCTGTTCGGCTTGCCTGCAGCGCTCGCCGATCTGCGCCTGACCGCGGCGGACCGCGTTCCCGGCGGCGACGACAAGCCGAAAAAGTCCGCCAAGCGCAAGACCGAAACGTCCGACGACGAACCGCCGCGCGAGCGGAAGGCGCAGCCGAGCCGCAGCGGCGCCAAGCGGCGGTCGAAATCATCCATCAGCGCCGGCCTCGGCCGCCTCGTCTATTGGGGCGCCGTGCTGAGCCTGTGGGGCGTGATCGCCGTGATCGGCGTCGTGATCTGGGTCGGCGCCCATCTGCCGCCGATCCAGTCGCTCGAAATCCCAAAACGCCCGCCGACGATCCAGATCGTCGGCATGGACGGCAGCCTGCTGGCGCAGCGCGGTGAGATGGCCGGCGCCAACGTGTCCCTGAAGGATCTGCCGCCCTATCTGCCGAAGGCCTTCATCGCCATCGAGGACCGCCGCTTCTATTCGCATTTCGGCATCGACCCGATCGGCATCCTGCGCGCTTTGGTCACCAACGTGCTCCATCGCGGCGTGTCGCAGGGCGGCTCGACGCTGACGCAGCAGCTCGCCAAAAACCTGTTCCTGACCCAGGAACGCACCATGGCGCGCAAGCTGCAGGAGGCGGAGCTCGCGATCTGGCTGGAGCGCAAGCATACCAAGAACGAGATCCTGGAGCTCTATCTCAACCGCGTTTATTTCGGCTCCGGCGCCTACGGCGTCGAGGCCGCAGCCCAGCGCTATTTCGGCAAACCGGCGAAGAACGTCACGATCGCAGAAGCCGCGATGCTGGCCGGTCTCGTCAAATCGCCCTCGCGCCTGGCGCCGAACCGTAATCCCGAAGGCGCCGAGGAGCGCGCGAAAATCGTGCTCGCGGCGATGGCGGACGCCAAATTCATCACGGAAGCGCAGGCGCAAGCCTCGATCGGCCATCCTTCCTACAATGTGAAGCCGGTCGGCGCCGGCACCGTGAACTACGTCGCCGACTGGATTGGCGAGGTGCTGGACGATCTCGTCGGCCAGATCGACGAGAGCATCAAGGTCGAGACCACGATCGATCCAAAGCTGCAGAGCGCCGCCGAGGCCGCGGTCATCGACGAGCTCGCGGCCAAGAGCGTGAAGTTCAATGTCAGCCAGGGCGCGCTGGTGGCGATGACGCCCGACGGCGCCGTGCGCGCCATGGTCGGCGGCCGGAACTACTCCGAAAGCCAGTACAACCGCGCGGTCACCGCCAAGCGCCAGCCGGGCTCCTCGTTCAAGCCGTTCGTCTATCTGACCGCGATGGAGCAGGGCCTGACGCCCGACACCGTCCGCCAGGACGCGCCGATCGAGGTCAAGGGCTGGAAGCCCGAGAACTACACCCATGAATATTTCGGCGCGGTGACGCTGACGCAGGCGCTGGCGATGTCGCTCAACACCGTCGCGATCCGCCTTGGCCTCGAGGTCGGGCCGAAGAACGTGGTGCGCACCGCGCACCGGCTCGGCATCTCCTCGAAGCTCGAGCCGAACGCCTCGATCGCGCTGGGCACCTCGGAAGTCTCGGTGGTCGAAATGGTCGGCGCCTATGCACCGTTCGCCAATGGCGGCTTCGCAGCAACGCCCCACGTGGTGACGCGGATCAAGACGCTCGACGGCAAGCTGCTCTACATGCGGCCGGCCGACGAGCACAACCAGGTGATCGAGCCGCGCTATGTCGGCATGATGAACACGATGATGCGGGAGACGCTGATCTCCGGCACCGCCAAGAAGGCCGAGATCCCCGGCTGGCAGGCGGCCGGCAAGACCGGCACCAGCCAGGATTACCGCGACGCCTGGTTCATCGGCTATACCGCCAACCTCGTCACCGGCGTCTGGCTCGGCAATGACGACAACTCGCCGACCAAAAAGGCGACCGGCGGCGGCCTGCCGGTGGAAGTCTGGTCCCGCTTCATGCGCACCGCCCACGAGGGCGTCCCGGTGGCAGCCCTGCCGAACCTGCAAAGCAATTGGGGGCCGGCGAACCTCGTGCAGATCTCATCGCAGGTGTCGGCGCCGACACAGGCGGCGCCCGGACCCGCATCTGCGCCGGTCGGCAATGGCGGCTATCGTGCCCCACCGCCGATGCGCGCCAATGTGCGGCCGCAGGCTGCCGCCGGGCTGGATGGCTGGCTGATGGACCGGCTGTTTGGCGGAAATCGGTAGAACCAAAACAAAAGCGCGAAAACAACCCCATGCACAGTAGGCTGGGTGTTGCGGCGTGATGCGCGATGGAATTTGCGAGATCGTTGATCCCTCGGAGGAATCAGCGAGAAAGGCGCGAGAGGATCAGTAACTCTCGTTCAGCGTCGTCCCGGCCTTCGCCCTAGGGCCTTCGCCGGGACGACTTTGAGTATGTTGGACAAGGCCGCCCTAATCCTCGACCCCGTACCGGTGCAGATCATTGCCGTAGGTGTCGAGCCACTTCTTGGCGCGCTCCATCGACGGACAGGCTTTTCCGCACACGCGCCAGAACCGCGCCGAGTGGTTCATCTCGACGAGATGGGCGACCTCGTGGGCGGCGAGATAGTCGAGCACGAAGGGCGGTGCGAGGATCAGGCGCCAGGAGAACGACAGCGAGCCCGCCGAGGTGCAGGAGCCCCAGCGGCTGGACTGATCCCGGATCGAGAGCCGCTTCACTTTGACGCCGAGCTCGTCGGCATGGGCTTCCGCGGAGCGTTGCAGATCGCTGCGCGCCTCGCGCTTGAGAAAGTCATGCACACGGCGGTCGGTATGTTCGATTCCACCGGCGACGCAGAGAATGCGTTCGCCGCTATCGCGCGTCTCCGTCCACACCGTGCCGCGGCTGCCTGCCCGATGAACGATGCGATGGGGGACACCGCGTAGCGGTATCACTGTGCCAGGCTGGAATGGCGCGGCCTTCGGCAAACGGCCGAGACGTGCGGCGATCCATGCGCCGTGACGCTGCGCGAAGTCCTTGGCTTCGGCGAGCGTGCCGCGCGGCGGGATCGTGAGGATCGCTTCGCGGTCGCTCGGATGAATTCTGAGCGTGTAACGGCGCGCGCGGCGATGCCTGCGCAAGCGAATCGCGAAAAATTGCGATCCATGGGTGATCAGGAGGGTCTTTGGTTCGTGGGGCCGACGGTAGAGGAGCGCGCGAGTGGCCATGTCTGTCAGTCCGGGGAGCAGGAGTTCGCCCGGATTCTGCCATAACCGCTGCCAGGGAAAGCGCTCGGCGCAAAAACAAATCATTTGCCCAACATACAGGGGTCTGGCGTCCGGGAGACCCTACAGACTGGGGTCGGAACCCGCTTTTTTCGCCCCCGCTGGACGCATGCGGCATCCCCAAGGGGTGAGGGGGGACTCACTCCTATAAAGCTACCTAAATACCTCGAATCTGGCGAGTTCCGATCCCCGCTGGAGCCTCTAGCAGGGTCTGAATTTTCGACGGGAAAGCCGAAAAGCGCGACCAGAGCCACGGACGTGGCTCTAGATTCCAATTCTGACGCGTTTTCTTGACGCGAACCGGTCCCTACTCCGCTCGAAAACGCTCTACTCGGCTGCGAGAGCCTGCAACGAGCTCGGATTCGCGGCCGAGACCATGAAGTCATGAATCCGCGGCACGATCTCCGACTTGAAACGCGATCCGTTGAACACGCCGTAATGTCCGACGCCCTTCTGGACGTAATGAACACGCCGATGGTCGGGGATCGAGCTGCACAATCCGTGCGTTGCCTCGGTCTGACCAAGACCCGAGATGTCGTCGTTCTCGCCTTCGACCGTCATCAGCGCAACGCGCGTGACCTTGGAGGGATCGACGCGAGTTCCACGATGGGTCATTTCACCCTTCGGCAGCGAATGTTTCACGAACACGGTGTCGACGGTCTGCAGGTAATACTCGGCCGAGAGATCCATCACCGCGAGATATTCGTCGTAGAAGTCGCGATGCTTGTCGACGAGGTCGCCATCTCCCTTCACCAGATTGGCGAAGAGCTGCTTGTGGGCGTCCATGTGCCGGTCGAGATTCATGCTGATGAAGCCGTTGAGCTGCAAAAAGCCGGGATAGACGTCGCGCATCATGCCCGGATGCGGAAATGGCACCTTGGTGATGACGTGGTTGCGAAACCAGTCGATGCCGCGCTCCTGGGCGAGGTCGTTCACCCCGGTCGGATTGCGGCGGGTGTCGATCGGGCCGCCCATCAGCGTCATCGAGGTCGGCACGAACGGATCGCGCCGCGCTTCCATGATCGAGACGGCAGCGACGACGGGAACGGAAGGCTGGCACACCGCGATCACATGGGTGTTGCCGCCGAGGACGTGCAGCATCTCGATGACGTAGTCGATGTAATCGTCGAGATCGAAGCGGCCTTCGCTCAAGGGCACCATGCGGGCGTCGGCCCAGTCGGTGATGTAGACCTCATGCGCCGGCAGGAAGGCTTCGACCGTGCCACGCAACAGCGTCGCATAATGGCCGGACATCGGCGCCACGATCAGCACGCGCGGCTGCGGGCTGCGCAGGGGACGGGCGAACTTGCGATCGAAGTAGAGTAGCTTGCAGAACGGCTTCTCCCAGACCGAACGAACCTCGACGGGAACGCGGATGCCGTTGACCTCGGTGTCGTTGAGGCCCCATTCCGGCTTGCCGTAACGGCGCGTGGTGCGCTCGAACAATTCGCAGGCCGCGGCGACCGACTTGCCGACCTCGGTGCGCGCCCAGGGATTCAGGGGATTCTGAAACAGCAGCTTGGTCGCGTCGGTGACGGCGCGCGCTGGATTGAGAGAGGCCTGCGCCATCTCGTACATCCAGTACATCGGCGTGGTCAGGACCGGACTGCCTTCGCTCGCCAGAGGCGGTGCGCCGCCAAACTCACCAATCGGCATAATCATAATCCTCTTCGCATCGCAGCATACTGCCGAATGCGTAATATTGCGTCAATGCATGGTTCCGTACATCTACGTAGCGGAGACGAATAAATCAGCCTGAATCCACGAGAAAGTGACGTTATTCGCCGCCCGACAGCAGCGAGCCGTGCTTCTTGGCGCTGCGCAAAAGGGCAAGGAATGCCCCAAAAGATGCAACCAGCAGCACGACATTGATGGCCAACGCATCCACCATCAGATCGATCCGGAAGGTGTTCTCGATCAGGAGCGCGCGCATCCCCTCGAACACGTAGGTCGGCGGCAGCGACCAGGCGACATATTGCAGCCAGCCGGGCAGCACGCTCACGGGATAGTAGATGCAGGCGAGCGGCATGATCGCGAACATCAGCGTCCAGACGATGGATTCGGCCCCCAGCCCGTTTCGCAACACCAGGCCCGACACGAAGATTCCGACCGACCAGCTGGTGAAGATCAAATTGCAGAAGAAGGCGATCAGCGGCAGGCCGAGGCTGTAAAAATTGAAGTGAAACAGAAATAGCGCCAGCAGCGTCATCGGGATGACGCCGATGGCGAGCCGGATCAGGCTCATCACCGTCAGCGACAGCAGAAACTCGATCGGCTTCAGCGGGCTCATCATGAGGTTGCCGAGGTTGCGCGCCCACATCTCCTCCAGGAACGAGATGGAGAAGCCGAGCTGGCCACGGAACAGGATGTCCCAGAGGATGACGGCACCGATCAGCGTTCCGCCCGCGCGCGCGAAGAAACTGGCGTTCTGCGCGATATAATACTGGATGAAGCCCCAGGTGATGACCTGAAGCGCCGGCCAGTACAGCAGCTCGAGCAGCCGCGGCCAGGACGACATCAGGAGATACCAGTAGCGCAGGATCATTGCGCCGATGCGCTGCACGGAAATGCCGCGATGGAGGGCGAAATCGCTCATCGTGGCACCGCGTAGCGCGGATGGAGCGAAGCGTAATCCGGGACCAGTCTATCCAGACGCGAGAACCCCTGATTGCGCTGCGCTCCATCCGGGCTACGGGCGAAACATGGGAGCTTGCTCACCTCGCCCCCTCCTTCTCACCGTTCACCCGGCCGCGCGCGACGTCCAGGAACACCTCCTCCAGCGTGGTGCGGTTGTAGCGCGCCATGATGGCATCGGGCGTATCGTCGTCCTCGATCCGACCGAGCTTCATGATGATGACGCGGTCGCAGAGCCGCTCGACCTCGAGCATGTTGTGCGACGCCAGCAAGATGGTGGCGTTGTTGTCCTTCCGGTAACGCTCCAGATGCGCACGCACCCAGTCGGCCGTATCCGGGTCGAGCGATGCGGTCGGCTCGTCCAGCAGCAACAGCTCCGGCTGGTTGATCAGCGCCTTTGCAAGCGCAACCCGGGTCTTCTGCCCGGCAGAGAGCTTGCCGTTGGCGCGATCGATGAATTCGGTGAGATCGAGATCGTCGGCCAGCTTGGCGATGCGGTCGCGAAGATTCGTCACCGCATAGAGCTTGCCGAAGATGGTGAGGTTCTGCCGCACCGTGAGCCGCATCGGCATGTCGACATAGGGGCTCTCGAAATTCATCCGTCCCAGCACCGCGGCACTTTCCTCCGGCATGCGATGGCCGAGCACGCGGACGCGGCCGGAGGTCGGCAGCACCAGCCCCATGATCATCGCGATGGTGGTGGTCTTGCCGGCGCCATTGCCGCCGAGTAGCCCGGTGATGCTGCCGCGGGGAAGCGAGAAGGAGATGCCGTCCACTGCGCGGGTCTGCTTGTAGACCTTGACCAGGCGATCGACCTCGATGGCCGCGGACAATGTGCCACCCGCGACAGTCGGCCGACTTGAAGCCTTGAAGTTCTCAGTCATGCTAGAGGCGTTCTTCCGCCATTGCACCGTCGAGTGCAAGAGTTGACGTAAAATGACTTGATGTAGAATGGCTTGACGTAACATGGCTTGCAAGCTGACCGAATGTGCGGGCCAGCGTGTTTGTGATCGGACACGCGCACCGCTAGATTGGCCTGTGATGACCGAGACCGCTGCTTCCGACTTCCGCCCTTCGCAACGGCACATCCGCCTGGACACCATCCTGCGGCTGCGCTGGCTCGCGGTGCTGGGCCAGCTCGCCGCGATCTTCATCGTGGCGCAGGGGCTGGAGTTCGAGGTCGAGATCGTTCCCTGCGTCAGCATCATCGGCCTGTCGGCGGCGCTCAACCTTGCGCTGCAAACCGTGGCCAATCCGATGCAGCGGCTGGAGCCGATCCATGCGGCCGGGCTGCTGGCGCTGAACATCGCGGAACTGGCCGGACTGCTGTTCTTCACCGGCGGATTGCAGAACCCGTTCTCGTTCCTGTTCCTGGCGCCGGTGCTGATCTCGGCGACCGCGCTTCCGGCCCGGCTCACCTTCGCGCTCGGCGTCCTCGTGGTGGCCTGCGCCTCGATCCTGTTCTTTTTCCATCTGCCATTGCCATGGGACTCGGAAGATCCCGTGGTGCTGCCGCCGATCTATCTCGTCGGCGTGTGGCTTTCGATCGTGCTCGCGATCGGCGTCACCAGCCTCTACTCCTTCCAGGTGACCGAGGAGGCGCGCAAGCTTGCCGACGCCTTGGCCGCGACCGAGCTGGTGCTGACGCGCGAGCAGCATCTGACCCAGCTCGACGGATTGGCTGCGGCCGCCGCGCACGAGCTCGGCACGCCGCTCGCGACCATCTTCCTGATCTCGCGCGAGCTGGAAAAGACGGTGAAGGATCCGGTCTTCGCCGCCGACCTCAAGACCCTACGCGAGCAGACGCAGCGCTGCCGCGACATTTTGAGCAAGATCACCCAGCTCTCCTCCACGGGCGCGCCGTTCGACCGCATGAAACTGTCCGAGCTGATCGAGGAAGTGGTGGCGCCGCATCGCGATTTCGGCGTCGACATCAAGGTCCGGATCGCAGTGGCCGTCACGGCCGAGCCGGTCGGATCGCGCAATCCGGCGGTGCTCTACGGCGTCGGCAACATCGTCGAGAACGCCGTCGATTTCGCCCGCACCACGGTCGAGGTGAACGCGTGGTGGAACAACGACACGATCGAGATCGTGATCTCCGACGACGGCCCCGGCATTCCGCCCGACCTCATAAAGCGGATCGGTGAGCCCTATCTGTCGCGGCGGCGTACCCAGGATGCCGGCGGCGGCCTGGGTCTCGGCGTGTTCATCGCCCGCACGCTGCTGGAGCGCACCGGCGCCAAGGTCTCGTTTACCAATCGGACCTTTCCGGAACACGGTGCCGTGGTGCAGATCGCGTGGCCGCGCGAGCGTTTTGAGGCTATCGAGAGCTTAGAGGAGACAATAGGATAGGCCGCGACCTTGCGTCGCACGTGAGGCCCGATCGACTATTGGCGGCCTTGGCACCGCCTGATTGCGACGCCATATGTGGATGCGCAGACAGAGGACAAAACCTTGAACGCCATCGCCGAACTGAACGAACAGGCCGACCGCTCGCTTCTCATTGTTGAGGACGACAAGCCGTTCCTGGAGCGCTTGTCGCGCGCCATGGAAACGCGCGGCTTTGCGGTGACCTCTTGCGACACCGTCTCGGATGGTCTCGCACAGATCGGCAAGTCGGCGCCCGCATTCGCCGTGGTCGATTTGCGGCTCGGCGACGGCAATGGTCTCGACGTGGTGTCCGCGCTGAAGAAAAAGCGCCCCGATGCGCGCGCGATCGTGCTGACCGGCTATGGCAACATCGCTACCGCCGTCACCGCGGTGAAGATGGGCGCGATCGATTACCTCTCGAAGCCCGCCGATGCCGACGACGTCGTCGCAGCGCTGCTCTCCACCAACACGGATAAATCCGAGCTGCCGGCGAACCCGATGTCGGCCGATCGCGTCCGCTGGGAGCACATCCAGCGCATCTACGAGATGTGCAACCGCAACGTCTCGGAAACGGCGCGCCGGCTCAATATGCACCGGCGGACCTTGCAGCGGATCCTGGCGAAGCGCGCGCCGAGGTGACGGTGTCGTAGGGTGGGTTAGCCGCGCGGATTGCGCAAAGCACAAACCGCTCGGCGTAACCCACCACTGTCGAGTGCCGTGGATACAGAAGAGGTGGGTTACGCCTTCGGCTAACCCACCCTACAAGCTTACGAAAGCTACTCCCAAAACTCCGCGTGCCCTTGCGGATCGACCAGGCGGTTGATCCGCAGCGCCGCCGCCATTCCAAACCGCACCGTCATCTGCTTGCGCGTGGCCGCCGCGATCTTGTGCTCGGGTGCTTCGCACTGCATGTGCGCGCCATAGGCGTCCGCGATGATCAAGCCAGTGTCTTGCGGAAAGATCTCGCAAGGCAGATCCTGCGTGAAGGCGAAGAACAGCCGGTCGCAATGGGCGCGGTATTCGTGCCATTTCGGGTCGGCGCGCAGATCCTCCACCGACGATTTGATCTCGACGATCCAGATCTCGCCACGTTCGTTCAGCGCCACCAGATCGGCGCGACGTCCCGACGGCAGCGGCAATTCACTGATGCAGGAAAACCCGAGCGAACGCAGCAGCCGCGCCGTGCCGCGCGCAATCGCGAGCGCCGTCTCGGATTGTCGACGGTCGGGTGGCGGCACGAGGGTGATGCGGGCGGTGCTGTCCATGGGGAGAGCTTAGCCGATTCCATTCTCGATGTCGTCCCGGCCTAGTGCGCAATTGCGCACGGGGGGCCGGGGCCCATAACCACAGAGAGTAGTTTGGCGAAGATTCGTCGTTCGGTGCTCTTACTGACCGCAATTGATAGATCACGCGGTATGGATCCCGGCCTTCGCCGGGACGACAGCAAGGGGGAGGAGCGCGGAACCTCCCCCTCCCCTCGCACTTATCACGCAGCCGCCGCACCTCGGCGGGAGCATGAGGCTGCCCCGGCATGATCGAAGATCTCTGGTACAAGAACGCCATCATCTATTGCCTCTCCGTCGGCACCTATATGGATGCCAACGGCGACGGCGTCGGCGACTTCAAGGGCCTATTGCGCCGGCTCGATTATCTGCATGGTCTCGGCATCACCACGATCTGGCTGATGCCGTTCCAGACCTCGCCAGGGCGTGACGACGGCTACGACATCGCCGATTACTACAGCGTCGATTCCCGCTACGGCACGCTCGGCGACTTCGTCGAATTCACCCATGGCTGCGAGCAGCGCGGCATCCGAATCATTATCGACCTCGTCGTCAACCACACCTCCGATCAGCACCACTGGTTCAAAGAGGCGCGGCGCGACAAGAGTTCGCCCTATCGCGACTGGTATGTGTGGTCAGACAAGAAGCCGGCCAACGCCAACAAGGGCATGGTGTTTCCCGGCGTGCAGAAATCGACCTGGACCCGCGACAAGGAAGCGGGTGCCTGGTACTTCCATCGCTTCTACGATTTCCAGCCCGACCTCAACACCTCGAACCCGGATGTGCAGGCGGAGATTTTAAAGATCATGGGCTTCTGGATCCAGCTCGGCGTCTCCGGCTTTCGCATGGACGCCGTGCCCTTCGTGATCGCCACCAAGGGGGCGAAGGTGAAGACGCCGGTCGAGCAATACAGCATGCTGCGCGACTTCCGTGAATTCCTGCAATGGCGGGAGGGCGACGCCATCATCCTGGCCGAGGCCAATGTGCTGCCGAACAGCGACATGGAGTATTTCGGCCGCGATGCCGACCGCATGCACATGATGTTCAACTTCCACGTCAACCAGCATTTGTTCTATGCGCTGGCCTCCAGCGATTCGCGCCCGCTGGCGAAGGCATTGAAGGACACCAAGCCACGTCCGGCCTCCGCGCAATGGGGCCTGTTCCTGCGCAATCACGACGAGCTCGATCTCGGGCGGCTGACCAAGGCGCAGCGCGAGGCCGTGTTCAGAGCGTTCGGTCCCGACAAGAACATGCAGCTCTACGACCGCGGCATCCGCCGCCGGCTTGCACCGATGCTCGGCGGCGATCGGAGGCGGCTCGAGCTCGCCTACAGCCTGATGTGCACGCTGCCGGGAACGCCCGTGATCCGCTATGGCGACGAGATCGCGATGGGCGACGATCTCTCGCTGCCGGAACGCAACTGTGCGCGCACGCCGATGCAATGGTCGACCGAACCGAAGGGCGGCTTCACCAAGAGCGACAGGCCCGCCATCCCCGTGATCGACAAAGGCCCTTACGGCTACGAGCATGTCAATGTCGCCAAGCAGCGGCGCGATCCCAACTCCATGCTGAACTGGACCGAGCGCATCGTCCGCATGCGCAAGGAGGTGCCGGAGATCGGCTGGGGCGATTTTGCCATCATTTCGACGCGCGATCCCGCCGTCTTGATCATGCGCTACGACTGGCGCAACAACTCCGTGCTGTTCGTGCACAATCTCGATGAGAAGCCGCGCGAGACGGCGTTCTCGACGGGGCTGCCGGGCGATGCCGGCAAGCACCTGATCAATCTGCTCGCGGAAGACCACAGCCACGCCGACAAGCGCGGCCAGCACCGCGTCGTGCTGGAGCCTTACGGCTATCGCTGGTACCGGGTCGGCGGCCTGGATTACCTTTTGAAGCGGAGCGATATCGACGGCGATACCGCGGGCAACAAGCATCCGGGGTAGCTCTCCGGATAGCTGCATCCACACACACCGCTGTCGTCCCGGCGAAGGCCGGGACCCATAACCCAGGGAGTGGTTTGGCGAAGACCCGCCGTTCGGTACACCTACCAACCGCAATCGATAGATCACGCGGTATGGGTCCCGGCCTTCGCCGGGACGACAGCTAAGATGGCGGCACCACCACCACGCCCTCATTCCCCCGCAAATCCAGCACGCCCTCGAGCTGCTCACCCTCGCGATCCAAAAATGTCGACAGCAAAATCTCGCTGCCGAACCTGATCGCGCTGGTGGTCACCGCAATTGGCTCGGGGCCGAGATTGAGCACCACGATCACACTCCTGCCCTCGGCCTCGCGGCGATAGATCAGGAGATCGCCTTGCGCGGCGATCGGGTGATAGTCGCCCGTCACCAGCGGCCGGCAGGTTTTTCGCAAGGCAATCAGCCGCCTGTAGAGACTGAGGATCGAGCGGGTATCGGCGTCGAGATTGACGACGTTCTCGCGGTTGTGATCGTCCGGCAGCGGCAGCCACGGCCTGACCTCCGAGAAGCCGGCGAAATTCGACGAGTCCCATTGCATCGGCGTGCGGCAACCATCGCGCCCCACCCCGATGCCGGGGACGTTCTTCTCGAAGGGATCGCGGACATCCTCGGGCGCGATCGCGAGCTGATGCATGCCGATCTCGTCACCATAGTACAGCGTCGGCGTACCGCGCAGCGTCAGCAGCAGCATGGCGGCGATTCGGGCCTGTTCGGGTCCGACGCGGCTGGCGACGCGCGGACGATCGTGATTGCCGAGCACCCAGTTCGGCCAGGCGCCTTTCGGCAGCGCCTTCTCATAGTCGTCGATGATTGTCTCGATCGAGCGCGCGCTCCAGAAGGTCGAGAGCAGCGCGAAGTTGAACGGCATCTGCGCACCGGTGAGATCATTGCCGTAATAGGCCATGAGCCGGTGCAGCGGCAGATAGACCTCGCCGATCAGCACGCGTGCACCAAAGCCATCGGTGACGCGCCGCATCTCGGCGATGACGTCGTGCACCTCCGCCTGATCGGTGGAGTACTGCGTCATGATCTTCTCGTTCGGCGGCCGTCCCTCCACGTAATGCGGGTTGGGCGGGTTATCGCGAAACTCGGCATCCTTGATCAGGTGCCAGATCACGTCGACGCGAAAACCGTCGACGCCTTTCTCCAGCCAGAATCGCATCACGTCGTAGATCGCGGCGCGGACCTCCGGGTTGCGCCAATTGAGGTCGGGCTGTTGGGCGAGGAAAGCGTGGTAGTAATATTGACCTGTCGCCGCGTCGAACCGCCACGCGCTGCCGCCGAACTCGGACAGCCAGTTGTTCGGCACGCCGCCATCGGGCGCCGGATCACGCCAGATGTACCAGTCGCGCCTGGGATTGTCGCGCGCGGATCGGCTCTCGACGAACCAGGGATGTTGGTCGGAGGTGTGGTTCGGAACGAGGTCGAGGATCAGCTTGAGGCCGTCCTCATGCGCGGCCGCGAGCAGCGCATCGAAATCCGCCATCGTGCCGAACAGCGGATCGATGCCGGTATAGTCGCAGATGTCGTAGCCGAAATCGGCCATCGGCGAGGGGAAGATCGGCGACAGCCAGATCGCGTCGACGCCGAGCGATTTGACATAAGGCAGCCGCCGCAAAATGCCGGCGAGGTCGCCGACGCCGTCGCCGTCACTGTCCTGAAAGGAGCGCGGATAGATCTGATAGAAGATGCCGTCGCGCCACCAGTTCTCGTCGCCCTGAGCCATGTCGGAAGCCCACCCTGGAATAAGCCTTGTTGGAATAAGCCTTGCGCGAGAGAACGCGGAAGCAACGCTCCGGTTCAAACCAGCAAGCGAATTGGGACGGCTATGTGACGGTCGGGGCGGCTGTTCCGCAGGTCCCAGCACGACTATTTTGCTTGGCGGCGCATCGAAAATCGGCATTGTGAGGCCATGACCGAGCAAAATGACACCCAAGAGTCCCAGCAGGCCAAAGCCGGCGCGATCATCGTTCCCGTGACGCTGTTCGAACAGAACTGCACCATCATCTGGGACGAGCCCAGCAAGCGGGCGGTCGTGATCGACCCCGGCGGGGACGTGCCGAAGATTTTGGAAGCAATCAAGCAGGCCGGCGTCACCGTCGAGAAGATCTGGCTGACCCACGGTCATATCGACCATGTCGGCGGCGCGGCCGAATTGCGCGACGCACTAAAGGTGCCGATCGAGGGCCCGCATGTCGCCGACAAATATCTGCTCGACAACGTGGTCGAGAGCGGTGCGCGCTTCGGCATGACCGGCGTGCGCAATTTCGAGCCCGACCGCTGGCTCGACGAGGGCGACACGGTGTCGATCGGCGGCTTGCAGTTCGACATTCTGCACTGCCCCGGTCACTCGCCCGGCAGCGTGGTGTTCTTCAACAAGGATTTGCGCTTCGCCCATGTCGGCGACGTCTTGTTCGCGGGTTCGGTGGGCCGCACTGATTTGCCCGGCGGCAGTCATGCGACGCTGATCTCCTCGATCAAGACCAAGCTCTTGCCGCTCGGCGACGATGTCGGCTTCATCTGCGGCCACGGCGCCGGCTCCAGCATCGGCCAGGAGCGGATGACCAATCCGTTCGTCACCGGCGAGATGTAGCGCGGATTATTCGGCGGCGTCCGCCAACGCCGCCGGCTCGGCGAGATTGCGGTCGCCCCATTCGCGGATGGCCGCGACGACTGGCACGAAGCTCTTACCCTTCCGCGTCAGGCGGTACTCGACCTTCGGCGGCACCTCGCCAAAATCCTTGCGGTCGATCAGGCCGCTCGCTGTCAGCGCCTTCAACTCACGGCTGAGCACGCGCGGCGTGATCTCCGTGCTGCCTTCCACGCCGCGCAACAGACCGCTGCGGATCTCGCCATAGCGGCGCGGCCCGTCCTTGAGATCCCAGACGATACGCAGCTTGTACTTGCCGCTGATCATTTTTTGAAAGGCCGCGACCGGACAGGTACGTGCGTGAGTTGCCTTTGCCATATCGTCTCCTCCGTGGAGAGGAGGATACGAGCGGCTCCAAGAAAGTCCATACTATCAATTTTGTCCGTACTTGCAGGATCGCTCCCAAGGCGCAGATGATGGTGCTCAGCGAATAGGGAGCGTCACATGAAGCACTTCATGATCAAGTACGAATTCAGGAACGGCACGACGGAAGCCTGGCACCAGGAGATCGGCCGCTTCATCAAGGCAATCGACAGCGATCCGGAGCTGAAAGGCCGGCTCAGCTACCGCGTCCTGAAGAACCGCGACCACGGCCACTACTTCCATCTCGCCAGCGTCGCGGACGATGCCGTGCAGAAAACGCTGCAATCGCGCGACTTCTTCAAGCACTACACGGAGATGACGCGGAAGGTTGCCGCCGGCGGCGAGGTCACGGTGACCCCGATCGAGATGATCGATCAGACGACCTGAACTACTTCATCAATCCCGCGGCGGTGAGCGCACGCGTGATGATCTGGCCGAGATCGAAGCCGCGGGCCTGCTCGCGCTTCCGCTCGGCCGGCTCTTCGGCAATCGCTGCGCGGATCGAGCGGGCGAGATGCGGTGCGGGTGAGCGCGCTGGCGCGGGCTTTGCCGGGGCTGCGGGCTTTGCTTCCGCCTTCTTCTTCGAAGCGTCCGGAATCCATCCGGTGAGGCCGAAGAACTTTGCGATGTGGTAGGACGAGGAGATGCCGGCCTCGATCAGGAACGCGCCTTCGACGCCGTAGCGCTGGTCGTTGTCGGCAAGACCGAGCGGCGTGCCGTGCGCCATGCCGGTGATGGCGTAGGACTCGACCAGCGTCTCGCCGTCCTTGTTCCACCAGGCCTGGCGCGGATAGCCGTCGACATTGGTCTCGGCCATCGGCGCCGCCGGCAGCTCGTGCAGGTCGAGCCACTGCTTGACGATCTCGTTGGCATTGCCGGGATTGACGGTGCGGTCGACGCTGCCGTGCCACACTGAGATCTTCGGCCAGGGCCCGCGATGATTCGAGGCGCGCCGCACGAAATCGCCGAGCTCGCGCTCGGGGCGCGCGGGCGAATGAAACATGCCGTCCAACGCCTCACGCAAATTCGACGCAATGCCGTAAGGCAAGCCGGCGATGACCGCGCCGGCCGCGAAGACTTCCGGATAGGTCGCAAGCATCACCGAGGTCATGCCGCCGCCGGCGGAGAGGCCGGTGATGAAGACGCGCCTGGGATCGATGCGGTGCGTGTCGACCATATGCGCGATCATCTCGCGAATCGAACGTGCCTCGCCGGAATCGCGCGCGGTGTCCTCCGGATTGAACCAGTTGAAGCAGGTGTTGCCGTTGTTGATGCGCTGCTGCTCGGGCATCACCAGCACAAAGCCGTAGTGACGCGCCAGCGTCGACCAGCCCGCACCGAGATCGTAGGCCGCAGCTGTCTGGCCGCAGCCATGCAGCACGACGACGAGCGCGCGCGGCTTCTGCAATTGCGCCGGCACGAACGCGTACATGCGCAACGCGCCGGGATTGTCGCCGAAGCCGGT
This sequence comes from Bradyrhizobium diazoefficiens, assembly GCF_016612535.1. Lineage (NCBI taxonomy): Bacteria > Pseudomonadati > Pseudomonadota > Alphaproteobacteria > Hyphomicrobiales > Nitrobacteraceae > Bradyrhizobium > Bradyrhizobium diazoefficiens. The sequence goes on from NZ_JAENXS010000001.1 coordinate 1,991,458, forward strand.
GACCTCCTCCAGCGGACTGGAGACATCAGCGCTCGCACCAAAGTCAGGCAAGCGCAGACCGTCCAGCCTTGGTAGGCGTCTCAAGAGGTCGACATTACGGGCTAATGACACGGCAATTTCCTGGTGGGCGGCTTTCAACGTTTACCCAGACCAGATAGTTGCTGCAGTGCAAAATGAAAAGACCGTGTGCTGTCGATCCCTCCGCAATCGCGCAGAATCCCGCAGGAATCTGCGAGAATCCGCAAATATTAACCGCAATGCCTCAACTTCGTGCAGCGGCGCGGCGCATCCACGTCAGGAATGCGGCGCTGATCATGATTAATGTCACAAACAGCGCGAGCGAGATGAAGAAACCTGCGCGCGCTGATTGCAGTGCTTCAACCGCGAAGAACACCGCGCCGATTGCGGCCACTCCGGCCGCATTTCCGATCTGCGCGGTGGTGCCGTACATGCCGGAGGCCGAGCCTGCGGCGGCAGGCCTGACGGTCGAGAGCACCGCGCCGGACAGCGGTGCCATCACCATCCCCTGGCCGTAGCCGAAGACGAGCAGGATCAGCGCAAGCGCGATCGGTGTCGGCGCGTCGCTGCATCCTGCAACAAGCGCGAGCGCGGCGAGACCTGCGATCTGGAGCGCGCAGCCTTCGATCAACACTTTGGTGCCACGATGTCGTGCCCGCGCGCCGCTGTGGCGTGACGCCACGACGAAGGCAAGCGCGAGCGGAACGAAGACCAGGCTGGCGGCGAGCGGCGGAATCTTCAGGCCACGCTGCATGAACAGCGTCATCACCAGATAGAACGAGAGATTGGCAACGAAGAAAAAGAAGGCGGCGCCGAGCCCGCGCAGGAAGGCGGCATCCACCAGCAGTGTGAGATCGATCAGCGGCATGCCGCCGCCACGCGCAATGGCATGCTCGAGCTTTGGGAATCCCGCGAGAATCACGCCGCCGCCTATCATCACGGCCCACAGCCACGGCGCCCAACCGACGTCATGGCCGAACAGCAACGGCCCGATCAGGCACAGCAATCCCGCGAACAGCACGACGCTGCCCTTGATGTCGAGTTTTGTTCCGGCTCGGCGCGGCACTGACGGCATGATGCGCCAGGCGCCAGCGGCGATGAGGAGGCCGCAGGGCACGTTGACGAAAAACACCGAACGCCAACCGGTGCCGGCGAGATCGAGCGTCACCAACAGCCCGCCGAGCAGGAAGCCAGCGGCACCCGCAAGCCCGAGCACGACGCCATAGATGGCGAAGGCGCGGCTGCGCGTTTTGTCGGTGAAGAGCAGATGCAGCGTCGCCAGCACCTGCGGCACCATCAGCGCCGCGGTGGCGCCCTGCGCCAGCCGGGCGATGATCAACTCGAAGCCGGATTGTGCCAGGCCGCACCACAGCGATGTCACCGTGAAGCCGAGCACACCGGCCAGAAAGACGTTCTTAGTGCCATAGATATCGCCGAGGCGGCCGCCGGTGACGACCAGGGTTGCATAGGCGATCAGATAGATCGCGATCACGGATTCGACCTGCGCCGGCGACGCATGCAGGTCGATCGCGATAGTCGGGATGGCGACGTTCACGATGAAGGCGTCGACGCCGAACATGAACTGCGCGGCGACGACGATCGCGAGCACCCGCCAGCGGCGGGTCGAATCGATTGGCTTTGTGACGGTTTGATGCATTGGCGCACGAGCCTTCCGGGATTTATTTGCGACTGATGCTCGCAGATCGGCGTCATCCCTGCGATTACCTCCGAGGTAGGCCTTGCCGCATTGGCCTCGCCGTGATCGGCGTCGAATATGCCACCATCTTCAGCGCGCTCGACGTGCCCGTGACCTGATCGAGCCGAGGCCGACTTTCCTTGATTTCATCGACAAGGAATTGATCGACGAGTTCATGCATGAACTGCGCGACCGCAATGTCGCGCTGCGGCTCGGCGCCAAGGTCAACTCGATCGAGAAGACGGCGCAGGGCAGCATCGTCACGCATCTGTCCGATGGGCGGCACGTCACCACAGATATGCTGCTGTTCGCGGCGGGCCGCGTCGGCGCTACCGACCGGCTCAACCTCGAGGCCGCCGGCATCGCGGTCGACCATCGCGGCCGCATCAAGGTCGATCCCGTCACCTTGCAGACCAGCGTGCCGCACATCTAGGCCGCCGGCGACGGAGATCTCGACCGCCGGCCTCACCGAAGAAGAGGTGCGCACGCGCGGCATTCCCTACGAGGTCGGCATCGTGCGCTTTCGCGAGACCTCGCGCGGGCACATCAGATGATCTTCTCGACCAAGACCCGCCGCCTGCTCGGCGTCCATATTCTCGGCGAAGGCGCCACCGAGCTGATCCATATCGGCCAGGCCGTGCTCAACCTCAAAGGCACAATCGATTATTTCATCCAGAACACGTTCAACTATCCCACGCTGGCGGAGGCCTACAAGATCGCCGGCCTCGATGCGTGGAACAGGATGACGCGGTAGCGCACCTCACCTCACCGAATTCTCGTCATGCCCGGGCTTGTCCCGGGCATCCACGTTCTTAGGGCTGCGACAAAGGTCGTGGATGGCCGGGACAAGCCCGGCCATGACGGTGAACGGAGAGGGAGACGGGAGCGGTCCTTTGTTACGCATGCCTGCATTCCGCCATGCGGGAGATCGCGCGATTGCGTTCGTGGCATCGGGCACGTAGCCTCCGCTACCTAACAAACAGAAAATGACAGCCGGAGAGAACGCCATGGCGCGCCTGAAGTTCGGAGCCTTCCTTGCCCCGCATCACCCGATCGGGGAGCATCCGATGCTCCAGTTCCGGCGCGATCTCGACCTGGTCGAGCAGTTAGATAGCCTCGGCTATGACGAGTTCTGGTGCGGCGAGCATCATTCCTCCGGCTGGGAGATGATCGCCTCGCCCGAGATGTTTCTGGCCGCGGCCGGCGAGCGCACCAAGCGAATCAAGCTCGGCACCGGCGTGGTATCGCTGCCCTATCACCATCCCTACAACGTCGCGCAGCGCATGGTGCAGCTCGACCACATGACCGGCGGCCGCGCCATCTTCGGCTCCGGCCCCGGCGCGCTGGCCTCCGACGCGCACACGCTCGGCATCGACCCGATGACGCAGCGCGACCGCCAGGACGAGGCGATCGGCGTGATCCGCCGTCTCTTCAACGGCCAGCGCGTCACTGCCAAGAGCGACTGGTTCACCATGAACGACGCCGCGCTCCAGATCCTGCCGTTACAGGAGGAGATGCCGTTCGTGGTGGCCTCGCAGATCTCACCGTCGGGCATGACGCTCGCCGGCAAATACGGCATCGGCATCATCTCGCTGGGCTCGATGACGACGCAGGGGCTGATGTCGCTGCAGCAGCAATGGCAGTTCGCCGAGGATGCCGCCAAGAAGCACGGCACCAATGTCAACCGCGCCGACTGGCGCGTGCTCCTGACCTTCCACATCGCCGAAAGCCGCGAGCAGGCCCGTAAGGAGGCCGGCGCCGGGCTGATGCGCTGGCACAACGAATATAACGTCGGTACGCTGCAGCGGCCGGGCCTGACCGCATTCTCGTCACCCGACGAGGCCGTGGACAAGACCGCCTTCGTCGAGGGCGCGGCCTCCACCATCGGCACACCCGACGATCTGGTCAAGACCATCAAGAACGTGATGCAGGTGTCCGGCGGCGTCGGCGCCATCATCGGCTTCGTGCACGACTGGGCCAATCCGGAAGCCACGCGCCGGAGCTGGGACATGGTCGCGCGCTACGTCGTGCCGGAGATCAACGGCTATGTCGACGGCCTGCGCAAGTCGCAAAAATTCGTGATCGAGAACCGCGCGATTTTCGAACGTGCCGGTCAGGCCGTGATGGCCAAGATCATGCAGAACGAGAAGGCCGCCGAGGCGCTCAAGGTGACCGGCCCCGGCCGCGTCGCCATTCCCGCCGTCAACGCGCCGGATTTGCAGAAGGAAGCGGCGAAGAGGTAGGCCTCGTCGGTGCTACGCTGATAACGACGTTCACAAGCCAGACATGTCGGCCTGTGCTAATGTCGACACGGGTCAGCCGGCGCCGGCCGCAAGCGTCGTTCGCTCGCGCGCTGTTCGGTCAGCCAACCGGAGCAATCGTCATGTCGATGCAGAATGTGCCCACGCCTCCGCCTGGCTACACCTCACCCAAGCGCAACCAGCTGACGCACATCCCCGGCGACGAAGGCTGGCCGATCATCGGCAAGACCTTTCAGGTGCTCGCCGACCCCAAGGGACATATCGAGAGGAACGGCGCCAAATACGGCCCGGTCTACCGCACCCACATTTTCGGCGAGACCAATATCGTGCTGCTCGGGCCCGAAGCCAACGAGCTCGTGCTGTTCGACCAGCAAAAGCTGTTCTCGTCGACGCACGGCTGGAACCATGTGCTCGGCCTGTTGTTTCCGCGCGGATTGATGCTGCTCGATTTCGAGGAGCATAGGCTACATCGCAAGGCGCTGTCGGTCGCGTTCAAGTCGGGGCCGATGAAGTCATATCTCAGCGATCTCGACCGCGGCATTTCGGCACGGGTGGCGCAGTGGAAAGCGAAGCCCGGCGAGATGCAGCTTTATCCGGCGATGAAGCAGCTCACGCTCGATCTTGCTGCAGTCTCCTTTCTCGGCGCCAATATCGGGCCGGAGGTCGACGAGATCAACCGCGCCTTCGTCGACATGGTCGCAGCCGCCGTTGCGCCGATCCGTAAGCCCCTGCCGGGCACCCAGATGGCGCGCGGCGTCAAGGGGCGCAAACGCATCGTCGCCTATTTCCGCGAGCAGATTCCACTTCGCCGCGGCAATCATGGCGGCGACGATCTGTTCTCGCAGCTCTGCCGCGCCACCCATGAGGATGGTGCGCTGCTCTCCGAGCGGGACATCATCGACCATATGAGCTTCCTGATGATGGCCGCCCACGACACGCTGACCTCGTCGCTGACGTCGTTCATCGGCGAGCTCGCCGCAAATCCGGACTGGCAGAGCAAGCTGCGCGAGGAGGTTGTTGCGCTCGGCCTTGCTGCGGATGCGCCGACCAGCTTCGATGATCTCGAAAAAATGCCGCTGTCGGAGATGGCGTTCAAGGAAGCGCTGCGGATCAAGCCGCCGGTGCCCTCGATGCCGCGCCGCGCGATGCGCGATTTCAGCTTCAAGGGCTATACGATTCCGGCCGGCACCGCGGTCGGCGTCAATCCGCTCTACACGCATCACATGAAGGACATCTGGCCGGAGCCGGATCACTTCGATCCCCTCCGCTTCACCGAGGAAGCCCAGCGCAACCGCCACCGCTTCGCCTGGGTGCCGTTCGGCGGCGGCGCGCATATGTGCCTCGGCCTGCACTTCGCCTACATGCAGGCGAAGTGTTTTGCGCGACACTTCTTGCAGAACATCGAGGTGTCGCTGGAAGAGAGCTACAAGCCGGACTGGCAGATGTGGCCGATCCCGAAGCCGCGGGATGGGTTGAGGGTGCGGGTGAAGGCGGTTTGAGCTTCGCCTTCGTGACTTCGTAGGGTGGGTTAGCCCCGCGGATTGCGCGAAGCGCAAACCGCTAGGCGTAACCCACCTCTTTGATCTCCACGGTGACAGAGGTGGTGGGTTACGTCGGCGCCTGCGCTTCGCGCAGCCGCCGTCTAACCCACCCTACGGCACCTTTACTTCCTCCTACAGCCCCTGATCGAACGCCTTGCGCAGCGCCACATAGCCCTGCTGCTGCTGGCTCCAGTTGCGGCCGCCGGTGATGGCGCCGTCGATGACGAGGTCGTGGCCGTTGATGAAGCTGGATTCGTCGCTGGCCAGGAACACCGCGGCATGGGCGATATCGTCAGGGATGCCGGCGCGCGGGATCGGCTGCGCGGTCTTGTAGACGTCACGCATCACCGCCGGAGTCTTCTCCGCCGCCTCGATCGTCAACCCCAACGCCTTGCCAAAAATGCCGGTCGCGATCGCGCCGGGCGAGATCGAGTTGACGCGCACATTGGACTCGCCGAGCTCCATCGCCACGCATTTGGTGAGATGGATCACCGCCGCCTTGGCCGCGCCATAGACGACCGAGGAGGAGAAGCCGGCAAGGCGGCCGGCGATGCTGCCATTGTTGATGATGCTGCCAGACCCCTGCTTCTTCATATAGGGCGCCGCATGCTTCATGCCGAGCATGACGCCGCGCACCAGGGTCGCCATCGCCGCATCAAAGCGCTGGACCTCGAGGTCTTCGATGCCGCCGGTCTGCGCCGGCCCCCCGGCATTGTTGAAGAGGCAGTCGATCCGGCCGAATTTTTCCACCGCAAGCGCGATCACCGCCTGTATCTGCGCTTCGACGGTCACATCCGTCTGGCGGAAAACGCAGGATGCGCCCAACTGCTTCGCCAGAGCCTCGCCTTCCGGTATACGCCGGCCCGCGATCACAATTTTGGCACCTTCGGCAACGAAGACTTCTGCGGTACGCAATCCGATCCCGCTCGTCGCACCTGTAATCACGGCAACCTTGCCATCCAGCCTGCCCATGGAATGTCCCTGTTTTCCAATGATTTGATATCAAATAACGGACGCCGATCGATGACGTCGCCGCGGCAGTTCTGCACCGCGACAACCACTATTCCTGCCGGCTCCGAACAAGGCAAGCGTTGCTTGCGCGAGGGACATGCGTAACATTCTGGTCTGCCTTTCGAATTTCGAACGGGGATCGCAACCGGGCTGCGCATGGGGAAACTGATCGACGAATTCCGCAAAGGCTGGCAAGGCGTGGCGCCGCCATCGCTCGGCCTGAGCATCGTCTTTGCGGTAGCCTGCCTGCTGATCTCGACCCTGGCCCGCTGGGGTCTCGCGCATGTGCGCCCCGACGTCTACTTCTCGCCGTACTTCCCGGCCGTGTTCTTTGCCGCTGCCTTCGGAGGCTTGCGGATCGGCGTCATCACGGCGCTGGTCGGCGGCGTGCTTGGCGTGGTCGTGAATTTCGGCGATGCGCTTGCCGATCGCTCGCGATTTGTCCTGCTGACACTCTATTGGGGCGTCTCTGCACTCACCATCTGGGGCGTCGAGCACTATCGCACGATGCTGGCAGAGCAGCGCCGGATCTCCAAGCGCCTGATCGAGGAAGAGGACTATCGCAAGATCCTGGTCGACGAGCTGCAGCACCGGCTGAAGAACAAGCTGTCGACCGTGCACGCGGTGATGCACCAGGTGTTGCACGACCAGCCGCAGGTCTGGGCCCGGATCGACCCGCGGCTGCGCTCGCTGGCCGCGACCGACGATCTGATCTCAAAGATCGACAAGGCTGGCTGCGACATCCGCGACCTCCTGATCTCGGAGCTCGGCCCTTACGGTCACGTTCGCTTCACCCTCAACGGCGACCGGCTGTTCCTGCCACCAAAGCTTGCGGTCACATTGTCGCTGATGTTTCACGAGCTCGCCACCAATGCCGGCAAATACGGCGCCTTCTCCGCGCCGCGCGGATTGTTGCAGGTGTCATGGACAGTCAGCGACGACCGCCTGACCATCACCTGGGAGGAAAACGAGGGGCCGAGCATTGGCGAAATCTCCGCGCCCGGCTTCGGCACCAAACTGCTGAAGTCGGCTCTGTCAGCCTTCGACGGCAAGACCGAGATCTCGTATTTGAAGACCGGCCTGCATTGCATCATGCAATGCCGCATCCCCAAGAGCGAATGAAGGTGATGACGCTCGGATCACCTCTCCCCAACGGGGAGAGGTCGGATTGCATAGTAATCCGGGTGAGGGGCCGCACTGTTCGGTGAGACTTTAACCCCTCACCCGGATCGCATCGATTCGAACGAAAGAGACTCGCGCGCTTCGCTCGCGCTTTCGCAAGCGCCGTTGACCTTCTGTTAATGACGATCGGCTGCGCGTCTCGCGACGCTGCAAGTTTCCACCAAAACACCCCCGTATTTCTGCCGACCCTTTAACCAAACCTAAGAGGGAACCGCGCAAGATCGCGTCCATTGCAAATGCGCGCTGAAACAACAAGATTCATGACTTCTATGAACGACAGTAAACATACCGGCGCGACCGAGGCCGAGCTCGGATTTCTCAAGGAAATCGTTAAATTGCTGCCGGCCGGCCTGACCGTGCAGGACGCGCAAGGCCAACTTCTTCTGGTTAACGACACCGCGGCAACCCAGCTCGGCATGGACGGCCGCCGGCCGTCGCCCGACCTCGCGCAGCGGCGGGACGCCTGCCAGCGGGCGCTGACGGCCGGCCAGGCCGTCGTCACCGAGGAAGCGCTTCACGACGGACCCGCGCGCCAGGTATTGCTCACCACACATCGGCCGGTCAGCGTTGCCGGACGCGCCTTGCTGATCTCGGCTTCCTCCGACATCACCGAACAGAAGAATTTCGAGGACCAGCTGTTCCGCTCGGCCTATTTCGACGAGCTGACCGGCCTTCCCTCGCGGCGCGTGATCGAGCATCGCGCTAACAGCCTGCTCGGGCGCGATCGCGAGGGAGAGCGCTTTGCGCTTGCCTTTCTCGACGTCGACAATTTCAAGCACATCAACGACTATTACGGCCACGCCGTCGGCGACGCGCTGCTGGTCGAGCTGTCGAAACGGCTCGGCCGCGACCTGCGCGATTCCGACGTGCTGTCGCGTATCTCCGGCGACGAATTCCTGCTGCTGCTCTCGCCGATCCAGAGCCAGGAGGAAGTCGCCGAATTCATGCAGTCGACGCTGGAACGGCTGACCGCCCCCTTCTTCATCGACAATTCGGAAGTGTTCGCCTCCACTTCCGTTGGCGTCAGCCTCTATCCCGACCATGGCCGCAGCTTCGAGACGCTGCGCCAAAATGCCGACATCGCGATGTACCGCATCAAGAACAACGGCAAGGGATCTGCCGCCTTCTTTGATTCCGGCATGGAGCGCGAGGCACTCGCGCGCATGAAGATCGAGCAGTCGTTGCGGCAGGCCATCCTCGAAAAGCGATTCTGCTGCGCCTTCCAGTCCAAGGTCGACATCCGCACGCAGGCCGTGACGGGCATCGAAGCCCTGGTGCGCCTGCGCGACGACGAGGGCGTGATCCAGGCACCGGGCTCGTTCATCAACCTCGCGAGCGAGCTCGGGCTGATCGACGAGCTGACCCATCTCGTGCTGGCGGAGATCGTCAAGTCGATCGACCCGATCAACGAGACCTTTGGCGCGGAAGCGACCATCAGCATCAACGTCGCCGCCAAGCAGGCCGGCAATCCCGAATTCATGCGCAATTTCGCGCAGGCTCTCGACGACACCGGCTTTCCGCAGCGCTTCATGATCGAGGTGACCGAAGACGCCTTCGTCGCCAAGAATCATTTCCAGGCCGAGATCCTGCCGATGTTCCGCAAGCTCGGCGTCGGTATCTCGATCGACGATTTCGGCACCGGCTATTCGTCGCTGTCGGCGCTCGCCGACATCACCGCCGACGAGATCAAGATCGACCGCTCCTTCATCACCGACATCCATAAGCGTCCGCGCAGCCAGGGCATTTTGCGCGCAATCGAATCCCTGAGCGAAGCGCTCGGCATGACCGTGATCGCCGAGGGCATCGAATCCTACGAGGAGCTCGCCTATCTCCAGGCCGCAACCAGGATCCGCTATGCGCAGGGCTATTATTTCGCCCGCCCGATCTTCCTGGAAGAGCTGAAGCTCGCGACCCCCGCCTCAAGCGAGTCCCGGGCCAGCGTGTCGGCCCGTCCGACGCAGCAAAACCGCCAGGGCTATTCGCGGGCGAGCGGCTATCGGCGTTAACCGTGGCCGCGCAAGCGTGGCTGAGGAGAACGTGGGCACCTCGCATTAACCGGAGATTCATGGTGCAGCACAGCAGCTGCTGCGACCATCGTGCAACCGCGACGTGATTTCCGCCGAGCTAGACGCTCGGCACCGCTCCGCAATCGGATTAATGCTTAGGTAACTGGATTTCCTAAGGTTTGCGCCATTTGTGCGGTGGATTCCTGGTCCCTCAGGGAGGGGGAAATGCGCCAGGTCTTTGCAGGGATCGCAACCGGAATGTCCCTAGCCATGAAGAACGGCTGGGAGGCAGCGATTCGACGCGGACCGGTGCTATGGCTGACCCTGTGCGGTGCATTGCTGGTCGCCGGCATCTTCGCCGTGACCGCGATGGCCGTCGGTGAGTTTCGCGAACGCACACTGACCAACCGCGAGCGCGAGCTGGAAAACACCGTGCAGCTGATCGCGCGGCACTTCGATCAGCAGTTTGAAGATTCCGACGTCGTCGCGGCCGATCTGATCGGGCAGATGCACCTGGCGGAGATCGCCTCGCCGCAGATGTTCCGCGAGCGCATGTCGGGGCCCGACGCCAACCGGATGCTGAGGGGCAAGATCGGCGCGGTCTCCTATCTCGGCGACATCGCGATCTACGATGCCGACGGCGAGTTGATTTCCTGGTCACGCGCCCAGCCGCTTCCCAAGATCAACGTCTCCTCGCGCGCCTATTTCCAGACGTTCAAATCGAACCCGATGTCGGAACCGGTGCTGCTGCAATCCGTGCGCAGCTTCCTGATCGGCAAATGGACCACGGTCGTCGCGCGCCGGCTCAGCCTGCCGGATGGCACATTCGTCGGCGCATTGGTTCGGCGGATCGATCCCGACAGCTACCAACGCTATTTCGCCTCCGTCGCCCTGGCCGATGGCGCCGCCATCACGCTGTTCGACCGCGAAGGCATCATGCTGGCGCGCTACCCGCATGTCGAATCGATGATCGGGACCAGCTACAAGAACGCGCCGCTGATGCAGAAGGTGTTGACCCGGGGCGGACTGCACACGCTCCGCGTCAGGAGCCCGGTCGACGGCGAGGAAAAGCTCGGCTCGGCCGCGTCGCTGACGCACTTCCCACTGGTCATCATGGCGACCAACACCACGTCGGCCGCGCTCGCGGACTGGCGGCAGCAGACGGGCTTCATGGTCACCACCGCGACATTGTCGGCGGCCGTGATCGCGCTGATCCTGTTCCTGATCATCCGCTTGATCAACCGGCAGAACCGCGACGCCCAGGCGCGGATCGAATCGGAGCGGCAACGGCTCGACACCGCCCTGAACAACATGTCGCAAGGACTGATCCTGTACGACGCGGCGGGCTACATCGTCACCTGTAACCGGCGCTATGCCGACATGTTCGGCCTGTCCAGCGACGTCATCAAGCCCGGCTGCCACATCCATGAGGCGATGCATCACCGCAAGGAGCGCGGCGCGTTCAATGGCGATGTCGAGGCATTCTGCGCCGACGTCATGAGGATCGTCGCCGAAGGCAAGGTCTCGACCAGATCGCACGAGCTGCCGAACGGCCGCGCCTTCCAGGTCATCAACACCCCGCTCGCGCACGGCGGATGGGTCGCCACGATCGAGGAGATCACCGAGCGGCGCAGCCTGGAACAGGAGCGCGACCGCAACTACACTTTCCTCCGCGAGATCATCGACCATATCCCGTCGCAGATCACGGTGAAGGATGCCCACACCCGGCGCTATCTTCTGGTCAACCGGATTGCCGAGAACGTGTTCGGGAAAACGGGCGAGACGATCGTTGGAAAGACTGCCGCCGATATTCTGCCAAGGCCCGACGCCGAAATCGTCACCTGCGATGATGACGCTCTGCTGCGAACACCCGATCGACTGTTGCTCAAGGAGCAAACCTGGACAACCCGGACCGATGGCCAGCGCCATACCATCTCGAAACGCATCGGCATCCGCGACAAGGCAGGCGAGCCGCGCTACATCATCAACGTCATCGAGGACATCACGGAACAGCGAAAGGCCGACGAGAAGATCGCACATATGGCGCATTACGACGCGCTGACCGACCTGCCGAACCGCGCGCTGTTCCGCGAGCAGATCGAGCGCGAGCTGGAGAAGGCCGCGGACGGCGAGCAATTCGCGCTGCTCTATGTCGACATCGACGAGTTCAAGGGTATCAACGATTCACTCGGCCATCATGTCGGCGACGAGCTGTTGAAGGCCATCGCGAGCCGCATCCGCGCCTGCCTCAAGCCGGGCGACCTGATCGCGCGGCTCGGCGGCGACGAGTTTGCCGTGATCCAGACCAAAATCGAATCGTCTGCCGACGTTCTATCCTTCGTGACACGGGTCCATGAGGCGATCCGCCTGCCCTATCACTGCCTCGGCCACCAGCTCTCCACCGACGCCAGCATCGGCATCGCGCTGGCGCCGCAGGACGGCGCCGACCTCGACCAGCTCATCAAGAACGCCGACCTTGCGATGTACGGCGCCAAGGCGGAAGGGCGGCGCACCTACCGCTTCTTCGTGCCGGAGATGGATGCGTGCGCCAAGGCCCGTCTCACCATGGAGCAGGATCTGCGCCAGGCGCTGATCGATGGCGGCTTCGAGATCCACTACCAGCCGCTGGTCAATCTGCGTTCGGGGGAGGTCTCCGGCTGCGAGGCGCTGCTGCGCTGGCGTCATCCCGAACGCGGCATGGTATCGCCGGCCGAATTCATTCCGATCGCCGAGGATACTGGCATCATCAACGAGCTCGGCGACTGGGTGCTGCGTACGGCCTGCAACGAGGCCGCGACCTGGCCCGCGCATGTTTGCCTCGCCGTCAACGTCTCGCCGGTGCAGCTCAAATGCGACACGCTGGCGCTCCGGATCGCCGGCGCTCTCGCCGCCTCCGGGCTGGAGCCGCGACGGCTCGAGCTCGAGATCACCGAGGCCGTTCTGATCCGCGACGACGAGGCGGCACTCTCGATCCTGCATCAGCTCCGCGCCATCGGCGTGCGCATCGCGCTCGATGATTTCGGCACCGGCTATTCCTCGCTGAGCTATCTGAAGCGCTTCCCGTTCGACAAGATCAAGATCGACCGCTGCTTCGTCGCCGACATCGCCGAGTCCAGCGGCGCACCCGTGATCGTGCAGGCCGTGGTGAACATCGCCGCCGCCAGCAACATGACGACGGTCGCCGAAGGCGTCGAAACCGAGGCCCAGCGCGAGATGCTGCGCGCGCTCGGCTGCACAGAGATGCAGGGCTATCTGTTCAGCAAACCGAAGCCGGCGGCCGAGGTGCGGCAGCTGTTCGGCCTGGGCGACGCCATGCCCGTGGCGGCGGTGGCCTGAGATGGCAAAGTCCACCAAAACCATCGACGTCGCGGATTCCTACGCGGTGCGGCTGATGCAGCATCTGGTGGTGCCGACCTTTGTGATCGATCCAAAGCGCCGCGTGGTGATCTGGAACCGAGCCTGCGAGCGGCTGACCGGCGTTGCCGCATCGGAAGTGATCGGCACCAGCAAGCACTGGCAGGCCTTCTATGGCACGAAGCGTCCCTGCCTCGCCGATCTGGTCGCACTCGACCGCCCCGAGCAGCTGCCGGAGTTCTATTCGGAATATGCCGCGCGCGGCCACAACGGGCTCGGCTTCAGCGCGGAGAACTGGTGCGTGATGCCGAAGCTCGGCAGCCAGCTCTATCTCGCGATCGACGCGGGCCCCATCCATGACGAGGCTGGCAATCTGATCGCCGTGGTGGAGACGCTGCGCGACCTCACCGACCAGAAGCGCGCCGAGACGGCGCTGAAGGAGCTCGCCACCAAGGACGGGCTGACCGGGCTTTCGAACCGCCGCTCCTTCGACCAGAAGCTGATGACCGAATGGGCGCGCGCGGAGCGGACGCAGAAGCCCTTGGCGCTGCTGTTCGTCGACGTCGATCATTTCAAGCTGTTCAACGACGAGCACGGCCACCAGACCGGCGACGAGTGCCTGCGCGCGGTCGCCGCCGTCGTCAGCCGCCATGCGCTGCGCCCGCTCGACCTTGCCAGCCGCTATGGCGGCGAGGAATTCGCGCTGATCCTGCCCGACATGAGTTGCGACGATGCCCGTCTCATCGCCGAGGAGATCCGCGGTGCCGTGATGGCGTTGGCGATCGCCCATGGCGCCAATGGAGCCGGCCATCACGTCACGCTCAGTGTCGGTGTCGCCAGTCACGTCCCCGGCGAGGCCGACGGCGCCCCCGACCGACTGCTAGGTGCGGCCGACCAGGCGCTCTACGCCGCCAAACGCCTCGGCCGCAACCGTGTCGTCTGCGCCGAGCGGGTGCTGGCCGAATTGGCAGGCCTCGGCCGCGAGAATGTGCCGGTTAGCGGCCCGGTTCCTGGCCCGACGGCCCGCAAATCAGCCTAGATTGCCGCGGCGAGACCGGTTGCCGACCCCTCGCCAATCGGCTAAATGAACCCTCGTTGCACCCGTAGCTCAGCTGGATAGAGCGTTGCCCTCCGAAGGCAAAGGTCACACGTTCGAATCGTGTCGGGTGCGCCATCTCGCGGAGCGGTGAACGACGCGAAAGTCGAGATCCTCGGTCAGGTTGCAAAGTAGACGCTCGTGCAGCATGGGATCGCGCGGGGCGCAGTCAAAAAAGTGACTTCGGGCCCGGAATTCGGCTGAAGATGTCCTACATCTTTTCCTTCAGTCCCGCCCGCAGCAGCCACCAGTTTGCGGGATAGGACGTGACGAAGCCGAACAGCATCGCGATCTGCATCATGAACCAGAATTCGAAGCTATCCACCTCCAGCTTCGTGCCGAGAACGTGCCGAAAGATGTAGAAGTAGGCGAAAGCCATAAAGCCGTACATACCAATCTGCCAAGCGGTGATGGAGACCGTGTCCGCCTTCACGGCCGCGATCAGCCCTCGACCCACGGAAAGTCCGCGCATCGGGGCGATCGTGAAATACTGGAACAGGATTCCGAAGGCGAAGGCGACGAGGTAGTCCAGTATCCAGACGGCGAAGATCTTTTCCTGGAAGATGCTCTGCCAGCCGAATGCGATGGCGACCGCGGGAAAGCCGAATGCGAGCCATTCCGCGACGATGTCGCCCAACGTACACCCGCTGCCGCAGTGAAGCGATCCGTTCGCCACCTTCACGGCAAATGGCGTCAATCGCTTGTTGGGCGGATCTTGGTTCTGCTGCTTGGCTTTCTGCGCTGCTTCGCGGGTCGCCAGCCGGCCGAAGGAGAAATACTGCCAAACGACCCAGATGGTCCCGAACAGGGCAGTAACGGGCCAGACGATGGCCATGATCCACATGTGTTGCGGATGCCGAGCGACGTCGAGCCCGACAATCGCCGCGCAAACCGCGCCGAGAGCCAACGCAGCCATGGAAAGGCCATGCAGCCAGAGAGGAACCAAGAGACCCTCCGATACAGCTGATTATACCGCCCGCAACTGCTGATGAGTGCCCTGGTTCCTACGTAAGATGCCTCGCTGTCCAGATGGCTAGAGCCGCACAAGCACTCTCAGGGATTGGATCTCTTCTGCCGCCAGGAGCTCGGGCGAGACGACCAATTCGAGCACGTGGTCTTCGACCACCGGAACGGACAGTTCGTCGACCGGCAATTCGACGACGGCCGTGCTTGAAAAATTCCTGGAGTCGTTGAAAGCCCCGCTGACGGATTCCACCTGCAGCGGGACGGGATCAAACGGCACGGCCAATCCCCCCGACCCTTCGCTGTCCGGCGTCCTTCTCAACGACCGGATCTGATATCCGGCAACGATCGTAGCGTGGTCAAACCACCCTTCGACACCCGAGGGGTGGTCGTTCGCTTGTGCGCCCCGCGGCCGGACGCGGCCCTGGTCCACGCTGAATCAGTGCCTCACGTGCTCGAACACCACGATCACGCCGGTCGGCTCGGGCTCGTGCGCCATCAGGCGCGTCAGATCCGCATCGCTCCAGTCGGCGAGGCTGACGACTTCACCGGTCTGGCGTTCCGCACTGAGCGACGGGGTCGGCTCGAGCACCTTCAATCCCATCTCGTCGACGAAGAAAGTGTGTTCGCCGAACATGCTGTTGAGCTGGGGCATGGCTGGATGCTCATCGGGCAGCACCTGGGCGCCGAGCTGGTTGACGGTCTGCTTCACCTGTTCGGATGTGAGCTTCATGAGCTGCTCCGTTCTGTCATTTCGGGTTTCATGGGCTTGAGCCGGGGCACGCGCGTTCCCTGCGCCAGGGTCGCCTGGCTCCAATCCTCGAACGGGTGCTGCGCACAAATGTTCCTGCAAAATACATTTCGTGATCGCTCGCGACGTCTGCCGCGCTCGCGGCACGACATCGCCACACGATGTTCACGATCCGGCAGTCGACGGCGCTGATCTCGTTCCTCGTGGACTAATGCTCGCTCCGGTTCTCGCCGACCGAGAGCGCGCAGATGCGTGACAGATGCGTGTAGGGCAGACCGGTCTCCCCGGCCCAGGCGTTGAACTGCGCCTGCACCTTGGCGAGATCGCCCTTCGACTTGACCTCTTCGGCGATGTCGAGGCCGGCATCACGCAGGCAGGCGACGACGTCCTTCGAGGTGACAAAGCCATCCCAGCCGACGAAGCGCAGCAGCATCTGTCCGGTGTTGCCCCCCAACCGGCTGCCGCGCTTGGCGAGGAGATCGAGCAGCCCGATCTCGTTGGAGGGCGGCCATTTCGCCAGAAACTTGCCGAAGCTGCCGTGCTCTTTCGCAATCTCCTGCACGAAGGCGGCGTTGTCGCGCACCGACATGATCTTGGCGCCGTTGCGCACGATCCGCGCGTCGCGCAGCAGACCCTCCCAATAATCTTCGGGTTGGAAGCCGAGCTTGGCTGGCTGGAAGCGCAGGAAGGCGTCTTCAAAGCCGTCCCATTTCGCATCGATCACGCTCCAGGCAAAGCCCGCACAGAACACTCGCTTGGTCATCTCAGCCAGGATGCGACCGTCGCCGAGTTTTGCCAGCCCCTTCAGATCGGGCTTGTCAGGCATCAGTTTTTCAAGCGCCTTGGGGCCACCCTTGCGCTTTTCGGCGCGGGCACGGATGGTCTTGAAGGACGTCATGCGATCACCCGCATTGAAGGCGCGCCACGACACCAGAATTCGACGATCCGGTCCAGCCCTGCGACGCACCGACACTTGCGTCCATGACCACGCCGCAGCATGCTTCGGTCGGCCGATGGATTTGCGTCCATGCTGGTCTGCTTCTTGCTTATAATATTTTGGAATTCCCAACCATTTTCACTCTCTCGCCGACGGATCCTCAATGCGCTGCCTGGTCGTGGCCGACCTGCATTGCTCGCTGCCGCAGCTCGACTGGCTGGTCAGCGCGGCGCCGCAATTCGACCTGGTGATCTTCGCGGGCGATGCCGCAGTGGATCGATCTCGGTGCGCCGCTGAAGCGGCCGGCTGCTTATGTCGAGGAGCCGCCGGACTGGCTCACATCCTTGGGTCGGATTGCCGATCCGAGCCTGGCGAGACCTCGACCGGCGGCAGGTTGATCATGCTCTGGAGCACCTCGCTGACCATGGCGAGGTACGTGCCGTGACCGGCATATTGCCGCTTGAGAGCGGCGAGATAGGTGTTGGCGATGTTGAGCCGCCGCGCCGGCGTGCGCGCGAGCAGCAACGCGACGTCCGGCTTCTGCAAGAGGAATGACGCCGCGTCCTCGAATTCGTAGATGACCGAATCCGAGCAGGCCCGCACCGTTGCGGTATGCGGCAGCCCCAGCAGCACGGACATCTCGCCGAACACCGCGCCGGGATCGGCGATGCTCGCAACCACCATGTCGCTCTTGAGCACCTCCAGCTTGCCCTCCAGGAGCACGTAGAGGCGACCGCTGCTGATGCCGCCCTCGCTGACGACGAGCGCGCCGGCCGGAACCTGCCGCTTCGTCCCACCTGTGCAATGATCCAGAACTGCGCGCATCCTGCGAAAGCTCCCGTCGCGAACGGACAGTAGAGCACGATCCGTGGAAACTTGCAGCGGGTTTCGAGAGCGCCACTCGGCTGCTCAGGTTTGCGGCAAGCCCGGCTGGCGCGACAGGCGCTTCGCGAGATTCACGGACTGCCAGTCTCCAAGGCCGGTATCCGTGAACCCCGCCTTCTTCGCAAGCCCGCGCATCTCGGCATTGGCCCGTGCGGTCTCGGCCGCGATCATCTCGTGACCGAGATCGCTCGCACGCCGCTCCATCGCCGTCATCATCTGCAAGCCGAGGCCTCTGCGCTGAAAGACATCGGCGACGGAGATGGCAAACTCACCATGCCGTGCACCCGCATCATAGACGTATCGCGTCTCGCCGATAATCGTGCCCTGCCCCTCCTGCCTGAGCTCGGCGAGCAATGTGAAGTGATCGGCATGGTTGGCCTTGGCGACGCACTCGGCCGCGACAACGGCAAAGTCCGTCCGCGCACCCATGAAGCGCTTGTTGCGCGTTGTCGTGGAAAGGCCCGTGAAATAGATCGAGAGGCTCTTCACATCGGACGCATCGGCGGCCCTGATGCAGACCGCTCCTTCCAGTTCGGCCAATGTCGTGAGCTCGACGACGGCGTCCGGAAATATCTGTGACATGCACGGCGCTCTCGGCAGGTTGCGTGGACTGCACACCTAACCGAGACTGCACACGCGCCGCTTGGACATTCCCGCCAATCATGCGGCTGAAAACGAACCGCTCGCTTCTCCGTGCTGCGCGTCAGACGCGCGAGAGCGACGGCACCTCCTCCGGCACGATGGCCTGAAGGCCACCGAAACGGCGCTCGCGACCGTGGAACGAGGCCAGCGCCTCGGCGAGATCGCCCGCCTCGAATTCGGGCCACATCCGTTCGGTGAAATGCAGCTCGGCATAGGCGCCTTCCCAGAGCAGGAAGTCCGACAGCCGCTTTTCGCCGGAGGTGCGAATGATGAGATCGACGTCGCGCAGGCCTGCCTCGCCGGTGACGAGCTGCGCGAAGGCTTCGCGGGTCAGGCTGGTCAGCGCGGCCGCCTTCGCCGCCGCGTTGAGGATGGCATCCCGCGCGGAATAGTCGACGGCGATGCGCAGATGCAGCGTGTGGCCGTGGGCGGTCGCGTCCTCGGCACGCGCGATGGCGGTGGCGATACCATCAGGTAGACGGTCGCGACGGCCGATCACGGAGAGGCGCACACCATTCTTCACCAGGCTCTGCACCTCATTGGCAACATAGAAACGCAGCAGCGTCATCAGCGCGGCGACCTCGGCCTTTGGCCTGCGCCAATTGTCGGTGGAGAACGCATAGAGCGTCAGCGTGCCGATGCCCTGTTTGGGCGCGGCCTCGACGATGCGGCGGATCGTCTCGACGCCGGCCTCGTGGCCGCGCAAACGTGACAGCCCGCGCCGCGTCGCCCATCTTCCATTGCCGTCCATGATGATGCCGACATGAAGCTTCTCGTGGTGGAACGTGACGTCACTTTGCATCGCAAAGTCTCCAGTCAAAAAGGGGGGACGATCAGGTCGAGAGAATGCCGAGACGGCCGAGCGGGAGCGCCTCGCGGCCGGCAGCTTTGGCGGCGTCGCGCACGAGACGCTCGAGCACGGCGAGATAGTCGAGGAAGCGGCGGCGTCCGGTTTTGGTCAGACGGCAGGTGGTGTGCGGGCGATTGCCCTCATAACCCTTGGTGACCTCGACGAGGCCGGCCTCCTGGAGCACGGCGAGATGCCGGCTGAGATTGCCGTCAGTGAGGCCGCAAAGCTGCTTGAGATCGGCAAACGCAAGCCCCTTCGGATGGGCCATCAGCGAGGTCAGAAGCCCGAGCCTCGCCTTCTCGTGGATCACACGGTCGAGCCCCTCGTAGGAGAACGGCGCGCTGTCAGTCTTCGACATCATTGTCTCCGGACGCGAAATACAGAATGGCCGCCATCACCGACTGGCCGATCACGAAGGGCAGTCCCATGGTCCATGGCGACAGCATGTGGGTCCGGCTCGCCAGCACCACGACCGCAAAGCCCGAGATGAAGTACCAGGCCCCGGCAAACGCCACGCTGCGTGGCAGCGAGCGGGCGGACGCAAAAATGCCGAGCGACACCAGGATCTGCCACAGCCCCGGCAGGAGCCACAGCGTTTCGGCCGCGAACTTCCACATCACCACTGCAAGCAGGATTCCGGCAACGCCCGCGGGCAAAAACTGCTCGACCGCCTGGTGGATCATGGCATCTGCCAAGCCCGAATGATGCCGGCGCGAACGCGCGCGCATCTCGATCCAGATCATCAGGCCGGACAGCGTCGCCGCAACCAGCCAGCCGAAAAAGAACCCGAGCGGCTCGCCCGTGGGATCGCCGAGCAGCCAGAATTGCAGGATCGCGGTGACAAGGGCGACCGCACCGGTCGCAGCCATCGTCGCCGGGCCGTAACCGCGGAACGCCGTGCCGGCCGCAATCTGGCTGCGGATCGCCACGATGTCGGCCAGCGCCTTGTCGAGATCGCGCATCGGCAACGCCAAAACTCTGCTCCACCCCAGCCCACGGACCGGCTCTCCCGGTCACTTTGTATCGCAAAGTATACCGCGCGGCAAAGTAAAGGCAAGCCCGAAACTCGTCCGCAGCGGATGCGTCCCGGCCGGACAACTGTCGGTTGCACGAGACCTGCCTGCGCAGATAAGATGCGGCCGAAGCGGTCTGGGGGGAAGTCATGTGGTTGAAGTCGTTTGTCGCTGCGGCTCTGTTGCAGCTGAGCCTTGCCGGACTGGCGTATGCGGCGGGACCGTTCGGCTCCGTCAATGTCGGCAACTGGATCGGCGGCGCCTTCAGCAACGATCAGACTGGCGCCTTTTCGCATTGCGCCGCAACGACGCCGTATGCGAACGGTGTGATCCTTGTCGTGAGCCAAAATGCCGCCGGCACATGGTCGCTGGCTTTTGCGAGTCCCAGCTACCATTTCAACAAGGGCGAAAATGCAGCGATCGACGTGACCTTTGACGGGCAGGAGCAAGCCAGGCTGTTCGCCACGGCGTACCAGACCAACATGCTCACGGCCATCATGCCGCTCAATGTCGTGCGTACCTTTCAGAAAGCGGGCCTGATGGTGGCTACAGCCGGCCGCGCCGTTCTGAATTTCGATCTGACCTCGACCGGACCGGTGATCGCCGCATTGGCCAATTGCGTGACCAAGGTGAAAGCTGACGGGCTCGACAAGGCCGGAGACTTCACCAAAGGCGCTGCGAAGCCGGCAGCCGTGGCCGACAAGCAAGGTGCGCCGCCAGCCGGCAAAGCCGGTCGAGGGGCCAAGAGTGGCTTCGGCACCGGATTCGTGGTCAGCGCTAACGGTCACATCGTCACCAACAACCACGTGATCGACGGTTGCAGCGAGCTCAAGGGCAATCTCACCGGTGAGGCCGCGATGGTGTTGCGCGTCGTGTCGAGCGACGCGAACAACGATCTCGCCTTGTTGCAGGCGCCGTCGACTGCGACATTCAAGGAGTTCGCCCGAATCCGCGACCGCTCGTTCCGCTCCGGCGATTCCGTCGTCGCGATCGGCTTTCCCTACCATGGTTTGCTCACTTCGGACTTCACCGTGACGACCGGCATCGTGAGCTCGCTCAGCGGCATGCACAACGACACGCGTTTCCTGCAAATCAGTGCGCCAGTGCAGCCCGGCAATAGCGGCGGCCCGCTGTTCGACACCAGCGGTCAGATCGTGGGCGTGGTCACGGGAAAGCTCCCCGGATTGCGCATCGCTGCGGTAACCGGCAACATCCCCGAAAACATCAACTTCGCGATCAAGACTGGCGCGTTGCGCGACTTCCTCGACAATTCGGTCGTGCCGTACCAGACGGTCGAACCGAAGGGCGAGCTCAAGACCACCGACATCGCCGGCAACGCCCGCGCCTATACGATGCTGATCTCGTGCAACGGCACGGAGCAGGCTGACGCGAAGAAGTAGCGGCAAAGCCGGTCTCGTAGCCCGGATGGAGCGAAGCGCAATCCGGGGTGGTCCGACGCCTCGCAACGCCCCGGATTTCGCTTCGCTCCATCCGGGCTACGCATCAAGACTGCCCCTCACCCGTGGCAGCACGCGCCCTTCGCTTGCGGCTCGTACTCGTCGCGCAGGCGGACCCAGTCCATCGGGTAGGGTAGGCCATCCTCGTGACGTCCCAGCGGGGTGAGGTCGAGATATTGATAGGCCGCATTCATCATGTCGAGGCCGCGGGCGAAGCAGGAATAGGTGTGAAAGATCTCGCCCGCCTCGATGCGATAAAACACGCTGATGCCGGGCAGCTCGGGCCCATAGAACGGCGTGGTGCCGAAATTATATTTCGGTACGCCCTTTTCGACCTGCTCGCGCGTAAACGAGACCTCGTAGTCATAGTTGAAGTCGTTGCTGCCTGAAGACACCCAATCGAAGCTCCAACCCATCCGCCGCTTGAACGCCTCGAGCTTCGCGCTGGGCGCCAGCGAGATCGCCACCATCGTGGTGTCGCGCGCCGCCAGATGCGGCACCATTCGCTCGAAGCCATCGGCCCAGAGCGAACAGCTCTTGCAAGCGGCCTCCCAATCCGGCGCGAACATCACGTGCTGGACCACGAGTTGCGGGCGGCCCTTGAAGAGATCGCCGAGCGTCACCGCGCCGTTCGGCCCGTCAAACACATAGCTTTTGTCGACCTTCACCCAGGGCAATGCGCGGCGCTCCTCTGCGAGGCGCTCGCGGGCCTGGCTAACTTCCTTCTCATGCGCCAGATGGGCTTTGCGGGCGGCGACCCATTGCTCGCGCGAGACGATCTGATGTTGCTGCATGGTATCCTCCTCTGACAGGGATCAAGCGACGAAGGTGTCGAGCTTGTCGAAGAATGAGCTCCAGCCACGCTGATGGTTGTCGCGCGCGGTTACGTCGAAAAACTGGGCGTGATGAAAGATCATCAGCGTACCTGCGCTGTCGGGCTTCAGCGTGATCGTCACCAGCGACTCCCGATCCGGCGTCGAATGCCAGGCCCAGGTGAAGACGAGCCGCTCGTTCGGCACCACCTCGCGGTAGATGCCCCCGGCTTCGAAATATTCGCCGTCATCGCGGGTGAAAGAGATGCGGTAGCGGCCGCCGGTGCGGACGTCGAGCTCGGCACTCAGCGTCGTCGGCTGCATGTTCGGCGGGCCGAACCATTGCACTAACTGCTCGGCTTGCGTCCAGGCGGCGAAGATTTTTTCCGGCCGCGCGCGGAGCCGACGCGTGAGCGTGAGGCTTGGACCTTGGGTTGCACTTTCGGCACTGCTGGAATCGGCGTTGACGGCTGCGTTGGCCATGGACTGTCCTCCACAAAGGCGGCAAGGCGATCGAAACTCTCGGACCAGAATTGTGCGTAGCGATTGAGCCAGTTCATCGCCTGCTCCATCGGCTGCGCAGTGAGCCGGCAGGCGACCGTGCGCCCGGTCTTCTCACGCAAGATCAGGCCCGCATCCGTAAGCACGTCGAGATGCTTCATGATCGCCGGCAGCGAAATCGAGAACGGCTCCGCCAGTTCGCTCACCGACAGGCTCTCCTTCTCGCCGAGACGCGCGAGCAGCGCGCGCCGCGTCGGATCGGACAGCGCCGCAAAGGTGCGGTCGAGCGCCTCGTCTTGATACTTAACCATAAGGTTTAGTATAGGCGTGAGCGCAATGACGTCAAGTGGAAACCCGCACGACGGCGCGCGATCAGATGGCGATCAGCGAGGCGCGATCAATACGGCGCAGCTTGCCGCGCGCGACGATGCGGCCGAGGTTGCGGCTGCGGTGCCTGCCCATAGGCGACGCGCGGATTGGGACCGCAGAACAGCAGCCGACCGGAGACGCTGGCCTGGCATTGTTCGTAGGTGCTGTAGGCGCATTCGCCGGGATAGTCATATTGCCTGCCCTGGGCACACCAGGGATAATCGCGGGCCGCGGCGGGGGTGACGGTGACGAAGCCGGCAAGGACCGTCGCGCCCAGTGTCAGCAGCGCCAATTGCGTCTTGCGCATGATCCCAACTCCTCTATTCACGACGCGAGATACGCGCCATGTATCATCAGGTTTCATCGCGCCATTTTATTCCAGGTCGCGGCGACAAACCACGCAAGAAAAAGGCCCTGCCGAACGGCAGGGCTCCATTCCCACTCATCACAAGTTCGCTACTCGACCTTCAGCCCGGCGAACTCGACGACCTTCCTCCATTTGGCGGTCTCGGTTTCGATCTCTCGGCCGAACGCTTCCGGCGTCAGCACCAGCGGATCGCCGCCGAGCTCGACCAGGCGCTTGGTCATGTCGGGCTCCTTCATGAGGGTGTTGATCTCGTTGTTGAGCTTGGCGATCATGTCCTTGGGCATGTTCTTCGGTGCACCCATGCCGAACAGCGCGCTCGCCTCGTAGTCCTTCACGGTCTCGCCGATCGCGGGCACGTCCGGCAGTTGCGGCGAGCGCTGGGCCGTGGTGACGCCGAGAGCGCGCAAGCTGCCGGAACGGATGTGCTGGATGATCGAAGGCATGTTGTCGAAGATCACCTGCACCTGGCCGCCGAGCATGTCGGTGATCGCTGGCGCCGCGCCGCGATAGGGCACGTGCTGCATCTTGCAGCCGGTCAGCGCCATGAACATCTCGCCGGACAGATGCACCGAAGTGCCGTTGCCGGAGGAGGCCATGTTCACTTTGCCGGGATTGGCCTTCACATAGTCGATGAACTCGGCGACGGTCTTGGCCGGCACGTCGTTGTTGACGGTCATCACGTTCGGCACGCGCTGGAACGCGGCGATCGGCGCGATGTCGCGGACGAAGTTGAACTTGAGATTGGCGTAGAGCGTCGCGTTGATGTAGTTCGCCGGATTGATCAGCAGCACGGTATAGCCGTCGGGTTCGGCGTTCACCACGGATTCAGTGCCGATATTGTTGCCGGCGCCCGGCTTGTTCTCGATCACGAATTGCTGGCCGAGCCGCTCCGACAGGCGCTGACCGATCAACCGCGCCAGGATGTCGGTGGCGCCGCCCGGCGGATAGCCGACCACGAATTTCACCGGCCGGGACGGATAGTCCGCTGCAAAAGCCTTCGACAGTGGACTGGCTGCAAGCGGGGTGGCGGCGAGCAGGCCGAGCGCGGTACGGCGGGTGATCATCTCAAGGGTTCTCCCAGGTGTGTTCTTAAAAGCCGGTTATCTTGAAAGCGGCGTCAGCGGCGTTGTAACAAAGCCCGCCTCGCGCGGAAAGTGCGCAAGCCTCATGGCGGGGAAAGGATAAAGCATGCCGGTCAAGGTTCAGGCCCTCGATCACCTCGTGATCAACGTCGCCGACGTCGCAGTGACCTCCGAGTGGTATCGGAAGATCCTCGGCATGGAAGTCAAGGTGTTCGACCCCGGCGGCGGCAAAGCGCCGCGGACCTCACTGCAATTTGGTCAACAGAAGATCAACGTCCGGCCGCGCCATGCCGACAAGGTGGAGTGGTTCACCGCCGACCACCAGACCGCCGGCAGCGAGGATCTGTGCTTCCTCACCTCGGCCACGCCGGACGAGGTGGTGGCGCATTTGCGGGCACATGGCGTCGCGATCGAGGAAGGCCCGGTCCCCAAGCAAGGCGCTCGCGGCACGTTGCGCTCGGTCTACTGCAGGGATCCGGACGGGAGCCTGATCGAGATTTCGTCGTACGAAGATTAAGCGGCGCACGACGCCCCCTCCCCGATTTGCGCCCCACGCCATCCGGTGGCAGGAAGACGCAATAATCCAAAGGCATCCGCCATCAAGATGCAGGCTGCACGGGAGGACATATGCCGAATTCACAAGGCGCCGCCGGTATCGTGGGCCCGTTCGACGGGCTCGACGTGCCCTGGCTGCTCAGGATGCGCGCCGAGGTGCGCAGCTCGCATCCATTCCTGATTTGGGCACCATTCGACGCGCCGGCGCGGCGCTGGAGCTATGGCGAGTTTCACGAGCGGGTCGGCGCGCTCGCGGCAGGGCTCGCCGGTCGCGGCATCAAGCCGGGCGAGTATGTGCTCATCCATCTGGACAATTGCATCGAGGCGCTGCTGGCCTGGTTTGCCTGTGTCGAGTTGGGCGCCATCGCCGTCACCACCAACACGCGCTCGGCGCCGGCGGAGATCGAATATTTCGCGGATCATTGCGGCGCCGTCGCCGCGATTACGCAACCGGCCTATGCGGAGATCATTGCGCAAAACTGCCGCAACATTCGCTGGATGGCAGTGACCTCGCACGATGCGGGGGCGGCGTCCGCGCAAGCGGTCTCGCGCGGCGACAGTTTTGAGGAGCTGTTCGCGGATAGTGCCGACCGTCCCCGGCGCGCGATCGATCCACTCGCGCCATGCAGCGTGCAGTACACGTCGGGCACGACGTCGCGCCCGAAAGCAGTCCTCTGGACCCATGCCAACGCGTTGTGGGGCGCCAAGATCAACGCCGCGCATGAGGATTTGCACGCCAGCGACGTGCATCAGACTTATCTGCCGCTGTTCCACACCAATGCGCTGGCCTACTCCATGCTGGCAACGCTGTGGGTCGGCGGATCTTGCGTGATCCAGCCGCGCTTCTCTGCGAGCCGGTTCTGGGGCGTCGCGCGGGAGCATGGTTCGACCTGGACCTCGACCATTCCGTTCTGCATGAAGGCGCTGCTCGAGCAGGAGATCCCCCCGGATCACAAATTCCGCCTGTGGGGCACCGCGATCAACGAGCCGCCGGCCTTTGCCGCGTTCGGCATCAAGATGATCGGCTGGTGGGGCATGACCGAGACCATCACCCACGGCATCATCGGCGAGGTCGACCAGCCGAACATCCCGATGTCGATCGGCCGCGCCGCGAGCGAATATCAGATCCGCATCGCCGACGATGACGGTCAGCCGACCGCGGTCGGCGACACCGGCAATCTCTCGATCAAGGGCATCGTCGGCCTGTCGCTGTTCGCCGAATATCTGCACAACGATAAGGCCACGCGCGAGAGCTTCGACGAACACGGCTTCTTCCTCACCGGCGATCGGGTCACGCGGCTGGAGAACGGCTTCATCAAGTTCGGCGACCGCGCCAAGGACATGCTGAAGGTCGGCGGCGAGAACGTCGCGGCCTCCGAGATCGAGCAGGTGATCGCCATCGTCCCCGGCGTGCGCGAGGCCGCGGTGGTGGCGAAGAAGCATCCGATGCTGGACGAGGTGCCGGTGGTCTTCGTCATCCCGCACGGCGGCGTCGCGGGCGCCGCGCCAGACCTGCATGACCGCGTGATGGCGGCCTGCCGCAGGGGCCTCGCCGACTTCAAGGTGCCGCGCGAGATCAGGCTCGTCGACGACATGCCGCGCTCGACGCTGGAGAAGGTGGCGAAGGCGGAGCTGCGGAAGTTGGTGGAGTGACGTCGCCGCGTCAGAACGACCCCAGCGCCACCGGGCGGAACGCCTGCAACAGCTGCTGGTCGAGCTTGCCGCCCATGCCTTCCATCATCGTGAACGCACGGGAGTGGGTGAAGGGCATGCGGTAGGCACGCTTCTCCACCAGGGCCGCGTAGATGTCGACGATGGTCGTCAGCCGCACAATGTCGCTGATCTGGTTCGACGACAGCCCGTTCGGATAGCCGGAGCCATCGAGGAATTCATGGTGATGCAGTACGACGTCGAGCATCTCCGGCGGGAAGCCGCCTTTCGATGCGAGCGCGTCATAGCCGCGGCGCGGATGCTGGCGGACCTCGTCCATCTCCTCGTCGGTGAGCTTGCCGGGCTTGTCGAGCAGCACCGAGGGAACGAAGGCCTTGCCGACATCGTGCAGCAGCGCGGCGCGGGTCAGGCGGCGCTGGTCGTCCTCGCGCATGCCGAGATGCTGCGCGAAGGCGACGGCGAAGCCGGTAACGAACAGGCAGTGGCGATAGCTGCCGACATGGTGGCAGCCGACGGTGGTGAGCCATTCGCGCAGCGAGGAGTGCTTGATCGCCTTCAGGATCTTGGCCTCGGCGGCGATGATCTCATCGAAGGTCAGCGGCACGCCGAGCGGCAGCTTCTCGAACATCTTCTTCAGCACCGCATGCGCTGCCTCGACGCCGCGGTTGAGCGTCTTGCCGCGATCGGTCGCGTCGTACATCGCGGTGTCCGGAAACGCGGCGCGGATGCGCTGCAGGATCGCCTCGGGCTGCAGCGGCCGCGCGATGGTGTCGGTGGCCCCTAATGCCCAGGCCTGCATCGAGCCGTGGTGAAGCGAATCGGCCAGCACGAACAGCCGCGGCATCGAATGGTAGGCGGCGCCGCGCAGCTTGTTGCGCACCCGCTGCACACTCTCGGGCGAGCGCAGATTGATGTCGACCACGAGGCCGGAGAGCTCGCGCGACGGCTGCTCGGGAATCCCCTGCGTCGTCACCGTCGAGACGTCGCCGACCGCCTTCAGGATACTGGCGAGCTCGGTGCTCGCATCGCTCCGGTCGGAGGCGAGCAGAAGCCGGCGTTTGGCGGCGGATTTGGCTGGCGCGTTCATGGCTTCCCCAAGAGCACGGGACTGGATTTGGCGTCAGCCTAAGCCGGATCAGGTTCTCCGGGCCTTAAGAGGCATGCTCAATGGAACCTGCCGGAATTGCGCGCAATTTTACGGATACGGTTCCCGTCAAAGCGGGAAAAACAACCCCATGCACAGTAGGATGGCCATTGAAAATGCTGGACTTTTTGCAATAAAAAAATCCGCCGGAGATTGCCCTCCGGCGGATCGTTTTGCTCGCAATGATGCCGGCCTTACGCCTTCATCGCGCTCTTCACGGCTTCGGCCGTGATCGGCAGCGCCCGGATGCGGGCGCCGGAGGCGTTGAAGATGGCGTTGCCGATGGCGGGCGCGACCACTGTCACCGCCGGCTCGCCGACGCCGGTGGCCTTTTCGCCATTGGCGATCACGGCGACCGCGACCTCCGGCACCTGGCTCATGCGCAAGGGCGTATAGCTGTCGAAGTTGGTCTGTTCGATGCCACCGTCCTTGAGTGTTGCCTTCTCGTACAGCGCCAGCGACAGGCCCCACAACGCCGCACCTTCGACCTGGGCGCGGATGTTGTCGGGATGCACCTGCGTGCCGACGTCGGTTGCGACCGTGAGCTTCTTCACGGTCACCTCGCCCGACGGTGCTACGGCGACATGCGCGACGCAAGCGGTCCAGCTTGCCGTCGCACGCTCCTGCGACGACACGCAGGCCACGCCCATGCCTTCACCTTTCGGCAGTTTCTTGGTGCCGTAACCGGCAAGGCCCATCGCGGCGAGCAGGGTGTTGCGCAGCCGCTGCGCGCCGCCGTCGTTCTTGCCGGAGCCGTCGAGCAGCGAGATGCGGAATTGCGCCGGATCCTTGCCGGTCGCGACCGCAATCTCGTCGATCATGCTCTCGACCGCCCAGAAGGTCCAACCCGGCGCCACCGAACGGAGCTGACCCGACGGGGTGGCGTTGTGCGCCATCTCGTTCTTGATCGCCCGCACATGATGGTTGGGCACGGTGTAGAAGAAGTCCGACCCGTTCACCGTGAAGGCATCGAGCGGTCCCTTCTTGTCGACCGAGGGCGACAGGAAGTCCGGAATACCCCAGCGCTGGGTCGGCCAGGCCGAGACTACGTCGTGGCTGAGCGCTATGAGCTTGGCGTCGCCGTCCACGCCGGCTTTCACTTTCTGGTAGGTGAGCGGACGCGAGAAATCCATCGTCATGTCGTTTTCGCGCGTGTAGATTACCTTCACCGGCTTGCCCACGGCCTTCGCCGCCTGCACCGCCGGCACCATCATGTCGGCGTCTAACCTGCGGCCGAAGCCGCCACCGAGCCACATCTGGTGCATCACCACGAATTTTGGATCGATTCCGGCGGCACCGGCTGCGATGGCGCCGGAGCGCGTCGCGAACTGGTTACCGGAATAGATGTGCAGGATGTCGCCCTTGAACTCCGCGGTGGCGTTCATCGGCTCCATCGGCGCATGGATGTTGATGCTGGTGGTGTATTCCGCCTCCAGCACCTTGGCCGCCGTGCCAAGGGCCGCCGCGGGATCGCCGTCCTTGACGAAGAACTGGCCGGAATCGTCGAGGCCCTGAAGCCGCTTGGCTTCCGCGTACAGCGATTCGCTCGACACCTTCGCGTTCGGGCCGCCGTCATAGCTGACCTTCAGCGCTGCTGCCGCCTTCTTGGCATTGGCATAGGTGTTGGCAACCGCAACCACCCAGCCCGTCGTGGTCTGGGTCTTGTCGTCGAGGATGACGGCCTTGATGAAGCCGGGCACGGACTTCGCAGCCGAATCGTCGACCGATTTTACCGTGGCGCCATAGCGCACCGGAGGCGTCACCACTGCGCCATAGGCCATGCCCGGAATCATCACGTCGATGCCGTATTTGGCCGTGCCGTTGGTCTTGGAGGGGATGTCGATCTGCGGCACCGATACACCGATCATGGTGTATTGATCCGGCGTCTTCAGCTTGATCGCCTTCAGCTCGTCCGGCGTGAAGGTCTTGGTCGCCTTGCCGCTCTTGACGATGTCGGCAAAGCTCATCTGCTTCTTCGATTTCGGATGCGAGATCATGGAGTCGCGAACGACGAGCTGGTCCTTGAAGTAGGGCGGCAAGCCCATGGCGGCGGCCGCCGCTTCCGTCAACGCCATCCGTCCGGCGGCACCAGCCCGGCTCATCGCGTCGAAGTTCATCATGGTCGACCAGCTTCCGCCGGTGATCTGCGCACCCAGCACGGGGTCGTTGAACTTCGGATCGTTGGACGCGAGATTGACCCGCATGTCGCTCCACTTCGCGCCCAGCTCCTCGCAGACGATCTGCGCCATGGTGGAGGCGATGTGCTGGCCCATGTCGGCCTTGCCACAGGTCACGGTGACCAGACCATCGGGCGAGATCGCGTACCAGACGCTCGGCTCGAAATTGGCGGGAGCCGCAGCGAGCGCTTCACCGATGCCGGGCACGCCGGCATAGCCGAGCACGAGGCCGGTTGCAGCGGTGCCGACCAGGAAGGAACGGCGGCTGAGATCCGATGTCTCGGGAGTTACGTTTTTGACGTGCTTGTTCATGTGGGCCTCCGCTCGTTGCCGGCGGCGGATGCGGTACGCATCTCGGTGGCGGCGCGCATGATTGCCTTCTGGATCCGCGAATAGGTCATGCAACGGCAGAGATTGCCGTCCATATGGGCCACGACCTCTTCCTTGGTCGGATTGGAATTCTTCGCCAGCAGCGAGGCCGCCTGCATGATCTGCCCGGACTGGCAGTAGCCGCATTGCGGCACCTGCTCGGCGATCCATGCCTTCTGCAAGGGATGATCGCCCTTGGCCGAGAGGCCTTCGATGGTAGTGATCTTCTTGCCGGCAACGTCGCCGACCATGGTCTGGCACGAGCGTACGGCTTCGCCGTTGACATGCACGGTGCAGGCACCGCACAGGCCGGCACCGCAGCCGAATTTCGTGCCGGTCATCTGCAATTGTTCGCGGATGGCCCAAAGGAGCGGCGTGTCGTTTGCCGCATCCACGGCCAGACTCCGCCCGTTGATCGTGAGCGTTGGCATAGGCGTCTTCCCCTGCCGGTGCATGAAGCCGCTTACGGCGGCAACACTGATGCGGCGGACGCCCACCGGGCCGGCGGCCGCCTTGCCCGCAAGAATGATCGCGTTCGCGCGCGGAGGCAAATGCAATTTGGAATCGATCGAAACCATCTCGGCAGCGGCTTGTTGTGCGTTGCGACAACAGCGCTGACGTTAGCGACTGAACGCAACAAGCAACACGTTCGGCATGCATGCATGCCATCGCGATCGCGATGGTTTCCTCCGAGTAACCCGGCGGCTAAAGTGTCTGATGAGATGAGTAGCGGATGTCGCCGGATCCTCACCTCTCCCTTCGGGAGAGGTGAACCGCGCTCGCTGGCCGACCATGACAAAACAAAATGAAGGGCGGAAACAATGCCGAGGATCGATCGGGACGGCGTCGGGATCTATTACGAGGTTCATGGCGATGGACCGCCGCTGCTGCTCACCCATGGCTATGCCTCGACCTCGGCGATGTGGCACGGCCAGGTCGACGCGCTCGCACGTGACCACAAGCTCGTGCTGTGGGACATGCGCGGCCACGGGCAATCCGATTATCCCGACGATGCCAAAGCCTATAGCGAGGCGCTCACCGTCGGCGACATGGCGGCGATCCTCGATGCGGTCGGCGCCAAGCGTGCCATCGTCGGCGGGCTGTCGCTCGGCGGCTACATGTTGCTCGCGTTCTATCGCGCTCATCCAGAGCGCACGCGCGCGCTGCTGATCATCGACACCGGCCCCGGCTTCAAGAAAGATGACGCGCGCGAGGCCTGGAATGCGCGTGCGCTTGCCACCGCCGACAGGCTCGATTGCGAAGGTCTCGACGTACTGAACGCGGCAACGCGCGAGCGCGCCACCGCCAGCCATCGCAACGCCAAGGGACTGGCGCTCGCCGCGCGGGGCATGCTGACCCAGCGCGATGCCAAAGTGATGGAGCTGCTGCCCGAGATCAAAGTGCCGTCGCTGATCGTGGTCGGCGCCGACGACACCCCGTTCCTGGCAGCGTCCGACTACATGGCGGCAAAAATCCCCGGCGCACAAAAACGCGTGATCCCTGCGGCCGGACACGCCGTCAACATCGATCAGCCGCAGGCTTTTGTTGACGCCGTGCTGCCTTTCCTGAAGAACTTGCCGGGATAGACGGCGAGACGAGGATCACGACGATGAGGCGGGCAATCTTGGCTGCGGGCGTAGCGCTTCTCTCAATGGCAGCGTCGGTGCAGGCCGAGCCATTCGGCACCGTGCCGCTGCGCCGCCCCTTCGTCGAGACCTTGTCGAACAATGCGCCTTTGGCGTTCGGGATGGACGCAGAGCAGACCGCGCACGCCCTCGGACAGCCCCTGCAATACGTCAAAGGGCGCCCCGGCAGCGAGATCTATCTTGCGCTCCGCGACATCGGCGGCAGTGGATTGGTGCCGTACCGCCACCGCCTGTTCCTGCAATTCCGTCATGGACGGCTGGCGGGATGGAAAGAGGATTACGGCGAGAACTGGATGTGGGAGTGAGGCGAGAGCGAACTCCCAGATCGACAATCAAGCAAGAAGGACAACCCGCGTGGGACAAGACATCAAACTGACGGCGTCGGACAATTTCCAGCTCGGCGCCTATCGCGCCGATCCGTCAGACGCGCCGAAGGGCGCAGTGGTGGTGATCCAGGAGATTTTTGGCGTCAATCACCACATCCGTTCGGTCTGCGACCGCCTCGCCGGCGAAGGCTATGTCGCGATCGCGCCGTCGATTTTCGATCGCACCTCGCCGGGCTTCCAGTCAGGCTATACGCCCGATGAGATCGCGGAAGCCCGCAAATTCGTCGCCAATCCCGACTGGGACGCGATGCTGCGCGACACCCAGGCCGCGATCGATGCGGTGAAGAGCGTTGGCCCCGTCGGCATCATCGGCTTCTGCCTTGGCGGCAGCGTCGCCTTTGTCGCGGCCACGCGGCGGACCGGCCTGAAGGCCGCGATCGGCTATTATGGCGGCGCCCTCGTGCGTTACGCCGACGAGAAACCGAAGGTGCCGACGCAACTGCATTTCGGCGAAAAGGACGCAGGCATTCCCCTGGCCGACGTCGAGACCGTCAAGGCGAAGCGGCCGGACGTGGAGGTCTTCATCTATCCCGGCGCCCAGCACGGCTTCCATTGCGACGAGCGGCCGAGCTACGACAAGACCAGCTCCGAGATCGCCTGGCGTCGCAGCCTGGCGTTTTTCGCGAAGCATTTGGCGAAGTAGCGCGCAACTCTCCCTCCGTCATTCCGGGATGCGCCGACAGGCGCAGGCCCGGAATGATGGGGAGAGGTTGACAGAAATCGGGTGGGCGCGGCGTGGCGCGCGGCGATAGAGCTGGCTGATCATGCCAGTTCACGCCGGGAGAGCATCATGCAGCAGGCCAATACGAACATCGTCATCCGCAATCCGTTCGGCACCATGGACGTGCCGGAGCCTGATGATTCCGAGGTGATGGATTACGCCGCGAGTGCCAGGCTCGCCGGCGATGCCGCCGACGCAAACGCGGCGCACTGGGCAACCATTCTCGCATCATCCGATCCGCTCGAGGGTATCTGGGCGAGCCGCTGGAACGGCGGCGCCGATCCGACCATTGCCGGCGACACGCCGGACAAATGGAAGCAGGGCCGCGCGGAGGTCCGTATCGTGGGTGAGCGGATTTATCTGCGGTTCGATTGGGACGACGGCCGCCGGCATGGCCTGATCGACGCCGCGCGCGAGGGCACGGATCGCCTCGTCGGCAAGTACATCAACCTGACCAACCCTGTGATCACGCGGCCATGGATCGGCGTTGTGATCGACGCCGCAAGGATCGACGGCTGCTTTCCGAACGGGCGGCTCGATTTTCGGAGATGACTCTCCGCTGTCATTCCGGGACGCGACGAAGTCGCGGGCCCGGAATCCATTTAGCAGCAGAGATTGAAGCGCAATGGATTCTCTGGTGCGCAATTGCGCACCATGGCTCGCGCTGCGCGCGCCCCGGAATGACGAGGGGGAGAGACTTGGGCTGAAACTAGAACCAGCGCTCGCCGACGAACACGGTGTCGCCGGGGCTGACGGGCGTGCCGAGCGGCACGACCGCGCGCATGGCGCCACCGCCTTCGGTATGCGTGACGGTCACAACGTCGCGCTTGGCGCGCGGCGAGAAGCCGCCGGCGATCGCAACCGCGCTCTCGACCGTCATGTTCGGCACGTAAGGATATTGGCCGGGCGCGGCGACTTCGCCGAGAATGAAGAACGGGCGATAGGATTCGATCTCCACCGCCACCGACGGCTCGCGGATATAGCCGTTGCGCAGGCGCGCGGCGATTTCGCCCGCTAATCCCGCGGGGGTGCGGCCACGCGCCGGCACCGCACCGATCAGCGGCATGGTGATGGAGCCGCCGGCATCGATGGCGTAGCTGTTGGTGAGGCCTTCCTGGCCGTAGACCACGACGCGCAGCTTGTCGCCGGCGTCGAGGTGATAGGAGGCGTCGTAGCGCGCGGGTGCTGCCACCATCGGCGCGGCATAGGCGACCGGCACGGGTGCGGGGCCCGAGGCAAAGGAATTGGTGAGCGCATCAATGGCGCCGCCGCCGTTGTTGGCAACGATGACCGGAGGCGGAGCGCTATAGGGCTGGCCATAGGCCATGGTGTCGAGATCAGGACGGGGCTGCATGTAGGCGACGGGACCGGCAGTCTGCATGCAGCCGCCCAGGGTCAGCGCGGCGGACGCTGCCAAGGACGCTGCCAAGATCGACCATCGAAACGCGCGCGCAACCGGCACCGGAGCCATCCCTCGGAACGAGACAGCTCCAGTGATGCACCGGTTATGGTTAATAAAGGGTTGAGAGGCGTCTTGGCGCGACAATGCGGACCGCACACTCCGTCATGCCCGGGCTTGTCCCGGGCATGACGAGGGGTTGTGGCTGGCCTTACGCGCTCACGCCCGCGCCGATGGGACACGACACGCCGGTGCCGCCGAGGCCGCAATAGCCGGCGGGGTTCTTCGCCAGATATTGCTGATGATAGTCCTCGGCGAAGTAGAATTCGCCGGCCGGCGCGATCTCGGTGGTGATGGCGCCGAGGCCCTTTGCCGCGAGCGCCTTCTGATAGAGCTTCTTCGACTCGTCGGCCGCTGTCTTCTGCGCCTCGGAGTACGTGTAGATCGCGCTGCGATACTGCGTGCCGACGTCGTTGCCCTGGCGCATGCCCTGCGTCGGGTTGTGGCTCTCCCAGAACGTCTTCAGAAGCTTCTCGTAGGAAATCTTCTTCGGATCGAACACGACCAGCACCAGTTCGGTGTGGCCGGTGCGTCCCGAACAGGTCTCTTCATAGGTCGGGTTCGGCGTGTGGCCGCCGGCATAGCCGACAGCGGTCGCATAGATGCCGTCGCCAAGCTCCCAGAATTTGCGCTCGGCGCCCCAGAAGCAGCCGAGCCCGAACACGGCCTGCTCGAGGCCTGCGGGATAAGGCGGCTGCAACTTCGCGCCGTTGACGAAATGGCTGGTCGCGGTCGGAATGGCTTGCGCACGGCCGGGCAGCGCTTCAGCTGCGCTCGGCAATGCGGTGGTCTTGCGCATGAACAGCATGGACGGATCTCCGAGAAACGAGCTGTCGGTCGCCTGAACCAGGCGCTCAGGCGGCGTGCTCGCGATCGAGTGGGAATATAAGTCTTTACGCAGAAAGGCGCAGCCTCGTTACGGCGCCCCTTATTTGCAGCTCAATCCCGGCGGGAATTGAAGATCAATCCCGGCGGGAATTGAAGATCAATCCCGGGAATAGCCGATCAGCGGCTTGCGGGGGCGGAACAGGATCATCAGCAGGATGCCCAAAATGCCCAGCACGGCGAAGACCGGCTGGTCCAGCACCAGGCGGATCACCGAGGTCCAGAGCCAGGGCGCCTTGGCCTCGACCCAGGTCCGGAACGCCGTCTGGCTGGTCTGATTGATATCATTCCAGAACTGGCCGAACCGGGTGAATCGCAGGGTCTGGTCGGCGACCCAGCGGGCGCCGTCATAGACCATGAAGAAGAACCCGCCGGCCAGCAGCAACAAGCCAATTAGTCGGAAAAAGCCGCGGATCATGCCCCACCCTCTATGGTCGTCCGAACGGGCGACCCCAATAAGCGCCGTCAGCCAATAGCCAAGAGACGGCAGAAATTCAACCTCATCAGGGCGTTACGGGCCGCGCTCGGCGCGCCCAATGCCCATTTTCCAGACCTGGAAAGCGTTGACGGTGCCAAAGACCCCCTCTATAAGGGCGCCAACTGGCGGCGGGCGCAATCCTGCCGCCGCTGTTCTTTGAGCAGTTGCAGGCTCTTTTGTTTGAGCCTCAGAGATGGCCGCAAGTCCGTCGCTCATGTTCCGGGAACAGCCCAGCAACCGAACCCCCTGAATCCGAGCGTCGATTCCGCGGTCACGCTGCCGGCGCCACCCGACCAAGACGCGACCGGTACCGCATAAGGACATTGAGACCATGGCCAATACCACTTCCGCCAAGAAGGCGACGCGCAAGATCGCCCGCCGCACCGCCGTCAACAAGTCGCGCCGCACCCAGATGCGCGGTGCCGTGCGTAACGTCGAAGAAGCCATCAAGACCGGCGATCGCGCCGCCGCCGTCAAGGCGCTGGCCAGTGCCGAGCCCGAGCTGATGCGCGCCGCGCAGCGCAACATCATTCACAAGAACAACGCCAGCCGCAAAGTCTCGCGCCTCACCGCGCAGATCGCCAAGCTCGCCAAGTAAGCTCGGCAAGTAAGTTCGCTGAGTAAGCCCACCAAGCGATCGAGTCATTCGATCGGGTGAGGCAATCGAGCATCGCGCTCTCAATCAGCCCGGCTTTTACGCCGGGCTTTTTGTTGCGTGTCACAAGTCACGCTTGCGGTCGTTGGGTGACCAATCTTTCGTTGGCAGACTTTCGTCGTGGTCGCCACGCAGCATTCCGTAATTCTACTTGCCGTTGTTTTTGCAACAGCTGAAACTTTTCACCGCGCTGCGAAAAACCCCTGCAGGGTGGCGCAAACTTGCATTCGCGCGCGCGCGAGTTCTGCACACCGTAGTTTCACCGGAATATGTTTCGCGTCGGGTTACCCTGCGAAACGCGACTCAAAAAGCGGTGTCTCGCTAATCACTTATCGACATAGCGGCGCCAAGCATTTGGAAAATTCGCGCGCGCGGCACGCGCGTGACGCTTTTGTAAAAAATTTTTGGCGGTGGCGAGGAATTGTCACATGACGCGCCGCTCTTTCGAATCTGTGCACGAATCCAAAAACTTGCTCCGAAGCCTGTGAACAACTCGCGCGCGGCGTTAACGCAGATCAAGTTTTTAATCGCCTCAAGTCTGAATCAATTCCGTTGCGAGTCTTTCCGCTTAGTGTATTTCTTAAGCCGTCCGCAGCGCCCACGATCTTGAGACCAGCGCGGTTTTAGAAAACGGGGCGAGCGTGCAAATCGGCGGCGGTGTGCACGTTGGCGACGCTTCAACAAGCGATTGTCGGTTCAAACCCTACAGCAATGTGGGGATGGTAGCTCTTTGTCTGAATGTCTCCAAGCGGGATCTTTCCGATCCCGCTCGCGTCAAGCGCTCGTGAGAGACATCGTCAAACTGCCCCGACACGCGAATGGCGAAGCCGAGCGGACGAACAGTGCAGACGGGCTGGGCATCGGCGACCTTGGTCGTAGTTGTCTTCTAGGACACGCAGGACCTTGCCGTGCGCAATCACGGCAGGACGGGGAGGTATCATGTCTTACGGACTCAACGCGGTATTGAAACAAATCTCTTTTTCGAACGATGCCGTTCTGGGTCTGTCGGACTTCCAGCCTCCCGCATGTGACGAAGCGCTGAGTACGCGCTGACCTCGCGACCCCTCCATCTCTGACATCGCTGATCTGACCGCGGCGTTTCCGCCGAACGGTCGAGCTATGTCCGATGATGAACTCGCTAGAGGTCGCGCCATTCTAGAGTCCTGGCAGGAACTCTGCATGGCGCTCACGAAGCAACCTTAATCTCTCAAGAAAAGTTTTCTCATGATGACAACACCGGAACAGGATCGCTGGTCGCGCGTGAAGAGCAGGCTGCGCTCGAACGTCGGCGAAGACGTCTACACGAGCTGGTTTGCGCGCATGGATCTCGAAGGCGTGCAGGAGGAGAGCGTGCGTCTCTCGGTCCCGACCCGCTTCCTGAAGAGCTGGATCCAGGCCCATTACGCCGAGCGCGTGCTGTCGTGCTGGCAGGCCGAAATGCCGGAAGTGCATCGCATCGACCTCACCGTTCGCACCGCGGTGCGCCCCGTGGTGCAGCCGAAGGAAGCGCCGGTGCCGGTCGAGACGCGTCGCACCCCCGCGCCCGAGCTGCGTTCGACCGCGACCGCGCCGGTCTCCGCCAACCATGATGCGCTCGGCGGCTCGCCGCTCGATCCGCGCCTGACCTTTGCGAGCTTCGTCATCGGCCGCTCCAACACGCTGGCGCATGCGGCGGCACGCCAGGTCGCCGAGGGGCGCCGCGGCGATCCCGTGATGTTCAACCCGCTCTACATCCATGCCGGTGTCGGCCTCGGCAAGACGCATCTGCTGCAGGCGGTGACCTGGGCCGGCAATTCCGGCAACGAGCGCAAGGTGCTCTATCTCACCGCGGAAAAATTCATGTACGGCTTCGTCGCCGCGCTGAAGACGCAGACGGCGCTGGCCTTCAAGGAAGCGCTGCGCGGCATCGACGTGCTGGTCATCGACGATCTCCAGTTCCTGCAGGGCAAGTCGACGCAGGCCGAGTTCTGCCACACGCTGAATGCGCTGATCGATGCCGGCCGCCAGGTCGTGATCGCAGCCGACCGTCCGCCGTCCGATCTGGAAAGCCTCGACGACCGCGTCCGCTCCCGGCTCGCCGGCGGCCTCGTGGTCGAGATGGGCTCGCTCGGCGAAGAGCTGCGGCTCGGCATTCTCAAGTCGCGCGTCGCGGCCGCCCGCACCCACCATGCGACCTTCGACGTGCCGGAGGAGGTGCTGACCTATCTCGCCCGCGCCATCACCCATAACGGCCGGGATCTCGAAGGCGCGATCAACCGCCTGCTGGCGCATTCGAAGCTCAACAACCGGCCGGTGACGCTGGAGATGGCCGAGCACGAAGTGCGCGACCTGATCCGACCGCAGGAGCCGAAGCGGATCAAGATCGAGGACATCCAGCGCGTGGTGGCACGGCAGTATAATGTCAGCCGCTCCGACCTCCTGTCCTCGCGCCGGACCGCCAATGTGGTGCGTCCGCGCCAGGTGGCGATGTACCTCGCCAAGACCCTGACCCTGCGCTCGCTCCCCGAGATCGGCCGCCGTTTCGGTGGCCGCGACCACACCACGGTGCTGCACGCGGTGCGCAAGATCGAGGCCCTGGTTTCCAAGGACAATGCGCTGTCCGAGGAAGTGGAGTCGCTGAAGCGCCAGCTTCAGGAATAAACGCCTAAGCTTTCCTCCCCCTTCCCGCCGCCCCGGCCATGCCCGGGCGGCGGTCGTGTTTCTGCCTGTAAATCGTGGGGAACTACCCCGCCATCCCTTGAATCCGGGGGCCATCCGCGCCACCTTGCGCGACCCTGGCGGCTTTGGTCATATCGGCTGGATCACCCGGCTTCCGGGGTCTTCGGTGCCGCGGCGCGCTTTCCTCCGCCCGGCTTTTTCAATCTTTGGGGATCGGGCGAGTGGTGCAATGAAAGTTACGGTCGAACGCGCGCAACTCCTGAAATCGCTGGGCCATGTCCACCGCGTGGTCGAGCGGCGCAACACGATTCCGATCCTGGGCAACGTGCTGGTCCGCGCCGAGAACGCGAAATTGTCGCTGAAGGCGACCGACCTCGACCTCGAAGTGACGGAGACGCTGCCTGCGGAAACCGCGACCGCGGGCTCGACCACCGTGCCGGCGCACATGTTCTACGACATCGTGCGCAAGCTGCCGGATGGTTCGCAGATCGTGCTGGAAGCCGACGGCGACCGCGCGGTGCTGGCGATCCGCGCCGGCCGCTCGCGCTTCACGCTGCAGACGCTGCCGGAGAATGATTTCCCGGATCTCGCCACCGGCGACCTGTCGCATTCGTTCTCGCTCGCCGCCAAGGACGTCAAGCGGCTGATCGACCGGACCCAGTTCGCGATCTCCACCGAGGAAACGCGCTATTATCTCAACGGCATCTATCTTCATGCCGCGGGCACGGCGACGGCCGCGACCTTGCGCGGCGTCGCCACCGACGGCCACCGCCTCGCCCAGCTCGATCTGGTGCAGCCCAAGGGCGCCGAGGGCATGCCCGGCGTGATCGTGCCGCGCAAGACCGTCGGCGAGGTGCAGCGGCTGATCGAGGACACCGAAGCCGAAGTCACGATCGAGCTGTCGCAGGCCAAGATCCGCTTTACGATCGGCAACGTCGTGCTGACCTCGAAACTGATCGACGGCACCTTCCCCGATTATGGCCGCGTCATTCCGCAGGGCAACGACAAGGAGCTCATTGTCGACAAGAAGGATTTCGAGAACGCGGTCGACCGCGTCTCGACGATATCGAGCGAGCGCGGTCGCGCGGTGAAATTGTCGCTGTCGCCGGGCAAGCTGGTGCTGTCGGTGACCAATCCGGATTCCGGCAGCGCCACCGAAGAGATCGAGGTCGAGTACGCCTCCGACGCGCTCGATATCGGCTTCAACTCCCGCTACCTCCTCGACATCGCCGCCCAGATCGAAGGCGACGTCGCCACGCTGAAGCTCGCCGATCCGGGCTCGCCGACCCTGGTCCAGGACAAGGACGACAAGAGCGCGCTGTATGTGCTGATGCCGATGCGGGTGTGAGGGAGGTGCCCCCTCCGCAGCACACCCTACCTCTGATGCCTAACGCGATGCCCATTGCTGTGCCCTCTCCCCTTGTGGGAGAGGGCTACTCCGCTGGCAGACACGCACTCGGTTGGGTGAGGGGTTTGTGCCGCAAGAGCCGTCCCATCGGCAAGACCCCAGACATCTCCGCCAATTCGCGAAGAACATGCGGCATGAGCCAACTGATGCGGAGACTGCAATGTGGCGGCTGCTCAGGGAACGGCGCCTATCGGACTTCAAGTTTCGTAGGCAGATCCCTTTCAAGAACTACATTCTCGATTTTGTCTGTTTCGATAAGCGCCTTGTGATCGAGATCGACGGAAGTCAGCATGCCGATTCGCAAAGCGATGCGACCCGGGATGCAATCCTCGCAGCCGAGGGATTTCTGATAGCCCGTTACTGGAACAACGACGTGCTGAAGCAATCCACTTCCGTCCAAGAGGATATTCTTGCAAAGCTTGCCGGGCGGTAAGATACCCCTCACCCGTCGCCTCACTTCGTGAGGCGCCACCCTCTCCCACAAGGGGAGAGGGGAAGAATCGCGTCCATCACGAATAAATATGACCCCCTCCCGCATTCATCGCCTGACGCTGACGCATTTTCGCAATTATCGGGCGGCGGGGCTCGAGACGGCGGCTGACATGGTGGCGCTGGTCGGGCCGAATGGGGCGGGCAAGACCAATTGCATCGAGGCGATCTCGTTCCTGTCGCCGGGGCGCGGCTTAAGGCGCGCCACGCTGGACGACGTCGCCGACAACCAGGGCGACGGCTCCTGGGCGGTCTCCGCGCAGGTCGAGGGCGCGCTGGGGCTCGCCACCCTCGGCACCGGCATCGAGCCGCCGCAGGCCGACAGCGCCATCAGCCGGCGTTGCCGCATCGACCGCGAGCCGGTCAATTCGGCCACCGCCTTCGGCGACCACATCCGCATGGTGTGGCTGACGCCGGCGATGGACGGATTGTTCCTGGGCGCGGGCTCCGAACGGCGGCGCTTCTTCGACCGCCTGGTGCTCGCGATCGACAGCCAGCACTCCAGCCGCATCTCCGCACTGGAACGTTCGTTGCGCTCGCGCAATCGCCTGCTCGAGACGCGCAATTACGACGACCATTGGTGTGATGCGATCGAGCGCGAGACCGCCGAACTTGCGGTCGCAGTCGCCGCGACGCGCGGCCAGACCGCGGCGCGGCTGACCGGCATGCTGAACGCGCGCGCGCAACAATCCGCGTTTCCGTCGGCGCAGATCGCACTCGACGGCTGGATGGAGAACGCGCTGCTGAGCGAGACCGCAACCTCGGTCGAGGACCGCTACCGCCAGATCCTGCGCGACAACCGCCCCCGCGACGCCATCGCCGGCCGCACCACCGACGGGCCGCATCTCACCGATCTCCAGGTGATCTACGCGCCGAAAAGCATGCCCGCGCGCGACGCATCCACGGGGGAGCAGAAGGCGCTGCTGATCGGGCTGGTGCTGGCGCATGCGACGCTGGTCGCCGAGATGACCGGCATCGTGCCGCTGCTGCTGCTCGACGAGGTCGTCGCCCATCTCGATCCGAACCGTCGCACCGCGCTGTTCGACGAGCTGCGCAAGCTCGGCGCGCAGGTCTGGTTGACCGGCGCGGACCCGGCTGCGTTTGCCGAAATCGACGCTGGCGGCGAGGTCTTTGACGTCGAGAGCGGGCAGGTTTCGGCGCGGCGGTAGCGCCATTGAACCCGCCTCGTTCAGGTCGCGACTAGCTCCCTGAGGCCGCACCGTCGGTGTCGCAGCCGTTGCAATCGCGGCGATGAATTCGAAACGCGCGCGATTTCCTTGGAGAGTGTCCATGACGACGGTAAGGTCCGGGACGAGAGTCCCGGCACGATGGCGGCTGTTCGTGTGCGGCCTCACATTGCTCGCTTGCGGCGCCGCGGCTGCAAGGCAGCACCCAATTGAACCTGCCCGGTTCCCGCCGCGACTAGCTGTCTGAGGCGGCGTCGGGGGTGTCGCAGCCTGCAATCGCGCAATGGAACGATCCGCGCGAAATCCGGGAGTTTGGTCGATGTCGACGATCACGCGCGGGACGCGAGCCCCGGCACGCTGGCGGCTGTTCGCATGCGGCCTTCTGTTGATGGCGAGCCCTGCGCTCGCGGCTCCGACGGACGAGGGCATCGTCGACGTGCACGCACTGCCGAAGCTGCAAGGTGCGATCGACGAAAATTCGCACCCCGATCCTTACCGGATGCAATATGGCGTGCCGACTGTGGTCGCGGTGACCGCCGCCGCGAAGAAGATGCTCCGCGCCGACGGCTGGGTGCCCTATGTCCGCCCGCTTGACGAGGCCACCACCGAACTCGTGTTCAAGAAGGGGCGGCAGGGACTTTCCGTCTCCTTCACGCAGGGCCTCGGCCGGCCCGATCAATCATCGGTCTCCTACACCCCGAACCGCATCTATTCGAATGTCCCGTTCCCCGAGGGCGCGATCGATCTCGTGTTCGACGAGACCCGGCCCTATCTCGCCTGCATCGCGCCGGTTGCGCTCGAGGCGACACGGGATTTCTACGCCAGGGAAATGACCGCCATCGGCTGGCGGAAGCTCACGGCCGAGAGCGCCGCGCGCTGGCCGAACGCGGATATCAGCGAAACCATCTCAAACGGCGTGCGCGCCTTCTATGGCCATGACGATGACGACCGCGGCGGCTTCTATCATCAGAAGCCGGTGATGTTGAGTTTGACGCGCCGCGACGACGGCCGGACCAATGTCGAAATCAAGGTCGCGCCGTTCGCCTTGCCGACCGATCTTCCGTCGGAAGAGATGTCCGGCCTGCCGGCGCCGAAGCCGTACAAGTCGGCGGCGGGCAGAGGCGGCGACGCCAGATCGAACCGGCGCGAACTGACCATCGCAGCCCTGGCCGATCTGCCCGCCGTGCTCGCGTTCTACCATCGCGAACTTGCGGCGCGCGGCTGGACGGAACAGGGAAATGCACCTCTTGCCGCGGGCGACGAAGTCGCGTTCAAATTCTCCTCGCCCGAGGAAACCGGCTTGCTGCGGCTCGCCCGCAAATACGACTTCACGATGGTCTATCTGACCGCGCAGGTGAAGGAATCCGTGCTCGCCGCGCGCGCCAGGGCGAAGAAGGATGCCGACGACAAGTTCATGAGTGACGCCGAAGCGATGGCGAAACAGGTCATCGCCGCCGACGAAGTCCGTCGCAAGGCGCAGGCCGCGACGCTGTCCGATGCACCGTTGCAGGCACAGGCCGGCGGCACCACGCCGGTGCCGCTGCCCGAGAACGCGCAGGAGGTGGAGTTCGACGGCGACGGCGGCCGGCTCGAATTCAACGCGACCTCCAGCGTCAAGGCGTTGACC
Source organism: Bradyrhizobium diazoefficiens (assembly GCF_016612535.1). Classification (NCBI taxonomy): domain Bacteria; kingdom Pseudomonadati; phylum Pseudomonadota; class Alphaproteobacteria; order Hyphomicrobiales; family Nitrobacteraceae; genus Bradyrhizobium; species Bradyrhizobium diazoefficiens. The sequence goes on from NZ_JAENXS010000001.1 coordinate 2,035,767, forward strand.
GCCTTCTACCGCGCGGCGCTGAAGCCGGCCGGCTGGAAGGAGCAGCCCTCGGTGATCAACCAGCCCAACATGGCGGTGATGGAGTTTTCCAAGGCCGGCAAGTCGATCTCGATGACCGTGATGCAGATGGGGGCGAAGGTGAATGTCAGCGCCGACGGATCGGGCCTGGTGATGGCCGCCGCCAAGCCCGCGTCCGGGGGCAAGCCGGCGCGCAGCAATCAGGCCGCTGCCTCACCCAAGTCGGCCGGGCCGCTCGAGGCAGATGCGGAATCCGCCCTGCCCGTGCCGAAACAGCACAGTTCGACCTCGCTTGCCACCGCAAAACTGCCCGGCATCGAGGCGCCGTTCCGCCGCGAGCTCGCGGCCAGCATTCCGGCCGAGCTCAGTGACGTGCTCGCCTTCTACCGTGCGGAGCTGACCAGGCTCGGCTGGCGGGAAAAGCCGGACGGCGCGATCGTCGCCGCCGATCGCGTCGAGCTCGCCTTCGCCTCGCCGCAGGGCCCGGCCATGCTGAAGCTCGGCCGCACCAATGACGAAACATCGGTCAATCTCGTGCAGAAGAATCCGGACGCCGCGACCAAGGCGGACATCATGCCGAAGCCGGGTCAGGCCAAGCTGGTGCTCGGCAATATGGGCGACAAGGACGCGCAGCTGACGATCAACAAGCAGACCATCAAGGTTGCGGCCGGCGCCGGCGGTCCGCAGTCACCGAAGGGGCCCACGCTCGATCTGCCGCCGGGCAAGTACCTGTACTCGCTGAAAATGGCGGGCCGCCCCGCCCGCAACGACACCATCGACATCGCCGCGGGCGATGCCTGGGGCCTGACAGTGGGGCCGACCGGCGAGATGCTGCCGCTGCAGATGTACTGAGCCGCCACGAAACAGGTGCGCTCCCTCTCCCGCTTGCGCCTCGGAACCCGCCTTCCGTCCCCGCAAAATCCACGCCTTCGGAGGCCCGAAACGGTCCCTCGAATCGGGCTTTTTGCCGTGCCCAGAATCGGCCTCCGCAGACCTTGAAAGCCGGCCGAAAATCCCCATCTGATCAAAGGGTTGCGAGGGGATACTTTGCGCTAGGCGCAATCTCTCTTTCGTGGCACAAATAGCCTCTCATCAGCGCCTTTTGCGCGGCTGATTCGGGCGACATTTCGAAGGCCTCTCATGACAGAACCTGCTCGGCAGACGCCTGCCGAAAACGAACCCTCAAATCCGAGCGATTACGGGGCGGAATCGATCCGCGTGCTCAAGGGTCTCGATGCCGTGCGCAAGCGCCCGGGCATGTATATCGGCGATACCGACGACGGCTCGGGCCTGCACCACATGGTCTACGAGGTCGTCGACAACGCGATCGACGAGGCGCTGGCGGGCCATGCCACGCGCGTCGATGTCGTGCTGAACGCCGACAACTCCGTCACCGTGCGCGACGACGGCCGCGGCATTCCCGTCGACATCCACAAGGGCGAAGGCATCTCGGCGGCCGAGGTCATCATGACCCAGCTCCATGCCGGCGGAAAATTCGACCAGAACTCCTACAAGGTCTCCGGCGGCCTGCACGGCGTCGGCGTCTCCGTCGTCAACGCGCTGTCGAGCAAGCTCGTGTTGCGCATCTGGCGCGATAACAAGGAGCACACCATTGAATTTGCCCATGGCGATGCCGTCGCACCGCTGAAAGTCGTCGGCGACGCGCCGGGCCGGCGCGGCACCGAGGTGACGTTCCACGCCTCGTCCGAGACCTTCAAGAACATCGAGTATGATTTCGCCACGCTGGAGCATCGGCTGCGCGAGCTCGCCTTCCTCAATTCCGGCGTCAATATCGCGCTTTCCGACATGCGTCACGCGGTCGAGAAGCGCGAGGAAATGCACTATTCCGGCGGCGTCGAGGAGTTCGTCAAATATCTCGACCGCAACAAGAAGGCGATCGTGCCGGCGCCGATCATGGTGCGCGCGGAGGCCAACGGCATCGGCGTCGAGGCCGCCTTGTGGTGGAACGACAGCTACCATGAGAACGTGCTGTGCTTCACCAACAACATCCCACAGCGCGACGGCGGCACCCATCTGGCCGGCTTCCGCGGCGCGCTGACGCGCCAGGTCAACGGCTATGCCGAGGCCAACGCGAAGAGGGAAAAGATCGCGCTCACCGGCGACGATTGCCGCGAAGGCCTCACCGCCGTCTTGTCGGTGAAGGTGCCCGATCCGAAATTTTCGTCGCAGACCAAGGACAAGCTGGTGTCCTCGGAAGTGCGGCCCGTGGTCGAGAACGTGCTCAACGAGGCGCTCCAGGCCTGGTTCGAGGAGCACCCGTCTGAGGCCAAGATGATCGTCGGCAAGGTGATCCAGGCGGCGGCCGCACGCGAAGCGGCGCGCAAGGCGCGCGAGCTGACGCGCAAGAGCCCGCTCTCGGTCTCCTCGCTGCCCGGCAAGCTCGCCGACTGCCAGGAGAAGGACCCGGAAAAATCCGAACTGTTCATCGTCGAGGGCGACTCGGCAGGCGGCAGTGCGAAGCAGGGCCGCAACCGCGAATTCCAGGCCGTGCTGCCGCTGCGCGGCAAAATTCTGAATGTGGAACGGGTCCGCCCGGACAAGATGCTGGGCAGCGAGCAGATCGGCACGCTGATCACCGCGCTCGGTACCAGCATCGGCGACGAATTCTCGATCGAGAAGCTGCGCTACCACAAGATCATCGTGATGACGGACGCCGACGTGGACGGCGCCCATATCCGCACCCTGCTGCTCACCTTCTTCTACCGGCAGATGCCTGCGATCATCGACGGTGGCTATCTCTATATCGCCCAGCCGCCGCTCTATAAGGTCAACCGCGGCAAGTCCGAGCAGTACCTGAAAGACGAGCGGGCGCTGGAGGATTACCTGATCGATACCGGGCTGGATGATTGCGTCTACATTCCCGGCACCGGCGGCGATCGCACCGGCCGCGACCTGCGTTCACTAGTCGACGACGCCCGTATCGTTCGCGGCGTCCTTCGCAATCTGCATAGCCGCTATAATCGCAAGGTGATCGAGCAGGCCGCCATCACCGGCGTGCTCAACAAAGCGATCTACGGCGATCCGGAAAAAGCGGCTGCCGCCGCGCAGTACATCGCGACCCGGCTGGACATCCTGGCCGACGAGGTCGAGCGCGGCTGGATCGGCCAGTACGTGGAAGGCCAGGGATTCCAGTTCGAACGGACGGTACGGGGCGTCAAGGAAGCCGCAGTTGTCGACGACGCCTTCCTCGGCTCGGTCGAAGCGCGCAAACTCGACGATTACACCACGAAGCTCCAGGACGTGTACGCCCGCCCCGGCAAGCTGCGGCGCAAGGACGTCGAGCACATGGTCTACGGTCCGGTCGACCTGTTCGAAGCGGTCACCGACGCGGGCCGCAAGGGCGTCACGCTGCAGCGCTACAAAGGACTGGGCGAGATGAACCCGGAGCAGCTCTGGGAGACGACGCTGGATATCAATGCGCGCTCGCTGCTGCAGGTGAAGGTCAAGGAGGTCGATGAGGCCGACGACATTTTCACCAAGCTGATGGGCGATGTGGTCGAGCCGCGCCGTGACTTCATCCAGGAACATTCGCTGAGCGCGACGATCGATATCTGAGGCGAAATAGCGTTAGATCACGTCTGCTAACCACGCTCTCGCTGCACCTCTCCCGCTAGCGGGAGAGGGAGCCCACCTCCTTCGCGGCGACCATCAAGCCTGAATTGCTACCGCGATCGATTCTCGGTAGTTTCTGCTCAAAGCAGCCCGCCTCAACCGAAACAGGACCGAGAGATCTCAGTGGCCCCCATTCAGTATATCGTCGAGGGCGGTCACCGGCTCTCGGGCTCGATCGAGCCGGCCGGCAACAAGAATTCGGCGCTGCCGATCATCGCGGCCGCGCTGCTCACCGAGCATCCAGTGACATTGGAGAATGTGCCGCGGATCCGCGACACCGAGACACTGGTCGAACTGATCCGCTCGGTCGGCGCCGCGGCCGAATGGACCGCCCGCAACACGCTTCACATCCACGCCAAGAGCATCCGCGCCGCCGATCTGGACCCTGAGCTCTGCGTCCGCATCCGTGCCTCGATCCTGCTCGCCGGCCCCCTGCTCGCCCGCTGCGGCGAGGTGATGCTGCCGCCGCCTGGCGGCGACGTCATCGGCCGGCGCCGCCTCGACACGCATATGCTGGCGCTGGAGCAGTTAGGGGCCAAGGTCACTGCGACCGACCGGCTCGAATTCCGCGCAGCAAAGCTCGCCGGCGCCGACGTGTTCCTGGACGAGCCGAGCGTCACCGCGACCGAGAACGCGCTGGTCGCGGCCGTCGCCGCCGAAGGCACGACGTTCTTGCGCAACGCGGCGTCCGAGCCGCATGTGCAGGACCTCGCCAACTTCCTGGTCGCGCTCGGCGCGAAGATCGAGGGCATCGGCACCAACACCATGATCGTGCATGGGCCGGCGATGCTGGGGGAAGCAACCTACAGGATTCAGCCCGACCATATCGAGGTCGGCTCGCTGATCGGGCTTGCCGCCGTGACGCGCTCGCCGCTGCGCATCGTCCGCGCCGGCGTCGAGCATCTGCGCTCGATCCGCATGGGGTTCGAGCGGCTCGGCATCGTCTGCCGCGTCGAGGGCGACGACCTCATCGTGCCGTCGAACCAGACGCTGAAGATCCAGGACGATTTCGGCGGCCACGTGCCGAAGCTGGAGGACCAGCCCTGGCCGGCCTTCCCGGCCGATCTGATGTCGATCGCGATCGTCACCGCCACGCAATGCGAAGGCGTGATCCTGATGTTCGAGAAGATGTTCGAATCGCGGATGTTCTTCGTCGACAAGCTGATCGGGATGGGCGCGCGCATCGTGCTGTGCGATCCGCATCGCGCCATCATCGCAGGCCCGAGCCGGCTCCGCGGCGCATCGATGATCTCGCCCGACATCCGCGCCGGCATGGCTATGCTGCTCGCCGCCGTCTGCGCCGAAGGCACCTCCACCATCAACAACGCCGACCAGATCGAGCGCGGCTATGAACGCATCGACGAAAGGCTGAACGCGCTCGGCGCGAAGATCCGGCGCGTGCCGGAACGGAAGGGCTGAGGGTTTTTTCTTCGCCTCGCCTCGCTTGCGGGGAGAGGCCGGAATACGCGCGCTAGCGCGGATTCCGGGTGAGGGGGACTCTCCGCGAGTCCAACTCTCACCGTGATTGCAGAGAAAGCCCCTCATCCCAACCCTCTCCCCGTAAGAACAGGAGAGGGAGAACAGCCGGGCCATGTTTTCGACGTGTGGCCGTGCTATTGACCAGCCATGCTCGACAGCGTCGAACCTCATTCGCCACCGCAACACGGCGTGCACGCCAACCATCTCGCGCAAGAGTTCGTCGAGACGTTGCGGCTGGCCGTGCCGATGATGCTGACGCAGCTCGGGCAGATGGCGATGATGACGACCGATCTCGCCCTGATCGGCCGGCTCGGCGAGGATGCGGTCGCGGCTGCGGCACTTGCGCACACCGTTTACTTCGTCAGCTTCACCTTCGGGCTCGGGCTGGTCGTCGCGGTATCGCCGCTGGCCGCGCAGGCGTTCGGCGCCGGCGATGTCGGGCGGATGCGACGGACCTTGCACGTCGGCCTGTGGGTCGCGCTCGTGATTTCGCTGCCGATGATGGCCTCGCCGCTCTATGGCGAGCATATTTTGCTGACGCTCGGGCAGGCGCCGCATTCGGCGCAGCTGGCTCAGCACTATCTGAACGGGCTTGCCTGGGGCATTGCGCCGGCGCTCGGCTTCGTCGCGCTGCGCGGCCTGATGAGCGCGATGAACCGGCCGCAATCGCCGCTGTGGATCACGCTTGCCGCGATCCCCGCCAACGCCGCTTTGGTCTATGCGCTGATCCACGGCCTGTTCGGCCTGCCCGAGCTTGGACTGCTCGGCGCGGGGCTTGCGACCACGCTGGTCAATCTCGGCACCTTCGTCGCCGCGCTCGCAATCGTCGCATGGCGAAAGCCGTTTGCCGGCTATCGCCCGCTCGCTTATCTCTGGCGGATCGACTGGCCGCTGCTGCGTGAGCTCGTCGGGCTCGGCGCACCGATCTCGTTTGCGATGCTGATGGAATACGGCCTGTTCTCCTCGGCCGCGCTGTTGATGGGGCTGATCTCGACCACCGCGCTGGCCGCGCACCAGATCGCGCTCCAGGTGACGGCCGTCCTGTTCATGGTCCCGCTCGGCATCGGCATGGCCGCGACGGTGCGGGTCGGCCACGCTTTTGGCCGCAACGAGCCGGCCGGCATCCGGCGCGCGGGCCTCGTCGCAGCGGTGCTCGGGGTCGCGTTCGTCTCGGGCCTGACCATCGCCATCATTCTCGGCCGCTATGAGCTGGGCCGGCTGTTCTTCGGCAGCACCGAGGCCAACGCATCCACCGTCGAGCTGACCGCAACACTTCTCCTGGTCGGCGCGACCTTCTTCATCGCCGATGCGCTGCAGACCATCATGGGCGGCGCGCTGCGCGGCATCAATGACACAAGGATGACGCTGGTGTTCGCCGCCATCGGCTATTGGTGCGTCGGCTTTCCGATCGCCTGGGCGCTGGCCTTCCACGCCCATCTCGGCGCGGTCGGCGTCTGGATCGGGCTGTCGATCGGATCGTTCGTCTATGCCGGACTCTTGATCTTGCGCTTCCGCATGCTGACGCGCAGACTGGCGGGATGACAGGACCCGTTCGCGAAGTCACCCCCGATGTCGATGCCGGCACCGTGCTATCAGGTGCCCAGTTCATCGACGCGTTTCGTGTGAAGGTCGGCACGACGCAATTGAGTGCCCGCGAGGCCTGCACCCGAATGATGCTGCACGGGCCGCGCTGGATCGATGCGCTGACGCGCTTGCGCAACATCCTGGTGAAACCCTTCGGGCTGAAGACATCGGGCGAAGGTGCTCCGGCTCCGCACGGGATGATCGGCCTGTTTCCAGTGCTGAGCGAAACACCGGAACGGCTGATCGCCGGTTTTGACGACTACCATCTCGATTTCCGCGTCGTGGTCGACGTCGCCGGCGACGCGGCGAACCGGCGGGTGACATTGACGACGTTGGTGCGGACCAACAATCTGCTCGGGCGCGCCTATCTCACGCTGATCGTACCGTTCCACAAGCTCGTGGCCCGCAGCATGATGGGAGACATCGCGGAGCCGGCGCGATGACGAGCATGAATTCCTGACTGGCGACGCGACCGCCCGTCAAGTCCGCACCGGCTGCCCGATCCCCAGCAAGTTGCCTTCGCTATCGCGGAACCAGACGCCTCGCTCACCAATTCCTTTGCTGGGATAATTCCCGGTAATGTCCGCAATTCCGTCGACGGTCTTCAAGCCGGGCAGATCGTACTCCTCGAACTTGACTCCCCGGGCGCGAAGCTCGCGCACGGTTGCCTCGATGTCCTCGACCTCCCAACCCATCTGCGTGTGCGTCCCGGATTGCATTCCGGCTGAGAGGAATAGCGCAAACTCGCCGCCGGCGCAGACATAGCGGAGTCCGCCCGCACGCTCTTCAACCGGCTCGAGCCCGAGTTTCTCGGAGTAAAACGCTCGCGCGCGGTTCAGGTCTTTGGCCGGAAGCCGGGTTGCCACCTTCGCGTTCCCTAGCATGATCTCACCTTTGTTGAAGTCGTTTCACTCCCTTGCGGGCGCTGGACGTTGCCGAACGTGTGCGACGTGCTGTCGGACGCCGGCTCATCCGAGTACACGCCCCTGCGTTACTCCGCCACGCGCGCAGACTTGTCGGCTGTGGCCTCCGACCATTCGCCGACGACGCGATCGAGATCGCAGAGATTCTGGTGCATCTGCTCCAGCGAAAAGCCGAGCGCGAAGAAGCGTTCCGCGGTGTCGCTCGCGTGGCCGCGGATCAGCCCATCCTGACGCACGGCCGCGACCGCCTCGGCGTAATGCTGGAGCGCGACGTGCACCGGATGGATCGGTGGCGCGCCGGCGCCCTCACGGATGGCTTCGGCCGCCGATTTCAGGAAGCGGACGATCGCCGCGCTGACTTCGGCCAGCGGCGCGGCAAGCCTGACCTGCACTTCGACCGGCAGCGGCACCACGGTGGCGCGGCCGATCATCACGACGTCGTGGCGCAGCCGCAGAATCGTGCGCAGCAGCGGCCCGGTGTCGGGGCCACCCGACAGCCGTGCCGAACGCTCGCGCTCAGCCTCGGCGCCGATCGCATTCATCCCGACCATGGCAGTGCCGATGCCGTCCTGAATCCGATGCAGCGCGTCGTTGTCGCGACCGCGCGTGAGGCCCGCGAGCAGCTCCGTAAAAGCCTCGGCAATCAGCTCGAGCAGCTTCGCCGCGCTGGCGCGGATCTGCCGCACCGCGCGCGAGGGCAGCACCAGGAAAGAGACCAGCAGTCCGGTGATGGCGCCGACCGAAACCTCGCTGACGCGGTCGATCGCCGAGGCCATGGGATCGGCATGATGCATGGTCGGAAGCACGAGCACGATCACGGCCGTCACCGTTGCAGAGCTCAGGTTCGGATAGATTGCCGCGACAAAGGCAAGCGGCGCGACGGCCAGCACCAGCAAGCCCAGAAGGCCCAGTTCGCCGGAATAGGGGATCAGGATTGCGATAGCGCCACCATACACCGCGCCGCCTATCGTGCCGAGCATGTAGTCGCGCGTCGCCTTCAGCGAGCGTCCGACGCTCATCTGGGTCACGATGATGGAGGTGAGGACGGCCCAGAGCGGCAGCAACAAATGCAGAGCGGTGGCAAGTGCATAAGCCGCGGTGGCCGCCACCGTGACCCGAACCGCAAGCCCCAATTGCGTTTTTCGCGACCAGACCCGGTCGAACAGCTGTCTTGCGAGTGCCATCGTCAAAAGTCCCGGTCCAATTCGCGCCAACCGATCAAAAGCATAGCTGATGCCCACCGCCCCAAGGCTGCTTGAAAGGGAAAATCAGCCCGCCTAACTTGCCGGCCAAAACGAGGAAACACGATGGCTCACGAAACCGCAACGCTGGCCGCCTACGTCGCCAACCTGAAATTCGCCGATATTCCAGCGGAGGTGCTGGATCGCGCCAAGGTGCTGACCTTGGATTTCCTCGGCAGCGCCATCCGCGCCCGCAGCGAAGCGGAATCCACCCCCTCGATCCTGAAGATGCTGGAAGCGCTGGCGCTCGACACCAAGGGCTGCTCCACCGTGTTCGGCGATGCCAAGACCTGGACGCCGGCGGTGGCGGCGCTGCTCAACGGCGCGTTCGGCCATTCCCTCGATTTCGACGATACGCATGCGGATTCCTCGCTGCATCCGAGCGCGCCGGTGGTTCCGGCTGCCTTCGCTGTCGGCGAGATGGTCGGCGCCTCCGGCCGCGACGTGCTGACGGCGATCGTCGCCGGCTATGAGGTCTGCTGCCGGCTCGGCAATGCGCTCGACCCGACCTCGCATTATGCGCGCGGCTTCCACCCGACCGCGACCGCCGGCACCTATGGTGCCGCGGCGGCGGCCGCCAAACTGTTCGGTCTGTCCGAAACACAGATCATCGCCGCCTTCGGCGTCGCCGGCAGCCAGGCGGCGGGCTCGCTGCAATTTTTGATGAACGGCGCCTGGAACAAGCGCTACCAGGTCGGTGCCGCCGCCATGAACGGCGTGATCGCCGCGACGCTCGCGCGCAACGATTTCGTCGGCGCAACAGAATCGGTCGAAGGCAAGCATGGGCTGCTCGCCGGCTACACCGACGATGCGCATCCCGATAAGGCCGTCGCCGGGCTCGGCAAGACCTATGAGACCATGAAGATCGGCGTGAAGCCGTATCCGAGCTGCCGCTACACCCACGCCGCGATCGACGCGCTGATCGCGATGCGGCGCGAGCACAATCTGACGCCCGACCAGGTCAAGCGCGTCGAGATCGGTCTGCATCGCAACGGCATTACGCTGACCGGCGATGCCGCCACCAAGCGGCATCCCACCTCGATCGTTGGCGGCCAGTTCTCGATGTTCTTCACCGGCGCGCTCGCGCTCGACCAGGGCTCATTCGGCTGGGACGATTACAACCGTCTCGGCGATGCCGCGATCGACGCGCTCGCCGACAAGTTCGACGTGGTCCAGGACGACCAGCTGGAGGTCGGCCGCACCCATCCGTTCGGCGCGCGCGTCAGCATCACCACCGACGATGGCGTGCACGAGCGGCTCTACGCCGATCCCTCCGGCGAACCGGCCTCGTTCCCGGATGCGCAGGCGATGCAGCAGAAATTCCTGACGCTGGCGCGGCCCGTGCTGAATGCACGGGCCGACAAGTTCGCAGATGCGATCATGACGCTGGAGCGGTTCGATCGCGTGGCGAAGGCGACGGAGCTGGGTCGGCAGTAGCCGCCTAATTTACCCCCGCCAGCTTCCCTTTCTCGCGCGTTGTCGCAACGACATCGCGTACGAGGTCGAATACGCCATCCGCTTGCGGCGGCGCGTTTGGCGAGCGGCCGAGGCGCACGATCACGAGGCGTTCCGACGGAATCACGATCGCGTACTGCCCGATCGTGCCCTTGGCGAAGAAGGCGTCGCGCGGCCAGCCGTGCTCCACGCGAAACTTCGCGCCAAAACTGTCGCCCTGATTGGTCCAGAAGCCGGCACCGATGCCGACCCACGCATTCGGCGTCGCGGTCGCGGAATAATTGACCCAGCCTTCGGGCAGGATGCGCTTGCCACCGGCGACACCATCATCGAGATAGAGCTGGCCGAAGCGCGCCCAGTCGCGCGCGGATGCGAGCATGTTGCTGGCGCCCTCGATCGTGCCGGCGCCGTCGAGCTGGAGCGTGACGTGGCGCATGCCGAGCGGCGCGAACAATTCGCGGCGCGCGAAGGCGAGCGCATCGGCCGGCTTGCCGCCGGCGGCGTTGCGGATCAGATGCGCGAGGATGATCGTGTTGCCGTCGTGATAATTCCAGACCGTGCCCGGCGCGGTCGCGAGCGGCACGGTTTCGGCATAGGTGGCCATGTCGTCCTCGGCAAACTTCATGGCATTGACCGGCTCGAGCGCGGAGCCGAGCGAGGCCTGCAACGAGCTTCCAAGCGCAATGCCTGCGGTGTGACGCAGCAACTGATCGATGGTGATGGCATGATGCGGATCATCAGGATTTTGCCAGGCGGCAACCGGCGCCGGCCCATCAAGCTTGAGCTTGCCCTGGCGCACGAGAATGCCTGTCAGCGCCGACATTACCGACTTCGTCATGGAGAAGCCGAGCAGCTGCGTCTCCGGCCCGATGCCATCGGCATAGCGCTCGGCGATGATGCGGCCGGCCTTCATGACGACGATCGCGCGGGTGCGGCGATAGGGCGGCTGCGCGGGCTCGGTGAAGGCACGGTCGAGCGCGGCGGATAGTCCCTCGCTTTGCGGCGGCACGAGTTCCGGACCGGCGATCTCGGGCAGCAAGGCGACCTGCTTGTCGTCAGGCGGCAACGCGACGTCGGCGATCCCCCGGCCGTGCTCGAGGGTACAGCCGAGCCCCTCGCGATAGACGGCATGGCTGCGGCCGATGCCGAACAGCGTCACCGTGACATCCTTGTGGACGCGATCGACCTGAAAATCCATCGCCCAGGTCAGCAGACCCACGCCCGGCATCGCATCGGTGGTCTCGGCAAGGTTCCGCTTGGGATCGAGGCCGGAGACGAACGTCTCGGCGCAGATCGTGTCGGCGATGAATCCGGTCGCAACCTTCGGCACATCGCGGGCTCGCGCGACGCCGAGCGCGAGACCGGCGCAGGCGATGGTGGTGGTGAGGAGGAGGATCTTGCGGCGGCGGGTCACGGGCTTTCTCCGGCTTCGAGGCGTGTGCCGAGAGGAAGCCGGACGCGGGCGATGCGCGCTCGCCGGATTTGGAAATCGCCTCGTCGAAACCGATCGGGGCTCGCCGATTCCAAAATTATCTTGTGATTTCAACAGCCTAAAAATCTAGGCCGCATCGGCCTTGAGCCGTCGATACTCCGTCGGCGTCACGCCGGTGGTGGCCTTGAAGGCACGGTTGAACGGGCCGAGCGACTGGAAGCCGGCATCCATCGCGATGGTGATGACGGGAACCTCGGCCTGCGACGGATCGGCCAAGGCCGCTTTGGCTTCCTCGATCCGGTGGTTGTTGAGAAAGACATTGAAGTTGCGGTAGCCGAGCCGCTGGTTGATCAGCCGCCGCAGCCGGTATTCCGGAATTCCGAGCTTTGTGGCGAGCGTGCCGATGCTGATGTTGTCGTGGCGATAGATGCGCTCGTCAGCCATCAGCCGCATCAGCGCATCGACCAGTTTCTGATCCGCGCCGGAATCCCGGGCAATTGCGGCCGGGGCGGCAAGGTTTGCTGCGGCTTCGACGGGCGCCGGAAACAAATCCGCGGCATTCACCTGCATCATCGCATAGCAGATCGCGGCGACGAGACCGGCGAGAATGACCGCATTCGCGACATTGGCGATCCCAGCGTCATCCCTGCCCCATATCGAGATCTGCAGCACCACATTGACGCCGCCATAGAGCAAGGCTGCACAGACGATGAAAACCCGCAAGTTACGCCGGCGCTCGACCAGATCGGCCGACCAGGAGGTCATGGTCTGGACTATCGCCAGCACGATAAAGCAAAGCGCCAGCAGATTGACCGCGATAATAGCCGGACGGCCGTGGACCGCCGGCGCGATCCACAGGCAACTGACAAAGCTGTAGGCCAAGACCGCCGCCCAGATCAGCGCGTGCCACCAGCGCGGCACGAATGAATCGTCGAGCAACGCGCGCGTAAACAGCCACAGCACCACGGCATCGCCGGTCGACAGCGCGATCAGCGGCGCATGCCATATCGAGACCGGCGCGGTCGAGCCGATCTCCGAGGTGGCGGCGTGCGCGATCGTCCCCAGCGCCAGCGCAATGGTGAGGCGTCCCGCCACGCTATGGCGGAAGTCGCGCAACAGCGAGGCCGCCAGCATCAGCAGCAAAGCTACGGTCGCGGAACGAAAGGCGAGATCGATCGAAGCAAGCGACATGGATATCTTCTAATTCAGATCGCATTCCCGTTCAATTTTGCGATTGCATCCACACGGCGCGTTCGGTCACCCACTCATCCCCGACATGGCCGAACAGGTCGATCTCGCCATCCTTTCGGGCGCCGAGCCGCCGCGCCACGCCTTGCGAGGCAACGTTCTCGCGGTCGATACAGTGGATGATCCGGTCGATCTCGAACGCCGCGAACGACCAGTCGATCGCCGCCCGTGCCGCCTCCACGGCATAGCCCTTGCCGCGAAATTCGGGTGCGATCCCCCAGCCGACCTCGAAACCGGGCCAGCCTGGCGGACACCACGGGCCGACGCGCCCGACATAGTTGCCGCTCGACTTTTCCTCCACCACGAACATGCCGAAGCCGTGGAGCGCCCAGTGCCCGGTCATCACGGCCGCGTTGCGCCAGCCGGCGATCTCGGTGGTGACCGGCCTGCCGTCCACTGTAATGAAACGCGCCGTGCCGGGGTGGCCCAACATCGCGCTATTCGGCGCGATGTCGCTTGCGTGCCACGGGCGCAGGATCAGGCGTTCCGTCTCGATCCTGGGGCCGGACACCTCAAGCAGCCTGGCACCAGGCTTGAGTGGCGGAATCATCGGTCTCCTCCCGTTCCCATGATTGTTCTGCTACGATCATACCAGCAAGAAATAGGAGTCCACCATGAGCTGGCAACCCTCCAACGATCCCGTGCTCGGCGATCCCATGTCCTGCGATGCGCTCGATCTCGTCATTGTGCCGCGGACCCGCGATCTCGGCGATGGCTTCGCGGTGCGGCGCGCGCTGCCGCATGGCAAGCGGCAGATGGTCGGACCCTTCATCTTCTTCGATCATTTCGGACCGGTGCAGTTTGTCTCCGGTAAGGGCATGGACGTGCGGCCGCATCCGCATATCGGTCTCGCCACCGTCACCTATCTCTTCGACGGGTCCATCATGCATCGCGATAGCGAGGGCAACGTGCAGGAGATCGCGCCCGGCGCGATGAATTTGATGACCGCGGGCCGCGGCATCGCGCATTCCGAGCGCACGCCGGATGCGCAGCGCGCCTCCGGCCAGCAGATGCTCGGCCTGCAAAGCTGGATCGCGCTGCCGGCTGGCTCCGAAGAGATCGAGCCGTCGTTCCAGCACTACGGCGCGGGTGACCTGCCGATGATTTCAGAGCGCGATTTTACTGCGCGGGTGATCGCAGGCTCGGCCTTCGGCATCACCTCGCCTGTGACGATGGTGTCGCCCTGGTTCTACACCGAGGTCACGGCGGTGGCGGGCGCCAGCGTGCCGCTCGACCCCGACCACGAGGAACGCGCGATCTACGTCGTCGATGGCGAGGTCGAGATCGCGGGCGAGCACTATGAGGGGCCGCGGCTGCTGATCTTCCGCCCCGGCGACCGCATCACCGTGAAGGCGCTCAGACCCACGCGCATGATGTTTCTCGGCGGCGATGCGCTGGAGGGCCCGCGCCACATCTGGTGGAATTTCGTCTCCTCCAGCAAGGAGCGGATCGAACAGGCCAAGCAGGACTGGAAAACCGGCCGCTTTGCCGCGGTTCCGCAGGAACATGAGTTCATTCCGCTGCCGGAATAGGCTAATCCGACTTCCGGCCGTGCTGTCCGGCGCGGCCGGATTTCCTGCCTGAAAGCCAATTCTGCGAAAGCCAAGTCTGCGAAAGCTTTGCGATGACCCCCATGCTCTCCAGCGACCTGCCGCTGCCCAAGATCGGACGTGGCAAGGTGCGCGATATCTACGCCGTCGACGACGACCGCCTGCTGCTGCTGACCACCGACCGCATCAGCGCCTTCGATGTCGTGATGGGCGAGACCATCCCGATGAAGGGCGCGGTGCTGACCCAGATCAGCGCGTTCTGGTTTGGCGAGCTCGAAGGCGTCGTGCCGCATCACATGATCAGCGCCGATACCGACGAGATCATCGCGGCCGTGCCCGTGCTGAAGCCGCATCGTGCCGAGATCCTCGGCCGCGCCATGCTGTGCCGCCACACCACCGTATTTCCGATCGAATGCGTGATCCGCGGCTACCTCTCCGGTTCGGCCTGGAAGGAATATGCGGCAAGCGGCACGCTCGCCGGCGAGCGGCTGAAGGCCGGCCTCGTCGAGAGCGAGAAGCTGGAGCCTTCGATCTTCAGCCCGGCGACCAAGGCCGAGACCGGCCATGACGAGAACATCACGATCGCGAAGATGCGGGACGTGGTCGGTGACGAGACAGCCTATACGCTCGAGAGCATGACCCGCGCGATCTATACACTCGGCGAGGAGCTGGCGCGCGAGCAGGGCATCATCATCGCCGACACCAAGTTCGAGTTCGGCCGCGACAAGGACGGCCGCATCATCCTGATCGACGAGGTGATGACGCCGGATTCGTCGCGCTTCTGGGCCGTCGATGCCTACAGGCCCGGCCAGCCGCAGGCGAGCTTCGACAAGCAGCCCTTGCGCGATTATCTCGACGTCGAGCGCCGCGCCGGCCGCTGGAACGGCGACGCCCCGCCGCCGCCACTGCCCGCCAGCGTCGTGGATGCGACCAGCAAGCGGTATCTGGAAGCGTATCGACGGGTGACAGGGAAAGAGCTGAAGATTTAGCTCTTTACCGTCGTCCCGGCGAAGGCCGGGACCCATACCGCGAGGTCTATCGATCGCGAGCGGTGTTAATCCCGAACCACCAATCTTCACCAAATTACTCCCTGTGGTTATGGGTCCCGGCCTTCGCCGGGACGACAGCGAGTGTGCGGTACGGATTTCGGCTTTTCCGTCAACCATATGATTGACCGTTCACACGCGGCGCGCCGCGGAACTGTCAGATACTTCATACTTGCAAGAATCCTGTTGCGCTAGGCTCGCAGTCGTCTACCTCTCCGGACAGGAATTTTCATGAGCGAGTGTCACGGCGTGACAGATCCTGCAATTGGCTTCGATCCGGTCACCACGGTCAATCCATCCGTCAAACGTGCGCTGAATGATATGCTGGGGGGAGGAGCGGCGAGCATCCTCACCGTGACGTTCGGGCTGTCCTATGCGCTGCTGATCTTCGCCGGCCCGCTCTCGCCCTACCTGTCCTACGGCATCGCCGCGACCTTCATCAGCTCGGCGGTGCTCGCCGCCGTGATCGGGCTCGGCAGCTCCCTGCCTTTTGCCATCGCCGCCCCCGACAGCTCGACCGCCGCCGTGACCGGAATTCTGGCGGCCTCGCTGGTCGAGCATATCGAAGCGGCCAATCAGTCGGCTCCCCTGCTCGCGCCGGTCCTGATCACGCTCGGCCTGTCGACCGTGCTCACCGGGGTCGTGCTGTGCGGGCTGGGCCTGACGCGGATGGGCCGCGCCATCCGCTACGTGCCCTATCCCGTGGTCGGCGGCTTCCTCGGCGCCACCGGGCTCCTGATCGTCATGGGCGCGATCCGGGTGATCACCGATTATCCGGTGCAATTCGCAACACTGCTGCGCTTCACCAACGGCATGACGCTGTCGGAACTCGGCGCCGCCTGCGCGATGGCGCTGGTGCTGTATCTGACCTGGCACCGTTCGCGCAGTCCATTCGGATTGCCGATCATCCTGGTCGGCGGCATGCTGACGGCACATCTGGCGTTCTGGATCGCCGGCATTTCGCCAGAGGAAGCACGCGCCATGGGCTGGACCTTCCAGCCTCCGCCGCCAGCAGCCTTCATGCTGCCCTGGCACACCGACGATCTCGTCCGCTATCCCTGGTCCGCCGTCCCGGACCTGCTCGGCAACGTCGTCGCCGTCATCTTCGTCACGGCCTCCAGCACGCTGTTCAGCACCACGGGGATCGAGGTCGCCATGCATCGCGAGGCCAATCTGGAGCGCGAACTGAACGTCACCGGCGCCGCGAACATCCTCACCGGCATGCTGGCCGGCTATGCCGGCTGCATTTCAGTCAGCCGCTCGGTCCTCAATTTCAGCACTGGCGGCCGCGGACGCCTGTCCGGCTTTACGGTCGCGGCCGTCTCGCTGCTGATGCTCGCGCTCGCGCCCGAGCTGCTTGGCTTCATGCCGAAATTCGTGCTCGGCGGCCTGCTGCTCTATCTCGGCGCCGACCAGCTGCACAAATGGATCATCGAATCGCGCAAGCGGCTTTCGAAACTCGAATATCTGTCGCTGCTCGCCATTATCGCGATCATCGTCGTCTGGGGTTTCGTGCCGGGCATCCTGATCGGCGTGATCATCGGCTGCGCGACGTTCGCGTTCAGCGCGGCGCGGGTCGAATCGATCAAGTACAGTTTTGACGGCTCCGAATATCGCTCCTCGCTCGACCGCTCGCGCGACGACCAGGAGGTGCTGCTGGCCCATGGCGGCAAGATCCAGGGCCTCAATCTCCAGAGCTATCTGTTCTTCGGCTCCGCCAACCGGCTCTACCAGCACGTCAAGCAACTGCTCCAGGAACGCCCGGAGTGCCGCTATTTGCTGTTCGATTTCAAGCTCGTCACCGGCGTCGATTCCTCGGCCGCCTACAGCTTTGCGCAGATCAAGCGCAGCGCAGCCGATCTCGGCGTCGAGCTGATTCTGGTGCACCTGTCGGCTGGGGCCGAAAAGGTGCTGCGCTCCAGTGACTTCATCGGCGAAGGCGTCACCATTGTTCCCGAACTCGATCGGGCGCTGGAATGGTGCGAGAACGAGCTGATCTCGCAGCATCAGGGACTGGCACAGGAACAGGCCAGCCTGCGCGACTGGTTCACGGGAATTCTCGACAGCGAGGACGACGCCGACGAGCTGATCCGCCGCTGCCAGCGCCTCGAGGTCGAGGCCGGCGACATCATCGTGCAGGCCGGCGATCCCGCCGATTCCATGCACTTCATCCTCGACGGCCGCGTCGGCATCATGATTCCCGCCGAAGACGACCGCACCACGCGCGTGCGCAGCCTGGGGCGCTACACCACGATCGGCGAGATGGGCCTGGTGTCACAGACCCCGCGCAGCGCGACGATCCAGGCCGAGGTCGACAGCGTGCTCTACGTGTTGAACACGCTGCAGTTCGATGAAATCAAGGAAGAGACCCCCGCGCTCAGCCACAAGCTCCTGACCTATTTCGTGTCAGTCATGGCTGAACGGCTGACGTTTGCGAACCGGACGATCTCGGTGCTGCGGCGCTGAGAGCGCTCGTAGCCTGGATGGAGCGAAGCGAAATCCGGGAACGCATTCAGAAGGTCGTCATGCCCGGGCTTGTCCCGGGCATCCACGTTCTCTGTGCAGCGGAGCTACGACGTGGATGGCCGGGTCAAGCCCAGCCATGACGGCGTGGAGACAACTCGGCCTACACCCCAGCCATCATCACGTATTTGATTTCGACATATTCTTCCATGCCGTGACGCGAGCCTTCGCGGCCGAGACCACTTTCCTTGACGCCGCCGAAGGGCGCGACTTCCGTCGTGATCAGGCCGGTGTTGACGCCGACCATGCCGGATTCCAGCGCTTCGGCGACGCGCCAGACGCGGCCGAGGTCGCGGGAGTAGAAGTAGGAGGCCAGGCCAAACGGCGAGGCGTTGCACATCGCAATCACATCGGCTTCGTCCTTGAAGCGGATCACCGCGGCGAGCGGGCCGAACGTTTCCTCTTGCGACACCAGCGAGTCCGGCTTGACGTCGGAGAGGACCGTCGGCTCGAAGAAGGAGCGACCGAGCTCGCTGCGCTTGCCGCCGGTGACGATTTTGGCACCGCGCTTGACGGCATCCGCAATGTGGCGCTCGACCTTGTCGATCGCTTTCATGTTGATCAGCGGGCCCTGTGTGATGCCGCTCTCGGTGCCGTCGCCGATCTTCATCGCCGCGACCTTCGCCGACAGCTTCTTGACGAACTCGTCGTAGATCTTGTCCTGGGCGTAGATGCGGTTGGCGCAGACGCAGGTCTGGCCCATGTTGCGATATTTCGAGACGATCGCGCCTTCGACCGCGGCATCGATATCGGCATCGTCGAACACCACGAACGGCGCGTTGCCGCCGAGCTCGAGGCCGAGCCGCTTCACGCCGACCGAGGCCTGCTGGTAGAGAATCTTGCCGACGGCGGTCGAGCCGGTGAAGCCGACGAAGCGCACCGCCGGATGCTCGCACAGCACCTTGCCGATCGGCGGCGCGTCACCCGTGATGATGTTGAGCACGCCCTTGGGGATGCCGGCCTTCTCGGCGAGCACGGCCAGCGCGAGGGCCGAGAGCGGCGTCTCGTTGGCCGGCTTCAGCACCACGGTGCAGCCCGCGGCCAGCGCCGGGGACACCTTGCGCGTGATCATCGAGTTCGGGAAATTCCACGGCGTGATGGCGCCGCAGACCCCGATCGGCTGCTTGATCGCGAGTAGCCGCGCATCGGGCCGCTGCGTCGGGATCGTCTCGCCATAGACGCGGCGAGCCTCTTCCGCGAAGAATTCGATATAGGCGGCGCCGATGTCGACCTCGCCGAGCGCTTCCGACAGCGGCTTGCCCTGCTCGGAGGTCAGGATCAGCGCGAGGTCCTCGCGGTTGGCGGTGATCAGCTCGAACCATTTGCGCAAAATGTTCGAGCGCTGCTTGGCGGTGTGCTTGGCCCAGGCCGGAAAGGCGCGCTGGGCGGCTTCGACCGCCTTGGTGGTATCATCCGCCCCAAGCTGCGGGACCTTTGCAATCTCGATACCGGTCGCGGGATTGTTCACGGCAAAAACGGGCGTGCCGACCCAGGTGCCGTCGATGTAGCAGGCCTCCTTCAGAAGCGAAGGGTCCTTCAACCGGTCACGCAGGGTTGAGGTGGCGTGCTGGGCGCGAGCGGCGGCGGTCGGGGTCATGGCGTTACTCCCTGGGGGCTTTCAGGTTCGCCCGGAATATAGGGGCAACCGGCGTGCAATGCACCGCCCCGCAACGCACATCTGCTGGGAGCAAAACTCGGAGCGGGAAGGTTACGCCGCGCCGCTCATATAGGTCTCACGCCGGCCGATCATGCGCTCGGCGGCCGCCTTGGCGTCGGCCTTGGATGAGGTCGCGCAGGTGCGATATTCGAGATCGGGGGCGTCGGAGGTGTCGCGGCGACCGAACCAGGATTTTGAGCCGACCGGCAGAAGCGCCAAGGCCTGCGCCAGATTGTCGACAGCGCCGAAGGAATAGAGCGCGCCGGTACCGGCGATCCGGACCTCGTAGATACCCGGCGAAATCGGCGCCTCCAGATTTTCGCCCCGTCCGGCACGGGGATAGCGCTTCCATTCGCTCCAGGTCGAAATCATCTCAGGTCCCCTTGCGGGCCGATCGGGACCGCAAAATTTGCATCAAGTCTTAGCGTCAAAGTCTTGACGTCAAAGTCTTGGCGTCAGCCGCCGATTGGGCCGAGAGCTGAACGCCGCAACGCACGAAATGTTTCAAGTGCTTCAAACACTCGAAACATATCGCCGGAGCCCATCTACGGTCACCGCGAAGTGCGGCCATCCACCGCAGATTGCGCTGAAGTGTCGCAATTCAGTCGTCCTGCGTGGCGCGCAGACCGTCAAGTCACGACATCGCGACCGACGCAAGCACGTGGCCACGCTTGCGGCACGCGACCCGCGGGAGGACAATCGGTCGCTTCCAACAATAATCAAACCGGAGGAAACGCGTATGCAAAGCAAAGCCCAGATCGACGAGACTCTGCGCAAGACAAGCGGCGCCAGGGAGATTCCAGGAATCGTTGCGATCGCCGCCAGCGGTAACGACGTGCTGTATCAGGGCGCGTTCGGCAAGCGCGATCTCTCCAAGCCCGATCCGATGACTGGTGACAGCATATTCTGGATCGCCTCGATGACGAAGGCGGTGACGGGTGCCGGCGCGATGCAACTGGTCGAGCAAGGCAAGCTGTCGCTGGATGCGCCGATCGGATCGCTGCTGCCCGATCTCGCCAACCCGCAGGTGCTGGACGGCTTCGATGCCAAGGGCGAGCCGAAGTTGCGGCCGGCGAAGAGCGCGATCACGTTGCGCCAGCTCATGACCCACACCGCCGGCTTCGCCTACAACATGTGGAACGGCGATCTCGCGGTCTATCTCGAAAAGACCGGCACGCCTGCCATTACCACCTGCCAGAATGCGGCGCTGAAGACGCCTGTTATGACCGATCCCGGCACGCGCTGGGAATACGGCACCAATATCGATTTCGTCGGCAAGGCCGTGGAAGCCGTCAGCGGCAAGCGGCTCGATGCTTATCTGCGCGACAATCTTTTTGGTCCGCTCGGCATGTCCGACACCGGCTTCAAGATTACCGACAACATGCGCAAGCGCCTGGTCGGCATGCATGCCCGCAGCGAGGATGGCCAGCTCGCCGCGATTCCGTTCGAGCTCGAGCAGGATCCGGAATTCCACATGGGTGGTGGTGGCCTCTATTCGACCGCGGGCGACTACATCAAGTTTACCCAGATGATCTTGAACAAGGGCCGCGGCAACGGCAACCAGGTGCTGAAGGCTGAGACGATCGCCGTGATGAGCCAGAACCAGATGGGCGATCTAAACATGACCAAGCTGGCGACGGCTGCGCCGATGTATACCAACGACGTCGATCTCTATCCGGATCAGGTGAAGAAGTGGGGCCTCAGCTTCATGATCAACACCGCCAAGACCGCGGAAGGCCGCAGCGCGGGCAGCCTCGCCTGGGCGGGCCTCGCCAACACCTATTATTGGATCGACCCGGCGCGCGACGTCACCGGCGTGATCCTGATGCAGCTGTTGCCGTTCGCGGATGCGAAATGCCTGCAGGCGTTCGCGGGCTTCGAGCGTGGCGTCTATGCCGGGCTCGACGCGAGCAGCGGGAAGAAGGCGGCCTAGCTATTAGTATGATGCACGCCTTGTCGCGCCTGCTCGCAGCTGGATGTATTCTCGCGCCCCGAAGGCCAGCGCCTCGGGGCGCGTATGCATGTTGACCGAGCCGAAGGAGACGATCTTGGCGAACAAAGCCGACAGCTACGTTTGCGGCATCTCGGACACGCCGCTGCTCGGCGACACGATCGGCCGCAGCCTCGACCACGCGGTGCGGCGCTGGGGCCAGCGCGAGGCGCTGGTCTCGCCCAGCCACGACGTGCGATGGACATGGAGCGAATTCGCCGAGCGGGTCGATGCGCTCGCCGCGGGATTTCTCGCGCTCGGTCTCGAACGCGGTGAGCGGATCGGCATCTGGTCGCTGAACCGGCCGGAATGGACACTGACTCAGTTCGCCGCCGCCAAGGCCGGCCTGATCCTGGTGACGATCAATCCTGCCTATCGGCTCAGCGAATTGGAATTCGCGCTGAAGAAAGTCGGCTGCGCCGCGATCGTCACCGCGACCGCGTTCAAGACAAGCCAATACGTGGAGATGCTCAACACGCTGCTGCCCGAACTCGCGAGCGCCAGGCCCGGACAGTTGCAGGCGGCGCGACTGCCGGCCTTACGGATGGTGATCCAGATCGGCGGCCCTTCGGCACCGGGCACGATCGCCTTCGAGGAGGTCGCGCGCATGGGCGGAGCCGAGCATCGCGAGCAACTCGCTGCGCTCGGCGCGGCGCTTCAGTTCGACGATCCCGTCAACATCCAGTTCACCAGCGGCACTACGGGCTCGCCCAAAGGCGTGACGCTGACCCACCACAACATCCTCAACAATGGCTATTTTACCGGCCGCGCGATGCGCCTGACCGAGCGGGATCGCATCTGCATCCCCGTGCCGCTCTACCATTGCTTCGGCATGGTGATGGGCAACCTCGCATCCGTCACGCTCGGCACGACCATGGTCTATCCCGGCGAGGGTTTTGATCCACTCGCGACGCTACGCGCGATCGAGCAGGAGAAATGCACCGCACTGTACGGGGTGCCGACCATGTTCATCGCGGAGCTCGACCATCCCGAATTCAAGACGTTCAATCTGAAATCATTGCGCACCGGCATCATGGCGGGAGCGCCCTGCCCGATCGAGGTGATGAAGCGCGTCAACACCGAGATGAACATGCGCGAGGTCACCATCGCCTACGGCATGACCGAGACCAGCCCGGTCAGCTTCCAGAGCGCGACGGACGACCCACTCGAACGGCGCGTCTCCACCGTCGGGCGGATTCATCCGCACGTCGAAGTGAAAGTCGTCGATCTCGAAGGCAGGATCGTCAAGCGCGGCGAACGCGGCGAGCTCTGCACTCGCGGCTATAGCGTCATGCTGGGCTATTGGGAGGAAAAGGAAAAGACCGGCGACGTGCTCGACGCCAACGGCTGGATGCATACAGGCGATCTCGCCACCATCGACGACGAAGGCTATTGCAACATCGTCGGCCGCATCAAGGATCTGGTGATCCGCGGCGGCGAGAACCTCTATCCGCGCGAGATCGAGGAATTTTTGTACCGCCACCCCAAGATCCAGGACGTGCAGATCTTTGGCGTCGCGGACAGCCGCTATGGCGAGGAGCTCTGCGCCTGGGTCCGCGTCAGGTCCGGCGAGACGCTGACGGCCGAGGAGGTGCGCGCCTTCTGCGAGGGTCAGATCGCCCACAACAAGATCCCGCGCTACGTCGAGTTCGTCGACGAATTTCCGATGACCGTGACCGGCAAGATCCAGAAATTCGTGATGCGCGAGGCAGTCGAGCAGCGGCTGGGGCTGAAGGCGGCGAAGACGGCGTGAGCCCACACCGTCATTGCGAGCGCAGCGAAGCAATCCAGAATCCTTCTGCGGAGGCAGACTGGATTGCTTCGCGTCGCTCGCAATGACGAGGAGAGAGCGGAGTTAAACCGTCAACCCGCGCTGCTGGGCTAGCTCCTTCAGCGACACCTGCGGACGCGCGCCGATGTGCTGGATCACTTCGGCCGCCGCAAGTGCACCGAGCTCGCCGCACTGCTTGTGCGACAGATCGCGCGAGAGGCCGTACAGGAATCCGGCCGCGAAGAGATCGCCGGCGCCGGTGGTGTCCACCAGTTGGGCGATCGGCGAGGCCGGAGCAGCGACGGCGTCCGTCGGCGTCACCACCACGCAGCCCTTCTCGCTGCGGGTGACCACGCCGAGCTTGACGTCGCTGCGCAACTGCTTGAGCGCGGTGTCGAAGTCGGAGGTCTCGTACAGCGAGCGCAGCTCCGACTCGTTGGCGAACACGATGTCGGCAACGCCGT